>DATKSU010000019.1:0-20433 GCA_035531495.1 Minisyncoccota bacterium | reverse complement strand
CCGTGCCGCACCATAGCGGCGGCGTCTCTCCTCACCTTGGGCATGTATGGATTCTTGGTGTACATGACGCGATGGTATCGCGTCCAAGCTATTGAACCATTACGGTCCCGTTGACAAGGGGGTAGGTGGGTGTTAGTTTTCGCGACGAAAGCAACGTTCCATCCCATTTGCCGCTCGCGACGCCGCCTCTCACGCCATGCACGGGCTCAGAGCGGGTCCAAAACCTACAGCAATGATTTTGCTGGTTTTCCTATGGTTTTGGACCCGCTCTGAACTCGCGACCGTTTGCGATGCGCTCCCGTTCCTCTGATTGCTTTCCGTCATGCGTGTCGTGCAATATCGCTGTACACACTTTCCCCAGTATCCACAGAGGGGGTCAGTATTGACGCACCGTGCCGCAGATTCATAATCGTGACAACACTCGGGGACGATTCTAGGTGTCGGATCGCTCGCGGTGCAGGAAAACCAGCACGCCATGCGTGTACTTCTTCTTGCATCATTCCACAACCATTTCCGTTCCGTCTCTCATGCGACGCGAAGCGCTGTGCCGCTTCGCGTCTTGTCATATCCCCACGAGAAGCGCGCGTGAATTCTACGGCGCGCTTCCCGGAAGGAAACGGGAGGCGCGCCGTGGGCTTCACTAAACGGAGCTCACGAGGGTCGATTCCTGGTATCGCGCTGTCCATATGGGAGCACGATGCCGGCTTTAGAAGGAAGGTGCGAAAGCACATAACAAAAAGGTGTCCATGACTAAACTTCTCGGAAAGTCTGCAGCGGTCGCGGTCGCGAGCTCTGTCGTGATGCTTATGTCGGCTGCGCCGGCATTCGCTTACAGCTGGGGCGGCACGCACGTCGAGAACAACAACTCGGCGAACGTGACGAACACGACTTCGTCCAACTCGGGTACCGGCGACAACACGGCCGGCAGCTTGGGCGGCAACGGCGCCGGCGCGAACAACTACAGCACGGCGTACGGCAACGGCGGCGGCAGCGGCTCGAACACGGGCTCCGTTACCACTGGCAATGCCAATTCGAACTCGAGCACGCTCAATGTCGTGAACTCCAACGGTACGCTCGTCAAATCGGGCGGCTTTGGAGGCAGCACGCGTGTCGAGAACAACAACTCGGCGAACGTGACGAATGGTACCTATGCGACGAGCTACACCGGCAATAACGGTGCAGTGAGCGCGGGCGGCGCCGGCGCCGGCGCGGACAACCACAGCTACGCTAACGGAAACGGCGGTAACGCCTCGACCAACGGCGGCTCCGTCCACTCGGGCAATGCCAACTCGACCTCGGGTACGGTGAACGTCGTGAACACGAACATCACGTTCGTTCACGGCTCCAGCTGGTAGTTCTTCTTTGGTTTCTTGTCTAAACACAAGAGCCATATGAGGGAAGGGGGTCTTCGCCCTCGGGCGGCGATCCTCCCCTCGGGAGAGTCCTTCTTGGGAAACAGGAGGATTCTCCCGAGGGGGGAAACCCCATCCCTCTCTCTTACTAGACGTAATTCAAGCCAAAGTATGACAACCACGAAAAAGAATCTCGTACTAGTGCTCCTCGCGCTCGGGGCGGCCTTCGCTATCGTGGCCTATGTCTCGAGCGTTCCGGCGCATGCGCAAGTGGACGGCAGCCAGAACTGCACGACGCTCACGCTCGTGAGCACGACGACGACGCAGACGGCAGGCTGGACGGCTGGACCAATCGCAGATGCGACCGCAGGGCTGAATACCGCGAACTACAGCCCGGGCACGTTCGCTCCCGCGACGCCGACGGAGTACGAATCGCTCTGGATCAATCCGGCGACGAATTCCGACTTCTCCGGCTCCGGCGCGGTCTGGGTTTCGACGGGCCCAACGTGGCCAGGCGGCTCCGGTAATACGGAAGGGACGCCGGGCCAAGACCAGTGGCGCCTCTTCAAGGACAGCTTCACGCTGCCGGCGGATGCGACTGTGACTGGTGCGACCCTCTGGTACACGGCAGACAATGCGACGGCAGTCTACCTGGACGGCAACGCGACGGAAATCGCGGATAACGGCCTCGTCTACGGCACGTCGCCCGGCGCGACGCCGTACAACTTCGAGACGGTCTCCTCAACGCCGTTCACGCCGGTCGCAGGCGCGAACACGCTCGAGTTCGTCGTCCGCAACTGGGGCGGGAACTTCAATCCGAACCCGACGGGCCTCCTGTACAAGGCGGTCGTGGACTACTGCGTACCGGCGACGGGCAGCATCGTCGTGACGAAGCAGGTGACCAATTATCCGGTCTCGACTACGTTCACCCTGAACTACTCGGGCCCGGCAAGCGGCACGGCGACGGTTGCGGCGTACAAGTTCCATGACGGTACGGCGACCATCGCCGACCTGCCTCCCGGCACGTACGCGGTGACGGAAGTCGTGCCGCCCGGATGGGTCGAGAACACGACGTCCTGCAACAGCGTCGTCGTGACGGCTGGCCAGACGGCGACGTGCACCATCAAGAACACGAAGACGTCGAGCAACGTCCACGTGACGAACAGCAACGTCAGCTTCGTGACCAACACGACGTCCTCGAACTCGAACACGGGCGGCAACTCGGTCGGCAGTTTCGGCGGCGCCGGCGCAGACGCGAACAACTACAGCTACGCGAACGGCAACGGCGGCAACGGCAGCTCGAACACGGGCTCCGTCACCACCGGCGCGGCGAGCTCGCACAGCTTCACCTTCAACGGCGTGAACCTGAACTTCACGCACGTGTTCAGCTTCTAACGTTCATGCGAAAACGGGGAGCAGGCTCCCTCCTTCGCATAAGGATCTGACGGGCGTCGGATCCTTATGAAGAAGGAAATATGAAAAGGCGTTATCGAATCGAATCCAGCGTCGCTGCGCTCGCGGCGGCTTTCGTGCTCTTCACCGGATACGCGTGGCTGCCGCTGCGCGCCTACGCCGACGCCTCCACGACGCCCCCAACCTCGACGACGACGCCTCCGACGAACACCGACCCGCCGCCCACGACCGCGGACGTGACGACGGGCGACGCGGCGTCGAACGCCGATACGTCGAATACCGTGAATACGAATACGACGACTTCGAGCACGACGCCCGCGAACGACGCGTCCACGACGCCCCCGACCGACCTCGCCGTCACGAGCGACAACACGGCCTCGACGACGAACCGCACGTCGGCCTCCGCCGCGACGGGCGGAAACGCCGCCGGCGGCACGGACACGGCGAGCGTGCACACGGGCGACGCGGTCGCGAGCGCGACTTCCGTCAACGTCATCAATACGAACATCATCGACTCGAACGGCCTCCTCGCGTACTCCAACCTCTTCTCGGCGCTCGGCATCGACCTGCGCGGGCTCGACCTCGCGTACTTCACGACGCCAGCGGCCACGACGTCCTGCTCGCTCCAATCGTGCGGCGGCGACGTGAAGGTGACGACTTCGAACACGGCGACGACGACGAATTCGGTCACGGCCACCGCCGACACGGGCGGCAACTTGGCCGTCGGCGGCGATGCCTCCGTCTCGACCGGGAACGCCTACGCCTCGGGCAACGCTATCAACGTCGTGAACTCGAACTTCATCCGCTCGAACTACCTCCTCGTCGGCATCAACAACTTCGGCAATCTGGGCGGCGACATCACGCTGCCCGGCGCCGCGTTCTTTGAACAGCTCCTCGCCCAGGACGCGGAAGCCGCGTCGGCGCGCATCACGAATGACAACACCGCCGTCGTCGCCAACTCGACCGCCGCGACCGCCGATACGGGCGGCAACACGGCGTCCGGCGACGGCTCGTCATCGGTCACGACCGGCACGGCGCTCTCGAGTGCCACGACGCTCAACCAGGTGAACACGAACCTCACGGGCGGCTCGAGCGTCTTCTTCCTCTTCCGCGTCTGGGGCCAGTGGAACGGCACCGTCCAGGGGCTCCCGGCCGGCATGCAGTGGACGAACACGCCTTCGGGCATCGAGATTACGAGCACGGACGGCGCGCCGATGAACCTCGGCGCGCTCGCGACCGGCGCCGCGACGACGTCCGGTTCCATCACCGCTTCGACGACGAATACGGCGTCGCTCACGAACGACGTGCACGTCTACGCGCTCACGGGCAATAACGAGGCGCAGGGCGGCGCGGCCTCCGTCACGACGGGGAACGCCTACGCCGCGGCGAACACGGTGAACATCGTCAACACGAACGTCGTCGGCCACAACTGGATCTACGCCATCTTCAACATCTTCGGGAACTTAAACGGTGACATCGCCTTCGGGCATCCGGACCTCTGGCTCGGCGCGGTGGCGGAGACAGAGAACCCGACGGCACCGAATTCGAACGTCACCTTCAAGTTTACGGTGGCTAACCGCGGCGATGCCGATGCGACGGGCGTCCGCCTCTCGGCCGACTTCCTGGACGGTATGCTGCACTTCAGCGGCGGAACGACGACGCCGTCGGGCGAGGACTGGAACCTCGGCACGATTCCGGCCGGCGCGACGAAGGAGTTCACCTACGTCGCACATACGGCGTACCTGCGCGACGGCGGGTCGGTAGCCGTTCCTCTCACGGCGACCGTGACGAGCGACGAGACGGACAATAATCCGAGCGACAACACCGACAGCCTCACGCTCGTCGTCGCGACGCCGGGCACAAGCGGCGGCGCCGGCCCGAGCTTCTCCTCCGACCCGAAGTTCGTGGTCACGAAGACGGCGAACCTGGTGCAGGCGCTCGCGCCAATCACGGTGAATTACTCAGTCGACATCGGCAATCAGGGCGGCACGGCTTACGACGCTGTCGCGACCGACGTGCTGCGCAACCAGGCGGGCGACGTCGTCAACCAGCAGTCCTGGAACCTCGGCACGATGAACTACCGCGACGAGGCGAAGATAAACTACGGCCTCGCTTTCGCCTCCTCAACGGCGCCCGGCCAGTACACGAATACGGTGACCGTCACCGGCGTCAAGAACTATCCGGACGGGTATCCGGGCTCCGCGCCCTTCACGCCGGTCTCCGCGTCGTACACCTTCACAGTAGTCGCGCCGAGCGCGCCGAACTGCAGCCAGTACCTCACGTCCTACATCACGCCGGGCGGCCAGAACGATCCCGTGCAGGTATCGCGGTTGCAGGAATTCCTGCGCGAGACGCAAGGGGAGAGCGGCGTGTCCGTCACGGGCGTTTACGACGACGCGACCATTGCGGCCGTGAAGCGCTTCCAGGAGAAATACGCTGCTGACATTCTCACGCCGTGGGGCTACGATAAGCCGACCGGCCTCGTCTACTACACGACGGAGCAGGAGATCAACAATCTCGAGTGCGGCGGCCGGCGTACCTTCGGCCTCTCGTCGTCCGAGCAGGACGAGATACAGTCCACGCGCTCGCTCATCGCGCAACTCGAGGCCGTCGTGACGCGCACCGTCTTCTCCGCCTCGACGGCGAGCACGACCGGCGGCGCGGCGACGTCGACCGCGACGACGACTATCACGCTGCCGCCGAACATCGAGGTCGGACTCGCGCCGGAACCCGTCGCGCCGCATCGATCCTGGCTCGACGCGCTCCTCGGTTTCCCGCAGGCCCTCATGGCGAACGTCTTTGAATCCTTCCACGCGGTCGCCCACGGCCTCGCGCTCGAGTAGCGCCCGCCGCCCGGCGGCGTACCATAGACATATGCGTTTATTCATTTCCGTACTTATAGGCATCGCGCTCGTCGCACCGGCCGCGGCGAGCGCGCAGGATACTTCCTCGGGTTCATGGGGCGGAACTTTCGGCACGGTCGTCGAGTCGCAGACCTCCGCGTCCGCCTCGACGGGCGGCAATACTGTCTCGGGCGGCGGGAGCGTCACGACGGGCAGCGCGTCGGCGTCGGCGAGCTCACAGGATGTCACGAGCGGCTCGAGCGGCTCGGTCAACGCAGAGGTCACGACGGTCGAGAACGGCAGCACGAGCACCGAGTCGGTGCATAAGACGTTCTCGGCGGGGCAGAAGGTAGAGGTGAATATCGCGACCTCGACGGTATCTGGCGCAGGGAAGACCGAGGCCTCGATCCGGGTGACGGCGAGCGGCGGCGCGCCGTCAGGAACGACGACCGCGGCGGCGGCCTCAAGGGCCGCCGCCGCAACCCCGACGCCGAGCTGGCTCGCATCATTCTTCGCGAGCATCGCGCGCTGGTTCTCGTTCTTCTGACTCGGCATCCCTCCGGAGCGCTTGGGGATAGGTGGATAACCTGTGAATAGACAGCGTGCGGGGCGGGCGTACACTGAAGCCGGTTCGTCAAGGGCGTTTATAAGCTCTAGCTTCTCGTTCATGAGAATGCGTACAACATTACTCGCGGTGAGCGCGCTCTCGGCAGCGCTCTTCGCGCTCCCGGCGATGGCGTCGGCGGCCGTCGTATACGACGCGATACCGCACGAGCTGGCACCGAATTATCCGAGTCAGCCGTTTCAGGCGCAGCAGACGTCCGAGTTCGGCGATTATGTCCACCTTGCCGGCGCTGCGCGCAATCTCGCGTCGGTCACGGTCACGATGAGCGACTGGGCGCTCGCTTCGACGCCCGCGAACGTGGCGTTCTGCGCGGCAGCGTCCGGTAATTGCGACTCGACCGGCTACTTCTGGCCGATTACGGTCAACATCTACAGTAGTGCACTCAGCGCAAGTGATGTGCCGACTACGCTGCTCGCGACGAAGACGGAAACGGTCCACATCCCGTGGCGTCCGGCCGGCGACCCGTCATGCCCGGCCTATGGCGGCGTGAATGCATGGAAGGCGAGCGACGGGCAGTGCTATAACGGCATCGCCGCAAACGTGACCATCGATATGAGCGATTTGCATCTGACGCTCCCGAACGATGTCATCGTCGGCTTCGTCTACGACACGCAAGCCTACGGACCTTCGCCGACCGGCGTCGACGGGCCGTATAACTCGCTCAACATCGCCGTTCCGCCGAATGATCCGGTGACGGTCGGCAGCGACGATAACGTCGACCAGGTCTTCTGGAACACGCTGACGAAGTCCTATTATTCCGATCCGCTCTGCCTCGGGGGCACGTTCTGCGAGGACACAAACTGGACGCCCTACGGGACCGTCGCGATGCGGATTGACGCGACGTATTCGAAGCCGGAGTCCAAGAACGCGTGCATGAAGGATGGCTGGAAGAACTATGCCGACAATCGAGGGCATAGCTTCAAGAATCAGGGTGATTGCGTGAGTTTCATCGCTACGAAAGGCAGGAACGAAGGAGCGGGGGATTAAATCCGTCGCCTCTTCTACGAAAAACCGCCCGTTCGGGCGGTTTTTCGTATGAGGCCGGATTAGTGCGTCCCCGAGATGAGGGCGGGGAAGAAGAGGCCGATCATGCCGAGGCCGAGCAGCACGACGATGACGATGGCGAACACGCGCTTGATCATTGCGTCCAGGATAACAAAAACCCCGCGGACGGCAACGGCCGCCCGCGGGGCTCCCGCTGCGCTTATTGCGGATGCGGCGTCGAGCCGTTCGCCGACAGGCTGGCCGGCCGTACCTGGATGAGGTTCGCCGAGACGCTGCCGTCGCTGTTCGTCGTGCCGCTCACGATGATGTTCGAGCCGACCGCGACGTCGCTCAAGGTGCCGTCGACGCTTTTGGAGACCGTCGTGTCAGGCGTGACGAGCACGACGCGGGACGTGCCGTCACTCATGTTCAGCGTGATGCTCCCGCTGTCTTCTTTCGCGACGATGCCGGAGAGGAAGCCGCCGCCCGCGCCGCCGCGCGTGAAGCTGCCCGTGCGGCCGGCGAAGCCGCCCGAAGGCGTCGCTGCCGCCGCGCCGTGCGGGACGTAATAACCGATGCCGAGGCCGATGGCGAGCGCGACGACCGCGACGACGACGAGATTCTTGTTCATGGGTAAGAAGTTAAAAATTGGCTAATTTGCTAATTATACGCGCGCCCATACCGGCTCATTCATAACGGAGCGCGTCTATCGGATTCAGGTTGGCGGCGCGACGGGCGGGGTACCAGCCGAAAATGATGCCGATAGCCGTCGAGACGCCGAAGGCGAGAATGACGGACGAGAGCGTCACTTCTGCCTCCACGAGGCCGGAGAGCGTGACGGCGTACGACAACCCCCAGCCGAGCGCGATGCCGATGGCGCCGCCGATGAACGTGAGCGCGATGGCTTCCGCGAGGAACTGCGTGTTGATGTCCTTCTTCGTCGCGCCGATGGCCTTGCGGAGCCCGATTTCGCGCATGCGCTCGGTCACGGTCGTGAGCATCATGTTCATGATGCCGATGCCGCCGACGATGAGCGAGATGCCGGCGACCGCGGCGAGGAGCGCGGTGAAGGTCCCGGTCACGCTCGACGCCGCCGAGATGATGCTCGCCTGGTTCAAGATGCTGAAGTCGGCTTTCGTCGGGTCGCTGATGCCATGCCGCGCGAGGAGGAGCGACGTCACGTCGTTCTGCACTTGCGTCATCGCGCCCTGACTCGTCGCCTGGATATCGATGGTCGTGAGGTAATCGTTGCCGTTGCCGGCGAAATACTGGAGCGCGGTGCCGAGCGGGATGAATATCTCGTCGTCCTGGCTCCCGAAGCCCGAGCCGCCCTTGGTCGCCATCACGCCGGTGATGGTGAACTGCAGGTTATTGATGCGGATGGCCTGGCCGACGAGGCTCGTCGAGGTCGCATCGGGACCGAAGAGGTCGGTGGCGACCGTCGAGCCGATGACGGCGACCTTCGTGAGCGATGCAGACTGGCTGTCGGTCACGAACGAGCCCTGATCCATCGCGATGTTGCGGATGGAAGCGTACGCCGCGTTCACGCCGTCGACGGTCGTGTTCGTGTTGGCACCCGCGACCGACACCTGATAGCGGCCGGAATATTCTCCGGAGACGGTCGCGACGTTCTGGACTCCGGCGATGGCGCTCTCGTCGCCCGGCGTGAGCGAACGCGCCGAGCCGCGACCGCTCGATGCGCCGAAGCCGATCTGGCGCGCCGCCCCCGGCGATACGAGGAGCAGGTTCGAGCCGAGGGATTGTATCTGCGACTGCACGGCGTTCGAGGCGCCCTGGCCGACGGCGACGAGCGCGATGACCGAGGCGATGCCGATGACGATGCCGAGCATCGTGAGGCCCGAGCGGGCCTTGTTCGCCGAGAGCGCGATACGGGTTTCTTCTATGAGGTCGGGAGTCGTCATACGTAGAGCGCGGCTTCCTTCGTCGCGTCACGCGGCTTCGGATTCTTCTCGTCGGAGACGATCATGCCGTCCTTGAGCCGGATGATGCGGTTTGCGTGCTCGGCGATATCCGGCTCGTGCGTGATGAGGACGATGGTGCGGCCGTGCGCGCGGTTGAGCTCCTGGAGCGTGCCGAGCACGACGAGGCTCGTCCGCGAGTCGAGGTTACCCGTCGGCTCGTCCGCGAGGATGAGCGCCGGGTCGTTCACGAGGGCGCGCGCGATGGCGACGCGCTGTATCTGCCCGCCCGAGATCTGATTCGAGAGGTGGTCGAAGTGCTCCTCCGTGAGGCCGGACGCGACGAGGGCCTTCTTCGCCCGCGTCTCGCGCTCCTGTGCCGGGACGTTCGCGTAGACGAGCGGGAGAATGACGTTGCGCAGCACGGTCGTGCGAGGGAGGAGGTTGAAGGCCTGGAAGACGAAGCCTATCTTGTCGCGGCGTACCTCCGCGAGCTCATCGTCATTCATCGTCGAGACGTCCTTCCCGTCGAGGACGTAGGTGCCGGAGGTCGGCGTGTCGAGGCAGCCGACGATGTGCATCAAGGTCGATTTGCCGGAGCCCGACGGACCCATGATGGCGACGAATTCGCCCTCGGCGATAGAGAACGTGATGTCGCGGAGCGCCATGTACGCCTCGGCGCCCGTGCCGTACGTCTTCTCGATGTGCGTCAGGTCGATCATCGCGCTATCGACCGAGCGCGCGGAAGACCGCGCCGCCGCCCGGCGCGCCGCCGCCCGTGCGCGCGCCGCCGAAGGCCGAGGTGCTCTGCGCCGCGCCCGACAAGGCCGCTGCCGCGCTGCCCGTGATGGTCTGCGTGACGATCTGGTCGCCCGCCGAAAGCCCGCTCTCGACGATGGTATTCGTGTTGTCGGTGAGGCCAGTCGTGATGAAGACGTCCTGGGGGAGCGTCGGGGATGTCGCGCCGGATGCGTTCTCGCTGCCCGCGAGCGGGGGATTGAAGACCTGGACGTAGCTCCTGCCGCCGCCCGCCTTGATGGCGCTCGCCGGCACGACGAGGCCCGTCTGGTCGCCCGTAATGATGTTCGCCGTCGCACTCATGCCGGGCAGCACGCTCGTATTCTGCGTATCGAAAGCGACCGTGCCCTGGTAGGAGACGACGCCCGAGGACACCGAGCCGACCGTGTTCACGGTCGCGACCGTGCCCGCGATCGTCACGTTCGGCAGGGCGTCGAAGGTAAGCGTCGCTTTCTGGCCGGGCTTGATGCTCGCCGCGTCGACCTCGTTCACGGAGAGCACGACGTTCTGGTTGGACGTGACGAGCGTCGCGACCGTCGTCCCAGAGGAGGCCTGGTCGTACTTCTGCACGCCGACCGAAGCGATGGTGCCGGCGAACGGCGCCGTGACGGTGTAGTCGGCGAGATTCTGCTCTGCCGTCGTCACGGCCTGCTGCGCTTGCTGGAGCGAGAGCTTCGCGGACTGGACGGTGAGCGCATTGCTGCCTCCTTCCGTCTGCGTGAGCGTATTCTGGGCTTGTGCGAGCGTCTGTTCGGCGGAGATGATGTTCGACTTCACGGTGAGCGCCGTGGATGCGTCGGTGTTTATCGTCGTCGCGTCCGCGTTCACGTTCGAGAGGAGGACGGACAGCTCGCTGTCCGCCTTGAGGTTATAGAGCGAATAGTCGGTGTTGACCTGGTCGAAGAAGTTGTGCGCGTCCTTCACCGCTTCGGCGATGGTCATCGCCGCCGTATACGTCTGGCCGGCGAGCGTCGTGAGGTCCTGGTCGGTGATGAGGAGATTGGTCGCATTGTACTCGGCGAGAGCCGTGTTGTAGGCGGTGACGGCGGCAGTGTACGCATTCTGGGTCGTGTTCGACGTGACCGTGATTGTGCTGTCGTACGACGACATCATGTCGGTATACGCGAAGAGATTCTGCTGGGAGGAGCGGCCCGGCACGTTCGAATCATGCAGGTCGGCGTTGAGGTCGTTGATGATATTCGACATGTCAGTATAGATGGCAGAGAGCGATGCGTAGGACGTGTCGTGCGTCTTCTGGAGGGATATCTGCGCGTTCGCGACGCCGTTCTGCGCTTGGATGAGGTTCAGCGCGAGCGTCGAAGTCGCCGTCGTCTGCTGGTAGGAAAGCTCGGCGTTCTTGAGGGCGAGCTCGGCGTTCTGGAGCGACTGCTCGGCGTTCGTGGCGTCGAGCTGCGCGATGACCTGCCCGGCCTGCACGCGGTCGCCGGTCTTCACGTAGACGCCGACCACTTGGCCGGACGCCTGCGGCGCGAGCGAGAGCTGCTGGGACGCGCTCACTTGGCCCGTCTCAGTCAAGGTCGCGACGACCGTGCCGGTCGCGACCGTCGTCGTGACGTAGCGGGTGGCGGTCGAGGGCGCCGTCACAGCCGCATAGACGCGATAGCCGCCGTAGAGGACGACGAGGGCGATGACGGCGCTCCAGAACTTATGCGCGCCGACGAAAGCCTTGGCGGCGCGCCAGGCGGCGCCGGGGACGGACGAAACGCGAGAGAGGTCCATTTGGAGTAAGTTATAGGGGGTAAGCGGTCAGCTTATAATACGCGCCCGACGGCGATTTGTTTAGGGCATCTAACTAATTCCGGCGACCCGCGCCGACGCTACGCCGACGTCCGTATCATGTCGTGCGCGATGTCGGCGAATGAGCCGCCGACCTTCTTGCCGGGGTTGAAGATGTTCAGGGGATCGAAGAGCTCCTTGGTCTCGGCGAAGAGCGCGGTCATCTCCGGGCCGAAGAGCATGGGGAGATACGGCGTGCGGATGATGCCGTCGTTGTGCTCGCCGGTCGTCGTGCCGCCCTCGGCGATGACGAGCTCATAGACCTTCGGCGCGAGCTCGAGGATGACCTTCCGGTTCTCCTCCTTCGTGAGGTCCATGAGCGGAATGATGTGGAAATTCCCGTTGCCGATGTGCCCGGCGATGGTGTAGATGAAATGGCTCTTGTATTCGTCGATGAGCGCGCTCAACTTCGGGAGGAACCGCGGGTATGACGACGGCGGCACGACGAAATCGTCGATGAAGGGCGCCGTGTGGAGGCCGTGGAGGTTCTTGCGCAGCAGGGAGAAACTCTCGCGGCGGACGACCCAGTATTTCTCGGATTCCTTCTCGTTCTTCTCTATCTTGAGCGGAATGTGGAAATCCTCAAGCGCTTTCTTCGCCGCCGCGGCCTTGCGGTCGGCCTCCTCGATGGTGTCCTCGGCGAATTCCGCCATGAGGATGAGCTTCGGCACGCCGCCGGTGGCTACCATCGCGGCCTCGGGGATGAAATCGATGCCGAGCCGCGCGGCTTTCAGGAATCCCATCTGCTTCAGTATGTCCGGCAGGAGCTTGACCGCGAGTTCGAAGGTCTTGTCGTCGTAGCTCTCGAACGATTCGGGATTGAGCGGGAGCACGCGCTCGACGATCTGCGGCAAGGGAGCGAGGTCGTACAGGAAGGCGACGAGCATCGCGCGGTGAGCCTTCGGCACAACGAGATTCAGCTTCGCCCGCGTCCAGAGTGCGAGCGTGCCCTGCGAGCCCGTGACGAGTTTCGAGAGGTTAAAGAGGCCGGTCGCGTGGTCGCGGACGTTCCAGAGCGCATAGCCGGCGGAGTTCTTCGACACCTTCGGCCGATGCTGCTCGATGACCTCGGCGTTTTCGGTGAGGAGCGTGTCCATCTCGCGGTAGATCTTGCCCTCCAGTGTCTCGAGCTTCTTCTTCTCCGCGAGCTCGGCCGGAGTGAGCGGCTTGAAGGTCGCGCGCGAGCCGTCGGAGAGGACGACGTCCATCTCCTCGATGTATTTCTCCGTCTTGCCGTACTCGAGCGTGCGCTCGCCGCCGGAATTGTTCGCGACGATGCCGCCCATGGCGCAAATCTCGCGGGAGGCGGGGTAGGAGGGGAGGATGAGATTTTTCGCGAGCGTCTCCTTCTCGAAATCGCGATAGTAGACGCCGGGTTCGGTCACGGCATAGCCGCCGGCCCCGCCATCGGCGGGGTGGACCTCAAGCACATGGTTCATATGCTTCGTGAGGGAGACGACGACGCCCGTCGTAAGCGGGCCGCCGGACATGTCCGTGCCGGCTGCGCGCGCCGCGAGCGCGATTTCCGCGCCGCCCTCCCGGGCGGCGCGGATCTCCTTCACGATGGCGCTGACGTCGTCCGCGTCCTCGGGATACGCGATGAGCCCCGGCATGAGCTCGAAGAGGGACGTGTCGCGGCTCGCTTCCGTGCGCGCCGCCTCGTCGTCGGTCACTTCGCCCTTCATCACGCCAGCGAGCTTCGCCTTGAGTTCGGCTGCAGTCATCTTCCGAGTATACCCCCGCAGGGGAGCGGTTTCCCCACACGCGCAAAAAGAAGACGCCGGCAGGATGTCCTGCCGGCGGCTAATCCAAGTCCTTTATTTTTTGGAAGTGAATCAGTTCTGCTCCGGGTTCGAGCTTGAGCTCCTCGGCTTTTTTGCGTGCTGCTCCGCCTACGGCTGTCAACTGAAGACGCTGGTCGGGGAAGCGCGCGATGACGACTACCCAGTCGCACGTGACGAGCACTTCCCGTCCGCACGCTTTCCTGACGCCTTCCAGTTGCAGCCAGTACTTCACTTTAGCGCTCATCACGCGCTCCTGTTACGAACCACCGTCAATCAACCACACAAGTGTCGCCTGCGCAACCGCACGGCGCTATCCACAGCGTTATCCCCGAGCTGTCCCCGGTTTCCACATAAAAAGAATCGCCGCTCCCTTGCGGAAGCGGCGTGCGGATGCGTGGACCGCGTCACTTCTTGAATGACGTGTAGGACGTGTAGATCGCCAGGTCGCGAATTGACGGATTAGAATCCTTGCCCACCATTCCCGCCAGGCAGTCGGCCTTCGCGTCGGCGAAGTCCCTCGGCGTCTTGATGACGACGCTCGAACGGCGCATCTCCTTGAATATGCGCACGTTGCAGGCGCGGACGTAGTCTACGAGGCGGCCGGCTTCCGGGTCGATGATCTGGACGAAGGATTTGCCGTCCGGTTTCTCGAACTGGGCGGGGTACAAGATCATCGCTTCCTTAACGATGCGCTGCTGCGCCGCCGCGATTTGCGCGAAGTACACCTGCATGCCCAGGTCCGTCGGGATTACGATCACCGACGAAACGGGAGCCGACGGCCCCGCGAGGGCGACGGCCGACATGGAAGCGAACAATACCGCGGCAGCGCCGCGCACGAATTTCTTCGACATGGTCCCTCCTGGGAACGGTTGGTGGATGAGGGGCGGAACTGCCTGACCCGCCGCTACGTTACCACTATAACGAGGTGTGTCAACGGTACGGAGTGAAGTAGCATTGATTGCGGATGTGGGGTAGGGTAATTCCCAATGCGCGCTCGCACGCTCATTACTCTCTCTGTGCTCGCGTTTGCCGTTCCCGCCGTTTCCGGGCAAGTACAGGCGGCGGCGAGCAGCTCATTGCCGGTGTCGGCTAAATTCATCGGTCTGCCGGTAGATCCGTATGCGCCGTACGGTACCCATCAAACTGCGCTCAAGCCGGGTGATCCGTTCACGCTCGAAATCGATGGCGGCAGCAGCGACCTCTCCGTCTCCGCCGACCTGTCGGCGCTCGGCGTCAGTTCATCGACGTTCGGTACCGCCCAGGGTCCGTATTACGGCGTTCTTGCCGGGCGGATCGTCCTGCAGCTTTATGCATATAACTCGAACATCCTGCACGTCGGTTCCGTAACAGACGGCAAGAAGGTCATATACTTCACGGTCGCCGATCCGCAAGGTCGTGTCGGGACGGCCACGACGTCGGTCGCCGTCGACTCTGTCCTGCCTAAGATTTCTCTGGCGAGCATCACGTTTTCAGCCACTCCGCCCGAGGAAGGAGATTATGCATATTTGAGCGGCAGCATAGACGGTACCGGGAGCAAGGATCGCGTGTACGAACTCATAGAAACGGCTCATGAACCAGGGTCGCAGACGGATGCGACCGGCTGCAACGGAAAGATAGCTTTGAATTATCTCCCTCTCGGCGATGCGCTCGCGTCATCGACTGACGGTTCGTTCACGAAAGTGCCGATAACGCTATTCGAATGCGGTCACGTCGGATACCTTTCGAGACACGCGGATTCAGTGACGTTCATGCTCGGCGTTTCGGACGAAGCGGGGAATCTCGCGACGACGAGCATCACGGTTCGTATTCCGAAGCGTTCCGCGGCATCGAATGTACTTTTCATACCCGGCACGGAAGCGAGCCGTCTGTACTATCGCGATGTTCTCGGATTCGAGCACCAGGTGTGGGAGCCGACGTATCACATTGATATACCGTATCTCGCTATGAATCCTGACGGCACGAGCAAGTACCCGCTCTACACGAAAGACATCATCAGGAGCCTGTACGGGAACAACCCGCTCCTGAGCGCTATCGTGCAGCGCGTCCTCGGCTCGGATGCGGAAGTATACAGCGGTTTGGAGCAGTATCTGAACGGGCTCGTCGCCTCGACCACGCTCGGCATGACCGAGTGGCGCGCGTACCCCTACGACTGGCGGCACGAAGTGAGCGACATCATCAGAGACGGCACGCGTACGGAGGAACCGGACGGCTCCATCAAGAGGGTGTATCTGGAAGATGTCGTGAAGGAGATGGCCTCGACTTCTCCGAGCGGCAAAATAACTATCATCGCGCACAGCAACGGCGGATTGCTCGCGAAAGCACTCGTGAACGCGATGGGTCCCGATGCGAGCACGTATATCGACAAGATCATCATGGTCGGTACGCCGCAGTGGGGTACGCCAGCAGCCATCGGCGCGGCGCTCCATGCGGACAATTTCTCAAGCGTCCCGAACATGGTCATTAACTCCGCTGACATACGCGCAGTCGGAGATGAAATAGGCGACACCTATGACCTCCTGCCCTCGCAAGCTTACTTCGCACATGTCGCCGACCCTGTTGTCACCTTTGACGCGAGCAGTTCGTTATCCAGCGAGTTCGCTACGGCCTTCGGGAAGGCTCTCACGTCTCTCTCGTCCTTCGCGAATTTCTTGGAAGACTCCGCCGGCCTCGACGCTCAGACGGGCGGATTGAACGATACGCGCTCCATAGTCCCGCTTTCGCCAGCGCTCATGGGCAAGGCCGAGACGACTCATGCCGCGCTCGATTCCTGGATGTCGCCACCCGGAATCGACGTAGTCGCGATAGCAGGATGGGGGCAGGACACGGTCAAGACCATCGCATACACGACCGAACAACAGGTTTTGTGCAACTCGAATTCTGCAGTTTCTAGTCCGTCGTTATGCGGCCCTATAACCTATCTCGAGCACACGCCGGTGACGACGCAGGACGGTGATGGAACAGTCGTTTCTTCAAGTGCTCTTGGAGACACGCCACGGCCATTTTATTTCAACACCTCTCAATATTCGGCTGATGGGAATGAAATTTATGTCCACCGCGATTTGATGACATCCTTTCCTATCCAAGAAGAGATAACTGATATTCTCACAAACAAAAATGAGCCTGTATCTTACATATCTTCGGATAAACCGCAAAGCACAAACCCAATCGCGCTCCGCATAAGCTCCCATTCACCAGTAAACATTTTGGTTACCGATACGAATGGGAATGAAACCGGCGTAGTCCAGATTCCAGAAACGGATTTTTCAGGCATCAAACAAGACATCCCCGGCAGTTCCGTTCAAGTTTTCGATAGCGAGGAATATGTGACCGTACCGCAGGAAGGGAATTACAAAGTGATTGCGACGGGTTACGCTTCCGGTCCTGCCACGCTCAAGCTCGAAATCATCCAAGGCGACGGGATTGCGAGTACAACTGCCGTATTTTCCGACATCCCGACAACTGCCAGCTCTACTTCTTCGTTTTCAATCGCGAGCGGTACGCCAACAGCGCTAACCGTCGATATGAACGGCAACGGCCAATCTGTTTCCACGGTCCCCGCGCTCTCGCCGAACGCCGACCCGCTCTCTTATGTCCGGTACATGGAAGCGGTCGTGCAGACTCTCGCGTTGCCTGATGGTGACCGGAGGATCATCAAGGCCATGCTCCTTTCGATGGAACGCCAACTCGCGGCTTCCAGAAATGGTGGAGGTGAGAATGCCTATGAACGCAGCGGCACATGGCACGTGCCGTTCCCCAACCAGCAGAAACCGCTCATCGGACTCGAATTGCAGGTACTCACTCGCTACGTTGAACAGCAGTTCAGCCTCCGGACGCGTCTCGGAGCGCATGAACGCAATACCCAGCTTGGCATCTCGGTCACAGATGCAGAGATAATCCTTGATATGATTAACGAGTTAAAATCGTTGCTCGCATGAAACTTTGGCTTGGTAAAATATTTGTATTTATCCTAGGAGGCTTCACCTATGCGGTCGGTAAATACATTGGTGGCTATTGGTATATTGGGCAAAACTTTCCTGCGTTTTGCCGGACGGTCACATGGAGTGGAAAATTTTATTGCAATTCACCTTACCTCCAGCAAGGGATTGAACTCGTTAACCTCAGTAAACCGCTTGTCATTATAGGTATCATCTTACTCTTCGCCAATGCAGCGATATTCCGACAATGGCTGAGGTTCTCGAAGTATTATGTGCCGATTGCGGTCGCGCTCGTCCTCTTGATATATCCAATCAGTATTCCCCCGATGACGTCCCCGACCTCGCGGCTTTATGGCCTGTATGTCTTTACGCAGCTCTATGCCGTCATCGCGTTCTGCATCGTAGCCGTTGAACTCCTTAGAGGATGGTTGAACAAGCGTGCACAGCGAAGTAGTAATCCTCGTTAATGAAAAACCGCCCTTCGGGCGGTTTCTGTTGAGGCGAAGCGGAGCTTCACCGCGCGTTCCGGTAGCGCGGCACGTGGAGGGCGACGAAAAACACCGTGCCCATGACGCTGAGGCCGAGGATGCTGCCCTGGACGGCAACGACCCAGTCGCCTTGCTCCATGAAGAGATGGCGGAGCGAATAGAGCAGATAGACGAGCGCCGATACGATGAGGAGCTGCGCTACCCGTTCCGGGAGCTTGTCGAACAGCATCGCAAAGAATACCGCAAGGCCCGCGGCCAAGGTCGCCCAGAAGACGCGATACCCGATGCCGTGGTGGATTACCGCTGACGTGACGAGGCTCGATACGAAGCTGCCGCTGATGACGCTCACGATGGCCGTGGCTCGGAGCCGCGACCGCTTTACTGCATTTTCTTCCATCCGTGTCCTCCTTGGGTTGCACTACGGAACAAAGAGCTGTCCCACAAGTTCATACGCCCCGCAGGAGCCCGACGATTCAAAAAGAGCAGGCCGCCCGGAGGGCGGCCTGATTGTCATGAGCGGCGTCAGCGGTATCGCGCGATGAGGAACGCGAACAGCCGCGCGACCGACGTCGTAACAACGATGCCGATGGCAGTCTCGAACGCTTCGCCCGCCTTCGCATCTAAGGCGGACAGGCGGAAGATCGCGTATGCCAATGCGGCGCCGCAAATGCATTTATACGCCAGGTTCGAGATGGAATACCTCTTCGTGGGCGCAGCGTCGTAGACGACGAGAGCCAATACGACGAACCCGGCGCCGAGACCCCATGTGAACATCCGGGTCACAGCGTCGCTCGGGATGCCCGCGTTGAAATTCGCGATGGCGAAGATGAAGCTTGCGACTGCGACCGCTGCAGCGGCCGCTGCTTCCGCAAGATGCAGCTTTACGGCTTTGTCCACGGTATTCCTCCTTCGGAAGGGAACAGCTGCACACACCCTACGACGTATTCGCTCCCTGTCAAATAGCCCCCGCAGGATTCGGCCGGTACGCAAAAGGGAAGCCCCGCGGCGGAGCGCGGGGCGGCGAGGCCGTGCCGTTAGATCATCTTGCGTGGCGGCTGCGGCTTCTCGGGTTCGATTCGGATGTGCTTCTTCCATGCATCTTGTATCTGCTTCCACGTTGCCGTGGGCGGCAGTTTCAGTATCTTGATCCACATCTTGCGCAGGTTCTCTTTCTCCGCGCCGTGGATCTCTTCCCATGTGGCGGTCGGCGGAAGGCCGTACGTTTCGGCTTGCATGCGGCGGTTCTCGTCCTCCTGCGCGACCGCTACCGCATCTTTTAGTTTCTTGAGCGAAATTTGCCCGAAGTAGTACTTCAGGGCGACGAATCTCGTCTGCGTCGCATCCGCCGGTAGCCAGACGACCGACGCCGCGCCGGCGATGAACAGGCACAGTATCGCTATATTCGCAGCGCGTAAGAGCGCACGCATCGCATCCTCCTCGGGAATGTCATGGGGAAAGGTTCGAGATGAAGGCGGCCACCGCGGCCGTGAACATGACGCCGAAGCCGAGCATGCATTCTCTCGACGCGTCGATGGTCGCGAGCATCCCGAAGCCGAACTGGAGCAGCGCTTGCGCGCCGTACGCGAGCCCGAGAAGCATGGCGACCCAGTACGCGGCAATCGGGACGAGGTCGAGCACCATGAATGCAAGCACGATGATGCCTGCGACGCCGCTCACGAACGTCACGCGGTCTGCGGACGCAGTACCGAATCCGCTGATGAGATTCCGAGAGACCCAGCGCAAGCCCCAGCTGGCTGCGATGACGCCGGCAAGGACGAATAGGCTGGCGATGACACCGATCTTCCTGGTACTCATGAGAGTTCCTCCTTTAATAAAGGTCAAGAGCCGATTACGACCATACCACACGCTCCACCCTCCCGATAGGGCAAAAAGAAAAGCCCCGCGTGGGGAACGCGAGGCCTAATGCAAGGGCGTGAAGAACGACGTCTCAGATGCCGTGGTAGGGATTCTGCCAGGCTTTCAGTGTCCGGTGCGGTTGCGTGTGGTGCACGGCGTTCAGCTGCTCGGCGACGAGCAACATCTCACGCGGTGCGATGTGCAGGGAATACGCGAGGGACGTGAGACGCAGATTCCACGGGACGTTCGATTCGACGTACAGGACGCCGATGATGAGAAGGGTCAGGCCGAAGATGGTCGCCTTCACAATCCTGCAGGCGGACACATACGTCGCTCTGGTCTTCCGTGCGATCCACTTCCTTGCTTCGGACCGCTTCGAGACATCCTGCTGCGTAGTCGCTGGTTGCATCACTGCCTCCGTTCGGTTGAGCGAAGTTGGCGGGGTACGGCGAGGTTCTGCTCGGACAATGGGATACGGCTGGCTATCTGTCAACCGGTCCGTAATGGTTCAATAGCTTGGACGCGATACCATCGCGTCATGTACACCAAGAATCCATACATGCCCAAGGTGAGGAGAGACGCCGCCGCTATGGTGCGGCACGGGCATTCTCCGACCGAGGCCGGCCGACGGTTCGGGG
>DATKSU010000018.1:0-32179 GCA_035531495.1 Minisyncoccota bacterium | reverse complement strand
TCATCAACGAGCTCGAGTTCTTCCCAGGGGTCGGCTCTATCGGCTTCATGAGCGCGACCGGCCTCGTCCCCGTCCTGCGCACCCCGAGCACGGACCTGAACCTGACGCTCGCCCTCGCCATCATCTCCTTCGTCACCATCGAACTCACGGGCGTCACGGTGCTCGGCTTCTTCAAGTACGCGGGGCGGTACCTCAATTTCAAGTCGCTCCTCGGCTTCGTCGTGGGACTCCTCGAGATCGTGAGCAACCTCGGCCGGCTCATCACCTTCTCCTTCCGTCTCTTCGGCAACATTTTCGCAGGCGAGGTCGTCGTGCTCGTCGCCAGCTATTTCCTGCCGTACCTCTTACCGGTGCCGTTCATGGGGTTCGAGATGTTCATCGGGCTCGTGCAGGCGCTCGTCTTCGCGATGCTCACGCTCTTCTTCATAAAGCTCTCCATCGCGGAACCGCAAGAGGCGCACTAGCGGCGCTTCCTGCGGCTCCGTGATACGGACCGTTTATTTACCAGCTCATGATTATCACACGCATATGGACATAGAATCGGCACGCATGCTTGGCATGGCGCTCGCGGCAGGCCTCGGCGTCATTGGCCCGGGCATCGGCATTGGGCTCATCGGCGGCGGCGCGATGGAAGCCATCGGCAGGAATCCGGAAGCCTCCGGCAAGATCGTTTCGAACATGATCCTCGCCATCGTCTTCACGGAAGCGCTCGGCATCCTCGCGCTCGTCGTCTCATTCATCATCAAGTTCGTCTAAGGACGCCGCTATCCGCACCGCATGCAACAGCTCCTCTCGGCTTTCGGCATCGACTGGCGCCTGCTCCTCGCGCAGGCGGTGAACTTCGGCATCGTGCTGGCGGCGCTGTGGTATTTCCTCTACAAGCCCGTCCTGCGCATCCTCGAGGAGCGTCGCCGGGTCGTCGCGAAGGGCGTCGAGGATGCGAAGCAGGCGGCCGTGACGCTCGCCGGCGCCGGCGACGAGGCCACGAAGCGGCTGCGCGCGGCTGAACACGAGGCGGAAGACGTCATGACGCGCGCCCGCGAAGCGGCCGAGAGCGAGAAAGAACGCATTGTGAAGGCGGCTGAAGCGCGGGCGGCGGCGGCGCTCAAGGATGCCGAGGCACGCGCAACGGCGGAAGCAGCGCGCCTCAAGCGTGAGAGTGAGAAGGACATCGCGTACACGGCGGTCCTCATGGCCGAGAAGGTATTGCGCAAACGCCATGATTGACGACTACGCCCGCCTCCTCGAGGCGATAGCCGAATACGGCGACGACGCGGGAGCCGAGCGCGTCGTCCGGAAGCTCATCGCGTATCTCGAGAGCACGGGCCGCACCAAAATGCTACCGCAGATTCTTCGCAGGCTGCGCGCGCTCGCCGCCCGCCGCGCCGCGCTCGCGCCGACGGTCGAGGTCGCGCATGAGCGCGAGGCCCGCGAGGCGCTGCGCGCCGCGGCCGCCGAAGGCATCGAGGAGGGGAAGGCCGTCGTCAATCCGGCGCTCATCTCGGGCTGGCGGGCCAAGAGCGGCGGCCGGCTCGTCGACCGCTCGGGCAAGGAAGCGCTCGTGCGCATTTACCAGAAAGTCACGTCGTGAATCATGGACAGCATCATCGAACGCATCGAGAAAGAGATCGCCTCCTGGGAACCGTCGAGCGGCGCCGCGGAGACCGGCGTCGTACAAGCGACGGGCGACGGCGTCGCGGAGATTGACGGGCTCACGAATGCCACGCTCGCGGAGATGGTGCTCTTCGATGCGACGTTCGACCGCTCGCTCTCCGAAGCGCTGAAAGACCCGGCGCCCGTCTACGGTCTCGTCTTGAACCTCGAGGAAGACAGCGTGCGCGCCATCATCCTCGGCGACGCGACGAAGGTGTACGAGGGCATGCTCGTGCGCCGGCTCGGCCGCCTGCTCTCCATCCCGGTCGGCGATTCGCTCGTGGGGCGCGTCGTGAATCCGCTCGGCGAGCCGGTCGACGGCAAGGGCCCGGCCGGCGCGAAGGAGCTGCGACCTATCGAGCGCGAAGCGTACGGGGTCATCGACCGCGCACCGGTGAATAAGCCGATCCATACGGGCATCAAGGCCGTCGACGTCTTGCTCCCCATCGGTCGCGGCCAGCGCGAGCTCATCATCGGCGACCGCGGCACGGGCAAGACGAGCATCGCTATCGATACCATCATCAACCAGAAGGACGAGCCGGAGGAGACGCGCCCCGTCTGCATCTACGTCGCCATCGGCCAGAAGGAGTCGAAGACGGCGAAGATCGTCGCTGAGCTCGCCGATCGCGGCGCGATGGAGTACACCATTGTCGTCACCGCCCCGGCATCCTCGCCCGCGGCGCTCCAGTTCCTCGCGCCGTTCGCCGGCGCGACCATTGGCGAGCATTTCATGCGGAAAGGGAAGGACGCCCTCGTCGTCTACGACGACCTCTCGAAGCAGGCGGTCGCCTACCGCCAGATATCGCTTCTCTTGCGCCGTCCGCCGGGCCGCGAGGCGTACCCGGGCGACATCTTCTACCTGCACTCGCGCCTCCTCGAGCGCGCAGCGAAGCTCTCCGACGAGAAGGGCGGGGGGTCGCTCACTGCGCTGCCCATCATCGAGACGCAGGAGAACGACGTCTCGGCCTACATCCCGACGAACGTCATCTCCATCACCGACGGCCAGATCTTTCTCGAATCCAACCTCTTCAATAAGGGCCAGCGTCCCGCCATCAACGTCGGCATCTCGGTCTCGCGCGTCGGCTCGGCTGCGCAGACGAAGGCGATGAAGAAGGTCGCGGGCTCAATCAAGCTCGAACTCGCGCAGTTCCGGGAGCTCGAGGCCTTCATGCAGTTCTCCTCCGATCTCGACGCAGAGACGAAGAAGCAGATCGACACCGGCCGTCGGATGACCGAAGTGCTGACCCAGAAGAACGGCGATCCGTTGCCGTTCGAGCTCGAGGCCGCCATCGTCTTCGCGGCGACGAGCGGATATCTCGACACCTTCCCGCCGGAGCAAGTCCGAGCGGCCGAGGCGAAGCTGCGCGACTTCCTCACGCGCGAGGCCGTCTCCGAGCTCATGGCTATCAGGGAATCGAAGGAGATTCGCGAAGGAACTGAGGAGACGCTCCGCGCGAAGCTCGCGACGTTTGTCGCGCGCGCGGCCTGACCGACCTATGGCGCTCAAGGACATCAAGGCGAAGATCGGGGCGACGAACCGCACGAACAAGATGACGCGCGCGATGGAAGCGATCTCGGCCGTGAAGATGCGCAAGACGCAGCTCGCCGCGCTTGCGGGACGCCCCTACGCGCGTGCGGCGCTGCAGATACTCGCGCGCCTTTCGAAGAGCACGGTTCTCGCCGAGCATCCGCTCACCGCGGCGCGGGAGCCGAAGCGCATCGCGCTCGTGCTCATCACGAGCGATAAAGGGCTCGCGGGAGCGCTCAACAGCGGCGTCATCAAGGCTGCGGCCGAGGCGGTCGCCGCGCACCCGGCGGACGCCGTCGCCGTGTACGCCTTCGGTAAGAAAGGCGGGGAATATTTCGCACGCCGCGAGTACCGCACCGCGCGGGCGTTCGAGAACAAGCGCGACGACATCGCGCTCGATACGATGGACGCGCTCGCGGCGGAACTTTCCCAGGCATTCGCGGGCGGCGCGCTCGACCGCATCCTCGTCGCCTATAGCCATTTCAAATCCACGTTCGAACAGGTCCCGACGGTACGCACCCTCCTGCCGCTCTCACTCGAGAACGTGCGGGAGCTTGTGAACGATATCGTGCCCGAGCGAGGGAAGTGGAGCGGCCCGCGCGAGGGCGACGCGGCGCCGGCGTACTCGATCGAGCCCGATGGCGCTGATGTCCTCGGCGCGCTCATCCCGCGACTCGTCGCCGTGTCGCTCTACCACATGCTGCTCGAGTCGAAAGCATCGGAGCACTCGGCGCGCATGGTCGCGATGAAGAACGCGAGCGACAAGTCGGAGGAAGTCGCCCACGATCTCACGCGCCTCTTCAATAAAACCCGTCAGGCGGCCATCACGCGCGAGGTCTCCGAGATCATCGGCGGCCGCGAGGCGCGCGCATTAGCAATATGAATACCACCATGCAACACGGAACCATCGCTGCAGTCGTCGGTCCGATCGTCGACGTTCATTTCCCGAAGACGCGGCCCGCCATCGGCGATGCGCTCGTCGTCGAGAAGGGCGGCGCGCACGGGAAGGTGACGCTCGAGGTCGCATCGCACCTCGGACTCGACCGTGTCCGTACGATTGCCATGAACGACAGTGCGGGGCTCGCGCGCGGCGAAGCGGTGCGCGCCACCGGCGCGCCTATCACGGTCCCGGTCGGCGAAGCGGCCTTAGGACGCCTCTTCAATGTCCTCGGCGAGCCCATCGACGGCAAGGGCGCGCTCGCGAGCGACGTGCCACGCCTGCCCATCCACCGCGCGCCGCCGTCCTTCGACGAGCAGACGACGAAGGCGGAGATCTTCGAGACGGGCCTCAAGGCCATCGACCTCATGATCCCGTTCATCAAGGGCGGGAAAGCCGGTCTCTTCGGTGGCGCGGGCGTCGGCAAGACCGTCATCATCCAGGAGCTCATCCACAACATTGCGACCGAGCACGGCGGCTACTCTGTCTTCGCCGGAGTCGGCGAGCGCGTGCGCGAAGGCAACGACCTCTACCACGAGATGTCCGAGTCCGGCGTCCTCGCGAAGACGGCGCTCGTCTTCGGCCAGATGAACGAAGTGCCGGGCGCGCGCGCGCGCGTCGCCTTGACCGGCCTCGCGCACGCCGAGTACTTCCGCGACGAGAGCGGCAAGGACGTGCTCTTCTTCATGGATAACGTCTTCCGTTTCATTCAAGCGGGTTCGGAGGTGTCATCCTTGCTCGGCCGCGTACCGAGCGCCGTGGGCTACCAGCCGACCTTAGCGGAGGAGATGGGGAAGCTCCAGGAGCGCATCACCTCGACGACGAAAGGATCCATCACGTCCGTACAGGCGGTATACGTCCCGGCGGACGACCTCACCGATCCGGCGCCGGCGACGACCTTCGCGCACCTCGACGGCACCATCGTGCTCTCGCGCCAGCTCGCCTCGCTCGGCATCTACCCGGCCATCGACCCGCTCGAGTCGTCTTCGACGGCGCTCACGCCGGAGATCGTCGGCGAGGAGCACTACGCAGTCGCGAATCGGGTGAAGCAGGTGCTCCAGCGCTACAAGGATCTGCAGGATATCATCGCTATCCTCGGCATCGAAGAGCTCTCCGAGGATGACCGGCGCATCGTGACGCGCGCGCGCAAGCTCCAGCGCTTCCTCTCGCAGCCGTTCTTCGTCGCCGAGCAGTTCACGGGAGCGAAAGGGCAATACGTCTCGCGCGAAGAGACCGTGCGCGGCTTCAAGGAGATCGTCGAGGGCACGCACGACGACCTGCCGGAACAGGCCTTCTACATGAAGGGCGGCATCGATCAGGTGAAAAGCGCATGAAGACCTTCCACCTCACGATTGCGCGCATCGGCGAGAAACTCTTCGACGCGGAGGCGGTCTCGGCGAGCGTACCGGGCGCCGAAGGCATGTTCGAGATCCTCGGCGGCCACGAGCCGTTCATATCGGAGCTGCGTGCCGGCGAGGTGCGCGTGCGCACGGAGCGCGGCGAGGAGCGGTTCGCCGTCCCGCAGGGCGGCATCGCGGAAGTATCCGGCAGTGAAGCCACTATCCTGCTCTAGCGCTTGCGCCGTGCCGGAAGGGCGTATACTTACGGATATATGGCATACGACGAAGGGGATGGCGGGAGCATCCCGCAGGTGCGCGAAGTGCCGCACTACCACGGCGACGCCGTGCGGGCCCTATTCGTCCTCGGCGCGCTCGTCCTCATCGTCGCGCAATCCACCGGCGCCGACCTCCCGCTCTCGACGACGGGCTCGGTCGTTGCGGCCGTCATCCTCGTCATCGCCGCAGGCATCACGAATCCGGCGCAGACGTGGATCCACTGGTTCAACGCGCTCCTCGCCGCCATCGGCTCGCTCGTCTTCGGCGAGAGCGCCTTCGTCCACTACCGCCAAGGCGTGAGCGTCTTCGATCCGTCGTTCGCCTACATCGAGGCGATCGCCGTCATCTCGCTCATCGCGCTGTACTACACCGTCCGCACCATCCGCGGCACCCTGCAACGGCCGTCGCTCCGGTAGGCAGAGCGGCGCGTGATATAGTTGCAGCCATGTCGTTCAAGAGTTTCCTGCTCAAGTCATACGCGAATTGGAAATTGCGCGACGTGCCGGAGGCGCAACGCGAGCAGATGACGGAGCTCGTCTCGAAGAATCCGGAGCTCTTCAAGACGATTGGGGAAGAGATCGAGCGCCGCAAGAAGGGCGGCGAGAGCGAGATGAAGGCCTCGATGGAGGTCATGAAGAAGTATCGCGCCGAGCTCTCGGCGCTCATGCAGAAGCGATAGTATGCGCGTTTTCGTCTTCCTCGGGCATTCCGATCCGGCGACCTTATCCGGCGCGCTTGCCGACTGCTATGAGACGCACGCGCACGGTGCCGGCCACGAAGTGCGCCGCATGAACCTTTCCGATATGCGGTTCGACCCTATCCTGCACCAAGGGTACAAGACCATCCAGGAGCTCGAGCCGGATCTGAAGACGTTCCAGGAGAACGTGAAGTGGGCCGAGCACGTCGTCTTCGTCTATCCCACCTGGTGGAGCTCGATGCCGGCCCTCATGAAGGGCCTCTTCGATCGCGCGTGGCTGCCGCACTACGCCTTCAATTTCGCCGACCACGGGCTCACGTGGAAGAAGCTGCTCGCGGGACGCACGGCGCGCATCATCACGAGCGCGAACACCGCACCCTGGCTCCTGCGCTTCATGTACGGGCCGCCGACCGTCGCGCTCGAGCTCGCGCTCTTGCGCTTTTCCGGCATCCGCGCGCGCTCGACCGTCTTCAGCCCGTCCGAGCGCGCGTCTGAAGAGACGAAGGCGAAATGGTTCCGAACCGTGGAGCGCCTTGCGCGCTGCGGTTGTTAGCCGTACGGTGCGGGCATGCTCAAGATAGGCATCGTCGGATTGCCGAACGTGGGGAAGTCCACGCTCTTCAACGCGCTCACAAAGGCCTCCGTGCCGGCGGAGAATTACCCCTTCTGCACCATCGACCCGTCGGTCGGCATCGTCGGCGTCCCTGATGAGCGTCTCGCGAAACTCGCTGCGTTGTCACAAAGCGCCGAGACCATCCCGGCGGCCATCGAATTCGTGGACATCGCCGGCCTCGTGAAGGGTGCGGCCGAAGGCGAGGGGCTCGGCAACCAGTTCCTCTCGAATATCCGGGAGACCGACGCCCTCCTCGAGGTCGTGCGCTTCTTCGATGACCCGGAGACGCACCACGTGCACGGCGAAGTCGAGCCGGGGAAAGACATCGAGATCATCAACGTCGAGCTCGCGCTCGCCGACGCCGAGCAGGTGCGGAAGCGCCGCGACAAGCTCACGCGCGACATCAAAGCCGGCATGAAGGATGCCGCTGCGGAAGACGCGGCGCTCGCGAAGCTTGAGCAGAGTTTCGCGGCGGGTAAGCTCGCCCTCCACGCCGGACTCTCGGCGGAGGACGCCGCGCGCGTCGCGCACCTGAACCTGCTCACCATGAAGCCCATCCTGTACGCGCTCAACAAGAAGAGCGGCGGGCATAACCTTGACGAGCTCGCCGACGGCCGCGCCGCGCGCTGCTACGACCTCATCGCCGAACTCGGCGGCCGCTCCGTCATGGTCGACGCCGCAACCGAGCGGGAGTTGAACGACGTGTCGGAAGAGGACAAGCAATCCTTCCGGCAAGAGCTCGGCGTGCACGAGGACGGGCTCGCGGAGCTCATCACGGGCGCATACGCAATCCTCGGACTCATCTCGTTCTTCACGACGGGGCCCAAGGAAACGCGCGCGTGGACGGTGCCGGCGGGGAGCACGGCGCCGGTGGCGGGCGCAGCCATCCACACCGATTTCAAGGATAAGTTCATTCGCGCCGAAGTCGTCTCTTCGGCCGACCTCCTCGCCGCGGGTTCCTATGCCGCGGCGCGCGACGCCGGCAAGGTGCGGACGGAAGGGAAGGACTATGTCGTTCAGGACGGTGACGTCATGCTCTTCCTCCACGGCTAATCGTGCTGTCGACAGGGCCCTCGCGGGTCGGTTGACAGCGGCGTATACTTATCCTATGGACAAACCAAAAATCACGCCGAAGGACTTCTTTCTCTGGGCCGGGGCGATGATTACGCTCTACTGGAGCATCATCGCGTTCATACTGCTCATCTTCAGCTACCTGAACTACGCGATGCCCGATCCGCTCCAGTACTATTCCGCCGATCCTTATAGCGCGGGCATCAGCTATCAGATGGCGTCGCTCATCGTCTTCTTCCCGCTCTTCCTGGTCCTCATGCGAGTCATCCGGACATCGATTGCGCGCGACGCGACGCGCGCCGAGGTTTGGGTGCGGCGCTGGGCGCTCTATCTCACGCTCTTCGTCGCGGCCGTCACCGTCGCCGTCGACCTCGTCACGCTCATCATGTACTTCTTCAACGGCGACGTGACTCTGCGATTCGCGCTCAAGGTACTCGTCATCCTCCTCGTCGCGGGCGGCGGTTTCCTGCACTTCCTCGCCGACCTGAAGGGCTACTGGCAACAGAACTCGGCGAAGGCGCGGCTCGTCGGCTGGGCGACGGCCGTCCTCGTCCTCGTCACCATCGTCGCGGGTTTCTTCATCGTCGGCACGCCGTGGGAGGCGCGCCTGTACCGCTATGACGAGCAGAAAGTGAGCGACCTGCAGGAGATCCAAGCTCAAGTCGTGACGTACTGGCAGGCGAAGCAGCAGCTGCCGGGCTCCCTCGCCGACCTCACGAACGCGATTTCCGGCTTCACCGCGCCGACCGATCCGCAGACGGGCGCGGCGTACGAGTACCAGGCGCAGGGCGTGCACTCCTTCGAGTTGTGCGCGACGTTCAACGCCGAGACGCAGCCTTATGCGCCGTCGGTGCGCTCGGCGCCGCTCGCGCCCGGGGTGACGAAACCGGCTGAGATGGACGTCTGGTATCACGGCGCCGGCCGTGTCTGCTTCGAGCGCACCATCGACCCGGCGCTCTATCCGCCGCTCAAATAGCGCACGCACGCGCGAGTGGTATACTCAGCCGCATCTTATGGCGGATCCCGTACCGACGACACCCGCTCCCCGCCAGCCGAGGTTCGTACGCTGGGCGCTCATGCTCGGCATCGTCGTCATCCTGAACGTCCTCTTCGCCGTCGTCGTTTCGCTCGCGGTGCCGGCGCCGCAGATTGCCGACTACTGCCCGGCGCAACCGGCGACCGCGCCGGCTGATGCCGCATCGTGCGATGCCGCGGGCGGCGTGTGGACGGAGAACCCGCCGACTCCCGGTCAGCCCGCGGGTTACTGCGATATGTACGCGAACTGCCAGACGCCCTTCATGGCCGCTATCGACAAGCAGGCTCTGTATTCTTTCGCGCTCCTCACCGGTCTCGGTATCCTCGCCCTCCTCGCGGGCTTCATTCCGCTCGTTTCCTCCATCGTCTCCTCCGGCTTCTCGTACGGCGGCGTCGTCGCGCTCGTCATCGCTGCGGCTGCGTACTGGGGGACGGCCGGCGACTGGGTGCGACTTGCCATCGCCGCCGTCGCGCTCCTCGCGCTCGTCACTATCGGTTGGCGCCGGTTCAAAGATTAGCGGCGCGCCATGACTCACGGCTACGACCATCGCGAGATCGAACCTGCGGCGCGCAAGAAATGGACCGAGCGGGGGCTCTACCGCTGCGATCTCGCCGACGAATCGAAAGAGCCGTACTACCTGCTCGTCGAATTCCCGTACCCGTCGGGCGACCTCCACATCGGGCACTGGTACGCCTTCGCCGTGACCGATATCTACGCGCGGATGCTGCGCGCGCGCGGCAAGAACGTCCTCTTCCCAATCGGGTTCGACGCATTCGGCCTGCCCGCTGAGAACGCCGCTATCAAGCATGGCATCGACCCGGCGGAGTGGACGAAGAAGAACATCGAGCGCATGCGCACGCAGCTCGAGTCAATGGGCCCTTCGTTCGACTGGTCGAAGGAGGTCATCACGTATGATCCTGCGTATTACCAGTGGACGCAATGGCTCTTCACGAAGCTCTTCGAGCACGGGCTCGCCGAGCGCCGCAAAGCGGCGGTGAAGTGGTGCCCCCAGGACCAGACCGTGCTCGCGAACGAACAGGTCATCGACGGCTGCTGCGAGCGGTGCGGGAGTCCGGTGGAGGAGAAGGAGCTCACGCAGTGGTTCCTCAAGATTACCGACTACGCGGAGCGCCTCCTCTCCGGTCTCGACAAGCTCCCGTGGCGGACCGAGATCAAGGAGGCCCAGCGCGCGTGGATTGGGAAGAGCGAAGGTGCGTACCTCACGTTCCCTGTCGTGGGGCGCGAGGAGAAGATCCGCGTGTTCACGACCCGCCCGGACACGGTTTTCGGCGCGACCTACGTGGTCCTCGCGCCCGAGCACCCGCTCGTCGCGATGCTTGCGGCCGCGGCGAAGAACAAGCCCGCTATCGACGCGTATGTCGCGGCGACGAAGCAGAAGACGGAGCGCGAGCGCAGCGAGAACAAGGAGAAGACCGGTGTGCCGCTCGACGGCATCAGCGCGGTGAATCCCGCGACCGAGGAGGAGATTCCCGTCTACGTGGCGGACTACGTGCTCGGTTCCTATGGCACGGGCGCCGTCATGGCCGTCCCCGCGCACGACGAGCGCGACTACGCGTTCGCGGCGGCGATGCGGCTCCCGGTGAAGGAAGTCGTCGTCCCACTGCGCGTGGACAAGCGCAATCCCCCGATCGCGGGGAAACCCTCCGTCGAGCGCCGCAACGTGCACGTCATCGTCCGCAACCCGAAAGACGGGAAAGTCCTCATACTCAAATGGAAGAAGCACCCGTGGACGACGTTCCCGATGGGCGGCATCGAGGAAGGAGAAACCGTTCTCGAGGCCGCGCGTCGCGAAGTCCTCGAGGAGACTGGCTATAAGAACCTCGTGAACGGCAAGGTCTGGGGAGGACAGGTGCGCGCCGAGTACTTCGCCGCGCACAAGGATCAGAACCGCGTCTCATATACCTCGCTCGCGACCTTCGACCTCGCGGACGAGGAGCGGCAATCGCTTGCGGCCGAAGAAGACGAGGCGCATGGGGTTCTCTGGGCGGACATGAAGGACCTCACGACGACCTCGATGACGCACGCGGAGATGGATATATGGCTCCTCCGGCTCGGCGGCGCGTCCGGTGCCTACGTCGGCAGCGGCGTGCTCATCGCGTCGGGCGATTTCAGCGGGCGCGCGAGCGACGAGGCGATGCAGGACATCGTCGCTGCCACGGGCGGCGAGCGCGCGACGCAGTATCGGCTGCGTGATTGGCTCGTCTCGCGTCAGCGCTACTGGGGCTGCCCGATACCCATCGCCTACGATCCAGACGGGAAGCCGCATGCCATACCCGCCGAACATCTGCCGTGGATGCTCCCGACCGACGTCGACTTTACGCCGACCGGTAAGGCGCCCTTGGCCTCATCGAAGGAGCTCCAGGCGCGCGTTGAGAAGATCTTCGGCACGGGCTGGACGCCGGAGTACGACACCCTCGACACCTTCGTGGACTCATCCTGGTACTTCCTGCGCTACCTCGACCCGAAGGACGCGCATAATTTCTCCGATCGCGCGCTCATGGAGAAATGGATGCCGGTCGATCGCTACTCGGGCGGCAGCGAGCACACGACGCTGCACCTCCTCTACGCCCGCTTCTTCACGAAGGCGCTCTACGACCTCGCGCTCGTGCCGGTCGACGAGCCATTCACCGAGCGGTTCAATCGCGGCCTCATCATGGGTCCCGACGGGCAGAAGATGAGCAAATCGAAGGGGAACGTCATCAACCCGGATGATTTCGTGGAGAAATACGGCGCCGACGCGGTGCGCATCTACCTCGCTTTCATCGGCCCCTATAACGAGCCGGGCAGCTACCCGTGGCAGCTCGACGGCGTCGCCTCGATGCGCAAGTTCCTCGAACGTGTCGTGCGACTCGCTGATCGCGCAAGCGATACGCCCGCTCCGAAAGAACTTCAGCGCGCGGCCGCCTCTGCGGCGTCGAAGATCGCCCTCGACGGCGACCGCTTCAAATTCAATACGGGCATCGCGGCGCTCATGACGCTCCTCAACGAGCTCGAAGCGTCGCCTGCCGTCCCGCGCGCCGCCGCCGCGGACTTCATCGTCATGCTCGCGCCATTCGCGCCGCACCTGGCGGAAAACCTATGGGAGAAGCTCGGGGGAGAGGGCAGCGTCCACGAGACGGCATGGCCGTTCAAAGAATTCCCCGCCGAATCGAATCAACCGGTAACGGTCGTAGTGCAGGTGAACGGCAGGCGTCGCGGCGCCATCGAGCTCGCCCCCGACGCTTCGGAAACCGATGCGGTCGCCGCGGCGACCGCCCTCGCGCCGGTCGCCGCGGCTCTCGGGGACGCGGCACCTGCCCGGGTCATCTACATGCCCGGGAAAATCATAAACCTGGTCGGGAAATGAGCCCTGTTGACTCCTGAACGGTGCGCTGCTATAAATTAGACCACATCTATGGCAAGTAAGACAAAGCGGGCAGGCGACGGCGCGGTGAAAGCCGCTTCGTTCGCTTTCGATAGCGCCGCGCTCGTCAAACGGCTCCTCACCGCGGCTCCGGAGCGGTCGCGCGGAGTGCTCTCCCGCCGGTTCGGACTCGGCGCGGGCGTCGCGCGCGAGACGCTCGAGTCCATCGGCAGCAAGCTCTCCATCACCCGCGAGCGCGTTCGCCAGATCGAGGCGGCAGGACTCGATGCCATCCGCGCGAGCAAGACGTTCAAGGACGCGTCGCCGGCCTTCGAGGAGCTCGCCGCCTACATCCGTTCGCTCGGCGCCATCGTGCCTGAAGAGACGCTCTTTGCGGCGCTCGGCAAGGACGAGAAGACGCGCAATCGTTTCCGCTTCCTGCTCGCCGTCGGGTCCGGCTTCATGCGCGAGCGCGAGACGAACGATTTCCTCGCGCGCTGGCACGTGGACACCGCGACCGCGAAGCGGATCCATGAGTCGCTCTCGCGGCTCTACGCGTCGCTCAAGGATGACGAGGTTGTCACCGAAGCGGAACTCCTCGACCGCTTCCTCGACGAGCTCAAGGGCGTGAATGACGCCTACAAGAACGAAGAGATTATGAAGCGCTGGCTCTCGCTTTCGAAGCGCATCGGCCGCAACCCGCTCGCCGAATGGGGGCGCGCGACCGCGCCCGCTATCCGCGTGAAGGGCATCCGCGATTACGCGTATCTCGCCATCAAGCGCCACGGCAAGCCGATGCACTTCTCCGAGGTTGCGAAGGCCATCAGCGGGCTCTTCTCGCGCAAGGCGCATGTCGCGACGACGCACAACGAGCTCATCAAGGATCCGCGCTTCGTACTCGTCGGTCGCGGCCTTTACGCGCTCACGGAGTGGGGCTACAAGCCCGGCGTGGTTCGCGACGTCATCCGCGAGACGCTCGAAACGAACGGCCCGATGACAAGGGAGGAGATCATCAAGAACGTACGCTCCGCGCGCTTCGTGAAGGACAACACCATCCTCGTGAACCTGAACGATCCGCGCTACTTCAAGCGGCTCAAGAACGGGCGTTACGCAGCGATCTAGGGGAAACGGCGCCCGAGCGCCGTTTTTTAATTGTTATACTGGAGCGCATGGCACTCCACGGGCTCCAGAAAAGCTTCGGTCTGCGCGTACAGCCGTGGCCGATCTTCATCCTCGGAGCGATGATCCTCTTCGTCTCGTTCATCTTCATGCCGCGGGCCGTCGAGCTCGCATTCTCCATGGCGCTCTTCACCGCGCCTCTCTGGCTCCCGCTCCTCCTCATCGGCGCCGCGTGGACGATGTGGCTCATCCTGCGCCGCTCCGAATACATCGCCTCCCAGAGCTACATCCTGCTCGAGATCAAGCCGCCGCGCAGCGTCGAGAAGACGCCGCTCGCGATGGAGGCGGTCCTCTCGGGCCTGCATCACTCGCCGTACGAGGGCACCTGGTACAAGAAGTTCATCACCGGTGCCGTGCGGCCGTGGTGGTCGCTCGAGATCGTTTCGCTCGAGGGCCAGGTGCATTTCTTCATCTGGACGCGCGCGCCGTTCCGCCGACTCATCGAAGCGCAGATCTATGCGCAGTATCCCGGCGCGCAGGTCTTCGAAGCACCGGACTACACCCGGCGCATCACGGCGACGCCCGACGAATGGGCCATCTGGGGCTGCGATTTCGTGCACACGGCCGAAGACCCGGTGCCCATCAAGACATACGTCGAATACGGGCTCGACAAGGTGCAGAAGGAACCGGAACAAGTGGATCCCTTGGCCAACCTCATCGAGTTCATGGGCACGATGAAGAAGGGCGAATACTTGTGGCTGCAATTCGTCGTCCGCGTGCATAAGGGCGAGAAGTACCACAAGCTGAACGAGAAAGGGAAGGCGTATACCTGGAAAGACGAGGCGGCGAAGCTTGTCGCTGACATCCGCAAGACGACGCGCGAGACGTACGTCGATTCGGCGACGGGCCGCGAGACGCCGGGATTCCCGAATCCGACGAAAGGCCAGTCCGAGAAGATCGCCGCCATCGAGCGCAACGTATCGAAGCTCGGTTTCGACGTCGGCGCGCGCGGCGTGTACATCGCGAAGCCCGGCGTCTTCGACCCCATCGTCATCACGGGACTCACCGGCATTTTCAAGCAGTTCTCGACGGAGGGCTGGAACGGGTTCAGACCGACCGGCTGGATGACGCAGTTCGATGACTACCCGTGGGAGCGCAACGTCAGTACGCTCAAGAACAAGTACCGTACGTGGCTCGTGGACGCGTACCGCCGCCGGCAATTCTTCTTCGAGCCCTACCAGATGGACGCGATGGTCATGAGCACCGAAGAGCTCGCGACGATATACCACGTCCCGTCGCGCGCCGTGGAAGCGCCGAGCTTATCGCGCATTCAGTCGACCACCGGCGAAGCGCCGGTCAACCTCCCGACCTAGCGCATGACCGCTCTTTACGAACGGTTCATCCTTTCGGCGCTTTCGGCGTTGCAATTCCATCTTCTGCGCTTCTGGCGGCAGTGGGTCGGCGCGCTCATCGCCCTCGCCGTTCTCGCGGGCGGCTATCAGTGGGCCTTCGCGGCGCCGGCATCGTTCTCGCCCGGCTGCATCGTCATCGTGTCGGCCGGCGCCTCCGCGGCAGACGTAGCGGACGAGCTCGCGGCGGCGCACGTCATCGCGCATCCGGCGATTTTCCGCGCCGTCTTGCGCCTCTTCGGCGAGAGCGACCGCATCCAAGCCGGCGCGTACCGTTTCGATGCGCCCGAGAGCGCCTTCAGCGTCGCGGGCCGCCTCGCGACCGGCGACTTCGGTCTCCCGCCGGTTCGCATCACGTTTCCGGAAGGGTCGACCGGGCGCGATATGGCAGCGCTCGTGGCGAAGGCGCTCCCGGAAATCTCCGCGAACGACTTCCTGTCGGCTGCCGAGCCGTACGAGGGCTATCTCTTCCCGGACACGTACTTCTTCCCGCCGTCGGCGACGGCGGCATCCATCGTGGCGACGATGCGCGAGAATTTTCGAACGAAGACGGCGCCGCTCGCGAGCGCCATCGCGGCATCCGGCCATCCGCTCTCGGATATCGTTACCATGGCGTCCTTGGTGGAGAAGGAGGCGCGCACGCCCGCCGACAAGCGCATCGTCGCGGGCATCCTCTGGCACCGCATCGCGCTCGGCATGCCGCTCCAGGTCGATGCCGTCTTCGGCTATATCTTCGGCCGCGACACCTACTCGCCGTCGTACGCCGACCTCACCGTCGACTCGCCGTACAATACGTACACCCACAAAGGCCTGCCGCCCGGTCCCATCGACAGCCCGGGCCTCGACTCCATCGAAGCAGCCATCAGCCCGACGAAGACGAACTACCTCTACTACTTGACGGGCACGGACGGGAAGATGCATTACGCGACGACGCTTGCAGAGCACAATCGTAACCGCCGCCTGTACTTGCAGTAGGGCCGGACGGGTGCTACTACTCGAGACAGATTCGTACGCCGCAGCGTTCCTGCGGTTTTCACATGAGAGGGCACCGCATGAGTATTCCATTTAGGAAAGTCGCATTGCAGAAATACGAGAATGGGGTTGATTACGTCGAAGCGCTCAAGGAGGCAGGCATCGAAGTCAGCAGAGACGCAGAGCTGGTCCTTCGCGAACTCGCGATCTCCCGCCCTGGCGTGCCCGTGGAGCTCGCAATCGCGTGTGCGTCCGATTTCGATATCCAGGGAGGGTCGGTCGGGTTCAAGCATCTGGTGCAAGTCGCGGAGAGCAAAGGGTTGAGCCGCGGCGTCGCCGACAACATCGCCGCGCTCTTGCCCGCGCATGTGGAAGAGCTCAAACGCGGTCTCAATCCGCACATGCCGCTCACGTTCGCCGCTTCCGTACGGTCGTTCCCGCAATCGGTCGCCTTCAAGGTGCGGTGCGAAAACGGGCGGATTCATCTCGAGACGTGCGGCGGCAATCCAGATTACGCGCTCGCGCCGACGCGCAAGTTCCTTTTCGAGAAGCGCGTATAACGACAGCCTCAGCATCCGGAAGGTCCGGCATCCGCGTGATGTCCGGGCCTTCTTTTTGTTACACTGCGCGCACGTATGGAGCTCTCCGCGGTACGCGGCAAGAAGATATCCGTCGGCCTCTCGGGCGGCGTGGATTCCGCTGTCTCGGCGGCGCTACTCGCGCGTGCGGGCGCGAAAGTGACCGGCGTCTTTATCAAGGGCTGGTATCCTCCCGGACTCCCGTGTACATGGGCCGAGGAGCGCCGCGACGCGATGCGGGTGGCCGCACGTCTCCATATCCCGTTCGAGACGCTCGACGCGAGCGCCGAGTATAAGAAGAGTGTCATCGACTACCTGCTCGCCGAATACCGCGCCGGCCGAACGCCGAATCCGGACGTCATGTGCAACCGCGACGTGAAGTTCGGCGCCTTCTATCGCTACGCGACGGCGACCGGTGCCGACGCTATCGCCACCGGTCATTACCTCTCGGGCGAGAAGGACCAGCGGTACTTCCTCTGGGCGGTGCCGAAGGATATCCTCGGCGCGACCGTGTTCCCGGTCGGACACCGCGCGAAGGAATCCGTCCGGAAGCTCGCGCACCGGTTCGACCTGCCCGTCGCGGACAAGCCCGACAGTCAGGGCGTCTGCTTCCTCGGCCCCGTATCCGTAGAGGAGTTTCTGCGCAGCGAATTCGGCGAAGCGCCCGGACGCGCGGTCGACGAAGACGGCCGCACGGTCGGCGCTCACGACGGCGTTTTCCTTTACACGATAGGGGAGCGGGTCGCGTTGCGCGACGCGTCTATCCCCGGCCCCTGGTACGTGTGCGCCAAGCGCGTCGAGGCTGGCGAGCTCGTCGTGAGTCCCCGCCGCGCGCCGATGCCCGCCGCGCGCGCGCGCGGGATCAGGTTCACGAACGCGAACTGGTTCGGTGAGCCCGGGCGCGTCACACATGCGCAGTACCGCTATCGCGGGCCGCGCGTCACGGGCTGCATCGCAGATGACGCATTCGTCGCTGACGAGCCGCTTCCCGAAGTGTCCGCCGCAGGCCAATCGCTCGTCTTCTGGCGGGATGACGAACTTACGGGCGGTGGTATCATTGCCGCATGAGTCATATGCGCTTATGGGCTGCGGCGTCCATCATAGCCGTGGTCATTGTCATCGGGTTCTTCATCTCGGCGCCGCACGCGAGCGAGGTCGCGCAGGTGGCGCAGCCGCAGGCGGCGGCGGCGACAGCGCCAGTCGTCACCCTGCACGACGCGTACCGGCGCGGCGCGCACACCATCACGGGCTCGCTTATGGCGCCCGACGCCTGCATGATCGCGACCGCCACCTCCACCCTCGTCGGCAGTGCCTCGACGTCCGAGAGCATTGCAGTGAGCATCTCGATGCCCGCCGATTCCGGCGTCTGTCTCGAGCTGCCGACGAAGGCGGTTTTCTCGACGACTATCGCTGCGCCGGCCGGCCTGCCGATCTCCGCGACGGTCAACGGCGCTGCCGCTTCGACGACTTCCTCATGACGCCGCCGACCGTCATCGTCAAAGCCGACGGAACGACGGAGACGTTCGACGAGGTGCGTCTCATCCTGTCGCTCGAGCGTGCGGGCGCCGGCGCGCACGCCGCCGAGCACATCGCGCATACCATCGTCGACCGCATCGTGCCCGGCACGAGCTCGCAGGAGATCTACCGCCGCGCGTTCTTGCTCCTGCGCAGGGAAGCGCGCCCGGTCGCGGCCCGCTATGCGTTGCGCCGCGCGTTGCTCGAGCTCGGGCCCTCCGGCCATCCGTTCGAGGATTTCGTCTCGCGCCTCTTCAAGGCGGAAGGGTGGCAAGTTGAAACGCGCAAGATCATCCAGGGGAAATGCGTGCCGCACGAAGTCGATTTCTACGCCTCGCATCCGGCACAGGGCGAATACCTCGCCGCCGAGCTCAAATACCACAACGATGCCGGCTACAAGACCGACTTGAAGGTAGCGCTGTACGTCAAATCGCGCTTCGACGATATCTTCTCGTGCGACCCGGGTGTCCGCGCTTGCCCGCTCACGCGCGGCCTCCTCGTCACGAATACGAAATTCACGTCCGAAGCGGTCGCGTATGCCGAATGTTCCGGCGTCGAGCTCCTCGGCTGGGGCTATCCGCACGACAATACGCTCTTCATGCGCATGAGCCGGGCCAAGGTTTATCCCGTCACGACGCTCACGAGCCTGACCCGTTCCGAGAAGCGCATCCTCATCGAGCAGGGGACGGTCAGCGTCGACGAGATTGTCGAAAATCGCCGGACGCTCGACTCGTTGCGGCTCTCTCCGGAGAAGGTGGGGACTCTGCTCGCCGAGGCGGAAGGGCTTCTTGCGCTTTCCTATGACACCCCGGATACTGTAGGCGTATGAACCGCGAGTTCTCGCTCGGATCATTCACCTCGGGCCTCGTCCTCGGCGTCTTGCTCGCGTGCGCGTGGTTCCTCGGAGGCGCTTCGTCCGGTGCCCCAGCACTCATCCCGTCGCCGACGCAAGCGTCCTCGTCGGACGCGTCGCCCTTGGTCGCGACGCCGGGCATCGCGACGACGACGCAGAGCAGCGCGGTTTCGGTAGCTGACCAGCCCGCGGGCGGCACCGTCGCCGTCGAATCGGTGACCGTGCCACCGCCCGGCGTCTGGGTTGCCGTGCGTGAGGTGGACGGCACGACGCTCGGCAACGTCCTCGGCGCGGCGCGCGTCGGCGGCCCGCGTACGAACGTGACGGTGTCGCTCCTGCGCGATACGGCCCCGGGTCGCGAGTACGCGGTTGAGCTCTACCGCGATGACGGCAACGGCGTGTTCGATCTCTCGCAAGACAGCGTCTACGTTGATTTCAATACCGGCGAGCCGGTCATCGTGTACTTCGCGACGAATAAGTGACATGACAGGCGTCGCCTACACGAGGAGGAGCCGTAGCCAATTCGACCCGTCGTCGAAGGAACCGTTCACGGTCAGCCGCTCGAAGATCGACCTCTTCAGCGAATGCCCGCGCTGTGCGTTCCTCGACCTGAAGCTCGGAGTGAAGCGCCCGTCAGGGCCGGCCTTCACGCTGAATAACGCGGTCGACGAGCTCTTGAAGCGCGAATTCGATATCCACCGGGCGGACGGGACCGCGCACCCGCTCATGCAACGCTACGGCCTCGACGCCGTCCCGCTCGCCGACGACCGGCTCGACGAATGGCGCGATGCTCTGCGTCGCGGTATCAGCTACCTTCACGCGTCGGCGAACATCCTCGTACGCGGTGGCATCGACGACGTCTGGACGACGCCTGCGGGCGAGCTCATCATCGTGGATTACAAGGCCACTGCGAAGAGAGAGGCGCCGGCGACCGAAGATGACCTCTATGACTCCTACAAGCGACAGATGGAGATTTACCAATGGCTCTTCCGCAGGAACGGCTTCACCGTCTCGCCGACGGGCTATTTCGTCTATGCGAACGGGAAGACCGATGCGGCCGCGTTCGACGGCAAGCTCGAGTTCGACATCGCCCTCATTCCGTACGCAGGCAGTGACGAATGGGTCGAGCCGGCCGTTGTCGCTCTCAAAGAGATGCTCATGAGCGAGGAGATACCGCCCATCGGCACCGCCTTCGGCGGCGGCCCGTGCGATTTCTGTACGTATCGCGAGAATGCCGGCAAGGCCCTTTTGGCCGTCCATCATGAGAACAAGAAGAAGCGATAATACGCTCCGCGAACGCGTCTTCGCCGTCGTCCGGCTGATTCCGGCAGGGCAGACCCTCTCCTATGGCGAGGTCGCGCGCCGCGTCGGACGGCCGGGCGCGGCGCGCGCCGTCGGTGCCATCCTCCACACGAACCACGACCCGGCCATCCCATGCCATCGCGTCATCAAGGCCGACGGCTCTCCGGGCGGGTACAACGGCGGGGAGGCGAAGAAGCGTGAACGTCTTGCCGCTGAAGGTGCGCTCTAGCGCTATGGAGATTCGTCTCGACCCGTCGTGGAAAGAGTGTCTCGCCGGGGAATTCGAGGAGCCGTATTTCCTCGAGCTCACCGCGTTCGTGAAAAAGGCGTATCGGGACGAGAAGACCTATCCGCCGCCCAAATACATCTTTCGCGCCTTCGACCTGTGCCCCTTCGACAAAGTGAAAGTCGTCATCCTCGGACAGGACCCGTACCACGGCCCGCGGCAAGCAAACGGCCTGTGCTTCGCCGTGAACGAAGGCATCGCGGTGCCGCCGTCATTGCAGAATATCTATAAGGAAATCGCCTCCGACCTCGGCAAGCCGCTCGTGCACACCGACGGCGACCTTTCGCGCTGGGCGACCCAGGGCGTGCTGCTCCTGAACGCGACTCTCACGGTGCGTGCGGACCTCGCCGGTTCGCATCAAGGGAAGGGGTGGGAGCGGTTCACGGACGCCGCTATCCGCGCGCTCTCGGAGGAGCGCGAGCACGCCGTCTTCATGCTCTGGGGCAACTACGCGAAGGCGAAGGGTGCCCACATCGATCGGTCGAAGCATCTCGTTCTCGAGGCCGCGCATCCGTCGCCTCTGTCCGCCGCAAGCGGCTTCTTCGGCTGCAAGCATTTCAGCAAGGCCAACGCTTACCTTGCCGAACATGGCGAGGAGCCGATAGACTGGCTCTGATGAACCACACGCCGCAGATAAAGAAGGCCATCCAGTTCGCCGCGCGCAAGCATCACGGCCAGATGCGTCTCGAGACCGAGCCCTTGCCGTACGTCACGCACCTCTTCTCGACGGCGCTGCTGGTCGCCGAGGACGGCGCGGACGATGACGTCGTTTCGGCGGCGCTCCTCCACGATACGCTCGAGGATACGGAGACCACGCGCGAGGAGCTCGTTGCGGCCTTCAGCGAGCGAGTCGCCGCGCTCGTCGAGGGCGTGAGCGAGATCAAGGAGGCGGATGGCAAGCGCATCCCGTGGCGCGACCGCAAGGTGCAGTATCTCGAACGCATCCGATCTGGTCCGGACGACGCTCTTCTCATCTCCATGGCTGATAAGATAGACAACATCGAGAGCATGCTCGAGGAGATCGGGAAGAACGGCGACGGCATCTTCGAGAAGTTCGGCCACACGGCCGAGGAGTATCTCTGGTACCACGGCGAGCTCGCGCGCATCGCCGAGAAGCGATTGCCGACCCACCGGCTCGCGAAACGCCTCGCCGAGGCGTACGCGCGCGAGCGTGCTATGCTTGCCGAACGATGAAGCGGGAGCGGTATACGCAGAAGGATTTCGCCTGGACTCATTGGACACCCGCGGATCTCGAACGAGTCGCGAGAAACATCGTACGCCTCAAGAAGGAGCGTTACGCGGCGATACGCGCGATACCGGCGGATAAACGCACGTTCGTCAATACGGTTTACGCTCTCGAAGCGTCTGAAGACGACATTTCCGATTGGGTGAATCAGATGAGCGTGCTCAAGGAAGCGAGCCCGAACGCGCGGGTCCGTGATGCCGCGGCGCGCGTCGCCGAGGCGCTGCATCGGCATCTCGTGGAGATTGAGTTCGATCCGCGCATGTATGCCGCGTTGAAAGCGTATGCGCGGAAGAAGGAAAAGCTCTCCGGACCCGACAAACGCCTCTTCGACGACCTCATGAAGGGCTATGCGCGCATGGGTTTCGATTTGCCGAAAGCCAAGCAAACGAGACTCAAAGCGAATATCAAATTGCTCGGGAAGCTCTCGCTCGCGTTCGCAGGCAACTTGAGCGAGTACAAAGACCATATTCTCGTCACAGAAGCGGAGCTTGACGGTCTCCCGGAGACCTATCGCGCGAATCTGAAAAAGGAGAAAGGGAAGTACAAGATAACTCTTGCATACCCGGATGCGCTACCGTATCTCGCCGGCGCTCACGACGAGGACCGCCGTCGCGAACTTCATGAGAAGTTCATGCGTCGGGGCGGTCCGCGGAATCTTACGCTCTTGAAGCGCATGATCCGGCTGCGCGCCGAGAATGCACGACTCCTCGGCTACGCGTCGCATGTTGATTTTCAGACCGAATTGCGCATGGCGAAATCGGCGAAGCGGGTTGCGGCGTTCTTGCGCGATCTCGCGCGTCGCACTGAGCGTCCGGCGAAGGAGGTTCACGCGATGCTCGTCGCCGATAAAAAGCGTCGGACGGGCAATCCGCAGGCGGTTCTCGGCATGCATGATTTCGCGTACCTCTTCAAGCAGATCCGCAAAGAGCGGTTTGACATCGATTCGGACGTCGTGAAGGAGCATTTCCCGTTCGAGCACGTGAAGCAGGCGACGTTCGACGCGTACCAGAAGCTTCTTGGCGTAAAGTTCCTCCGGCGCACGGACGTCCGCCTCTGGCATCCGGACGTCCAGCTTTACGATATCCGCGACGCGTCCGGCGCATACCTCGCCTCTTTCGCGCTCGATCTCTATCCGCGCGACGGCAAATACAATCATGCGGCCGTCTTTGACGGAACGTACGGCCGGCAGGAGGGCGCGCGATACCGTGCCCCGTTCGCGACGATGCTCACGAACTTCCCGAAGCCGAGCGCCGCGAATCCCTCCCTCATGAGTCACGGCGAAGTGGAGACCTTCTTCCACGAATTCGGGCACGTGATGCACTTCGCGCTCACAAAGGCGCGATATCAAGCGCAATCCGGCTTCCATGTCGCATGGGATTTCGCCGAGGCGCCGTCGCAGATGTTCGAGAACTGGGTTTGGGACGCCGGTATGCTGAAGCGGTTCTCGAAGCACTACAAGACAGGTCGGCCGCTCCCGGACGACCTCATCAGGCGCATGATCGATGCGCGGCTCTTCGGCGAGGCGTGGGCCGCGCGCGGACAAGTGCTGCTTGCGACGCTCGACATCATCCTCCATACGCGCGGCGCGAAGGACCCGAACGCGCTCTACGCGCGGCTCGAGCGCACGTTCATGGGCATCGTGCCGCCGCGCCGACAATTGTTCCTCGCGGGATTCGGCCATCTCGCGGGCGGATACGACGCCGGTTACTACGGCTACCTCTGGTCGCGGGTCTACGCCGAAGATATGTTCACCCGTTTCGTCAAGAAAGGCGTTCTGAATCCGAAGGTCGGCGCCGACTACCGGAAGTGGATTCTCGAGAAAGGTTCGAGCATGGACGAGCTTGAGCTTGTGAAGGGCTTCCTGAAGCGCAAGCCGAATAACAAAGCATTCCTGAAATCCATCGGCGTCTGATTTTGTGCTATCGTCTCTCGCATGACCGTTTCGGAAGTACGCAAACGCTACCTGGACTTCTTCGCCGCGCGCGGGCACGCCGTCATCCCGTCGGCGCCCATCGTGCCGGAGAACGACCCGACGACGCTCTTTACGTCATCGGGCATGCAACCCTTGGTCCCGTACCTCATGGGCCAGCCGCACCCCTTAGGCGCGCGGCTCGCGGACTCGCAGATGAGCTTCCGCGCCGAAGACATAGAGGAAGTCGGCGATAACCGCCACACGACCTTCTTCGAGATGCTCGGCAACTGGTCCCTCGGCGACTACTTCAAGCAGGAGCAGCTGCCGTGGCTTTTCGAGTTCCTCACGAGCAAGGAAGAGGGGCTCGGTCTGGACCCGCGGAAGCTCTACGTGACCGTTTTCGGCGGCGACGCTGACGCGAACATGCCGGCCGATACCGAATCGGTCGAGATCTGGAAGAAGCTCTTTTCGGAGAAAGACATCGATGCGAAATTCGTCGAGCTCGGCACGGAAGAGCGGGGGAACGAACTCGGCATGCAGGGCGGCCGCATCTTCTCCTACGGCGCGAAGAAGAATTGGTGGAGCCGCGCGGGCGTTCCGGCGAAGATGCCGGCGGGCGAGATCGGCGGTCCGGACTCGGAAGTTTTTTACGACTTCGACCTCCCACACGACCCCGCGTTCGGCGTGGAGTGCCACCCCAACTGCGACTGCGGCCGATTCGTCGAGATAGGGAATTCGGTTTTCATGCAGTTCATCAAGAAAGCGGACGGCACGTTCAGCGAGCTGCCGAAGAAGAACGTCGACTTCGGCGGCGGCCTCGAGCGCCTCGCGGCCGCGACGCGCGGAAATCCGGACGTCTTCCTCATCGACGTCTTCGACGCCGCGCGCGGCGCGCTACAGCAGCAATTGGGGAGGTCTTATGATGTTACGAACGCGACGCGCTCGTTCCGCATCATCCTCGATCACATGCGCGCGGCGTCTTTCATGCTCGCGTCGGGCATTCGGCCAGGCAATAGCGAGCAACCATACGTGCTGCGACGTCTCATCCGCCGCTCCATCCGCGAAGCGGACAAGCTCGGCATCAAGGAAGCGGTGCTCGCCGACGTCGCAAAGGGCTTTGGCGCGGCATACGCTGACCAATATCCGTTCATGCAGGACGCGGCGGACAAGATTCGCGAAGAGCTCGAGAAGGAGGAAGCGCAGTTCCGTAAAACGCTCGCTAACGGCATGCGCCAATTTGAAAAAGTTGAATGGGTTGGCGTACCAGGTGAAGCACTTCCTGTCGGCGAGCGCAGTACGCCGTTTGCCGGCCGCGCGGCGGAGGTTCTACCCCCAGAGGTCGCCTTCGATCTCTATACAACGTACGGATTCCCGATTGAGATGACCGAGGAAATCGCAAAGGAAAGGGGAATTGTCATCAATCGGGAAGAGGTCAACCGGTTGATGAAGGAACACCAAGCGAAGAGCCGCGCCGGGGCCGCGCAGAAGTTCGCGGGCGGGCTCGCCGACCATGCGGGGCAAACGGTCCGCTACCACACGGCGCATCACCTCCTCCTCAAGGCGCTCCAGACGGTGCTCGGGCCGGAGGTGCATCAGCGTGGCTCCAACATCACGAGCGAGCGTCTGCGCATCGATTTCTCATATAACGGCAAGATGACGCCGGAGCAGAAGGCCGAGGCGGAGCGCATCGTGAATGAGAAAATAGCCGAGGAATTGCCCGTCACGCGAACGGTGATGAGAAAGGAGGAAGCGGAGAAGCTCGGCGCGGAGCACGAGTTCGGCGCCGCGTACCCCGACGAAGTGAGCGTATACTCGGTCGGTCCGAAAAATGCGACGCCGGAAGATCCAAAGTTCGCCGAAGCGTTCTCGATAGAGTTCTGCGGCGGCCCGCACGTTTCGAACACGCGCGAGCTCGGGGAAGGCAGGAAGCGTTTCAAGATTCAGAAGGAAGAAGCGTCGTCGGCCGGCGTCCGGCGCATCAAGGCGGTGCTAGAATGAACGCATGCGGCTCTTCGGCGGCGGCGTTTCGAAACGCACGGAATCAGCAGTACTCATAGATATCGGTGCCGCATCCGTCGGCGGCGCCTGCGCGAAATTCGTCGGCGATGAGCCGACGCTCGTCTACACGCGACGCCTGCCGATTGAGTTGCGCAAGGGCGAGGCGCACGAGCGCGCGATGCTGCGCGCGCTCGAAGTGCTCGGGGACGCGCTTATCCGCGAGGGGGCGCCGGCGCTCCTGCGGGAGACGGGCAGCGGGACGCCCGTGGATTTCCTCGTTTCCATCGACTCGCCCTGGCAGCAGACCGTCATCCGCACCGAACGGATCGAGAAGCAGGAACCGTTCGTCTTCACGAAAGGCCTCGTGAACGACGTGCTCAAGAAAGCAGGCGCGGTCGAGAAGGGGATGCTGCTTTCGAGCGAGAGCATCATCGGCACTATTTTGAACGGCTACGAGACGCGGGATCCCTACGGCAAGAGGGTCCATCGCGCCTCCGTACTCATCCTCACGTCATACATCGACCACCGGATTGCCGAGGGCGTCACTGCGCTCCTCGAGCGCTTCTACCACACGAAGCACATCCCGCTCATCTCGGGAAGCTCGCTGCGCTACCAGGTCGTGCGCATCGCGTTCCCGTACGAGCGCGACGCCATCATCCTCGATGCGAGCAGTCCGCTCGTCGCACTCGCGCTCGTACGTAACAGCCTGCTCGCCGTGATATCGGAGACGCCGGACGGCGCGGTCGGGAGCCCGGAGTGGTTGAAGGAGATTCGCAACGTGCTCTCCGAATTTGCAAAGCGCTACCCCTTGCCGCGGACGATATTCCTGCTCGCCCGCGAGACGGACGTCGGAAACCTGCGCGAAACGCTCGCCGCGGCGGACATCGGCTCGCTTTGGCTTTCGGACAGTCCGCCGAACATCGTCTCCATCCTCACGAGCCACGTCGCGAGTTCGGTACACCAGGCAGCGGAGTCGTCACCCGATCTCCACCTTATCCTCATGGCCTTGTACTGGCAGCATAGGAATACGCTCGAATGAACGGTATAATGCACACGATAGCGACCTTGCGCCGCGCAAGCTGATATACTCACCCTATGGCTACGTACAAACTCGATGACATCATTCCGCCCTCGCGCCGCCGCGAAATGGAACCGATGGGTGGCGGTCCGGCAGATCCCGGCTCCGGCGCCCCGCGCCCCGAATTCCCGAGTGGCGGCCGTTCCCGCTTCCCGCTCACGACAGTCATCATCATCGTCGCGATCATCATCGTCGCCATCGCCGCGCTTTCCTACTTCTCAAGCTCCAAGGTCGAGATAACGCCGGCGACCGCGACGGCAGCCATCCAGCACCCTTTCACGGCGAGCCAGAGTAGCGGCCCACTCAGCTTCCGCATCATCACCGCGCAGAAGGTGGCGAGCCAGAGCGTCACTGGCAGCGGCATGAAGACCGTGACCACGTCCGCGACCGGTATGCTCACCGTTTACAACACGCAGTCGAAGGCTCAGCGGCTCATCACAAACACCCGCTTCGCGTCGCCCGCCGGCCTCGTCTTCCGCATCCATTCGGCTATCACTGTCCCGGCCGGCTCCGCCACGAACCCGGGCAGCATCACGGTGAAGGTCTATGCCGACCAGCCGGGTAGCTCCTATAACATCGGCCCGGCGTCCTTCACGGTTCCCGGTCTCGCCGGTACGCCGCTCGCGAGCGAGGTCTACGCTCGTTCGACGAGTCCGATGTCGGGCGGCGAGTCGGGCAAAGTGCCGACCGTGGACTCCTCGGTCGCGGCGTCGACGCGTGACGCTCTCATCACCGCGCTCCAGCCGGACCTCCTCGCGAGCATCCAGACGCAGATCCCGTCGGGCTATGTACTCATTCCCGGCGGCGCGACGACGACATATCAGGAGCTCACGCCGACTCCGTCCTCGACGACCGGCCAAGTGGACGTCCGCGAGCAGGGCACCATCACCGCCGTCGTCTTCCCGAACGCAGCGCTCGCCGAAGCCATCGCTTCCTCGACGCCCGGCCTCGGCTACCAGGGCGAGCCCGTCACGCTCGCAACGACGAGCGACCTGAGCCTCTCGGCTGGCGGCGGCCTCCCGGGTTCCTCCGACACTTCGTTCTCCTTCACACTCTCCGGGAATGCATCTCTCGTTTACACAATCGACCCGTCGCAGATAGCCGCGGCAGTCGCGGGGAAGAGCCGCACGGCGGCGGAGACAGTTCTCTCGACCTACCCCTCCGTGAAGAGCGCCATCATCGTGTTGCGACCCTTCTGGCGTCAGAGCTTCCCGGCGGACCCGTCGTCAATCTCGGTCACGGTGCTAAGCCCCTAGGCCCTGGTTTGACGATTACATGACCACCTGCTACAGTGACCCGGCATCTGCATGAGTGAAAGCGAGGAGACGAAAACGGCGGTAGGCACCGTCGAAGAGGTTCTACCGAACTCGCTTTTCCGCGTCCGCTTGCCGGCGCCGGAAGATGGAGGGGAGGAGAAGCTCATCCTCGCGTATCTTGCAGGGAAGATGCGCCTGCACCGCATCCGCGTCCTGGTCGGCGACCAGGTGGAGATGGTGCTCGACCCGTACGGGGGTCGCGCGCGCATCGTGCGCAGATTAACCTAACCGGCATAACCGATTTCCATTGATGAAAGTCCGTGCGTCTATCAAAGTTCAACAGACCGGAGACCAGATCGTCCGCCGCCACGGACGGTTGTATCGTATTAATAGGAAGAAGCCCCGTCGCAAGGCGCGCCAGGGCTAAGCCCGTTTTTTCGTATGCGTATCGCTGGCGTTACTATTCCCGATAACAAGCAACTCCTCTACGCGCTGCCCTTGATCTACGGCATCGGCCCGAATCGCGCGCGCGACATCCTCGCCGAGGCGAAGGTTGCGCCGACGAAGAAGGGCGGCGAGCTCACGAGCGCCGAAGAGCAGAAAGTCCGTTCGCTCGCGGAGGGCTACCTCATCGAAGGCGAGCTGCGCCGCGAGATCTCGCAGAACGTGAAGCGCTTGAAGGACATCCGCTCCATCCGCGGCATGCGCCACGAGCGCGGGCTGCCCGTGCGTGGTCAGCGCACGAAGACGAATTCGCGCACGCGCCGCGGCAACGTGCGCAAGACGATGACGTCCGGCCGCCGTACGCTCGAAAAGACATAATTCTATGGGTAAGAAACGCATCATCAAGAAGTCCGGCAGAGGCCTCGACATAGGCCGCAAGGAGCGTGCGCTCTCGAAGACCTCGAAGCGCCACCTCGAGAAGGGCACTCTGCACGTCGAAGCAACATTCAACAACACGAAGGCGACGCTGACCGACGAGAAGGGCAACGCGGTCATCTCCTCGTCCGCCGGCGCGCTCGGTTTCAGCGGCGCGCGCAAGTCGACGCCGTACGCGGCGGCGAAGGTCGGCGAACTCCTCGGCGAGAAGGGCGCCATGATCGGCCTCAAAGAGGTCGCGGTCATCATCCGCGGCGTGGGCGCTGGTCGCGAGTCGGTGCTGCGCGCCGTCGCCGGCAAGGGCATCCAGATCGCTTCCATCAAGGACGCGACGCCAGTCCCGCATAACGGCCCGCGCCCGCCGCGCCCGCGCCGCGTGTAATCGTATGAAGACGCCTCCTCGGTACAAGACAGCGAAGCGCCTCGGACCCTCGGTCTACGAGAAAGCGCAGACTCAGAAGTTCGCGCTCTCCGCGGAGCGCTCGGCGCGCACGAAGCGCGGCTTTCGCAGCCGCCAGAGCGAGTATGGCAAGCAGCTCATCGAGAAGCAGAAGGTTCGCGTGACCTACGGTCTCCCGGAGCGCCAGTTCCGCAACTACGTGCGCAAGGCCCTCGCGGCGCACGGCGCGCAGCCCGTCGAGCGCCTTCACGAGTTTCTCGAGATGCGCCTCGACAACGTCGTCTGGCGTCTCGGCCTCGCGTCGACGCGCCGTGCCGCGCGCCAGATGGTCGCGCACGGCCACATCCTCGTGAACAGCAAGCGCATCACCGTCCCGTCGCATGGGCTCAAGGTGGGCGACCGCCTCGCCGTGCGCGCGGGCTCGCGCGCTCACGGCGTCCTCACGGGCTTCGCGGACCGCTTCATGGAGCGCCCACTCCCGTCGTGGCTCTCCTGGAACCCGAAGGAGATGGAGGGCGGCGTGAACGAGCGGCCGACGGCGGCGTCTGCAGACCCGGCCGGCAACCTCACGACGGTGCTCTCGTTCTACACGAGGTAATTTTTATTCACGGTTAACACGATTGCGTTATGGAATACCACATTACTCTTCCCAGTAAGCCGCGCGTCGTCTCCGAGGAGGGGATGCAAGGCACGTTCGAGATCGACTCGCTCTACCCGGGCTACGGCCACACGCTCGGCAATTCGCTGCGTCGCATCATCCTGTCGTCCCTTCCGGGCGCGACCGTCACGCGCGTGAAAGTCGAAGGCGCGTCGCACGAGTTCGCGGCGCTCGACGGCATGCGCGAGACGGTCATGGAGATGCTTCTCAACCTGAAGCGCGTGCATTTCGTCCTCCACGGCGACGAGCCGCAGACCATCGCACTCTCGGCGAAAGGTGCAAAGGAAGTCACGGCAAAGGATTTCAAACTTCCGACCCAGATCGAGATCATGAACCCGGAGCAGCACATCGCCGATCTCTCGGGCAAGGCGTCGCTTGAACTCGAAGCCACCATCGAGCGCGGCCTCGGTTACGTACCGCGCGAGGTGCTTACGAAGGAGAAGGTGGATATCGGCACCATCGCCCTCGACGCGACCTTCACACCAATCCGCCGCGTGAACTATGAGGTGGAGAACATGCGCGTCGGCGACCGCACGGACTTCAACCGCTTGCGCATCTTCATAGAAACTAACGGCACGCTCTCGCCCCGCCAGGCCCTCGAAGAGTCCATCGAGATCATGATTCACCAGCTCAAGGCCGTCATCGGCTTCCAGGAGAGCGCGGCCGGCGCGTCGGGCGAAGCGGGCACCGAGGAGGAGAGCATCGCGACCGACCCGGCGAAGATCAAGATTGCCGACCTCGGTCTCTCCGCGCGCATCGCGTCCGCGCTCGAAGAGGCGGGCATCAAGAGCGCCGCGGGTCTCGCGCGGAAGTCCGCGGACTCCCTCATGGAGCTCGAAGGCATCGGCGAGAAGGCCATCGACGAGATTTCCGAGGCGCTCGCGGGCCACGGACTCACCCTTCGCAAGGATTAATCACCCATGGCGTACACCAAGAAAGCACGCACGTTCGGCCGGCCGGCTAACCAGCGCCGAGCGCTCATGCGCTCGCTTGCGCGTTCGCTCGTCATGGAGGAACGCATCTCGACGACGGAGGCGAAGGCCAAGGAGCTCCGCGGCTTCGTGGAGCGCCTCGTCACGTACGCGAAGAAGAACACGCTCGCGAGCCGCCGACTCGCGAAAGCCCGCCTCGGCGACGACGCCGCGGTGAAGAAGCTCTTCGACGTCATCGGCCCGCGTTACGCGAGCCGCCCGGGCGGCTACACGCGCGTGGTGAAGCGCGCCCGCCGCGGCCAGGGAGACGCGCGCAAGCTTGCGTTCATCGCCTTCGTATAGGAGTATGCCGAAACCCGCTATGAAGCCCGAGACCTACACTATCGACGCGACGAATCGCACGCTCGGCCGCGTGGCGAGCGAGGCCGCGCACGCGCTCCTCGGCAAGCGCTCCGCGCAGTACGTGCGCTACCAGGCGCTCCCCGTAAAGGTCGTCATCGAGAACGCGGCGAAGCTCCACATCCCGGCGCGCCGCAAGGAGGGCAAGGTCTACACCCGTTACACTGGTTACCCGGGCGGCCTGCGCGAGGTGCGCATGGACGAGATGATCGCGAAGAAGGGCATCGAGGAGGTCGTGTGGAAGACGGTGGACGGCATGATTCCGCGCAACAAGCTGCGCACGCCGCGCATGAAGAACCTCACCGTCAAGGCATAATATGGCTACTATTTTCATTAACGCAGTCGGGCGGCGCAAGACCGCTATCGCGACCGTGCGCATGCACGAGGCCGATAAAAACTCGCTCACCGTCAACGGCAAGAGCCCGAAAGAATTTTTCAAGACGGACGAACGCACGCGCACGGCACTCGAGGCTTTCACCGTCGCCGAGGCGGGGAAGACGTACGCCGTCTCCGCCCACGTGGAGGGCGGCGGCATTTCCGCGCAGGCGGACGCCGTGCGCCACGCCATCTCCCGCGCTCTCACGAAAGCCGAGCCGAACACCCGCAAGGTCCTCAAGGCGGCGCACTTCCTCGTCCGCGATCCCCGCGCCAAGGAGCGCAAGAAGCCGGGTCTCGTCAAAGCTAGAAAGCGCAAACAGTGGAGCAAGCGCTAATACCTGGTACTGGGGGTAGTACGTTTTCTAATCAATAGCTTGGACGCACTCTGCTAATACTGACAGCGGCGTTTTGAGGTCGAGACCGAAGTGGTGCCGCGTGCCGTTGTATGCCGCAAGATACTTCGGCAGCGTGCGGTTGATCTGCACCAGGTCAAT
>DATKSU010000017.1:0-68233 GCA_035531495.1 Minisyncoccota bacterium | reverse complement strand
TAAGGTCTCCAGTGCGCCCTTCGCCGAGATCATGGGTAAGAGCCATAAGCGTCGCCCGATGCGGATCCATGCCGGGGGTTAGCTTTGCAGACGCATAGGCGATAAAAGCCGAGCGGAATAGGTGTTCAGCGACAGATTGTTCGCCGCTACCGAGAAACCAGAAGGCCGAGCGAGGCGTACGCCGATGAATACCTGTTTCGTAGACGAAGCCCGCGACCTGAGTGATTTCTTTCTTTGAGGGACGTTTCGCACGGGGCTTCATTTTCATGAGGCCACTTTATCACATACTTTCCTCACAATATTTAGTCGGGCTGCCGGGAATCGGACCCGGTCTACATGCACCCCATGCATGCGTACTGCCGGTATACTACAGCCCGCACTTTTGCGAGATGTCCTATGTCGGGCCGCCGGGAATTGAACCCGGTCTACACGCACCCGAAGCGTGCGTACTACCGGCATACTCCGGCCCGACACAGAACACCTCTTGTGCGCTCTATAGGATTCGGACCTATGACCTTTCGCGTGTGAAGCGAACGCTCTAACCAACTGAGCTAAGAGCGCGGACAGAGGCAGGATACCAGATTCCGGCTAGATTCCCAATTGCGCGAGGGCGCGCTTCACTTCGTTGATAGGCAGCGCGAAGCCGATCGACTGCGAGCCCTGCACGGCCGCAACGTCGATGCCGACCGCCTGTCCCGCGAGGTCGACCAAGGGGCCGCCCGAGTTCCCAGGATTGATGGCCGCATCCGTCTGGATGACGCCCGTCAAGGTCTCGTCCTGCCCCGTCGCCGCATCGGTCGCGGTGATGGTGCGATTTAATCCCGAGATGACGCCGGCAGAGACGGAGTTGCTGTACTCCCCGAGCGCGTTGCCGACGGCGAAGACGGACTCTGCGAGCTGGAGCTGCGACGAGTCGCCGAGCGCGATTGTCGGATAGCCGCCGCCGGCTACCTTCACGACGGCGAGGTCTTCCGTCGGCGAACGCCAAATGACCGTGCCCGGCAGTTCCTTGCCGCTCGAGAGCAGCACGGTGTACGTGGCGTTCGTATCCGGCACGACATGCTTGTTCGTGACGATGTAGCCGCTCGCGCGCACGAAAAACCCGGTGCCAGCGGATACTTTTTGCGTGGTCGTGCCTACTTGCTGGTACACCGGCACTTGCACGCCGAATCCCTTGAAGAACGGGTCGTTCCCGAAGGGGTTCTCGTAGGTCACCTGGAGCTTCGGCACCTCCTTGCTCTCGACGATGGAGACGACGGCCGGCGTCACTTTCGCCACCGCGTCCTGGAGCGCTTGCGGGCCCGACTGCTGGGCGACCTGCTCGCGGCGCGCTATTTCCGCCGCCTGGGCGGCGGTCGAGCTTGCCGTGTTCGTGACGGTCGCGACCCGCGCGTCAAGCGAGGCGACGGAGGTCTGGAGGCTGTTCACGGAACGCGTGAGCTCCGCTATTTGCGCCGCTTCCCATGCGCTAAATCCGGCGAGAACGGCGATACATGCCAGTGCTGCTGCCCTCGGGCGCATACACCTGATTATACGTATCTGCCTTCAGTCTTGTTTTTCAACCTATCCTCTCCGAGAACCCGTTCAGCATCCATACGGGTGGACCCTACCGGATTCGAACCGGTGACCTCCACATTGCAAATGTGGCGCTCTACCAACTAAGCTAAGGGCCCGTGTGCGCCAGCGTATCATTTCCGCCCGATAATCTGAAGACGTGTCGTCACGCGAGCGCGAGACCGACGAGGTGTTCGAGGAAATCCGCGAAGCGAACGCCAACGGCATCAAGCGCTTTCGGCATAAGCGATTTGTCAGTGAGACCGGGCAAGGTGTTGGTCTCCAGATAGTAGACGCCTTTCGGCCCGACGATGAAATCGGAGCGGGAGTAGTGGCGCAGGCCCAGCGCCCGATGCATGACTTTCGCCGCGCGCTTCAATTCCTCCGTCACGACGCGTGAGAAGGCACCGGGGCAGGTCTCGCGCGTGGCACCAGAATATTTCGCGTCGTATGAGAAGAAATCACCGTCGGACGGCGCAATCTCGACAACGGGCAGCGCGTAGAGCGGCTCAGCGCGCAGGCCTTCGACGACGGCGGCGGTCGCCTCCTTGCCGCGGATGTATTCCTCGATGAGGACGGCGGGCGCGCCCTCAGTGAAGAGCCGCTCGATGGCCGCACGCACCGGCGCATGGCCGCCGACGACGGACACGCCGATAGACGAACCCCAGCTGACGGGCTTCACGACGACCGGTTGCAGGAACGAACGCGTGATGTCCTGCGCCGCCTTGTCGCCATCCTCCGCGCGCTCGACATAGCGATACTCCGGCGTCCGGAGTCCGGCTTCCTCCGCGCGCGCCTTCGCCATGAGCTTGTGCATCGCGAGGTGCGAGCCGAATGAATCGGCGCCGGCATACGGCACGCCGAACCGTTCGAGGAGGCGTTGCACCTGTCCGTCTTCTCCGTATTCGCCGTGAAGGCCGATGAGGGCGACATCGAGCTGCCGCAGGACGCGATCCGGCGTCGTCGGACGACCGCGATCGTGCCACGTCCCGTCGCGGCCGATGTAAATATCACGCGCGCTGAAGCGCTCCGGCGAGAGGTGCTTCAGGATGGCGGCGCCGGTCTTGAGCGAGACGTCATGCTCGCGACTCGGCCCGCCACGCAGAACCCCGACGATGGTTTGCATATGGAAAGTATACCAAAGGGCTACCTCACCGCAGTGACTGCGAACGCGCACGGCGGTGGCGGGAAAGCGAGAAGCGGTGCGCCTCGGCATTCGCGAGAACGGCATCGGCTTCCGTGATGCCGGCCCGGCGCGCGCCGATGACCTCGCGCGGTCGATGGCGCTCGTCCTTCACGACGGCTGCAACGGGGATGCCGACGCCCGCGTCCGCGAGCACCGTCTCGGCGGCCTTCTTCTGCGTCTTCCCGCCGTCCACGACGATGGCGCGCGGGTACAACCACTCTGAATGAGCGAGCCGGCGTGAGAGGATTTCCTTGAGAGACGCTATATCGTCATTCTTCCGGAATCCGCGAATGCGGAAGACGCGGTATTCCCTCTTCACGGGCGCACCGTCCTCGACGACCGTCATCACGCCGATGGCGTTCGTTCCGGAGAGATGCGCTGTGTCGTATGCCTCGATGCGCCCGCCGCGCGCCGCTCCGCGGCGCGTGTCCTCGATGAACTCGTCCTTGATGAGCGAGACGTCCTGGATGTGATTGAGGGCGAAAAGCTCGCGGCGGAGCTGCGCTGCGTCTTCGAACCGCTCCGCCTTCGCTGCCGCCTTCATCTCCCGCCCGAGCTTCGCGCGCAGCTGCCGTCCGCGCCCGGCGAGGAGGAGCTCGACGTTGCGGATGGTCGCTCGGTACGCCTTCGGATCGACGGCCTGCGGGTACTGCCGCAGCTGCTTGTTGAACTCTATTTTCGCGCGCTGATGCTTGCCCGCGTACGCGACCGGCCGCAGCGTATCGAAGAACGGGAAAATGCGCTGGATGAGCCGCAGCGCTTCGCGCAGCTGCGCGAGCGAGGGGAACGGGCCGTAGAGCGCTTTCAACTTCGTGCTGTCTGCCGCGCGTTTCCCCTTTACGTCGATATCCTTGCCGCGCAGCGGAAGGACGCGCGGAACGTCTTCCTTCGTGACGACGGCATAGAGGAATGACGAGTTGTCCTTCCCTTCCACGTTCGCGGGCGGCTGGTACCGCTTGATGAGCGCCGCCTCGCGCACGAGCGCCTCGAGCACGGTCGGCGCCGTCTCATGCGCGATTCGGTCCGCGCGCGTCACCATGTCCACGATGCGCGGCCCGCGCGTCGCGATGAGGTCATCATCGAAATACGAGCGTACGCGGTCGGCGAGCGACGTCGCCTTGCCGACGTAGAGAACATTCCGACCCTGCTTGAACAGGTACACTCCCGGGACGTCCGGCAGCCGGTACTTAGCGAGCTCGCTTCTTTGCATATCGTTTAAGGACTTTCGCGAGATAGTCGCCCGTGTAGGAGCCTTCGGTCGCGACGACTTCTTCCGGCGTGCCCTTGGCGACGACCTTGCCGCCGTTCACCCCGCCCTCGGGGCCGAAATCGATGAGGTAGTCGGCGCTCTTCACGACGTCGAGATTGTGTTCGATGACGACGACCGTGTTCCCGCGCCGCACGAGCTCCTGCAGTATCTCGATGAGCTTCGCGACGTCCTCGTAGTGGAGGCCGACCGTCGGCTCGTCGAGGAGGTAGATGGTCTTCATCGTCATCGGCCGGTAGAGCTCCGCGGCGATTTTCACGCGCTGCGCTTCCCCGCCCGAAAGCGTCGTCGCGCTCTGGCCGAGCGTGAGGTACTCGAGTCCGGTCGCGTTCAGGGAGCCGAGCCGGTCGGCGATAGCCGGGATGTCGCCGAAGAACTTCTCCGCCTCTTCAATGGTCATCTGGAGCACTTCATGGATGTTCTTGCCGCGGTAGGTCACCTCGAGCGTTTCCTTCATGAAGCGCTTGCCTTCGCACACGTCGCAGGTGACATAGACCGTCGGCAGGAAGTGCATCTCGACCGCGATGGAACCGTTGCCCTGGCACGCTTCGCAGCGGCCGCCTGGCACGTTGAACGAGAAGCGTCCCGGCTTCCAGCCGCGGGCGCGCGCCTCGCTCGTCGCGGCGAAGAGGTCGCGGATATGCGTGAAAGCGCCGGTATAGGTCGCGGGATTGCTCCTCGGCGTGCGGCCGATTGGCGACTGGTCGATGAGGACGGCGCGAGCGAGGTACTCGGTGCCCGTGAGCGAAGCGACGTGCTCGAGCTTCGTTTCGCGGCGCGCGAAGCGCGCCGCGACGTTTCGGTGCAGGATGTCATACAGAAAGGTCGACTTCCCGCTCCCCGAAACGCCCGTGATGCACACGAGCTTGCCCAAGGGCACGTCCACGTTCTGATTCACCAGGTTGTGCAAGGTCGCGCCGCGCACCTTGAGCCAGCCCTTCTCTGCCGTGCGCCGTTCCTCGGGGACGGGAATCTCCCGCTCGCCGCGCAGGTATGCGAGCGTGACCGAGCCGCTGTCATTCTTCGGCGCGGTGAGAAGCTCGTCGAGCCAGCCCGTCGCGACGACGGTACCCCCATGGATGCCCGCACCCGGCCCGATGTCGACGATATAGTCGGATGCGAAGATAGTGTCTTCGTCATGCTCGACGACGAGGATGGTATTGCCGAGATCTTTCAGCGTGAGCAAGGTCTTGATGAGCCGGTCGTTGTCGCGCTGGTGCAGCCCGATAGTCGGCTCGTCGAGAACGTAGAGCGCGCCCGTGAGCCCGCTCCCCAGCTGCGAGGCGAGGCGGATGCGCTGCGCTTCCCCGCCGGAGAGCGTAGCGGCCGAGCGATTCAAGGTGAGGTAATCGAGGCCGACGTTCAGCATGAACGTGAGCCGATTGTCAATCTCCTTCACGATGGGCGCCGCGATGTCCTTCTTCATCTCGGAGAGCGTAAGTCCGTCCACGAACGCCTTCGCATCCTTGATGGACATGCTCGTGAAGTCGACGATGTTCTTACCGAGACCCTGCTCGCTCTTCCCCTTGAGATAGACACGCAGCGCCTCGGGGCGCAATCGCTTTCCTTCGCAGATCGGGCACGGTTCCTCAGAGAAGAGCGATTCCGTGCCGATGCCGTTACAGGCCGGGCAGGCGCCGTACGGCGAGTTGAAGGAGAAGAGGCGCGGCTCCACTTCCGGGAACGACGCGCCGTCCTCCGGGCAGATGAACTTCGACGAGAGCGTCTCGACGGAACCGTCGGCGTGGCGGATCTTCACGAGGCCGTCGGCTTCCTTGAGCGCGAGTTCGAGCGCTTCCGAGAGCCGCTCGCGCGCCGCGCCCGTCGAGCGCGCGAACTCCGAGACGAAGATGCTGTCCACGACCGCATCGATGTCGTGCCGCTTGTTGCGGTCGAGGATTATCTTCTCGCGCAGCGCATGCGGCTTCCCGTCGACGACGGCTTTCTCGTAGCCCTTGCCGAGGAGGTCGTAGAGGAGCTGGTAGTACTCGCCCTTCCTGCCCACGACGACCGGCGCGTAGATGGTCACCGCGCTCTTATCGACCGCGACCCCCATGACGTGCGTTGCCGTCGCGGCGCGCTTGGCCTCCACACGCGCGAGCACCATCTTGATCATCTCTTCCTTCGAGAGCTTCACGATAGGCACGTCGTGGTGAATGCAGTAGGGCTGGCCGGCCCGCGCGTAGAGCACGCGCAGGTAGTCGTAGATCTCGGTGACGGTCGCCACCGTGGAGCGCGGGTTGTTCGAGCGGCTCTTCTGATCTATGGAAATGGCCGGCGAGAGCCCCGCAATCTCGTCCACGTCGGGCTTCGCCATCTGATTCAGGAACTGCCGCGCGTACGCGGAGAGCGACTCGACGTACCGGCGCTGCCCTTCCGCGAAGATGGTGTCGAAGGCGAGCGAGGATTTGCCGCTTCCCGAGAGGCCGGTGATGACCGTCATCGCGCCGCGCGGCATCTCGACCGAGAGGTTTTTCAGGTTGTGGGTGCGCGCGCCCCGCACGGAGAGCCAATCGCTTCCGTGCCGGTGCGTATGTTCCTCTTTGGGCGTCTTTTTCATGCAAAATCCCTGCCCGTGGCGGGGCAGGTACGTACAGCACTATAGCATTGCTCGAGTCAGTTGCAGAGGGCCGTCAAGGAGCGTATAACTCCTGCGGTCCATAGATACAGGAGGTAGCGGATGAAACCGATACAAGAGATCAAGCTAGTCGGACAGGGCGGTGGCGGGACACATCTCGGTTTCTGTACGAGTGTGGAGCTCGCCGAGAGGATCTGCCGTCTTTTCGGCGCTGAAGGGCAAGCAACCGAAATCATCGAGATCGGGGCATGGGAATCTATCACTGATGTGCCGGGGGAGATCTTACAGAAAATCGCAACGGGTCAAGCCCGCGAACTCCGCGAAATTCTTGGCGAACTCTCGGCCCAGCAAAGGCAGGATATCTTGAACATTGTTGCTCCGAAGAATCTAGAAATGGAAGATGACATTCCGTTCTAAAATTCTCCAACCTCGTCACCGCGGCGCATGTATGCGCCGCTTCATTTTATCTATGCGCCCGAAAACGGCTTGCGCTTGCGCGGTTTCGCCTTCGGTTCCTTTCCTTCAAGCTTGTAGATTTCATCACGGATGAGCGCGGCCGTTTCGAAGTCGAGCTTCTCGACCGCGGCCGTCATCTCCTCGCGCTTCATCGTGATGAAGGCCTTCGGGTCATCCTTATACGCGATGGTGTCGAGGGCGAGGAGCTCGTCGACCGTCTTCTGGTGTTCGCTGCGCATCGACTCGGCGATGTCGTGAATCTCTTTCTTAATGGTTTTCGGCGTGATGCCGTGCGCCTCGTTGTACGCGAGCTGTTTCTCCCGGCGGCGGTTCGTCTCGCCGATGGCACGCTCGAGGGATCCCGTCATCACGTCGGCATAGAGGATGACGCGGCCCAGTACATTCCGCGCCGCGCGGCCGATGGTCTGAATGAGGGAGGTTTCGCTGCGCAGGAACCCTTCCTTGTCCGCGTCGAGGATGCCGACGAGCTCCACTTCCGGCAGGTCGAGCCCCTCGCGCAGGAGATTGACGCCGACGAGGATGTCGAACGTCCCGCGGCGGAACTTCGTGAGGATGTCGATGCGGTCGATGGTCTTTACGTCCGAGTGGAGGTACTCGGCCTTCATGCCGCGCTTCTTCAGGAATTCCGCGAGGTCCTCCGCCATCTGCTTCGTGAGAGTCGTCGCAAGCGCGCGTCCGCCGCGCTTGATGACCGTCTCCGCTTCATTGATGAAGTCCGCAATCTGGCCCGGGTACTGCCCGGTCTCCGTGACTTCCCGCAGGACGAGTTCGGGGTCGATGAGACCCGTCGGCCGAATGATCTGCTCGACGACTTGCTCGGAGTGCTTCCGTTCGTAATTCGCGGGCGTCGCGCTCGTATAAATGGACGGATTCACGCGCGCCTCGAACTCTTCGAAGGTCAGCGGCCGGTTATCGCGCGCCGACGGGAGCCGGAACCCGTGCTCGACGAGGACGTCCTTGCGCGAGCGGTCACCCGCGTACATGCCGCCTATTTGCGGGATGGTCACGTGCGATTCGTCGATAACGGTGAGGAAATCCGGCGCGCCGTCTTTCGTATGCGGGAAATACGAGAGCAGGGTCGAGGGCGGCTCGCCGGCCTTGCGGCCGTCGAAGTGGCGCGAATAGTTCTCGATGCCAGAGGTGTAGCCGATCTCGCGGATCATGGCGAGGTCGGAAAGCGTGCGGCGCTTGAGCCGCTCGGCTTCGAGCGGCTTTTCTTCCCGCTTGAATTTTGCGAGCTGCTCCTCGAGCTCGGCCTTGATGTCTTCTATCGCGCGATTGCGCTCGACTTCGCTCGTCACGAAGTGCTTGGCCGGGAAGATGAAGACGGACGCGGGCTCGGAGAGCTTCGCGCGCGAGACCGGGTCGAGGAGGTCGATGCGCGCGACCGTATCCTCGCCGAAGGCGATGCGATAGATGATGCGCTCGTTGATGGGCATCACCTCGAGCGCGTTGCCAACGGCGCGCAGCTGCCCCGGAGAAAGGTCGGCGTTCGTGCGTTCGAAGTAGATGCCGACGAGCTTCCGGATGAGCGCGGCGCGATTCTCCGTCCCGCCTCGGGCGACCTTGATGTGCACCTTCTCGTATTCCTCGGGCGAGCCGAGACCGTAGATGGCGGAGACCGACGCGACGATAATGACGTCGCGTCGCGTGAGGAGCGCCTGCGTCGCTGCATGGCGGAGGCGGTCTATTTCGGCGTTTATCATCGCCTCCTTCTCGATATACGTGTCCGACTGCGCGATATACGCCTCCGGCTGGTAGTAGTCGTAATAGGAGACGAAGTAGTGTACGGCGTTCTCCGGGAAGAATTCGCGATACTCCTGCGCGAGCTGCGCAGCGAGGGTCTTGTTGTGCGCGAGGACCAAGGTCGGCTTGCCGTAGGCCGCGATGACGTTCGCCATCGTGAAGGTCTTCCCCGAGCCCGTCACGCCGAGCAGGGTCTGGTGGCGCATGCCCTCTGCAAGGCCCTTCTCGAGCGCGCGGATGGCCTGCGGCTGGTCTCCTGCCGGCTGGAAAGGCATATGAAGCTTGAAATCATTCCTTGACATGCAGTGCTGGAACCATACTATGCTATCGGCAACATCGCCAGAATCCGAAGTCGGAGGACTCATGCTTTCGCTCCACCCGCGCGAGAGGGAATTCAATCGGCTGCTTACGGCGATGGCTCTGTACTGTGCTCTCGTCGTATTGGCGTGCATATATCCGCCCATTTTCTTCTTCATCCTGTGCGCGATAGCGGCAATCGTCATCATGCATTTCATCATCGCGCTGGGAGGCTTCGATGATGCGGGAATCGTGATGAGGAAACGCCGGTGATATGCGCTCGCCGAGCCGCCCTAGGCGGCTCTTTTTTATCCCGTGCCGTAGTACGCTCGCGAGAAGTCCTCGCGGAACGCGTCGAACCGTCCGTTGAGGATGGCCTCGCGGGCATCGGCGACGAGTTTCAGTATGAAGCCGACATTGTGAATCGAACAGATGACAGAGCCCGTGAGTTCGCGCGCACGCACGAGGTGCGATACGTAAGCGCGCGTGAATGGCTCTGTACCCGGCACGGAGGTCTCCGGGTCAAGCGGACTGAAATCGCCTTTGAATTCCCCATTACGCAAATGAATGATGCCGTGCTTCGTGTAGACGGAGCCGTGGCGGCCGATACGCGTCGCTGCGACGCAGTCGAAGAGGTCCATCCCGTTCGCGATGCCCTCGAGGATGTCGCCCGGCTCGCCGATGCCGAGGAAGTGCTTCGGGAGCTCTTCCGGCAATTCCCCGACCGCTGCCTGGAGCGCGCCGCGCATGTCTTCCTTGCTGAAGGAACCGCCGATGCCGATGCCGTCGAAACCCAAGGATGCGATCTCGCGCGCCGACTCCCGGCGCAGGTCCTCATGCCGGCCGCCCTGCACGATGCCGAAAATGGCCTGCCGCTTATCCGCGCCGAGATTCTGGCGATGCGCTTTGAGCGAACGCTCCGCCCAGCGATGCGTACGCTCCATCGCCTCGCGCTGGTAGTCGTATGGCGCCGAGGGCGACGTGCACTCGTCGAACGCGAAGAAGATGTCGGCGCCGAGCGCATGCTGGATCTCAACCGAACGCTCGGGCGTGAAGCGGTGCAGGGAGCCGTCGAGGTGCGAAGTGAAGGTCACGCCCTCGTCGTCGATCGTGGCGAGCTGACCGTGCGCCGTCGCGACCTCCTCGTCATAAATCGCGACGGCTTCTTCGTGCGGCGCTTCCTCCGCGACGAATTTCGAAATGGTCTTGCCGAAAGCGGCGCCGAGCGAGAAGACCTGGAAGCCCCCAGAGTCGGTCAGCATCGGACCCTCCCACCCCATGAAGCGGCCGAGGCCGCCCGCTTTCTCGACGATTTTTTCGCCGGGCTGCAGGTAGAGGTGGTAGGTGTTCGCGAGGACGGCTTCGGCGCCGAGGGCGCGCAGCTGCTCCGGCAGGATACCTTTCACGTTCGCCTTCGTGCCGACCGGCGTGAAGGCGGGCGTGCGGATGGCGCCGTGCGGGGTCGTGAGGACGCCCGCACGCGCCCCGCCTGCGGCGGGGCGGGCAGCTCCGCCGCCCGCGCGCTTCTCTATCTCGAACGAGATGGCACTCATATACGAACCACGGTAGCAGACGCGCGCGCAGACATGAATCGCGCGGCAGAGCGGACGCTCACGCTGCTACTGGCCCGGCTTCTTCACCGACAGGAGTTCGACCTGGAAGACGAGGGTCGAATTGGCCGGGATGACGTTCCCGACAGCCTGATCCCCGTAGGCCAAGGACGGCGGGATGACGAGGTCGCGCTTGCCGCCGACCTTCATGCCGACGATACCTTCGTCCCAGCCCTTAATGACCTGCCCTACCCCGAGTGTGAAGGTGTAGCCGGAGTTTCCATGATCGACGGAGGCGTCGAACACCTGGCCGTTCGTGAGCGCGCCTACGTAATTCACCGTAACCGTGTCGCCTGGTTCGGCGGTCGCGCCGGTGCCGACTGTCTCATCGGTTACCTGAAGCTGGTTGGAAATATCGTTCGGCATGGTGGTTGCGGTTGTTGTTGAGGTTGATTGGGTAGAAGTGGCCTGCTCTTGCGCCCCGGCGGTCGCGGCGCCCTGCGAAGCTGCCGGACTGAACGGCCAGAGGCCCGGGAAGATGAAATAAGTCATGACGACGACGAGCGCGAGCGCGACGGCGATGCCGGTTGGGGTTGGTTTCATATTCGACGAGTATACTACGGCGCCTGGAAGTCCTTGAAACGCTTGACTTCGTCCGCAACCGCTTGTCTGGCGAGTTCCTCATGTCCCGGCACCTCGCGGTCGAGGAAGACCTTGATAGCATCCGCGTCCCCTGCCTGCGCAAGCTTCTCGAATTCGGAACGTTTTCCATCAGGGACTTTCTCGAGCACGGCGACGGTCGCGGCCTTGAGCGCCACTTCGCCGAACTGGGTGATGAGCTTCTGCTGCTCGTCATTCGGCAAGCCAGCGATCCCGAGGTCGTTCGCGATCGCAGCGGTCAATTCATCTTGCATACAGGGAATAGTAGCATGCGGGTAAAGCGATTCAGTTCAACTCCTTAGAGAATGCGGTCGGGTCGATGTAGCCGATGTGGTCCGGAGTCGGCATGCCGTCCGGCGGCAAGACCGGCTGCACGCCGCGGAAGAATCCTGCGTACTTCACGGCGAATACCCACGGATGCCATGCGCCCCCGTGGAAGACCGGCTTCTCTGCCTGCATCCAGACGGTCGCATCGTGGTGCGCACGGACGAACTCCTCGGCCGCGGCAAGTCGTGCGGCATAATCGTTGCCGTAGGAGAGCACTGCGCCGTTCGAATCCTGAAAGACATGCGCCTGCGTCGGGTCGATGCTGACACCGAAGCGGTTCACGAACGCTTGCGCATGTTCGGCCGGAACGGGCGGCGGTGGCCCGATGGCGGCCTCATGGCCGCCGCTGTGGACTGGGTTCCCGGAGCCGTCATGCACGACGCTGCCGTCACCGCTGTGGACGACGTTCTGCGCGTGCTCAACGGGCGGGAATGGCTGCCCCTCGGCGGGCACCGCGTGCTGCGGCGCTGCGCCGTGCGTGACGTCGACGGTCGCAGCGTGCTCGGTCGGCGGCAGCGTCTCGTGCGCGAGCGGCGCTTCCGGATGAGCGTCCGGCGTCATGTGCGCGCCGAGCGGCGCGTGCGCGAATGTGCCGTGGTCGGTATGGAGCAGCATGTTCCCGTGCGCGTCGAACGAAATCGTGTCGTGCGGTCCGACGAGGATGCTCGCGTGGTGCGCCGGATCGTAGAATGCGTGGTTCGGACTGTTCGCGATATCGCGCACGACGCTGTCGATATTCTTCGGCGTAGCCGTGAGCAGCCTGTAGAAATCGGTCCCTTTCAGGCTCGCGTACTCTTTCGGGTCGAGATGCTCCGGCCGCATCGATTCCCACATCTGCTTCATCATGAATTCCGTGCCGTGCCCCCCCGACGCAGCGACCTCGAATGACGATGCTGCCGGCTTCGCCGCGGCCGTGGCGGCTTCGTGCATCGGCGCCACCGTCTCGTGCGCCGGGTGCGCGAGCGCTGCGGGCTCGAGCGTATGCGCCGGTGGCGCAGCCGGCGCTCCCTCGATGCGCCCGCCGGTCGGCGGGCCTCCGGGAGCATGTCCCTCGTGCCCGAGATAATGTCCGAGAACGTCTTCGACGCCCTTCGCAACGAGCATCGAGCCACCCGTCAGGAGCGCGGAGTAGCCGACGGCGTTCAAGAGCGCGCGGCCGCGCGCCCAGGAGCTGCCGCGCGCCGTGAACTCCTTCTCGTATTTCAGATACTGGGTCGAGAGCGCTGCGGTGCGCTGGGCGCCGATGGCGCCGATGCACGCAAGCAGGATCGGGAGCGACGCACCGGCGGCGAGCGCGCCGCCGTAGCCGATGCCGAGCGCGACGCCGACGGCGAGCTTCGTCTTCCAGCCGAGCTTGTTGTACCGCTCGCCGAGCCAGCGGAACCCTTTCTCTACCTTCCCCATCTCGGCCAGCTGGGCGTCAAGCTCCGCAGAGCGATTGATGAGTCGTTCCTCCGAGCTCTTCCACCAGTCGAGCTTCTCTTTCGCGCCGCCCGTGAGCTTCCCGACGAGTTCGTGCAGTCGGCGGCGCTCTTCCGCCGGCGTCCGCTCCTCGACCGCAGCTGATTCCGCCGCGGTCTGCGGTTCCCCCGGTACGACCGCCGGCCCTGCTCCCGCCATGCGATCAAGCTCCTCGCGCATATTGCGCACATCGTCCGGCGATAAGCTCGGGTCGGCGTACTCGCCGTGCAGAGTAGCCGCTCCACGCGCTTCGGCTGCGCCGCTTCCCGGAGTTACGACGTCGGTAAGCGTCGGGATGCCGTCGTCCTCTTCCGGTACGCCGTTCTCGCTCTCCGCGGTTACGACGTCGGTAAGCGTCGGGATGCCGTCGTCCCGGCGGTCGCGGAAATCGCCGATCTCTTGCTCGAGTCGCTGGCCGAATGCGTGCGCGTCTTCTTCGGGCGCCGGCGCAGCGGCAGGCGGCGGGGGAACCTCATGCGACATTCCGCTATTGCCAGGCACGGGCGGCTGGTCTGCGGCTTCCGTCTCAAGCTGCTTCATGGCGCGCTCCATGCCGACATTCTTCGGAAATCCGTATTGCGGAGCCTTGACGCGCTGCGCCGCAATCGCCGACACTTCGTCAGGCCCCGCCGCCTGTTTGTCGATTTCTACCATCATCCGGTCGATGATGCGGCCCGCCGCCTCGTCCGAAGTTTCCGACTCTGCAGCGCTCCGATTCGCGCGCAGTTTCTCCGCCATTTCGGGAGACAGCACGGGATTCAAAGGCGGCTGACCACCTTTCTTGTCGAGATTCGCTGATCCTTCGTTCATGTCCATATGTTCATATAGCAGCTGCCGCGCGGCCCAGGTAGCGTTCGCGGATCGTCGTCTCCACAGTAGCACGGTCGCGGCCGTAAGTGAGCGCGGAAAGCTGGATAAGCTCGTCAACCTGCGCCGGATTGCCCGCCAGCAGGTCCGGCGTGCGGATATCGAACGGCTTCTGCGGCACGCCGTGCGCGAGCAGCTTCACATAGGCGCTCCTGTTCTCGATGCTCACGAAATCCGGCGCGCCGAAGACTGGCGCGAACTGCTTGGCGAAGAATTCGGCGTCTTCCTCGCCCACGCGGAAGATCGTCATGTTGCCGACGTTGCCGAAGACGGCGTCGCGCGTCTTCTCCTCGAGCTGCGCGAGGAACTGGTGCGCCATCGAAAGCGCGAGCTTGTATTTGCGCGCCTCGGAGAGGATGCCGGGGACGGAATCGGTCGTGACGTTCTGGAATTCGTCGATGTAGAGGTAGAACGGCGGATATGCCGCGCGCGGATTGTCGGCGCGCGCGAGCGCGGCCATGAAGAGCTTGCCGACGACGACGAGGCCGAGCAGGTTCGCGTTGCGCTCGCCGAGCCGCCCTTTCGAAAGGTTCACGAGGAGGATCTTGCGGTTGTCCATGACGTCGCGGAACTTGAACGACGATTCCTGCTGCCCGACGATGGGTCGGATGAAGTCGTTCGCCGTGAAGTCGTCGAACTTGTTCGTGATGTACGGGACAATGTTCTCAAGCGCCGCTTCCCCGCCGGCCTTCGTCGCTATCTCCGTCCAGAACTGGTTCACGATGGGGTTCATGCTTTTCGCGAGCTTCAGCGCACGGAACTCCGCATTCGAGAGCACACGCGCGATATCGAGGATGGTCGAGCCCGATGAGGGATCTTCCATGACGAGCAGGGTCGCGTTCCTGAAGTATTGCTCGAAAGCTGGCCCCATGCTCTCCGGCACGTCACCATACAGGCGGCGGAAGATGGCGAGGAGCTCATTCACGATGAACGTCTTCTGCTCGGGGCGCGAATGCTCGTATTCGAGGAAATTGAGGCCGAATGGGCGTGAGAGGTCAGCCGGATCGAAGTAAATGACGTCCTCATAGCGCTCAGGCGGCACGGCCGCGAGGATGTCGAAGATGTCATTACCGTGCGGATCGATGAAGCAGCAGCCTTCGCCGCGGCGGATGTCCTGGATGATGAGGTTCTTCATGAGACCTGTCTTGCCGGTACCCGTCTGACCGACGACGTAGAGGTGCCGCAGCCGGTCCTCTGGGTCAAGGTACACCGCCGTGTCGTGGCCGCGATAACTATTCGTCCCGAGGAGCGCGCCCTCCTTCGAGAGCGAGAGGGACGCGGGCGCGTGCGTGAAGCGCGCCTGCTTCAGGTGCGGCGACGATGCGACGCCCGACGGCGGGAAGTGGTAGAGCGCCGTGAGCTCGCGCAAGGATAAGGGCAGCCCGGTGGCCTCCGGCAGGCGGAACGAGAAGTCCTCGAAGACGCGCGCGGCGCCCTTTTGCCCGGGCGTCATGCGCGCGAACTCGAGCCGGTTGCCCCGCGTGTTCGCGAACTGGTTGAATGCCGCCTCAAGCTCGCCGAGCACCTGCGCCGCCTTCGTCGCGTCTTTCGACGACGTCACGAGGCGGATGGTCGTACCGACGATGGGCGCGGAAATCTTGCGCTCCACCTGTTCGGCGGTCGGCTTGTTCTCCTCGACGCGACGCGCTGCGTCTTCCTTCGCTTTCTCCTTCCCTTTCTCGTCCGGCGTCCGCGAGAAGAACGTCTTCGCGACGTCGCGCGCGAGCTCGCCGAACACGGTCCCGGGCGTCCGGAGCGCCTGCGCGACCGTCTCACCCTTCTGGAGCGCATGGAGGACTTTCCGGTAGTGCTCGACGTGGCGCTCGCCGCGCGGCTCGATGATGAACTGGATGGCGGCGCCTTCGCCGACGTGCTCGATCTTCGCGAAGGCGTTCGTGACGGCGTTCAAGGGGTCGTAATCGAAATCGGCGTAATCCTTGAGCGGGAGCGCCGGGTTCGCCGCCAGCCGCGCGACCGACGCGAGCGACGCGCCGCCAGCCGCGAAGACGTTGTAATCGAGCGGCTGCGGGACGAGATGCGCGTCCGGAAACATCGCGAGGAGCTGCTTCTCGAAGAGGTTGCGTTTGCCGTTCGGAATCGCCGCGTAGAACTGGAGCTCCGGGCTCTCCGCCGGAACGGCAAGCTCGAGCGCGTAGTAGCCGGGCTCGCCGGGCGCCGCTTCGGCGACCGAGAGGAGTCCCGCGTAGAACTGCTCCATCGCAGAGATGAGCTCCTTGAGCGACTTCTCGCGCCCGCCGCCGTCCGCGCCCTTCGGTTCCGGCAAGGCGATCTCGTAGAGCGTCATGCGGAGCGCGGCGAACTGCGGCAGCTTCTCGCCGCCGGCGGCCATTGGCAATCCGGCTGCGATGTAGCGCACGAGATAGCGGTGCAGGTCGTCGCCGATGCGCGGATTCTGGAGCTTCTCGAGCACGGCGAGCGCGTTCTTGATGCCCTTCTCCTCGAGCACCTGCTGTATCTGCCGTATCGCGTCCGCCTCGTCGCCGACGTCGAGTTCGGCGAGAATGCGCTCGGCGGCGCTCGCGGCCTCGGTGGCGCTCATGCGGTACGCGGACGCGAGTATCTCGGCTGGCGCCGCTTGGTGCGCGCGCAGCTCCTCGGCGACGAGCCGCGGGCGCTCGGCAGCCGCGTCCGCGCGGCCGGCGGCGGAGAGTTCGGCCTCCTTGCGCGCGACCTGTTCGCGCAGGTACGCGAGCTCCGCCTCAGGCGTGGACAATGTCGGCGCCGATTCCATTTCCATCTAGTATACTGCACGCGAATGCTGAATTTCCTCATCGCGTGCGTACATCTCGACCCCCTCGCGATCGTGAAGGCGGGCGGCTACCTCGGTATCGCCGGCATCATCTTTGCGGAGAGCGGGCTCCTCATCGGCATCCTCCTGCCGGGCGATTCCCTCCTCTTCGTCGCCGGACTCCTCGCCGCGGGCGGCTTCCTCTCCTTCGGGACGCTCGTCGTCATCGTCGTCCTGTGCGCCATCCTCGGCGATTCCGTCGGCTATTGGTTCGGCGCGAACGTGGGCGATAACCTCTTCAATAAGAAAGATTCCCGCTTCTTCAAGCGGGAATACATCGAACGTACGGAAAAGTTCTACGAGCGATACGGCGCGCGGACGGTCATGCTCGCACGCTTCGTGCCCATCGTCCGCACTATCGCGCCTATCCTCGCCGGCGCCGGCTCGATGACTTACGGCCGCTTCCTCGCGTACAACGCGCTCGGCGGCGCCCTCTGGGGCGCCGGCGTCCTCGCAGTCGGCTATTTCCTCGGCTCGATCCTGCCCGGCAGCGAGCACTACGTGCTGCCGCTCTCGCTCGTCATCGTCGTACTCTCATTCCTCCCCATTGTCTTCTCGCGCCGCGCGAGGCGCCGGGCCTAGGAGCCGCCGATACCATTCAGGGTCGTCGTGTAAGTATTCACGAATTGCGGGATGACGAAGACGAGGCCGATGAGCGGCAGGATGATGAGGGCGACAGTCACGACGCCGGTCCAGAAGAGATACTTGCGCGACGTCTCCGCCGCGCGGTAGGCGGCGTCGGCTTTCGCGCTGATCTCGTCGAGCTTCGCGGCGAGTTCTGGATCGATCATGCTAGGCGCGGCTCCAGAGGTGGAAAACCCAATTGATGACGGCAAGGACGAGCGCGAAGAGGAGCGCCGTCCAGAAGCCGGCGATCGAGAAGCCCGGCACGAGGAGCGCGGCGAGCATCACGAGGAGCGCGTTGATGACAAGCGAGAAGAGCCCGAGCGTGAGGATGTTGATGGGCAACGCGAGCAGCATGAGCACCGGACGGATGAAGATGTTCAAGGCGCCGAGGACGACCGCGGCGATGAGCGCGCCGCCGAGCGTTATCGAGACGCCCGGCACGATGTACGCCGTGATGCCGATGGCGATCGCGGCGATGAGCCAGTGGAAGAAGAGCTTCATGCGAGGCAGTATAGCACCGCCTAGGGGAGGCGCTCCGCGATGAACGCGTCGGCGAGGACCCACGCGAGGTCGGCCGATGGCTTGTGGTACGCATCGCGCGCGTCGCACGCGAAACCGTGCCCCGCTTCCGAGAACGTCGCCTCAACGAACGGCTTCCCTGCCGCAGTGAGCGCGTCGGAGACCGCGCGCACGTGCTCCGGCAGGATGTGCGTATCCTTGCCGCCCCACATGAGGAGCTGCGGCGCATGGAGATTCTTCGCGCGCGGGAGGAGGGTCTGCGCGATGCCGCCGCCGTAGAAGGAGACGGCCGCCGCGACCGGAAGCGAGGCGTTCGCGAGGAAACTCGCGCGGCCGCCCATGCAGAAGCCGATGACGGCGATGCGGTCCTTCGACACGCCCTCGGCGGCGAGCCACTCGTACGCCGCCGTTATGTCGGCCAGAATGCCCTCGTCAGTCAAGGCCTGCATGTGCGGCATGATGCCCTGGTAGTCCGTGTACGAGCCTTCGAAACCGGCCGGCGCGCTGCGGTGGAAGAGTTCCGGCGCGACCGCGAGGAATCCTTGCTTCGCGAAGCGTCCGGCGATGCGCTTGATGTAATCGTTTACGCCGAACGCCTCCTGGACGACGATGATGCCCTTCGTCGCCTTCCCCTTCGGGCGCGCCGCGTGCACCGGCATCGAGGTCGCGTTGCTCGTATCGAGAGTGATGGTTTCCATAGGAAATGATGATGAAGCCGCTATAGCTACTAGTACGCCCTATCGCGCCCTAACTTGCAAGGTGGACGACGAGATAAAGGAGCCCGGCACCGAAAAGCGTCATGACGGTCGTGAGGGCGCGCGGATGGCGGTGATGGCTTTCCGGGATGAGGTCGCTCGATGACAGGTAGAGGAACGTGCCGACGAATATGCCGAGGATGAGGCCGATTGCCGAGTCGGGGATGGCGACGAGGAGCGTCGACGCTGCCCCGAGCACGGGTGCCGCCGCGTCGACGAGGAGCCAGCGGAAGGCCTGCCGCCACGGGCCGCCGTTCCTGAGCACGAGATTCACAGTGTTGATGCCGTCGGAGAAGTCGTGCGTGAGCACGGCGACGGTCACGACCATGCCGACGGCGGCCGACGCCTGGAAGCCGACGCCGATGGCGATGCCGTCGAGGAAGCTATGCGCGGAGAGCGTGAGCGCGCCGAAGGAGCCGCGCGGCGCGTTCGCCTCCCCGTTATCCTCGTCGTGCGAGTGAAGGAAGATGAGCCGATCGAGGACGAGATAGCCGAAGAGCCCCGCAGCGACGGCGAGCGCGACGGTCTCTGCGGAATGATACTTCGTCCCGAGCTGTATGGCTTCGGGCAGGAGGTCGAACAGGGCGACGCCGGCGACCGCGCCGGCGGAGAAGCCGAGGATGAGATGCAGCTTGTCGCGGAACTTGAGCGCGAACGAGCCGCCGATGAAGGTGGCGATCGACGCGGCGAGCGCAAACGCGAGGACGTTCATGGCCGTCCTACTATAGCACTGCGCCAGCGCGCTAGAGCCAGCCGAACGCGACGAGAATGCCGAGAGCGACGAGCGTACCAAGCTCGGTCGCGCCCCAGAGGATGGCGGCGCCATGCGTGAGCGTCGCCTCACGGTCCTCCACTTCGCGGAGCGCACGGCCCGCGACGACGAAATCGCCGTTGTTCGCGCGCACGATGACGACGGCCTGCCGTGCGCTGGGCGACGGCTGCCACGAGAAACGCGTCTCGTTGTCCGGCACGGAGAGGTCGATGCCCCACCCGGCATAGCGCGCCTTCCACGTGCTCGTGTCGAAGACCCTCGGCGGGAGCGAGAGCGGTTTATCGCCATAGGACGCCGAGGATTCGAGCGGCGTACCGCTCGAATCGAAGACCGCAATCCAGGGCGCAAGGTTCCGGGTGATGTCAACCGTCGGCACGCCGGCGGACAACGGGTTCGTGCGCGGAACGACCGCTGCGGGCACGCCGCCCGCGTCGAGTATCGCTGCGCCGTCTTCGGCCATCTGTATCTGCGGATTGTTCGCGTCCTGCCGGTACTGCTGCTGAATCCCCCAGTACGCAAACAGGAAGAGGCCGGACGTGGCGACGAGGAACGGTATCCAGAGCGCGAAAACGCGAGCGAAGCGAGGCTTCATACAGGAATGATAACGCGCAACCGGCCTTGCCGGTTGCGCGTTATCGGATGCCGAGCCGCGCTCCTAGCCGCCCGAAAGCGCCGCGTCGATGGCCGACTGGAAGTTCGCGTAGGGGTACGCGCCGGCGATGAGCTGCGTGCCGATGATGAACGACGGCGTCGCGTTCACGCCGAACTTCTGCCCTTCCGTCTTGTCGGCGTTGATGGCCGCGTCGTAGGCGGTCTGATTCGCTGCGACATCCGCCTTGATCTTCGCCCAGTCGAGGCCGGAGACGGAATCCGTCGTCGTCTTGATGAAGGCGAGATTCTGCGTCGCATCGAGGCTGTTCTCCTGCGGCTGACTATTGAAGAACGCCGAGCGCCAGGTGAAGTACTTGTCCGGATAGAGCTTCCAGATGGAGCGGGCGTACTCCGCGTCCACCATCGAGTTCGGGCCGAGGAAAGGATAGTCCATGAAGACGACCTTCGCCTTGCCGCTGTTCACGTAGTTCTGAATGATCTGCGGCAAGGTCGTCACCTCGAACTGCTTGCAGAACGGGCACTGGAAGTCGGACCAGAAGGCGATGGTCGTCTGCGCGTTCGGCTGCCCGATGTACGGACTGCCCGACGTGTTCACGTCCTGGATGTTGACTGCGGCTGCGGGCGGCGTCCCGGCCGTGCCCGCCGTTCCGGCCGTGCCGGCCGAGGGATGCGAACCGTTCCAGACGACCGCTCCAGCGATGAAGAAACCGGCTAAGATGACGGCTATCGGCAGAAAGAACTTGTTCCCGTTTGATTGGTTGGTATCCATATGCGGGCGATGATACCATACCGCCGGAGCACGCAACCAGGAGGCCTGCCATGCGCATCGCGACACTTGTACTCATCATCAAGGACGAGCAGATCCTCCTCGGACTCAGTAAGGAGGGATTCTGCGAAGGTAAGGTGAACGCTCCCGGCGGCAAGCAGGAAGAGGGCGAGTCGCTCGTTGACTGCGCCATCCGGGAGGCGCGGGAAGAAGCCGGCGTGACGATCGACGCGAGTAAGCTCAAAGAGGTCGCCGTCATCACGTTCTACGCCGGCGGCGTGCCGCACCAGGAGGTGCATGTCTTCCGCACCGGTTCGTTCACGGGCGAGCCGCGCGAGACGGCCTGCATGGTACCGCAATGGTACGACGTAGACGACCTTCCGTTCGACGATATGCTTGAGGCCGACAGCCGCTGGATGCCGCAAGCCATCCGCGGCCGGAAATTCCGGACGGAGGTCTACTACCGGGAACCCGGGAAGGATTTCATCTCTATCGGTTCTTTCACCTCGCTGTGAGGGAAACCGTCCGGCCGCGCTCTGCGCGGCCGTTTTTTATTTCTTCCGTCTCTTCTTCGCGGGCATCCTCGTGTCGAAATAGACCGCCTCGACGTTGTTGCCGTCCTCGTCGTGGACGAAGGCAGCATAGTAGCCGCGGCTGTACGCGCGATAGCCCGGCGCGCCGTTATCCTTCGCGCCCTCCCGGAGCGCGATGGCATAGAATGCCTCGACGGCCTTCTTGCTCTTCGCGCGGAAGGCGATGTGCGTCGGCACGACCGTGCGCTCCTTCCCTATCCAGAAGCTCGTATGGCCGTCGGCCTTGAAGCCGGCTGCATCCGCGAAATCCATATTCATGCGGTAACCGAGGGGCTTGAGCGCCTTCGCGTAAAAGATCTTCGCGCGGCGTACGTTCGAGACCGGGATGGAGACGTGCTCGATCATGCGCGCATTGTACACCCGCGCTACTGGTACTGGACGTAAATGGGCGACGGCGTGAGGTCGAGCACCTGGGCAGGCGTGAGGAGTCCGGTCGAGGGCGGGCGCAGATCGTTCTTATAGAAGAGCTTGATGCCCGTGAACTGCACCGGTTCCGAATAGATGACCGCGTTATACGTGCCCTTCTTCTTCGCCTGAGAACCCCAGCCGTCCATATCCATCACTATCTCCACCTCCGGCAAGGGGTGTATGTTCCGGTAATTCGTTACCATATCCTCGGTGAAGCGATGCACGATGAGGACTTTCGGCGGCAGATGGTACTCGTCGACGAGGCTCGCGAGGTAATCGGCGGCGTAGTTGACGTCGCTCGCGTCATACGTGCCGATGACGGTGCCCGGCGGGTTGCCGTATTTCATCGAGAACTCGGGGTCGATGGCGAGCTCGACTTGCGGCATCGCAAGGTACCGCTTCAAGAGCGGAAGCTCCGCCGGAAGGTCGCTCTTCCCCACCTGCACGTCGAGGATGAGGAGTCCGTGGATCTCGTCCGCCATCGCGAGCGCCTTGTCGATCTCTTCGTCCGGCATGCGCGCGCGGTATTTCCCATCCTTGCCGGCCGCGCCTTGCGCGACGACCGCGATGTACTGGATGGCTGGGATGACGGGCGTCGAAGGGTCGGCGGCGGCCCATACGGCGGTCGTGCTCGCGAGCATCGCGAGCACCTGATCCGGCGGATATTCGCCGAGCACGCCCATCTGCGCCGAATAGAAATTCCCGTAGTACGCGACGACGCGGTGGAACGGCAGGATGGCCCCCGCCTCGGGGTACACGGTCTTCATCGGCCACAAGGGCAGCTTCCCGGTCGACGTCGCGACCGAGGTCGTCGCGTTCATCGCCGCGAGCCAGCGGATGGCCGCGGGCGAGGACGTCGCGAGGTGCGCGAGCGCGAGGAGGCGGCCGTCATACGCCGCCTTGTCGAGCTTCGGCAGCGGAATGAAGACCGAATCGCCGGCCGCCTCCGACCGGTACTCGTACGAGAAGAGATTGGAGTAGAAGGAGAGGTATGTGAACCCGGCGAGCAACACGAGAAGCGTGATGAGGCCGTACAGCCACTGCCGCGTGCGCTCCTCGGGCGCGCGCTCGGCTTTCTGCGTGCGTTTCGTGACGAGCGGCATATGGAATCGGCGCGTAGGGGCATTCTACCCTACCTTGTCCGAAACCGCCCGTGGACGGCTGCGGCTAGGATTGGAACGTGATGTTCGAAGGCGGCATGAAGACGCTCGTCTCGGGCGTCCAGGAGTTGCAGGCGAAGTTGACGTTCGTCGTCGGGTCGACGCCGCCGTGGCTTGCCATGACGCTGCCGCTCACGCTCGACGCTGCGAGGACCTTCGTGCCGTAGGTGCCGGCTTCCATCCACACGTAGAGGTATGTTCCGTCATTGATCATCGACGACTTCAGGGTTTGCCCACTCACGGTCGTCGTGAAGTCTGCGCGCAGCTCGCCGTTCGCGATGTACACCGCGCCCGTTCGGTACGGCGTCGTGCCCACCGTGTATACGGAGCACTGGAGGTTCTGCTTGAGCCCGATGAGATAATTGAGCGAGCTCACGCCGGCAAGCTTCGGCGGCTGCGCGCCCGGCGCCTTCTGCACGGTCGTCGCGCCACTCCCCGTCGCGCGCGGCGCGCTCGGCGTTTGCGTCGCCGAAGGCGAGGTCGTCGGCACGGTCGATGTCGCGGTCGTGCCGGGCGCGGACGCGGGCTGCGAACTGCTCGCGGCGAACCACGCGACGATAAGCAGCGCGGCGGCCGCAACGAGCACCCATCCGATTGTTTTATTGTTCATACTTTCAAGCGTAGCACTTCGCGCGCGCGCGGGATGCGCGGCGCGCGCGCGAAGTGGATAAATGCGCCGCGGCTGCCGCGATCGGTAAGATGCAGGGCTCTTTCTCGCACGATGCGCTGCGGCTCCTCGTCATCATAGCGACGACGCTCATCCGGCGCGCCGCCGGTTGACCCGCAGCCCGACGAACGCGCTAGGGTTTCGCGACCGACCAGACGCCCTTTACGCCTTGCCCGCTCGTGTCGCCGGGCGCCGTATCGCTCTTATAAAAGTAGAGCGGCATGCCGTTGTACGTCACCTGCATGGTCCCGTCCGTACGCGTGATGACGCTCACCTTCCCCGAGACGCCCGGCTGCACGTCCGTGAGCGGGCTCCGGTTCGTCACGAGGTACGGCGGCCAGATGGCCGCGCAGATGCCCGAGCAGTTGGAGACGCCCGTCGTGTCGTTCGCGAACGTGTAGAGCGTCATGCCGTTGAAAGCCGTGAGATACGAGCCGACGCTCGTCGTGGCGGCGTGCCCGAGGAGGGGAGTTCCGGATGCATACAGGATGCCCGGGCTCGACGTGGCGCTCGTCGTGGTGGACGGCGTCGAGGTTGCGGCGGGCGGCGTGCACGTCCCGCCCTGGTAGAGCGCCCACTCCTCGCAGACGCGGCCGTCCGGAAGGTGGCAATAGCCGACCTGGCCGTTCGCTTCATCGACAATCTCGAGCGTTCCGCCGAGCGTCTGCGTGCAGTTGACCGACGCCGGGTTGGCGAGCTGCGAGCCTGAACCCTGGTGCGACCACCAGTACCAGCCGCCGAGGACGATGATGATGACGGCGAGCCATATAAGCGTTGATGTTTTCATACAATGCGCGAGCTGCTGACGGATAATGACAATCAGTATACACCTAGCCGACGATGACTTTGTTCACGCCGAATATCTCGCCCATCGTGTAATGCGCGGAGAAGCTGACGTCCTTGCCGTTCGGGATGTAGGGATCGCGCATGACGTACCGGCCCCTGCTCCCGCTCACGAGGACGACGTAGTGCGTGCCGCCGTAGGCGTGGAGGCCGATGATGACGGGATTGCCGGTCGCGAGCGTGGCATCGATGTACGCCGACTTGCGCGTCGCCGAAACGCCATCGACGTTGATGGTGTAGAGGAGGTACGCCGGATAGTACGCGGCGAAGTTCGCGGGGTTCGCGTTGATGCTCACCGGCGTCACGTCGCGATAGCCATAGTGCGTCATCACCATCGCCATCGCGGTGACGAGGCAGCCATCGCTCTTCAGGAGGTACTGAGTGCCGTCCAGGGGATCGTTCCCCCACGCGGTGTCGCGCTGGTTGTAATAGCAGCCCCAGGAATCGCAGCTCGTCTGATTCGCGAGGAGACCCGAGCCGCCGGCATTCGTCGTGAAGGCGGAGAAGCTCGCGAGCTCGGCCTTCGCGCGCGCGAGGAGCTGCTGGTATGTCGATTCCTTCGCATTGGTCTGCGCGAGGAGCTGCGCTTTCGTCTGCTTCGTCTGCGTGAGCGTCGTCTGCTGCGACGAGAGCGAGGCGCGCTGCGAGAGGAGGGTGCTCTTTTTCTGTTGCGAGGCGGTTTGCTGGTCCGCGAGCGCGCGCTCCTGCTCCTGGAGCGCGCTCACCTTGTCTTGGATGGCGCTCTGGACCTGCAGGACCGCGTCGGCATCGGTCCATGCCGACGCGAGGTCATCCGATGAGAAGATCTGGAATACGAGCGGCTGCGCATCTGCTTCCTGCAAGCTGCGGATATTCTCGGCGAGCGCCACCTGGTTCGCCTGGACCTGTTGCTCGATGTCCGATATGTTCGACCCGATCTGCTGTATCTGCAGCTGGGTGATGTTTATCTGATGCTGCGTGACGGCTATCTGCGCCTCGACTTTCTGCCGCTCTAGGTTGAGCGAGTTGATGGCGGCCTGGAGCGTCGCCTTGTCCGCGCCGACTTGCTTGAGCTCGGCTTCGTACGTAGCAATCTGCTGATTGAGCGCCGCTATCTGCGCGTCATGCGCGTTAATCTGCGCCTGGAGCGAGCTCGTGGCCGTCGTCGCCGCACGGGCGACCGAGAGGTCTTGGGTTGCGGCATAAGCGAGGACGGCGGCAAGAGCGACCGCGATGCCGAAGAGCGGGAAAAGCTTCCTCATCACCCTATCTTACCAAGAGGTTCGGCGAATGTTCTCCACGAGCCGCCCCGGACGCTGTCGGGACCCATGACAAAAGAGAAGGGCTGGCGAATGAACGCCAGCCCAGTTCAAAACGGGATATCCCCCAAGACGGGATATTCATTGGTCATTCGAATCCCCTAAGGTGAGCGGTGCGGTCTGCGGGGAGATTACGATACGGTCGCAAAAAAGTCACGGTTGGCCGTCCGGGACGGCGTCGGAACATTTTTGATAAAAGGAAACAGCCGCACCCTAGGAGGGACGGCTGCGAGCGAGACGCTCGATAGTCTCACCGATGAGGTGTATCGTCGTGGCAACATTCGCGCGGAAAATATCCGTGTAGAACATTCCGCTGTATACCGTATCGATTCTGTACAGCTCAGCCCACGGGGACGCCCGATCGCTCGAGACGATAAACGGAGCCGCAGCAGCAACCGGATATGCATCGATGATGCTCCGACCGCTTCTCGAGACAAGCCAGCTGTGTTGATGGCGCCGATGGAAATAGCCGTCCTTCGCGTACACTCCCTTGACGTGCGCTTCGATGCCGCGGCAAATGAGATGGCAGGAATAGCGGTTAACGCACTCCGCTGCGCACCTGTCCCCCAGGTCGAAAAGATGATCAGGCAATTCCTGTACTACCTCAGTAATCCGCCTGAACATTTCCATATCGGCTGGCGGGATAGGATCCCGCATCCAAAGACTATAGAACCGCATTGAACATCCTCCATTGATTTGATTGGTCCGGGAGGACATTACTACAAATCCATCAGAAAGACGAGCTGGCCGTCTCGGGCTGGGACTATATTACTGCCTTACTTCGGCTTTAGGTGGTTGGATTCGTCCCTTAAGGCGACAACTGCATCTGCTAGTTCTGGAAAGATGAATTGCACGTTTCCGTCACAGGTTTGGGCTGTTCCCCCATCGGCATGCGGCTTGGCTTCCGTGACGGCCTCCTGGCCCATACGCAAATTCTATCAAACGCTCCCAGCGAACCCATCTTAGACGAGTCGCTACCGATTCCCGGCAGTACCGCCGCGAATGATTCAAGCCCGGCCGCAACGGCCGGGCTTGTGCATTACCTCTGCGGCGGTACGAGTTGTAAGACTTCCCCGGGTGCTTTCGTCTCGGGTGGCGCCAGCGCCCTCATGCTGTCGGCCAGGCCATTGAGCGCGTCGACTAGCCCGTTCGGCCCGTAGAAGTGGTCGAGCATCATCCGATTCAACCGGATGCACGCGGACAGCGGATTGCTCGCGCGGGCTCGTTCCATGTCGATGCGCCACTGCAGACGCCAGAGCCGCTCACTCTGTTCTTCGGGAGCGCGTGCGATGATCTCCTCGATCGCTTTCCTCCGCTCGCGTTCGAACCGCTCCGGATCCGCGGTTGCGAGTTTCGACCAATGCTCGAAAAAATCTGAATGCGGCGCGCTGCCTTCGGGACTGCCGGCCATGGCTCACCTCCGGAACATGGTTGTGCGACGGGATTGTCGCAAGCATCTGGCTAGAGTATATACCTGCGCCAATTCTTGGCCAGAACGCCTCGCTTTGGTCGGACCAATACGCTCGACTCTCGGAGCGATATACTGCCGGATATGACACGGACCACGCTCCTCGTGCTCTGCATCGCGGCGATGATAGTCCTCATCGTCAGCGTCGATCTGCTGTTCTTCAGGAGTGCGAGCCACTTCTGGCCACGGCTCATGACGAACGTCGGCATCGTCCTCGTATTCGCCGCATTCTATTTGCGATTTCTTACATAACGTTCGCAGCCGCCTCGAAAGAGAATACGACACCGCCGAGGCCCGATAGAACGAGCGCGTGAACCAGTTGTAGTGGTAGCTGCCGAGAATCGAGGCCGCGATGAAGCTCGCGGGCAGGGCGATGAGGCTCACGTCGAGCGCCGTGAGCTCGGGCGCAGACCGGATGCCGAACATCGTCGCGAGCGCGACGAAGACGACGAGGTTAGCGAGGTAGAGGAATGCTGCGAACGCGCCGAGGAAGAGCGCGAGGGTCAGTGCGCGAGGCATAGCGAAGCCGTATGCGGGCAGTGTAGCACCCGAAATAGAAAGGCCCGGCCGAAGCCGGGCGCTTTCTCTCTTGTTTGAGCTTAATTACTTGCCTAGTGACTTGAGAATGCGGTCGAGTTTCGCTTCGATGGCGTCGAGACGCGTGGCGAAATCAGAACCTTGGGGCGGAGCTCCTTTGCGGGATGCGCGCGCGCCGTATGACGGACTCTCTTCCTTCCCCCTGAAGCAATCGCGGCAGTAGACCGGCTTCTTCCCGTTGGGACGGAACGGCACCTCGCAGGCCTTCTGGCATTCGTTGCAGACAGCTTGGAAGCGATGCTGCTCGCCATAGGCGTCTCGCTTGGTGTAGCTCTGGCGAGAACCAAAGCTCTTGCGGGCGTATCCGCCCGGCTTCTTTGCGTAGGTCACGTAAAAACAAATATATCACATTGCTTAAAAAACGCAATACCCCGGTCTTGAGCACGGGTTCATACTCGCATGCGCGGGAGGTAACGGTATCGCCGCTGTCCTGCAGCCAAGCGAGTGAGTGAAATGCCCTTTGCTGGGGGACTAGGAGTCGGACCTAGATTCACGGCTCCAAAGGCCGCTGTCCTACCATTAGACGATCCCCCAATGGTCGCACTCTACACTACTTTTCGGCTTCACCAGGAAAGAGTTCGAAGACGGCGAGTTCCAAGGGGAGCGCGGGAATCGGCGCGTAGCGGATGCGCTCGGAAGCATTCAGGAACGCGAGGAGCGTGTCGGGAGTAATCCCCTTTCCCTTCGCGAACGCTTCGAGCGCGGCGAATTCGTCCGCGCCGAGCTCGTCCTCCAGCGTTGCGCGCAGGTCCGGCGCCATGCGGATGAGGAGCGTGGCGCGAAGCGCTTCGAGCGTAAGTTCGAGAAAGAGCTGCATGTCGACGTCCGCTTTCGCCGCCTGCGCTATCGCCGCGAGCGCCTTGCCGCGGTCGCCCGCGGCGAGTGCGGCGATGAGCGCATGCACCAGCTCGCGCTTCGGCGCGCCGGTCGTCGCTTCAATTTTTTCTCTGGAGATTTCCACTTTGTCGCCAACATTAATTTGGTCGCTAACATTAATTTTGAGGTTTTTCGCCGTGTCTCTTCCGGGTGATGGTAATACCTTTTGAAGGATGGATAATCCGTCGCGGTACGAGCCCTCCGCGAGCATCGCGATGAGTTCGGCCGCGTCCGACGCGAGCTCGTACCCTTCTTTCATCGCGACCGCCGCCACCATTTTTGCGAGCGCTTTGCGCGTCGGCTTCTTGAACTCGAAGACCTGGCAGCGCGATTGCACGGTCTCCGGAACCTTGTCGAGCTCGGTGGTCGCGAGAATGAAGACCGCGTAAGCGGGCGGCTCCTCGAGCGTCTTGAGGAACGCGTTCCACGCCGACTTCGAGAGCATGTGCACCTCGTCGAGGATGTAGACCTTGTACGGCGATTCGAACGGAAGCGTGTAAACGCCCTCGGTGAGCGCACGGATGTCCTCGACGCTGTTGTTCGACGCGGCGTCGACTTCGTAGAGGTCCTTCTCGGTGCAGCCGATATCCTTCGCGAGAATACGCGCAACGGAGGTCTTGCCGAGGCCGCGGCTCCCGGCGAAGAGGTAGGCGTGGCCGACTTTCTTCGTCTTCACCTGCTCCGCGAGGGGTCCCGTCACCTGCTCCTGGCCGATGACTTCCTTGAACGAGGCCGGCCGGTGCGTCCGGTAGAGCGACTGATTCGCCATAGTCCGTGAAGTATAGCAAAAGAAGCGGCGGCACCTGTAGGTGCCGCCGTCGTAAGGCATCATTCCGCCGAAATGGCGGCCTGCTCCTTCGAGCTCTTTCCCAGAGTCCGCATCGTCTTCGGCCCCGGCATGATGGCGCGGCAGATGACCTTCGCCGCTTCTTCGATCCTCCCTGCCCATTGCGGAAAGAGGGGTTCGAGATGTGTCTCTTGAGCGCCGATCTCTTGCCCCATGTACCCCGCAACATCCTTGAGGAGGACGACGCCGCGCACCTCACTCGGGCTGATTTTCGCTTGCATGATGGCCGAGCCGATGATTCCGCACTCGGTCTCGAGACGCCGCTTCCAACCCATCGCCCGGCGCGCCGGCCATTCGACGCGCGATGCCTTCCGCATCTCGCTGGCAATCTCTTCAACCCGTTCGACCGCCGACTTGATTTCAGTGCATGTGGATTTGTGCAGCATGTTCCCTCCGACAGAATGCGTGGAAAGAAAAGTACGACTGCCCGAACCATACGACCGATGCCGGGAGACCGCAAGAGGTTTTTCAACAAAAAAGCCGGCCGAGCGGAGCTCGGCCGGGTCGGATGCGACTGCTGTTCAGTCGGCGCGGGCAGCGCGTGCGTCTGCCGAGCGGCCCGCACTTCGTGTCATGCCGGTCATGCCGCGCAGGATAAGCAGGAACCCTTTGAGCGACTGAGCCCATTGCCGAACCGTCGTCGAGAACAGCGGGACGGGGAATCGCGCGCCCATCTGATTCGCGATTTCGTCGAGCTCATCGAGCGTCTCGCGGAACGCCTCGCCCTCTTCGGCCGTACGCCGCAGCATCTCGGCAATCTCGATGTCGGCGAACATGGTCCTGATGATGCTCGCCAGGGTGAGAATCTCTCCGGCCCACTTCATCTTCTCGGTTTCGAGATCTCGCGGATGGGTGACGCGCACCCTCCTGGCAATGTTCTCGAGCTTGTTCGCGATGCTTTCCAGGTTAGCTGTTTGCGCTTGCATTCGCTGCTCCTTCACGCGTCGTTGATTGATGAGTACTGCCTGTGCGGCATCCTAGTCGATGCCGCGAAACGGCGCAATAGGGACAATGTCAGTAATCCGAACGGGAATCGGAGTGCCAGCCCCAGCGCGACGTGGTCGATGCGTACGAGCCGTAATTCTGGTCGTCATTCCCATAACTGCGGATGCTCGATGTAGCGAAGTTCCAGCTCGTCGATGCCTGGGCCGCGCCGCCGAATCCGGCGGGCGCGGCGCCCTGGTAGACGTCGGCGCCCTGATTCCAGTCATTGGCCGGCTGGTTATCCGTGCCGCTCTGCGCGTCCCCCGACTGCGCGGGAGTCGTCGTCGAGAACGTGCCCGATCGCCACTCGAATGCCGGCGGGCGGCGAACGGACTCGGTCGTAGACGCCGCGTGGAAGACTGGGAAGGGCGACCGCGCGTCGCGCGCGCCCTCGCCGTGCTCGGCAGAGAAGGCAGCCGGGATGCTCACCGAAGCCGAGACGCGCGTCGCTGCGTCGGCGTACGTCTGCGCTTGCGCGGATGCGGCGAGCGATTGCATGAACGCCAGGTATGCGGCCGCGCGGTCCCCTGCAGCGAGGGCGGATGCGCCGGCATCATAGCTCGATTGCGCGCTGGCGAGCGTCGTCGAGGCGCGGGAGAGGAAGAACGCCGGCGCGGCGACCGCCGTCGACGTGGCCGTCGCGACGGAGGTCGTCGCCTTCGCGCTCGTGACGGCGGCGCTCGCTGCGCCGAGCGCACTCTTCGCGCGCCCCTCGAGCGCGGTGAAGCTCTGGTCGGACGCGTGTGCGAGCGCTTGCATATTCACCGCCCGATCTGTGCTCGTGCTCGCGTCGAGCTTCGCCGTGAGCGACGCGAGGAGTCCGGTCGCGGCGCCCCGGCTCTCGTCGTTGCTGTCGGCCACCGCCTGGAGGATGTCGCGGTGCGCGTTCAGGCGCGCGTCGAGCGACGACTGCGTCTCTGCGGCCGCCAAAGGATCGCTCTTGGCGAGCGCGGCAGCCGCCGAGTCCGCCTGCGTGACGTGCGCCTGCAGATTCGCGTCGAGCATCACGGCCGTGGTCGTGCTCAGCTTCCCGGCCGCGGCGAGCTGCTGGGCCTCGTCGAGGCGCGTGACCGCGATGTTCGCGGCGACGGCCGCTTTGCTCTGCGGCGTGAACGCGAGCGCTTCTTGGATGGGCTCGTTCACGTTCACCTTGATGGGATACAGTGCGTCGCCGGGCAGCGCGCCTTCGGCCGCATAGGAAGTGCCGCCGCCGATGAGGATGAGTATGAGGACGGCGGCGATAGCCGGCATCGGCCGGCGCAGCCACGACTGATACGGCGACGGCACGGCCTTCGGCGCGCCCGCGCCGAAGAAGCGGCTCACGATGCTCGTGCGCGGATGCGCCTTCGCGTACGCAGCGAGGTTCGCGCGGATACGCACGCGGTCGCCGTCCGGCAGGCGCACGGCGTCTGCCGCCTTGAAGGCGTCGATATCTGCTTGTGAAAATGTGTCGTGGTTATCCATGGGTATTCCGTTCATGCATGAGCTCGCGCAGCTTCTTGATGCCCCGGTGGAGCCGCACGGTCACGGCATCCGCCGATTCGCCGAGGAGCGCGGCGATGTCGCGCGGCTCGAATCCCTCGACGTAGCGTAGAATGAGCGCCTCGCGGTACGCGTCCGGCAGCCGCCCGATAAGCCCGAAGGCGCGCTTCCCTTCCGCGGCCCGTTCCGGGTCCGGGAGCCCCGTTTCGGGCGGCTCGAAACCGTCTTCCTCGCGCAAGCGGTCGAGCGAGACCGTGCGTTTCGCGCGATACCGATCGATGACGAGATTCCGCGCGATCGTAAAAAGAAAGGCGCGCTCGTGCGTCGCCCGCGCATCCTTGCGAAGAACATCCCAGTACCGCATAAAGACGTCTTGGACCAAGTCGAGGGCGGCATCCTTATCCGATAGCTTCAAGAGCCCGAAGCGATACACGCTATCGGCATGACTCTCGTATGCTGAGAGGAAGCGTTCATCCATTCCCTGACCGTGGTCTTTCTTCATGACGTGCGGGTGAGCGCTTCCTTACGGGCCGTCGCGCACCCGCGCCGCTCGAGGACGGCCTCCATCCCGGCGGCGGAATCCGCATCCATGAGCGCCGCCCGCAATTCCGCGGCCCCGTCGAACCCCGTGACGAAGGCCTTCACGTGCTTCTTCAGGATGGCGAAGTGCTTCGGCGGCGAAAGCGTCTCGAAATCGCGCGCGAGCGCGACGAGCGCCGCGAGTTTCTCGGGAAGCGGCGTGTCCTCCGGCGCGCGGCCGGCGAAAACCCACGGGTTGCCGAACATGCCGCGGCCGATCATGACGCCGTCGGCACCGGACGCCGCGGCCTTCGCCCGCGCATCGACGAGATTCTTTGCGTCGCCGTTGCCGATGAGGAGGACGTCCGGCGCTTGCCCCGCCGCAGACGGAGCGAGGCGGTCGCGGATGGCGACGGCGCGACGCATGAGCTCCCACTCGGCCGGCACGAGCGACATCTCCTTGCGCGTCCGCAGGTGGAGCGTCACCGCGGCGGGGCGCGCGGCGAGAAGCGCCGGCAGCCACTGGTCGAGCGACTCTGCGTTATAACCGATGCGCGTCTTCACCGAGACCGGCAGGCCGGCCGTCTGCGCCGCGCGGACGAGCTCGGTGGCGCGCTCCGGATCCTTAATGAGCGCGGCGCCCGCGCCCTGCTTCTCGATGGCGCGGTCCGGGCAGCCCATGTTGAGATCGACGCCGTCGAAGCCGAGCTCTGCGGCGAGGCGCGCGGCATACGCGAGCATATCGGGCTTGCTTGAGAAGAATTGCGCAACGATGGGGCGCTCCGCGTCCGTGAAGGCGAGGTCGCGCATGAGCGGATTCTCAGCGTCCGGGAGCTTCTGAATCTCGCGGGTATGGTAAAGGCCATCGGCTGAGACGAACTCGGTCCACGTGACGTCGGGCGCACCGCAGCGCGCGACGAGGCGCCGGAAGGCCGGGTCCGTCACGTCAGCCATGGGCGCCATCGCGACGAACGGCCGCGGGAGCGTGTGCCAGAACGACTGCATCCGGTTACACTATCACCCTCTCTTCTTTAGATAAATCTTCCCGCTGAAGCGCAGATCGACGTATTCGACGGACCCATTCGCGAGATTGAACTGCGCCTGCGCGGACGAAAGCGCGGCGTACGCGTCCTGTTCTTGGCCGAGCACGTACTTCACGAGCGTGCCGCTCGCGAGATAGTCGTCCGCTTCGCCGTCATGGATGGAAATCACCGTCGCTGGCGAGCCGAAGGAATCGAGCTTGCGCGCGAAATCGAAGACGGCGGGCAATCCCGCGGCTGTCGGAAGCGTCGCGTCGACAGACGCCGTCGAGCTTGCGAGCGCTTCGAAGAGGACGAAGGAGTGGTCCGCGACGTCGCTCGAGGCCGCGGGGGACGAAGTGCCGGCGAGCGCTGCGGGGAGCCACGCCGGCACGCTTGTCGTCGCGTAGATGAACCCGCTCGCATCGAAGACGTAGCATTCAGGCGGCATCGGATCGGGCGCGGGGCCGCACCAGCGTCCGACGGGCATCCGGTTATCCACCTGCACCGTGACGCCGTCGAAGCCGTCGCGCGCGACCGAGACGGCAGCGACTTCCGGATGCGCCGCCAGGATGGCGCTGCGGATGCTCGACGCCGGATAGAAGAACACGGAATCGCGCGGGATGAGTCCGAAATAGGAGCCGCGCATCGCGTCCGTCGCGTACGCCGCGAAGGACGCGCTCGCCCCGATCACCGTGACGCGCGTGATTCGCACCGCGCCCTGTCGGAGCCCGACGATGATGCTGGCGCACGCGAGGAGCGCGAGGACGGCGAGCGCGAGCGCGGCGCGGCGGCGATTCCGGCGGCGGCGCTCATGGAGGCGCCGCTCACTTCCCCGCCTTGCCGATAATAGGTTTGCCGACATACGACACGAGCGCGTCCGGTACCTTGATCGTGCCGTCGGCCTGCTGGTAATTCTCGATGATGGAGACGAGGATGCGCGGCGTCGGGATGGCAGTCGAGTTGAGCGAATGCGCGAACTTGAGCGCGCCATCCGTGTCGCGGTACCGGATATTCAGACGCCGCGTCTGGAAATCATGGAAATAAGACGCGGAGCTTATCTCGCGGTATTTCTTCTCGCCCGGCACCCACAGCTCGACGTCGTACTTCTTCACCTGGCCGAGTCCAAGGTCGCCGCCGCAATTGGCGACCGTGTGATATGGAATCGCTAGGAGCTCGATGAATTCTTCCGTATTGCGGTTCAGCCACTCATGGAGACGGACCGATTCGTCGTGCTCTGCCTTGCAGAGGACGACTTGCTCCCATTTATAGAACTCGTGCACGCGGATGAGGCCGCGCACGTCCTTGCCGTGCGCACCGGCCTCGCGGCGGAAGCACGGCGAGAAGCCGAGAAAGCGGATAGGGTCGTTCGCGAGGTCGATCGTCTCGTTCATGTGGTAGCCCATCGTCGCGACCTCCGCGGTGCCGGCAAGGAAATCGCCGTCCTGCGTCTTGTAGAGGTCTTCTTCGCCCTGCGGGAGATATCCCGTGCCGAGGAACGCTTCGCGGCGCACCAAGGACGGTGCGAAGAGAAGCTCGAACCCTTTCGCGCCGAAGTGCTTGAGCGCCAGCTGCCAGACCGCGTTCGACAGGAGCACACCGTCGCCCTTGAGGAAATAGCCGCGGAAGCCGGCGACTTTGGCGCCGCGCTCGAAGTCCGCCATGCCGAGCGCCGTCATGAGCTCGACGTGGCCTTTCGGCTCGAACGGGAACGCAGTCGGCTCGCCCCACTTCTTCACCTCGACGTTGTCTGCATCGCTCTCGCCGTCCGGCACCGACATGTCGGGGATGTTCGGGACGGCGAGCATGAGCCGCTGCCATTCCTCCATCACCTTCTTGAGCTCGTCCTCCGTCTCGGCCATGCCCTGCTTCAGCTGCCGCATCGCCTCGAGCAGCTTCTCGCGTTCGGCGCCTTGCGCTCGCTGCACCTCGCCGCTTTTGCGATTCTGCTCCGCGCGTTTCGTCTCATACTCCTGCTGGAGCCGCTTGCGATCGTCGTCGACGGCGAGCAGGCGGTCGATGTCGGCATCAATGCGCTTCTTGGCAGCGCCAGCCTTCACGAGATCGGCGTTCTCGCGGATGAACCGTATGTCGAGCATGCCACCTAGTATACTCAACGCATGAAGATTCGCGAGCTTCCGCGCGGAGAGTGGCCCGCTCCGCTCCTCGAGATACCGCAGCCGCCCGAGCGCCTGTGGCTCGCCGGAATGCTCCCGCCGCCCGGGACGAAGCTTCTTGTCGTCGTCGGGAGCCGCGCGCTCTCCCCATATGGCCGCGCCGCGTGCGAAGGGCTCATCATGGGGCTCGCCGGCTATCCCGTCTCCATCATCTCGGGCCTCGCGCTCGGCACCGACGCTTGTGCGCATAGGGCGGCGCTCGCCGCCGGGCTCCACACGATCGCCATCCCCGGTTCCGGGCTCGACGAGAGCGTCATCTATCCGCGAACGAATCTCGGCCTCGCGTACGACATACTCGCGAAGGGCGGCGCGCTCCTCTCCGAGAAAGAGCCGTCCCACAAGCCGTGGTTGAAAGAATTCCCGTCGCGCAACCGCATCATGGTCGGTCTCGCCGATGCCGTGCTCATCATCGAAGCCGGGCGGAAGTCGGGCACGCTCATCACCGCGCGGCTCGCGGGCGAATACAACCGCGAACTCCTGTGTGTGCCGCATCGCATCACCGACCCGCACGGGGTCGGTCCGCACCTCTTCATCCGGCTCGGCGCGGCGCTGGCCGCGGAGCCCGTCCACGTGCTCGAAGCGCTCGGCATCCCGCCGCGCGAGACGCCCGCCGAGCGTCCAGCGCCCGCGCTCGAAGGCGCCGAGGCCGCCGTGTGGGCCCTCCTTGAGGAACCGCGCACCCGTGACGAGCTCTTGCGCGCGAACGGCGCGCCCGGCGAAACCCTCACCGCGCTCGCCGCGTTAGAAGTACGTGGCCTCATCCGAGAGGAGCTCGGCGCGTGGCGCAGGCTATGACTATCTATTCATGGAACATGCTGTTCCGTAATCAGGAACAGGATCGCGCCTTCGCGTTCATCCGCGACGTCGCCTTCGATATTTTCTGCCTGCAGGAAGTCCCGGATGAATTCCTCGCCCGCCTGAAGACGCTGCCCTTCCATCTCGCATCGGGTATCGACGTCGACCGCTTCTTCTCGCACCGCGTGCGCAATCACCTCGTCATCCTCTCGCGCTATCCCATCAGCGCCCGAGGCGTCATCCCGCTGCCGGATTACTGGACGCTCTTGCCGTGGCGCGCGCGCCTCTTCATCCGCCTCATGCGCTCGTTCAATTTCTCGAGGACCGAGAACCGCCACGGGCTCTTCGCCGACGTCGAGACGCCTGCGGGCCTCGTCCGCGTCTTCGATCTCCACCTCACCCTCGCGCATCCGCGCTGGCGCATCGAGGAGTTCGAGACGGCGCTCGCCGGGCGCGTGCCTGGCCGGCCGACCATCGTCTGCGGCGATTTCAACATCCTCGAGTCCCCGAAGATAACCATCCTCAACTGGTTCCTCGGCGGCCGCATGACCGATGTCGTGCGCTATCGCCGCGAACGCATGCGCATCGAGGCGCGATTCGTCGAGCACAAGCTCGTGAACCCGCTTTACGGCCGTCCGACGCATCCGCTCTCCCGTTCCCAGCTCGATCATATCCTCGTTTCCCGTTCGTTTTCGGTGAAAGACGCCGCGGTCCTGTCGGACCGCGCAGGCTCCGATCACCACCCGATATCCGTCACGCTCGCTTGACCATATATAGGTGCGCGCGTTATGAGTGGATTGGTGAAGAAACAGCTGCTCATAGTGGAATCGCCGACGAAAGCGCGGACAATCCAACAGTATCTTGGGAAGGCGTATGACGTGCTCGCCTCGGTCGGGCACGTGCGCGACTTGCCGAAATCGAACAAAGACGCCGTCGATATCGAGGGCGGCTTCGTGCCGCGCTACGTCGTCCCCGCCGAGAAGCGCGACATCATCGAGAGGATAAAGAAGGCGGCGGCGAGCGCGAGCGAGGTGTACCTTGCGACCGACCCGGACCGCGAAGGCGAATCCATCGCCTGGCATATCAAGGAAGTCGCGGGCTTGAAGAAGCCGAAACGCGTCGTCTTCCACGAGATAACGAAAGAGGCCGTCGAGGAAGCGCTCGCGCATCCGCGGACGATCGACGAGCACCTGCGGGAAGCGCAGGAAGCGCGGCGCGTCCTCGACCGCATCGTCGGCTACGACCTCTCGGGCCTCATCTGGAAGAAGGTGCGCTACGGCCTCTCCGCCGGCCGCGTGCAGTCGCCCGCGCTGCGCATCCTCGCCGAGCGCGAGCGCGAGATTAAGGCCTTCGTGCCGGAAACGTACTACGTGCTCACCGCGCGCTTCACGACGCCGGCGGGCGATTTCTCGGCGACATGCGTCGAGGAGCCGAAGACGAGAGAAGAAGCGGATCGCATCGTCGCCGCGGGCCGTGCCGCCGCGTGGCGCGTCGGGAACGTCGCCGAGAAGGCGGAGGAGCGCAATCCGCGCCCGCCGTTCACGACCTCCACCCTGCAGCAGACGGCGTCGACGCGGCTCGGCTTCGCGCCCTCGCGCACGATGCGCGCCGCGCAGAAGCTCTACGAAGCGGGCCACATCACCTACATGCGCACGGATTCGGTGAATCTCGCCAAGGAAGCGGTGGCGAAGATGGCCTCCGTCGTCGAGAAGACGTTCGGCAAGGAGTATCTCCAGGTGCGCGCGTATAAGACGACGAGCAAGAACGCGCAGGAAGCGCACGAGGCCATCCGTCCGACCGATCCCGGCCGCACGCGCGCGGGCAAGACGCCGGACGAAGCGGCGCTCTACGAACTCATCCGCACCCGCGCGCTCGCCTCGCAGATGGCGCCGGCGCGTATTATGCGCACAAGCGTCACGGCAACCGCCGACGTTCACAACGCCGATAGCGGAGCGCGCATTCCCGCCTTCACGGCGACGGGCTCGCGCACGCTCTTCCACGGCTGGCTCGCGCTCGACACAGCCGCGAAAGGCGAGGACGTCGAGCTGCCGAAGCTCGCGGCGGGCGACGCACTCGCGCTCGGCGCACTCGATGCGGCCGAGAAGCAGACGGAACCGCCGAACCGCTATACCGAAGCGGGGCTTATCCGGGAACTCGAAAAACGCGGTATCGGCCGACCGTCGACCTACGCCTCCATCATGAAGACCATCCAGGACCGCGGCTACGTCGAGAAGACCGGCCGCGCCCTCGTGCCGACGGCGACCGGCATGGTCGTCTCCGGCTGGCTCGAGACGAATTTCCCCGAAGTCGTCGGTGACTCCTTCACGGCGGAGATGGAAGACGAGCTCGACGAGATAGCGCGCGGCGAACGCGGCTACGAAGAGACCATGCGGGCGTTCTACGGCCCGTTCGAGAAAGCCGTGCGCGCCAAGGACAAGCTGCCGAAGGCGACATCGCTCGGCGATGCGCCGAGGGGATTCATCTGCCCCGTCTGCGGCTCACTGATGGAGTATAAGCTTGGCCGCGGCGGCATCTTCATGAGCTGCAAACGCTATCCGGCGTGCATGGGCGCGCGCACCGAGGACGGCGCGGAACTGAAGCCCGATGAGCCCATCGGCCGTCATCCCGAGACCGGCGCGGCGATCTACGTGAAGACCGGCCGCTTCGGCCCCTATGTCGAGATGGAAGCGCCGCAGGCGGCCGAAGCGGACCCGCCGAAGAAGGCGGGGGCGCGACGGCGCGCGAAGAAGGCGGCGGTGAAGCGCGCGAGCATCCCGCCCGGCACCGACCTCTCGAAGGTGACGCTCGCGGACGCGGTGAAATACCTTTCGCTGCCGCGCGAGCTCGGCACCCACCCGCAGACCGGCAAGCCCGTCTTCGCTTCGACCGGACGTTTCGGCCCGTACGTGGGTTCGGACGGCGACTTCCGTTCAATCAAGAAGGGCGACCCGTACGCCATCACGCTCGCGGAAGCGCTCGCGCTCCTCGCCGAGCCGAAGCGCCCGCCGAAGGGCGCCGAGATCGTCCGCGAGCTCGGCCCGCACCCCTCGACGCATAAGCAGCTCGTACTCTACCGCTCGAAGCAAGGGCTCTTCCTGAAGAAAGGCCTGCGCCGCATCTATCTGCCCGACTCGGTGAAGCCGGACGCATTCTCACCCGAGGATGCGGCGGCGTATCTGAAATGACGCCCGCATAGGCGGCGTCAGGCACGCGGTGTATAGTACCGCCATGACGACCGTCAAAGAGATCGTCGGCGAGATGTCGGCGCCGTCGCCCGAGGACATCGCGTTCATCGAGAAAGCCTACGAGTTCTCCAAGAAGGCGCACGCGACTCACACCCGCTATTCGGGCGAACCGTACTTCATCCATCCGGCCGCGGCCGCGAAAATGCTCGCGGAATACGGGATGGACGCGGCGACCATCGCCGCCGGCCTCCTTCACGACACAGTCGAGGATGGCGACGTTTCGCGCGACGAGATCAAGAAGGAGTTTGGGAGCGAAGTGCTCTTCATCGTCGACGGCGTCACGAAGCTCGGCCGGCACAAGTACCACGGCGCCGAACGCCACGCCGAATCGCTCCGACGCCTCCTCGTCGCCACCGCGAGCGATATCCGCGTCCTCATCGTGAAGCTCGCCGACCGCTACCACAACATGCAGACCCTCGAGCACGTGCCGGGGCACAAGCGCCGCCGCATCGCGCTCGAGACCCTGGAGATATACGCGCCTATCGCGGACCGGCTCGGCATGGGCAAGATGAAGCGCGAGCTCGAGGATCTCGCCTTCCCATACGTCGACCCTGACGCGGCGCGCCATACCGCGGAAGTGCGGAAGTTCGTGACCAGGGAGAGCGAGGCGGGACTCGCGAAGGTGCAGAAGGAGATCCGGCGCGAACTCGCGAAGAAAGGCATCACCGATTTCCATACCGACATCCGCATGAAAGGGCTCTGGAGCCTGCATCAGAAGCTGAAGCGCAAGAAAGACGACATCAACCAGATCCACGACATCGCGGCGCTGCGCATCGTCGTCCCCGCCATCGGCGACTGCTATGCCGTGCTCGGCACCGTGCATGCGCTCTACAAACCGTTGCCGGGCGAATTCAAGGATTACATCGCCTTCCCGAAGCCCAACGGCTATCAGTCGCTCCATACCACCGTCGTTGCGCCCGAAGCCGGCATCATTGAGGTACAGATACGGACCGAAGAGATGCACCGGCACGCCCAGTTCGGCATCGCGTCGCACATGACGTACAAGCAGCTCGGTAAAGGCATCGAGAAGCTCGATAAGGGTTCCCAGAAGAGCCGCTTCTCCGCCCTCTCGTTCTCGTGGGTGCGATCCCTCATCCCGTCCTTGATGAAGGTGAAGTCCGGCGCTTCCGCGAGCGACGCGGCAAAGATTCCGCCCTGGCTCGCCGAGCTCGCCGACGCGCACGCCGAGGTCGCGGGTTCGAAGGAATTCGTCGACGGGCTCAAGGAGGATTTCTTCTCGCACCGCGTCTTCGTATTCACGCCGAAAGGCGACGTCGTCGACCTGCCGACCGCGTCGACGCCGGTCGATTTCGCATACGCGATCCATACCGACCTCGGCAACCACTTGCAAGGCGCGAAGGTGAACGGGAAACTGGTATCGTTCGACACGCCGCTCGGCAACGGAGACATAGTCGAGATCATCCGACGCGAATCGGCGCATCCGTCGACGAAGTGGCTCGACCACGCGCGCACCTCGCTCGCCCGCAAGCAGATCCGCACGGCGCTCGATATGGGCGACGCGGCGCGCCCGCGCGTGCGGACGCGGGTGCGCGCCCGCCGCGCGGCTAAATGACGAAGTTCGTCACCGAGTAGAGGTCGTCGTCCGACGGCTCTTCGGGCGCGGCCGGCGGGACGGGGTCGTCGGAAAGCTGCGTCGTATTCGGATACACGGGGTATGCTTCGGCGCCCTCGGGAACAGATGTCTCCGCGCCGCGCAGGACGGCGCTGCGATGGATCGTGAGGGCCTCCGCGAGCACGGAGAGGTCGTCCGGCGAGAAAAAGTCGATGAGCAAGCGCCCGCCTTCGGCGCCCGGCTCGATGATGACGCGCGTGCCGAGGGTCTCGGTGAGCGACTTCTCGAGCTCGGTCATCTCCGGCGTCTTACGGTGATACTTACGGACGCGCTCTTGCGCGATGGACCGCGCGATGCGCTCGGCGGCACGGACCGAGAGCTTCTTGAGCGTGATTTCGCGGAAAAGCGTCTCGCGTTCCTGTTCCCGGTCGTTGAGCGCGAGCAGGGTCCGCGCATGACCCTCGCTGATCTCCTTGCGGACGATGGCATCCTGCATGTGCGTCGGCAGCGCGAGAAGGCGTAGCGAATTAGAGACGTACTCGCGGCTCTTGCCGATCTTCGCGGCCGTCTCGCCGTGCGAGATGCCGAACTCGTTGACGAGCTTCTGCAGCGCCTTCGCTCGATCGATGGCGTTCAGATCCTCGCGCTGAAGGTTCTCGATGATGGCGAGCTCGAGCTTCGAGAGGTTGTTCTCGCCCGCGCGGATGACGACCGGCACTTGCGTGAGCCCCGCGAGCTTCGACGCGCGGAGCCGCCGCTCGCCGGCGATGAGCTCGTACTCGCTCTCGAGACCGCCGTCCGGCTTTTCGACGTCCTTCCTCGTGACGGTCAATGGTTGGAGGATGCCGTACTGCCGGATGGAGTCGGCGAGCGACCGCAGGCCTTCCTCGCTGAACTCGCGCCGCGGCTGATACGGGTTCGGCTTGATCCTGTCCGTCTCGATCCAGAATATCGAGTCGTATTTCGTCGGGATATACCGCGCCTCATCGTTCATACGCGCATGGTACCACGCTGAAAATGCAGCGATAAGATGCTACTGTGGAGGCGTTCATCGGGATGCGGCCCCGCAATGCTGGAGTGGCGAAATGGTAAACGCAGTGGATTCAAAACCCACCGCCGAAAGGCTTGAGAGTTCGAGTCTCTCCTCCAGCACCAACATTTTCAGTGCAGGGCGCGGCGGATTCAAAACCCACCGCCGAAAGGCTTGAGAGTTCGAGCCTCCCCCGGCACCTGGCGAACAGCCCTTGCCGTGTCGTCGGCTTCGGCGTATATCAGCGTTAGACCTTCTGTACTTCAACCCAAGGAGAACGTGATGCCAGCAATCGTAGTCACGTACGCGGCGGGACCGAACCCGTCGCTCCGTCATGAAGAAGACCTGCGCATGCTGCAAGGGATTTTCCCACACATCGACGCAGTGCATATCCTCCCGGACGCTACGGTCTATCCGCACGTCATGCGTGAATGGATCCTCGCGAGCAATTACGTACGGGTGTTCTGGAGCGCGACGAATTTCTCCAATCCAGCAGCCGCCGCCGTCGAGGTGAGGGAACTCGCCGCGCGAGGCGTATCGGCCGTTATCATGAATGCCCGTGCGGGGCACGATGTACTGCGCGAAGCGGCCAAAGCATCGCCACGCACGGCTATCATCGCCTGCGCGCCAGCATCGCGCGAACCGGAGAACATCCTGACGACGGTCGATACACTACTCGATGATGGAGTGCGCGGCCTCCTGTGCTCGCCGGGCGATCTCGATGTCCTCCACGCCCGCGGGCGTGGCGACGCGATGACGACCATCGTCCCGTGCGAAGGCCGCGGCGCGGAGCCCATCATCCGCGCGAGCAGGCTTCGACGCGCCGATTACGTACTGCTCGATCGCACCGTCTGGGAATCGTCATGGAATGTCGAGACCATCAAGCTCGCGACGGCCAGGACGCACGCTATGGCGATGCCTTCGTATCCGCCGCAGCATCTCTAGCTGGCCATGACGCAAAGCGACCCCCGTAGGGGTCGCTTTTTTACCGTCTCTTACAGCTTCCCGACCAGGTCGAGGCCCGGTTCGAGCGTATCGCCCCCGGGTTCCCAGGAGGCCGGACAGACCTGGCCCTTGTGCGTGTCCACGTACTGCGCCGCCTGGAGCTTGCGCAAGGTCTCCGAGCCCTTGCGGCCCATCGAGTTGTCGTTTATCTCCATCGCGCGCAGGATGCCCGCCGGATCGATGATGAACGTGCCGCGCAGCGGGAGGCCCTCGTCCGGCGTCAGTTCCGCCTCGCCGCCCTCGATAAGGACGCCGAACGCGTAGGAGAGCTTGCCGGACGGGTCCGCCGCCATCGGATACTCGATGGCGCGGATGCCCTCTGACGCGTCGCGCCACGCCTTATGCGTGAACGCCGTATCGGTCGACACCGAGATGATCTCGGCGTTCGCATCCTTGAATTTCGGATGCAGCTTCGCGAGCTCCTCGAGCTCGGTCGGGCAGACGAACGTGAAATCAGCCGGATAGAAGACGAGCACGACCCACTTGCCGCGGAGCCGCGACAAGGACATCGTCTTGATCGCGCCCTTATGGAATACCTCGAACTCGAAGTCAGGAACCGCCTCGCCCACCTTCACTTGCGACGTGTAATCGCGTATCGGATCGTGGAACTCGCCGCACCGTTCGCAATAGTTGCTCTTGGTTTCTTTCATAGGCGTATAGGGTTACGTGCGGCATATGTTACCATCGCGCGCAATGGCGGCACAAATCCTCTGCATCGCGGGGCCGACGGCCTCCGGCAAGTCCGCGCGGGCCGTCGCGGAAGCGCTCGCGCGGGGCGGCGAGGTCATCTCGGTCGATTCGCGTCAGGTCTATCGCTGCCTCGACATCGGCACGGAGAAGCTGCCGCGCGGCGAGACGCGCGGCGTCCCGCACCACCTCATCGATATCCGCGAACCCGGCGAGCGCTACTCGGCCGGCGATTTCGTCGCGGACGCGAAGCGGCTCATCGGGGAGATTGCCGCGCGCGGCAAGCTCCCCATCCTCGCGGGCGGAACGCATTTCTATTTCGACGCGCTCCTCAGCGGGCTGCCGGACGCGGTGCCGGCGGACGAAGCCCTGCGCGAGGCGCTTGCGGGACTATCGACGGAAGAGCTGTACGCGCGCGTCCGCGCCGCCGATCCGCGCCGCGCCGCCGAGCTTGATCCGAAGAACCGGCGGCGACTCATCCGCGCCCTCGAGATCGGCGCACAAAAAGGTGCCGTGCCTGCGCGCGGCCGGGGCGCGAACCCGTACGACGTCGAGTGGATCATCATCGACCCGCCGCGCGAGGAACTTCGCGCCCGCATCGACGAGCGACTCAAGGAGGCATTCGCGCGCGGCCTCGTCAAGGAAGTCCGACAAGTGCGGGACGCGGTCGGCGATGAACGACTCGACGAGCTCGGCCTCGAGTACCGCGTCGTGGGCGAATGCCTGCGCGGCGAGCGGTCTGAAGAGTCGCTCCTGCCTGCCCTTTCGGCGAAGCTTTGGCAGTACGCGCGCCGGCAAAAAGCGTGGCTCGCGAAGCTCGTGCGCGAGCACGCTACTGCGGCAGCACCGTCGCGCCCGGACAGGAGCTGAAACCGAGATTCTTGCCGGCGAAGAACGCGTTCACGGATTCGTTCGTCAGGACCGTGTACTTGAGATCGCACAGCTGCATGTCCGATAGGCCGAGCGTCGTCGCGAGGAACTGCTCGGCGTCCGCGCGCGCCGTGGCGAGCGGCTCCTCTGTGAGCGATATCGTGAAGAATTCGCTCGAGGAGTCGTAGGTGATGATGAAATCGCTCACGGCGGCGCCGTGGGGGCACGTGCCGTCCGCGAGGCAGTACCCGGCGCTCCCGGCCAGGTAGTAGACGCCCGGGTTCTGCACGTCTTTGCCGGTCGTGCTGCTCGTTATGAAATCCTTGACGACGGTGGTGCTCCCCGTCGCGAGAGTGAGGGACATGTTCGGTTCGCCCGGCGCAAATGTGGCGCCCGAGTTGCCGACGGTGACTGTCGTCTCGCCGGCTGACGGCAGCGTTACCGGCGCGCCGCTTCCGGCGGGCGCCTGCTGCTGCGGTTGCTTCGGGGCGAGAACGTAGAAAGCGATCGCCGCGACGACGATGACTGCGAGCGAACCGATGGCCAGTATCCGCATCATAGGTTCATCATAGCGCGTCAGATGTTGTAGGTGCGCACGCAGGATTGGTCGCTCGGCGTCGCCCAATCGCTGAAGTTCGGATTTGCTTGCACGAGACAGGCCGCCGCCGACGCTGCGCACGCGAGATTTGCTGCGGCGGCATAGCACATCTGCGAAGTGGCATTGTTCAACGATTGACCGCCGCTGAATCCATTCTGGCAATTAAGCGGCACGCCGGGCTGACCGGCGGCCTGCTCGCAAGCCGCATTGTTGTAGCACGCGCTGTTTCGCTGCAGCAGGACCTGGAACGCGCCAGCGGCGCTTGAGGCCGGATTCGGCCTGAGGTTCGAACCGCACGTGCTCTCGAATTGCGCGATGCAGGCGAGCGTATTCGATTGCGCGACGGTCAGGCTGTAGCCGCCTGAGGTCGCGCCCTGCTGCACGGCCGTCGCCACGCACGCGCCCGAGCCGAACGAGAGGTACTGCTGGCCGCCCGCGCCGACGCCCGTCACCGTCGGCGTCGTCCCGACCGCGAGTCCGGCCGTGGTCGTCGGCGGAGCGGCCTGCCGGAGCGAGCTCGCGACCGAGAGGCACGGCTGCGTGCCGTTGCTGCCGACAAGGCTCGCCCAGTAGGTCAGCCCCTGGTTGGTCAGCGCCGCCAAGATGGCGTCCACGATGAGCCATGCGGCGAGCGCGATGACGATGCCGAAGACCGTGTTCCAGAGGATGGACTTCGCGCGGCTCATGCCGCTCGGGTCGACGGGATTGACGACATAGAGGAACCCGGCCCACGCGATCGTGAGCGGCGCGACGAAGACGATGGCGAGCGTGATGAGGAGCTCGACGATGTTGTTGATGACGATCATGAACATGCCCCACCCCGCCGGGCACGTGTCGTTGCCGGCCGGGATGATGGGTCCAAAGAACGGGATGGCGGCGTGCGTGACGTTCGGCAGAACGAACGCGCCGGCCGCGACGAGGAAGAGGGCGGGCAGGAGGATGCGAGAACGCATACCGGCATCATACCGCGGCCGCCGTGCGGCTGCGGCGCCTTTCCCCACTGCGTCGCGTCTGCTATCGTTTGTCCGTATGGGCCTATAGTTTAGTGGTAAAACAGCGGTCTCCAAAACCGCCGTCCCAGGTTCGAGTCCTGGTGGGCCCGCAGCAGGAATGAGAAACCGCCTTTCGGCGGTTTCTCATCTCGGATGTTTATTTCTTCGCCTCCTTGAACGGCACGCGCTTGCGGAGCGTTGGGTCGTACTTCATGAGTTCGATCTTGCGCTCGACCTTCTTCTTGTTCTTGCGCGTCCAGACGACATGCTCGGACTTCGTCGACTTGAGACGGATGAGGCGGTCTTGTGACATGCGAGAACCCTAGCAGATGCGCGCTCCTTAGGCAACCGCGGCTTTCGCGCGGCTCGTCGCGCGCGGCACGCGCTTCTTCACCTCGAAGTGCGGCTCGCCGCCCTTGAGGGAGACGGTGACCATGCCGCCTTCGCCGACGCCTTGCGCGATCATTAAGGACGCGAGCGGCGTGAGAATCTTGTCTTGCATCGTGCGGCGCAAGGGGCGCGCGCCGTACTGCGGGCTGTAGCCCTTCTCCGCGAGCCAGGCGCGCACGTCCGGCTCGATGACGAGCGCGATGCGCTTGTCCGCGAGGCGCTTCAATACTTCCTCGACCTGGTTCTCGACGATTTGCACGAGCGCTTCCTTCGAGAGCCGGTCGAAGATGATGATGTCGTCGAGGCGGTTGAGGAACTCCGGGCGGAAGTGCTCGCGCAGCGCATCCATGATCTTTTCCTTCGTCTCCTCGTAGTGCGCGGCCTCGCTCCCGTCGGCCGTGCCGAAGCCGATGTGCGCGAGACGCTCCATGAACTCGCCACCGATGTTCGAGGTGAGCACGATGATCGTATTCTTGAAATTGACTTTGCGGCCCTTGCCGTCGGTGAGGTGTCCTGAGTCGAGGACTTGCAGGAGGATGTTGAAGACTTCCGGGTGCGCCTTCTCAATCTCGTCGAAAAGAACGACGGCGTAGGGGCGATGCCGGATACGCTCGGTCAGGGTGCCGGATTCTTCGTAGCCGACGTAGCCCGGCGGCGCGCCGATGAGCTTCGCGACCGAGTGCTTCTCCATGAATTCGCTCATGTCGACGCGGACGAGCGCGTCGGCGTCGTTGAACATGAACTCCGCGAGCTTGCGCGAGAGCTCGGTCTTGCCGACGCCGGTCGGGCCGAGGAAGAGGAAGGAGCCGATGGGGCGGTTCGGGTCGCTGATGCCCACGCGGGAGCGCTTCACCGCGTCCGTCACTTTCTTCACGGCATCGTCCTGGCCGACGACGCTCGCCTTGAGCGCATCCTCCATGCGCGCGAGCTTCGCGGCTTCCTCCTCGAGCATCTTCGCGACGGGGATGCCGGTCCAGCGCGAGACCACGGATGCAATCTCGTGCTCGGTGACTTCCTCGTTCAGGACGCGGCGCGACCGCTGCAGCGTCTTCAGGCGCTTCAGCTTCGTCTCGAGGTCCTTCTGGATGTGCGGGATGCGCCCGTAGCGGATCTCCGCGACCGTGCCGAGGTCAGCGGCGGTTTCGGCATTGTCAGCCTGTACCTTGAGCTTCTCGAGCTCCGTCTTCGCCGCGCGGATGCCCTCGAGGACCTCCTTCTCGTTCTTCCACTTGAGCTCGAGCTCCGCCGTCTTCTCCTTCAGGTCGGCGATCTCCTTATCGATGACTTTGATGCGCTCCTTGATCTCTTTCGCGTGATTGCCGTCCTCGTCCTTCTGGAGCGCCTGGCGCTCGATCTCGAGCCGGCGGATCTTCCGATCGGTCTCTTCGAGCAGCGGCGGCTTGTTCTCAAGCGCGATACGCAGCCCCGACGCGGCTTCGTCGATGAGGTCGATGGCCTTGTCCGGAAGGTAGCGGTCCGTGATGTAACGGGAGGAGAGCTCCACCGCCGCGACGATGGCGCCGTCGGTGATGCGCACGCCGTGGTAGAGCTCGTACTTGTCGCGCAGCCCCCGCAGGATGGCGATACCGTCCTCGACCGACGGTTCCTGCACGAAGACGGGCTGGAAGCGGCGCGTGAGCGCGGCGTCCTTCTCGATGTGCTTCTGGTATTCCTTGATGGTCGTGGCGCCGATGACGCGGATTTCGCCGCGCGAGAGCGCGGGCTTGAGCATGTTCGAGGCGTCCAAGGAGCCCTCGGCGGCGCCGGCGCCGACGAGCGTGTGGAGCTCGTCCACGAAGAGGATGACGTTGCCCTCCGCGCGCTCGACCTCCTTCATGACGTTCTTCATGCGCTCTTCGAACTCGCCGCGGTACTTCGTGCCCGCGATGAGGAGGCCGAGATCGAGCGAGAGGAGCTCCTTCCCTTTCAGGGTCTCAGGGACGTCGTTCGTCGCCATGCGCACGGCGAGCCCTTCCGCGATGGCAGTCTTGCCGACGCCCGCTTCGCCGATGAGGATGGGGTTATTCTTCGTGCGGCGCGCGAGTATTTGGATGACGCGGTTGATCTCGGCGTCGCGGCCGATGACCGGATCGAGCTTGTTCTCGGAGGCGAGCTTCGTGAGGTTGCGCGCGTACTTCGCGAGCGCGCGGAAGCGGCGCGGGCTCTCGCCCTGCCCGTCCTTGCTCGCCTTGAGCTCCTTCAAGATGGCGAGCGCCGCTTCGCGCGTGATGCCGAAGCGCGCGAGGACCTCAGTTGCGGGGCCCGGATTCTCGACGACGGCGAGGAAGAGGTGCTCCGTGCCGACGAACGAGTCGTTCATGCGCGCCGCAATCTTCCCTGCGGCTTCGAGCGCCTGCGCGAGCTCAGGCGTGAGATAGATCTGATACGACGGCGAGAGCACGGCGGCGGATTCCGGCGACTCGAGGTGGTCGAGGACGGTGTCGGAGAGCATGATGGTGTCGACCTCCATGCGGTCGAGTATGGAAAACACGAGCGATTCCTCCTGCAGGAGGAGCGCCGCGAGGAGGTGGAGCGGCGAGACGTGGTTCTGGCCGCGCTCGATGGCGAGCTCGTGCGCGCGCCGCACGGCTTCTTTCGCTTTCGTCGTGAAGTTGTTGAAGGGGGGCATACCGTACTATTTATTGACTATTACGTCGCCGGTGCCGTGGACGTTGCAGCCGAGGACGTCGCCGTGAGGAGCGCCGTGATGACATCGGTCGGGATGAGGAGCCCTGGCGTCCCGCCGGCCGCGATGCCAATCAAGTTCCCCGAGAGGTCCACCGCCGCGCTGCCGGCACCGATCTCCGGCAAGGTCGTGCGGACGCCGCTCGCGCCGACGCGGGAGACGATACCAGTCGAGGCGGAGCCGTCGGCGCCCACCGCGAGCGCCGTCTGACCGAGTTTGAGGTTCTGCGCGGCGACCAAGGCTGGCACGGACGCCTTCGGCAGAGTCGCCTTATCCGAGAAGCCGTAGATGGCGATGCCCTGCCCTTTGTGCGAGAGCGACGCGGGCACGTAGGAATTGCCCGCGAAGCCGATGATGACTTCCTGCGGAAGCGAATCTTTCGCCGCGGTGGCGATGGCACGCGCTTCCGGCAGGTAGGTGCCGACCGCGAGCGCGGGCGTCGAGGTGCCGGTCTTCGCGTCATAAATGTCGACGGCGCGCGACGCGTCGGCGCCGATGGCCGCCGTGACGAGGTCCTGGTTCGACGGGGCCGGGGCCGGGGCCGAGATGACGGCCGCCGGAGCCGCTTGGGCGACGGTCTCGATCGTGTGCTCGACGACGCGGTTCACGGTCTGCGTGACCACCGGCGGCGCCTGGTCGAGCAGGGACACGGTCAAGATGCCGGTAGCGACCGACGTAACGAAATTTACGAGGATCGTGAGCAGGATGAGCTGGGATTTCGAGAGTTCCTCGATATTCATGGTGATTACATAATGCTACCTGCGGGCATGAGTGTCAATAAATGCGACGGCGCGGATGAGGGCGCGGGCGAAGGCAGCGAGGGCGCGGGAGCTCGTCGCCGGGCCGAAGGAGACGCGCAAGGTCGACCGGGCGCGCACCGCATCACCCGTGAGGGCGAAGACGGCGCGCGATCCCTCCTCGGAATCGGTCTCGCACGCGCTCTTCGTAGAGACGGCATAGCCGGCCTCGTCTAACAACGCGACGAGGTAATCGGTGTCGCGGCCCGGTAGTGATAGGTTCACGATATGCGGCGCCTGCTGCGCCCCCTCCTGGATAGATACGCCCGGAACGGCTGCCGTGATGGCGGCGAGGAATGCCGCGCGGTCGCGCGTGGCGCGGGCGCGGAAGCGCTCGCGACCCTGCGCGGCGGCGGCGAGACCCTCGGCGAAGCGCAGCGCGAGTTCCGGCGCCTCGCTCCCGGGGCAGAGTCCCCGCTCCTGCCCGCCGCCCGCGTACAAGGGTGCAAGCGCGATCGTGCGATGCGCGACGAGCGCCCCGATGCCGCGGACGAGGCTGACCTTCGACGCGTCGAGCGTGAGGAGGTCGGCGCCGAAATGTGCACGCGTCATCTTCTCGGTCAAGGGCGCCTGGCTCGCGTCGACATGGAGCAGGATACGCGGACCGCCCGGACGCGCCGCATCGAGCGCGTGCCGCACATCGAGGGTATTCCACACCACACCCGTTTCGCCGCAGACCGCGTCCATCGAGACGAGCGCGGTCTCGGGGCGCAGCTGGCGCGCGAGCGCCCCGATGTCGACCGCCGCATCCCGGATGGCGAGCGGCTCGACCGCGATGCCCCTTGCGGCGAGCGCGGCCATATTCTCCACGACCGACGCGTGCGCGCTCGGCAGGTACAGCATATGGGTGGCGCGCGCACCCGCGCGCTTACGCGCCTGCGCATGACCGACGATTGCGAGCGCGTTCGCCTCCGTCGCGCCGCCGGTGAAGATGACGTCGTCCGGCTTCGCCTCGACGAGCCGCGCGATCGCCTCGCGCGCGGCCTCGAGCCGCGCCCGCGCCCGCCGCCCTTCCGCGTGCGGCGACGACGGGTTCGCGCTCGCGCCCGCCGCCCAATCGAGATACGTCCTCCGTCTTCGCAGCATATGACGTGATTCTACACTGATTGCGCGCGCGCATTTTTTGTGATGATATGAGGCATTATGGCACGGGTCGCACGACCGCCCGTCATCGCGGTGATGGGCCACATAGATCATGGCAAGTCGACGCTCCTCGACTACATCCGGAAAACGAACAGCGTCGCGAACGAAGCTGGTGGCATCACGCAGCACGTCTCCGCGTACATTGCCGAACATAACGGGCGGCGCGTGACCTTCCTCGACACGCCCGGGCACGAGGCCTTCAAGGCGCTGCGCACGCGCGGCGCGGCGGCGGCTGACATCGCCATCCTCGTCGTCGCGGCCGACGAAGGCGTCATGCCGCAGACCGAGGACGCGCTCGCGGCCATCACGGACGCTGGCATTCCCTACCTCGTCGCTATCACGAAGATTGACAAGAACAACGCGGACGTCGAACGCGCGAAGAATTCGCTCCTCGAGCACGGCATTTATCTCGAAGGGCTCGGCGGCGATATCGCCTACGCACTTGTCTCCTCGAAGACGGGCGAGGGCGTGCCGGAACTCCTTGATCTCGTGCTCCTCGCTGCCGACCTCGCGGAGCTCACCGCCGACACGGATGCGGCGGCGACGGGCTTCGTGCTCGAGTCCATGCAGGACCCGAAGCGTGGCGCATCCGCCACGCTCATCGTGAAAGACGGTACGCTCGGAAAATCCCGCTTCGTCGTCGCCGGCGACGCATATGCGCCCGTACGCTACATCGAGGACTTCCGCGGCGAGCGCATCGAGGCGGCCGGCCCGTCCGAACCCGCGCGCATCTCCGGCTTCAGTTCCCTCCCCGCGGCAGGAACGATCTTCACCGTCGTGAAGGCGAAGAAGGAGGCGGAAGCGCTCGCGGCCGAATATGCGGCGGCGGCGGCGCGCCCGACCGCAATCGCGGCGGCGGACGGCGGCGCCGAACTGCCGCTCGTCATCAAGGCGGACGTCGCGGGTTCCGTCGACGCCATCCTGCACGAGCTCGAGAAAGTCACGCACGAACGCGCGGCGCTGCGCATCGTTGCCACGGGCGTCGGAAACGTCTCCGAGGGCGACGTGAAGACCGCGGCAGCGACCGGCGGCGTCATCATCGCCTTCAACGCCGCGACGGACCCGATCGCGCGCGAACTCGCGCTGCGTGACGGCATCCGCATCGAATCGTTCTCCATCATCTATGAGCTGTCGCAGAAAGTCGCCGAGCTCCTCGCCGAGCGCGCCCCGTCCGTCACCGTCGAAGAGGAGCTCGGGCGCGCGACCGTCATCAAGACGTTCTCGTCGAGCGCAAAGAAGCAGGTCATCGGCGCCCGGCTCGACCGCGGCGCCTTCGCCGTCGGAAATAAGGTGAAAATCATGCGGGGCGAGAACGAGATTGGGCGCGGCACGGTGGCGAACCTGCAGCAGGCGCGCGCCGACGTGAAGGAGATCCGCACGGAAGGAACCTTCGGCACCGAGATCGAGGCGCGCGCGGATGCGGCGCCGAGCGACGTGCTCATCGCCTTTGCCGTCGTGACGTCATGAGCGCCGCCGGACACGCGCCGGGAGGCGGCAATCATCACGCCGAACGCGCGGCGACCCTCATCGCGCACGAAGCCGCCGGCTTCATCTTGCGGGAAGCCGGCGCGGGGTCCCTCATCACCGTCACGCGCGCGGAGCCGTCCGCGCACGGCGAGCGAGTCACCGTCTTCGTCACGGTCTTCCCCGACGCTAAGGAACGCGCGGCGCTCTCCTTCCTCGAACGGCAGCGCGAAGCATTCTCGGATCACCTCAAGGCGCATACGCGCCTCTCGCCTTTGCCGCGCGTCGACTTCGCGCTCGACCGCGGCGAGAAGAATCGCCGGCGGTTAGACGCGCTTTCCTGAGGCCCGAGCGGGAATCGAACCCGCGCATCGCGGTTTTGCAGACCGCTGTGTTACCACTTCACCATCGGGCCGTCCTCCGAGAGTAGCAGAGGAATGGTATCTTCAAAAGACGCCGAGGTGGCGGAATGGCAGACGCACCGGGCTTAAAACCCGGAGAGGGCCTAAAAACCTTCATGTGAGTTCGAGTCTCACCCTCGGTACCACGATGCCGGCCGCATTTGACTTCCGCGGCGCGGTGCTTGAAGATTCGCCGCAGGATCAGCGGTTCGGCCAGGACGTTCAAGATGAGGTGCACCATGCAAAGCTACGTTGCCGTACTCCAGCTCTGGCGCCGCGGCGCGCGCCGCGGCGCACAAATCGTGACGGTTCCAGACGGTTGTTCTCTGCATCTCGGACATAGCCAGCGGCGAAGGTTCATCATCCGATACGTGAACGCGCTGCCAGTCCCGATTCCCTTCGGCCGCTCGATCCCGTGGTACAGGCAAGGCCAGTACGTCGTCCCGGTCTCGATGGAGCTGTTCATGCAGCTCGTCGCGAGCGACGACGGCATACGCGCATATTCCGGGCCGTTCCTCACGGCCCTTGCCGGCCGGGAATTCGAGCTGCCGTTCGAAATGCTCTTCTAAGCCCGCTTCCCCGCGGGCTTTTCTTTTGCGCGGAGAGCGTCTGCTACAATGCTCCGACGCATGGAGCTCCTCTGCTATCTGAACGGTTCGATCATGCCGCTCGCGGAGGCGAAAATCGGCATCACGGACCTCGGCCTCTTGCGCGGCTTCGGCATCTACCAAGGCATCACCGCCTTCTCGGGCGAGCCGTTCCACTTCGACGACCACTGGGAACGCTTCGAGAAATCCGCCGACGCGCTCGGACTCGCTCTTCCTCGCTCGCAGGGCGAAGTGCGTCACGCGTTGCGGACGCTCATCGCGCGCAATTCGCCGGGCAGGCGCGCGAGCATCCGGCTCGTGCTCACGGGCGGCGCGGCGAAAGGAGGCCTCGAGCACGTCCCGGGCCGCGAGACGCTCTTCGCTACCGCGGAGCCGACGGCGCCGCTTGCGCCCGAACTCTACGAGCATGGCGCCTCGCTCATCACGCACGAATATGAGCGCTTCATGCCCGAGTCGAAGACCACTCATTACATCACGGCCGTCATGCTCCAGCCGAAGCGCAAGGAAGCGGGCGCCCTCGAGATCCTCTTCACGAAGAACGGCCGCGTGCTCGAGTGCGCGACGAGCAACGTCTTCGTCGTGAAGGACGGCGCGGTATACACGCCGGGTGCTGACGTGCTCAAAGGCGTCACGCGCGCCATCACGCTCGCGCTCGCGGAAAAGGCCTACCCTACGCATGAGGCGGCGGTCCTCCTGCCGGCGCTCTTCGGCGCGGACGAGGCCTTCATCACCTCTTCCTTCAAGGACATCGTGCCCGTCGTCGCCGTCGACGGACGGATTATTGGCGGCGGAAAGCCGGGCCCCGTCACGCGCGACCTCATGAAGCGCTTCACCGCCTATGCACACGCGCATTGAAACTGCGGCGCACTTCGGGTACAGTTTGCATACCTTGCGCCCATAGCTCAGTTGGTAGAGCTGCTCCCTCTTAAGGAGAAGGTCCCAGGTTCGAGTCCTGGTGGGCGCACTGAAGACTTAGCACCTGCCCTGCGGCAGGTGTTATGCTTCGGTGCGAGCCGGAGCGTTGTGCGAGCAGCGGCGAGCACCGCGAGGCGGGGTCGCAGAAATTCAATCGTGACGACGATTGAATTATCTGTGACCGCCAGAGTGGTTCGGTTAGACGGATGCGCTGGGGTGGCGAAACTGGCAGACGCACTAGCCTTAGGAGCTAGCGCCGCAAGGCATGAGAGTTCGAATCTCTCCCCCAGCACCTTGACATTTCAGCATTTATTAGTTAATTTTGTTCCGGCGATTTGTTCATTTCAACTACTCTCACCAATCTAGGAGGCACGAATGGCACCGCTGTCTAAATTGCGCCGCAATCTGTCGGCACCAGTCGTCGTGATCTTGTCTGTCACGATAATCATGATACTGAGCCTGTCCAATCCGTTGGTGGCAACCATCCTGAAATGGCTGTTCATCACGATTGACGGCGCGGTGTTCGCCAGTATCATCCTGTTCTTCTTCATCAAGTCGCTCGCGAAAGAAGCCATCCTCTTCACCACCGTGAAGGAAGGTACCGCGAAGATCATCCTGCGCGGGAACTCGTTCGAGCGGATCCTCATGTCATTCGAGGGGTTCCATCTGAACGACCCGATGGGGCCAGGGTTCAAGCCCGATAAGGCGAATTGGGAAGTCTTATTCCACGGACCGGGCAATACGAACGGCTTCACGGGCGAGATGATGGAGGACTCGTACTACGACAGGCGGTCGTGGCTGCTCAAATATCTCGGCATCTATTGGATTGGCTGGCCGTGGTCTGTCAAAGTCCACGTCTATCAGTTCGTGTGGAACGAGACGCGCACGGACGAGAACGGCGCGGAGTCGGTCTTCCCACGCGCGGAAGCGACTGACCTCGTCTACGTCTCGGACTTTGTCTACGTCTTCGTCACCCAGGACGCAGAAACGTCGGAGAACCTGCAAGTAACCGTCTTGACGTTCGCGACGGTTGCCGTCCGCAATCCCTACCGCGCGCTTTTCAGCGGCGAGGATTGGATGGTACGCGTCACGGCTGCTATCAACCGTAATTCGAGGGCCTTCATCGGCTCTCAGAAGTACAATGATATCATCCGGTCGACCAAGAGGGCGGCGGCGGGAGGAAGTACGGACACGGTTGATCTGACCGAGTACTCGGCGCCGATTATCGCGCTTAGCAGCCGACTCCCGGACGATGTGGATACCAAGCCTCCGTTCGGCCTTCTCGGACGATATGGCGTGGAAATCCGCACCGTCGATCTCCAAAAGATTGATCTTTCTGGCGACGCGAAAGATAGGAACCAGGAAGCGGCGACGAAAGCCTATGTTGCCGAGCAGGAAGCGATTGCCACGCGTACCACGGGGAAAGCGAAAGCCGATGTCATTGAGATGACGGGAGAAGCCGAAGCCAAATCCCTCGAGAGGAGACTCAGCGTCATCAGTGCAGTCGGTGAAGTCGGTATCCGACTCGCGCAGTATGACGCGATGCAAGAGTCGTCAAGAGGTCCCGGCAATACGATCGTCTGGGGAGCACCCCAGCCGCTCGTGCCTACGCTGCCGGTCGCTCCGAATAAACCAGCCGCAAGCCAATCTGATGGAGGTTCCGTATGATGGTCGTTATCATTCCCGTTGCATCGTTCGTGCTGTTCGTGCTCGGTATTCTTGTGGTACTGCGTATCAGGCAGCCGCACTCGACGCGGCTCGCGAACGTTCAGGCGGAGATGAATGCCAAGAACCCCGAGAAGGGGCAGCGTACCGTCACCGCGACGACAAGCCCGAGAGACGAACCAAAGAAAATCCTCGAGAAGCTCAAGGAGACCTTCACTTGGGAAAAAATGGGCTTGGTGGTGCTGCTCGCCATCATCCTCGGAGAGGGGTGGTACTGGAGCGGGGTCTATATAAAAAATCCCCCGACCATGGCCGCGATAAGCTCCCTGTGGTGGAAGCACTGGGCTGCCGTCGGGCTAATATTAGCGACGCTCGTTGCTTCGCTCGGGGTCATCGGTTTGCTAATCCCGAAGTGGCAAGAGCGTATGAAGCAGCACCAATGGGTAGCAGTGTGGGTGGTGCTTGCGATGCTCTTCGTGCTGCCGGCCCTCTCGTGGCTGTTATCCGGAAAAGCGCCGAGCGCGGCATACGCACCGAAGGCAAGCATCCCGCTCACGAGCCAATCCGTGGATTCATGGCCGAAAGTCATGCTCCCCCGGGGAGGCAGGTCGGCGAACATCCCTGTGCCGCAACAGATGAGAGTAACGTTCGATGGAGAAGATGTCCGTATACACTGCGTCTACCGAGACGGGCACGAGTCCTCGTTTGTGATAGGGGGGAACCCCTGTCCGAGCGGCGACATGCCGTACGTGTACGTGACGAACATGAGAAAGGCTGACCCGAATGTCGTGTCATACGCCTATGCTCAGTAAATCAAGAGGTACCTTCATGCACGAGGCCGCGCGATGCGCGGCCTCTTTTCTTATCCGTATGATCTACTCTTACGGTCGGCTTATGGGGAGACGACCTGTTGGATGGTCGACTGCCCGTTCGGCTGGAGGTTGAAGGTGTTCATGGCGACATTGATGATACCGTACGCGCCGAAGATAATGACGAGCCCGACGATGCCCCACAGGATTGCTCGCTGCCCATCCGCACGCTTCTTCTCGTCGCCGCCGTTGCGGATGAACTCAAACGCTCCCCACAAGAAGGCGACGAACGCGCCGGCGGCCAGGAGCAGGATGAGCGGATTGATGATCTGAACAGTGACCTTCGAGAGAAAGGCGTTGAGGACGGACATGTAGCGCGAGGGCTACTGGACGGTCGTGCCGGAGGTCGGAACGCTCGACGGGCCGGTGTTGTTGCCGAAGGTGATCGTACCGGTGAGGATGTTCACGAGGCCCCAGACCGACACCATTACGAAGAAGCCGATGAGGCCCCAGAGCATGAGGCTCTTGCCCTTCTCCTTCGCCGTATCATTCGTCGCGCCGAGGATGAAGGTGTCGAATGCGCCCCAGAGGAAGACGATGAACGCCACCGCGAAGATGACCGGGACGAGGATGTTATTGATGATGTTGATGATGAGGGAACCGACATCCGAGAGGTTGTTCACCTGCGCGAACGAGACGAGCGGCAGTGCGAACACCGCGAGCGCCCCCGTAAGAGTGATTGCTTTTTTCATACAGACGTTAATTGGATAACAGTACTATTCTAGCTTCCCCGCAAGCCCGGTCAACGCCATTCGAGCCCGTGTGGGGATAATCCCTGGCGGCCTTACTGGGTCGGCAGCGTCGGGTATGCGGGGGCGGTGTTGTTCGCGGTCGAGGGGATGAGCGTATCCTTGACGATGTTGACGACGCCCCAGAAGGATACGATGATGACCATGCCGATCACGCCCCACATGACGAATTTCCGGCCCGTCTCCCGCTCGGTATCGCTCGCTGCCCCCTGGATGAAATATTTATAGACTCCGTAGAGGAAGACGATGAACGCCACTGCAATTAGGACCGGGACGATGACCGAGTTGATAACCCAGACGATGGTGTCCCGGTAGTACTGCAGCCATACCAGGTTGACGCTGCCCGCGCCCGTATTGGTGGTATTCGCCGGTACTTGGGCGAATGCAACCGGCGCAGCAGCGAGAAACGAGATGACGCTGAGCGCGAGCGTGCGAAGATCGGGACCAGCAAGGGAGAGTTTGTTCATAGGGAGGGTCGTTCTAATACGATGTCGGCATCGGCGGCGCCGAATACCCCGCAAGGCCGAAGGTATTCGCGACGACGTTCACGAGGCCCCAGAGCGAGATCATGACGACGAAGGCGATGATACCCCACAAGATGAGCTTGTGCCCTTTCTCGACCTCGCCCGGATCGCCGCCTGAGAAGATATAAGCCTTCGCGACGCCGTAGAGGAAGACGATGAACGCCACCGCGAAAAGGACGGGGACGAACACGCCGTTGATGAGGTAGAGGATGGTGTTCGCGACTTGGCAGATGCCGACCGTACATACGGAACCGCCGCCGACGCCGAATCCGATGCTGAAGTTCATAGTGCCGCTTAGTCAGTATGACACGTTATCGCTACGGCGCGATGCCGAGCGTGGATAACAGGATATTCAGGACGCCCCATATCGAGAAGATGAGCGCCATCGCGAGGACGCCCCACAGTACGAATTGCCGCCCCTCGATCCGGCTCCGTTCATCGCCGCCGTTGATAAAGAAGTACTTGACGACGCCCCAGATGAAATAAGCGAACGCGAGGCCGAAGATGAGCGGGACGATGACCGTATTGATGGCGCCAATGATGCCGGTCGAGCCGCTGCCGACGAACTGGGCGAACGTCATACGGAGAGCGCTTGGACCGTCGCCTGGATGCCCTGTGCGATGGCTTCGGCGCCGAGCAGGATGAGCGCGCCGACGATGGTCCAGAGGAGCGCTTGTTTCGCTCTACTGAGCTTCGATTCATTCCCCTGCGCCGTCACGAAGAGGAAGCCGACGTAGACGAGCATGACGACGACGACGACAGCGCCGATGCGGATGACGAGCTGCAGGATGTCCATAAGGAAGACGTTCAAGCAGGTGTTCGTCGCGGAGCAGTTGCTGCCGGTGTTGAGCGGATTGGTGAGCGTCACGCTCGGACCGCCCGTATTCGTCCCGGCCGTCGATTGCGCGCCTCCGGTATTTGTCCCCGTCGTTGATTGTTGCGCGCCTCCCTGGCACGTCATGTTGCCGTAATTGCCGCCCGTCGGCTGGCACGTGCCGGAAGCGCCTGAAGACGTGACGCACGAAGCCCCCTGGACCAGGATGTTGCAATCCGTGCCTTGCGCCGACGCCGCAATCGGCGCAAGGGTGAAGAGCGCAAGGGCGAAGAGCGTTGACGCGAGCGTTCTGGTCATTGTTGCTGCAGGAGCGCGCTGAGCGAGCTCTGCGCGGTCGAGAGTGCGGTGGTGAGCGTCGAGCGGCCGCTTATCACGTTCCCAATCATAGCGGAAAATACGCTATCCGTGTCGGCCGGTGCTGGGGACAGCCAGCCCGCCGCATACAGCGCCTCGCTATACGCGACGGCCGCGGTGGGATCGGGAGGCGCCGCCGCGAGGTTAGTGAGCGTTGCGGGCGCGAGGCCGGTATCGCTCGCGAGCGCGGACTGCGCCGGTGCGCCGGCGAGCGCCGTCGCCGCCAGGTAAGCGCCCGAGACGTTCTTCGCCCCGCGCGGAATCATGAGCGCATAGATGAGGCCGTATGCCGTCTTCGCCGTCGCCGCCGCGGGCTCCGGCACGGGCGTGACCTCGAAGGCGAGGTTCGGATTCGCGGTCGAGAAGTACTGCGCCTCCGACGCGTAGCCGAGGTAGAGCGCGAGATCGCCCGCGAGGAATGCCTGCTCGGAATCCGGCAAGGAACCGTTCCAGGTGTAGGAGACCTTCGAGGGGTCGGCGAACTGCGTATAGAAATTCAGCACCGCCTGGCCGGGCGGCACGCCGGCGGACGCGCTCGCGCCGAGGTCAGCCGAGAGGATGCCGCCCAGCGAATAGCTCGCGACGGGCACGCCCGTCTGGAAGAAGAGCGTCGAGAGAATGCCGCGCGCGTCGTGCACGTTGTCATAGGTGCCGAGCGCGACGAGGCCTCGCGTTATCTGCTTCGTCGGCGTGAGCACGGCGACGTTCGGCACGAGGCCCGTGAGCGCTTCCCAGGTGGCGGGCGGCTTCACGATTCCGTCGGACGAGAGGATGGTCGGATTCGAGAAGAGCACGAGCGGGTCGACGAGGAGCGGGACACCGTAGAAGCCGCCGCCGTTCGGCACCGTGAAGATCTGCCCTTCCCTGACGAACGAATTCTGGAACGTGTTTGCCGAAAGCGTCGACAGCGGGATGGGGGTGAGGAACTTCGCGAGCGACTCGAGATTCTCCTGCGACGCGAGCACGAGATCGGGCGCGGCGCCCGTCGCGATGGCGGCCGCGAGGTCCGACGGCAGCGTCGCTTCGTCCTTCTGCACGTAGGAGACGCTCTTGAGCGAAGTGTCTTTCTTCACGACGTCAGCGAGCGCCGCCTTCATCGCGCTTCCGGGCAGGGTGCCCCAGATGACGACCGTGCCGACGCCGGTATTGCCCGTATTCTTGCTCGTGTAGTTCGAGAAGACGAACAAGCCGATGAGGGCGCCGAGAGCGAAAACGCCGATGAGGATGCCTTGGAAGAGGGATACTTTCATGGCGACGTGAATATTATGCCGTAATGATACGGGCCGGCGCGGAACGACTTGGCCTTATGGAAGCCGCCGGTGATGAAGAAGGCCTCCGCTTCGTGCTCCGGCACGACCTTGTCCTGCGCCGGGCCCATGCCGCCGTAGCTGCCGGCCCAGTCGACGACGAGAAGCTTGCCGCCCGGCTTCAGAACCCGCTTTATCTCGGAGAGCAGGCCGAAGCGGTTTTCAATCTGGAAGAGCGTGTTCGCGAGGATGACGGCGTCGAGCGACCGGTCGCGCAGCCGCGTGCCGCCGAGCTTCTCGATGTCGCCCCAGACCGTCTCGATGACGTGCAGGTGCTGCTCGTGCGAGTTGAGCTTCAGGTGCTTGAGGATGCCCTCCTGCACGTCGATGGCGTAAACGCGGCCGCTCGTGCCGACGACGCCCGCCGCCGCGCGCGCGTAATAGCCGGTGCCAGTGCCGAAATCGCCGACCTTCATGCCCTCGCGCAGCCCGAGCTGGAGCACATTCTCGCGCGGGTCGCTGAAATGAGCGCTCATTCACATAAAAATACCACGCGGCCGCCCTTGGCGACCGCGCAATCAACATCGCATACAAAATAAACAGGCCGTCTCCGGGCGGCCTGTGTCACGTCTTGCGCTTTTCCCACCGGTACCGCTTGAGCGCTTTCTGAACGGCTTCATCAAGCGTCGCGCCGGCACCGACGATGTCCATCGTCTTCTCGATCGGCCGGTGGTCAAGCTTTTCGCTTCTCGGCCGCCGTATCCGCACGAGGAACCGGTATCCCGGCTTCACGTTCGGGCTCCCTTCGGTCTCGATATCGTACTCGAGTTCATGCAGTGCTTTCTCGGCGTCCTCTCGAGGATACGGACGTTCGTCGGATGGTGCTGTCATCATGTGTCTCCCGCATGAGATGAATGGACAGGTGTTGCCTGCCGCGCACACTACCTCCGCGCCGCACTCGGCGCAATGCCGAAAAAACAGGCCGCTCTCGCGAGCGGCCTGCGTCAGAAGTCACCATCGGCATCCCGCAGGTTCGAGGGGCGATCGGTGTAAGCCGATCTGTGAAGCGGCCTTTCTTCCTTCTGCCGCAATGCCATGAGCGCAGCTTCCTTTCACTGTAGATGCGAGACCCGTGAAGTTATTCGACTGCCCGTGCGGGAAGTCGTCATACCAGCACGCGTGCGCTTGCAGGAGACGCACGAGGACGAGGTGTGCGACCTTGTCGATGCTCTTGCCGACGATCTTGCGCCACGAACCCCGGTACTCGATGCGGAAAGGAATCCGCTTCAGGTCATCGGGAATCTCGTCATCGACTGCCTGCGATGCCACGATGCCGCCCGGATAATGTTCGGCGAGGAAGGCCGTCTGCGCTTCCTCGTGTGTCTTGCCGCACGCAGCCCCCTCACGTTTGCGGCTCGACTGCTCCGGCGCCACGACCGGCGTCACCCAGCTTCGCGCCGGGAGCGGCACTGGCTTCGGCATCTGGGACGGCGTCTCTGCGGGCGCCTCTCCGTTTCCCTTCTTCTCTTCCTTGCAGCATTTCCAGAACTGATACCGATGCGATTTGCCGGTCGGTTGATGCTCGATGACGTAGGGATCGAGTCCCTTGAACAGCGTAATGTGCATTGCGGAACCTCCGTCGTCGTTGGGTTGCGGTGTGCGATGCTTCTGCTGCGCACCCTACTCCCGCTGCGCCCGCTGCGCAATGCCGGAATGAGAACGCCGCGTGTGCTCCGTCCTGCGTCGCTCGCGGAGCTACAGCGCCACTATCGAGGCGATGGAATCGCCCTCGCGCATCTTCATCACGCGCACGCCCTGCGTCGCGCGGCCGAGCGACGGGATTTCGGCGACTGACGTGCGGATGACCTGGCCTTTCTTCGAGACGACTACGAGCTCTTCTTCCGCGAGATCGCCCGCGACGACCTTCGCGCCGATGACCTCGCCCGTCTTCGGCGTCACCTCCGCGGTCTTGATGCCCGAGCCGCCGCGCCCTTGCACCTTGTATTCGGAAATCAGCGTGCGCTTGCCGTAGCCCTTGCTCATCACGACGAGGAGCGCCGTGTCTTTGGCGTCCGCGGGAACGACTTCCGCCGAGACGACGCGATCGCCCTTCCGGACCGAAATGCCGCGCACGCCGCCTGCCGCCCGGCCCATCTCGCGCACGTCCTCCGCCTCGAAACGGATGGACTGGCCCTTCGCGGTGACGATGGAGACGGTGTCGCCCGCGCCGGCGAGGCTCGCGGAGACGAGCCGGTCGCCCTTCTTCAGGTTGATGGCGATAATGCCCGAGCGGCGCACGTCCGCGAACGACTTCGCCGCGACGCGCTTCGTCACGCCTTCTTCGGTCACGAAGACGACGGACGACGCCTCGAGCGCCGCGCCCTTCGGCACCGCGAGCACGCCCGTCACCGACTCATCCCCGGCGAGCGGGAGGAAGTTCATGATGCTCTTCCCTTTCGTCGCGCGCTTCCCTTCCGGTATCTCGTACATCTTCGTCTGGTACGTCTTGCCGGAGGTCGTGAAGAAAAGGAGGTCGGAGTGGGCTTTCGCGACGAGGAAGTGCGTGACGACGTCTTCCTCCTTCGTCGCGATGTCGACGACGCCGACGCCACCGCGCTTCTGCCGGCGGTACTCGCTCGGGTTCGTGCGCTTCACGTAGCCGCCCTGGGTCAGTACGAGCATCGACTCCTCATCCGGCACGAGGTCTTCCATGGAAATGTTCTTCACGCCGCCCTTCACGACCTTCGTGCGCCGGTCGTCGCCGTACATCTCGGCAAGCTCCTCGAGTTCGCGCTTCACCACCGCGAGTATCTTCTTCGGCGAGGAGAGGATGTCCTTGAGCTTCTTGATGAGTTCTTGCACTGTCGTGAGTTCGTCTTCTATCTTCTTGCGCTCGAGGCCGGCGAGGGTCTGGAGCCGCATCGCGAGGATGGCGGCGGTCTGCCGCTCAGTGAAGCCGAACTTCTTCCGAAGCGCGAGGTCGGCGGAGGGCACGTCCGCCGCCTTCTTGATGACGGCGATGACCTCGTCGATGTGGTCGAGCGCCTTCGAGAGCCCGAGGAGGATATGCTCGCGCTCCTCCGCCTTGCGCAAGTCGAACTCCGTGCGGCGCTTCACCACCTCGCGGCGATGCTCGATGAAGTAGCCGAGCGTCGCGGACAAAGAAAGCATCTCCGGCACGCCGTCGACGAGCGCGAGCATGTTGTAGTGGAAGGTGCTCTCGAGCTCGGTGTGCTTGTAGAGGGCGTTTAGGACGGCCTGCGGGTGCGCGGTGCCCTTGAGCTCGACGACGATACGGATGTCGCTCGTCGACTCGTCGCGCAAATCGCGAATGCCCTCGATCTTCTTCCCCGCGACGAGCTCGGCGACGCGCAAGATGAGCTCGCTCTTGTTCACGCGGTACGGGATGGAGGTGATGACGATGCGCATATCCTTCTTGCCGTCGTCGATGATCTCCGCCTCGCCGCGCACGACGACCGGGCCCTTACCCGAGCCGTACGCGTGCTTGATATCGGCCTGATTGAACGCGATGCCGCCGCCCGGGAAGTCGGGGCCCTGGATGAAGCCGAGGAGCTCGTCAGTGGTCGCCTCCGGGTTCTCGATGAGATGGATGGTCGCGGCGACGACTTCGCGCAGGTTGTGCGGCGGGATGTTCGTCGCCATGCCCACCGCGATGCCCAAGGTGCCGTTCAAGAGCAGGTTCGGCAAGGCGGACGGCAGCACGGCCGGCTCCTCTCGCGTCGCGTCGTAGTTCGGGTTCCATTCGACGGTCTCCTTATCGAGGTCGGCGAGGAGCGCCTCGGCGATACGCGACATCTTCGCTTCCGTGTAGCGCATCGCGGCCGGCGAGTCGCCGTCGATGGAGCCGAAGTTGCCCTGGCCGATGACGAGCGGGTAGCGGTACGTGAAGTCCTGCGCCATCTTCGCCATCGAGTCGTAGACGGCAGTGTCGCCGTGCGGGTGGTACTTGCCGAGAACGTCGCCGACGACGAGCGCGGACTTGCGGAACTTCGCCGAGGGACCGAGTCCGAGCTCCTTCATCGCGTAGAGGATGCGGCGATGCACGGGCTTCAAGCCGTCGCGCACGTCAGGCAAGGCGCGCTGCGTGATGACGGACATCGCGTAGTCGACGTACGACTGCCGCATCTCCGTGACGATGGGCTGGTCAATGATGTTCGCGGCGACGCCCTGCGCCGCCGCTGTCGTGTCTTTCTCGTCCTTCCCGCGCGCCATGAAAAATTATGAAATCGCTACGCTGCCCGCACCGTTAAAACGGGATGACCGTCTGCTCGGCCGCGGAGCTCGACGACGCGGCATGCACGTCGACGATCCTGATGCCGGCCGCGCCCGTGCTCGGCAAAGCGCCCGCAGCCCCGGCGAGATTCTCATTGCCGCTCATCGGCGACGTCGTGGCGACGTTCTCCGCGCCGACGCTCGCGGCGAAGGAACTCCCGTGGAGCGCGAAAGCGCCGCTCGAAAGCGAGGTCGAGAGCCAGATGAGGGCGATGGCGCACGCACCCCCCGCAGCGATGCCGAACGCCAGGCGCTTCCTCACATGATGCGGCTTCGCGTGAACCCGGGCGAGATGTTCAGAGATTTTTGCCATAGGTATTATGGTTACGCCGTTACCACCAGTATACTCCCATCGCGCCCCACCAGGTCCTTCTTCTTCAGGGTGAGCTTGTCGGTCTTCTCGCTGCCGTTGCCGGCTTCCTTGAGGAACGCCTCAAGCGACTTCGGCTTCCCCATCCCGCTCCAGTGCATTGGGATGATGACCTTCGGTTCGAGCGACACGGCGAGTTCGTGCGCGTCGCCCGACGAGAGCGCCCCGTCGTCGCCGACCGGCACGAACAGGACGTCGACCTCATCGATGCCCTCGCGCGCCGTCGCGGGGAGCTCCTTGTCGGCGAGCGCGCCGAGGTGCACGAGCGTCATGTCCTCGAGCTCGACCGCATAGATGGTGTTCGTCGCCGTCTCCTGCCCCTTCCCGAGGCCGTAGCCGCTTTTCGACAAGAAGCCCTGGATGGTGACGCCCTTGCGCTCGTACTCGCCTGGGCCCGTGATGGCGAACGGCACTTTCTCGCCGTAGGTCACTTCCTCGATGCCGTTCATGTCCGGGTGGTCGCGCGAGACGAGCGCGATGTCGGCGCCGAAGCGCACGGCCGGCAGGGTCGCCCCTTTGCCGATAGGGTCGAAGACGAGCGTGAGGTCGCCGAACGTCACCTTGAAGCACTGCCCGCCGTGGTGGGTAATCACCATAATTAACGCCATTTTAGCACGAAATCCGCCCGCATGGAAGCGCAATCCATGGCCGAGCGGCAGCGTCTTTTGACAAGTGGGACATGGATGTTACTCTTATTCCTAGCACCGTCCCCGCCGCATGTACGGATGCGGGCGGGACGGGCTCGTAGTCCGGCATCCCGCCGGCATCAACTGAGGAGGTTCCATGAAAACGAAAAACCACGCGCCGCCCTGCACTATCGGCGGCGGTTCGTCAAACATGGCAAAGTACCGGCGCGGCCGGCGCGGCGTCAGGCCGCGTTGAATCCGTGAGCGGCCTTGCACGCAGGCCGCGTAGTACCCAGCTCCGCTCTCGCGGGGCTTTTTCTTTCCGCGCGCAGTGCTATGCTCTCCGTACGCGCCACCGATAATTAATTGCGGCGCAGAAAGGAGCTCCTTATCGATTGAAATTGCCCAGAACAATGCCCATGAGGTTCCATCGCGAACTTCCCCCGAGGCGCCGAGCCCCTCTCGGCGCCTCTTTATTTTTCTCGCAGTTCCTGCTAGAGTCGGCCCGTTGCGTGTTGAGCAGTAGAGAGGCGCTAACCCTGCGCTCCGCGAGGAGCCAGCACCCTCTTCGAACCTCCGCACCGCTATACATTAATGTCTGAAGAGAAGAAGGCTGCCGTACCGACAGCTACCCTGCATCTCGATGAGGGCCATCCGATGCTCGCATTTGCCGAGGCCATTCCGACCCCGCCCGTCGCGGGCGACCTCGTCGATGGCATTATCATCGCCATCGCGCGCGGTCGCGTCTACGTGGACCTGCCGCCCTTCGGCACGGGCCTCATCTACGGCCGCGAATACCTGAACGCCGCCGACGTGCTGCGCAAGGCGAATGCGGGCGACGCCATCAGCGCGAAAGTTGTCGATCCAGCCGGCCGTGAGGGCTACATCGAGCTCTCCTTGAAGGAAGCGCGCCAGGCGGCCATCTGGGGCGAAGCCGAGCAGGCCATCGCCGCGCAGACGTCCTACACGCTTACCGTCGAGGAGGCGAACAAGGGCGGCCTCATCCTCTCGTGGCAGGGCATCCAGGGATTCCTCCCCGCGTCGCAGCTCTCGAAGGAGCATTACCCGCGCGTGCCGGAGGGCGATAAGGACAAGATTCTCGGCGAGCTCATGCAACTCGTCGGCCACCCGCTCACGGTCCGCATCATCACGGCCGACGCGAAGGAGGGCAAGCTCATCTTCTCCGAACGCATGGAGAACGAGGCCGAGGAGAAGGCCTCGCTCATCGACAAGTACCAGGTGGGCGACGTCATCCTCGGCGAGGTGACGGGCGTCGTCGACTTCGGCGTCTTCGTGAAGCTTGAGCCCGGCCTCGAAGGCCTCGTGCACATCAGCGAGCTCGACTGGGGGCTCGTCGAGGACCCGCGCGCGCTCTTCAAGGTTGGCGATGCGGCCCACGTGAAGGTCATCGAAATCAAGGACGGCAAGGTCTCGCTCTCCGTGAAAGCGCTCAAGGAGAACCCGTGGCACACGGCCGGCGAGCGCTACAAGAAAGGCATGGAAGTGCCGGGTGTTATCATCAAGTACAACAAGCACGGCGCGCTCGCGTCCATCGAGGAAGGCGTCGCGGGTCTCGTGCACGTGAGCGAGTTCTCTTCGCCGCAGGAATTGCGCGAGACCCTCGAGCTCGGCAAGACGTATCCGTTCGTCATCACCTTGTTCGAGCCGAAGGACCAGCGCATGACGCTCACGTTCGCGGGCAAGAAATAGGTTACAGAATTACAGAAGGGGGCC
>DATKSU010000016.1:0-13681 GCA_035531495.1 Minisyncoccota bacterium | reverse complement strand
CAGAAGGCGCCCTTCTGTTTTTCGTCCGCTCTAACGCGTGTTCGCGAACTGCGTCGCGGCAGCGATACCGTCGGAGGCGTAGAGCCGCGCGGCCTCGGCGGCCTTCGCGAGCGCCTTCTTCGCCGCCTTCTCCTCGGCGGGCTTCCACTTCCCGATGACGTGCTTGATGACCTTCTCTTCGCCCGAAACTTTCTTCGCCTGATGCTTCTTCCCTTCGGCCGAGATGCCGATGCGGATGCGCGCGAAGTCCTTCGTCTTGATCGCGCGCATGATGCTCTCGACGCCCTTGTGCCCGCCCGCGCCGCGCCCGACGACCATCTTGATGGTGCTGAGGGGCAAGTCGAGGTCGTCATGGATGACGAGGAGGCCTTGCGCGGCCTTCGGACTCTTCACGAACGCCGCGACGGCCTTCCCCGAGCGGTTCATCATCGTCTCGGGCAGGACGAGGGTCGCCGTTTCGCCGCCGACCGCGCCTTTCGCGACGAGTGCGTCGGCTTTCTTATTGAAAACGAATTCGTCGAGCCCTTCCCGCTTCGCGAGAAGCGCGACAGCCGTCCGGCCGGCGTTATGCCGCGTCTTTTCATATTCTTTCCCGGGGTTCCCGAGGCCGACGATGACAAGCGTCATTGCTGCGGATGATAGCACGAGACGCATGTCGGGAATGCATCCGAGCTTCATGGTCATCCGCAGCTCGGCACGGCACGACAATTCCGGCACCGGGGCAGCCGGACCGATGAACGCTGATTCTTAGGGGCGCGAGACGCGCGTATGCACTTGCACTCGCTACCGGCGCGCGTACAATGCGCGCATGCACGGTAACGGGAAGGGTCTGTTGAAAGATCTTTTCACGCTTGCACTCCTTATCGTGATCGTGGTCATCCCGATCCGCGTTTTCGTGATTTCCCCGTTCGTCGTCGACGGCGAATCGATGCATCCGACCTTCGAGAATCTCGACTATCTCATCGTGGACGAGCTCGTCTACCGCTTCGAAGCGCCGCAGCGCGGCGATGTCATCGTCTTCCGCTACCCGAATGACCCCTCCATCTTCTATATCAAGCGCATCATCGGGCTCCCGAACGAAACGGTCGCTATCAACCACGGCATCGTCACCATCACGACGGCCGCCGGGACGACCTTCACGCTCGACGAGCCGTACATCGTGAACGACGATGCGACGTACTCGCACACGTTCACGCTCGGGCCGTCGCAGTACTTCGTCATGGGCGATAACCGCCCGAATTCTTCCGACTCGCGCGTCTGGGGGCCCCTGCCGCGCGCGAACATCATCGGCCGCGTCGACCTGCGCCTTCTCCCCGTCGGGCACGTCAGTTTTTCCCCGGGCGCTGCGCACTACTCAATTGCGACGACGACCGCCTCGTCCACCGTACCTGTACCATGATGCGCACGACGATCCCGGCTGAAGAGCTCGTGAGCAAAGCGCGCACAATCGGCCAATATTACGGATTCACGCCGCTCGCGCTCCTCGCCGCCAAAGGCCGCGGCGCGCCGCGTCCGAAGGCGCTCGACGTGAGCGGCGTCCCCGGACTCGCGGGCGACCCCGTGGCCGACGCGGTCGCGAGCTTCCTCAAGCAGTGCCGCGCGAGCGGCTGCGAACCTTCCGCGAACCAGCCGCTCTTCGTATGGCACACGAACATCGCGCCCGGGCGTCCGGCACCGAAGAAGGCCATCGTCCAATTCCACGCGCTCGGCACGGATCGCCCTCTCGCCGACGCCGTCGTCATCCGCGCCGCGCTTGCGCTCGTTCGCGATCTCTTCCACGAGGAGCCCGTCGTGCGCGTGAACTCGATGGGCGACAAAGAGACGCGCGCGCGGTATGCGCGCGAGCTCGCGAACTTCTTTAAGAAGCGCGCTGCGAGTCTGCCCGAGGACTGCGTCTCGTGCGCCAAACGCGACGCCTTGGAAGCAGCCGAGCTCGCCATCGCGCGCGAATGCGCCGACGATCTCCCCGCGCCGACCGAGCACCTCTCCGACGCGAGCCGCAAGCGGTTCGAGGACCTGCTCGAATATCTTGAGACGACCGAGACGCCCTACGAACTCGCGCGCGAACTCATCAGCCGCGGCGGCGTGTGGAGCGAGACATGCTTCGAACTCACGGTCGGCGGCAAGCGCGTCGTGTGGGGCTCGCGCTACAATGACCTCACGCGCCATATGTTCGACACGGGAGCCTTCCCCGCCATGGGCGCCGTGCTCCAGATCGCGAGCGACGGCCCGGTGACGAAGAAGCTCGCATCCGGGCGGCCGCGCTTCTTCTTCATCCACATCGGCGACGAGGCCAAACGCCTCTCCATCCGGCTGGCAGAGGACTTCCGCCGCGCGCGGCTCCCCGTCTGGCAGAACATCGGCATAGAGTCCCTCACCGAACAGCTGCGCGTCGCCGAGCGGCGCGACTGCCCGTATCTTCTCGTCATGGGCCGCAAGGAAGCGCTCGAGGGCTCCGCCATCCTGCGCAACCGCCAGACGCAGGAAGAGGTCATCGTCCCTGTCGCAGAGCTCACCGAACGCCTCCGGACCGTCGCGTAGACAAAACGGGACGCGCCGTGCTACAGTGCGCGCTACCTATGACGGTACAGCCACGAGTCGAAGTGCGGCGCGGGAAGAATGAGAGTTCATCCGCGCTCATCCGCCGTTTCACCCGCCGCGCGCAGGGGCTCGGCCTCGTGCGCGAGATGCGCGACCGTCGCTACTGGCACCGAACGAAGTCGAAGAACGTCCAGCGCAAGCGCGCCCTCATCTCCCTCGAGCGCCGCGAGCGCTACCACGAGCTCGTGAAGCTCGGCAAGATCACGCCCGTCGTGCGCCGGGGTACCGGGCGCCGTTAGTCCGGATGGCGGGCATCTCGATACGCAACCTCACGCGGCGCCCGACGCCGCGTCTTCCGTATGACGCCGCCCTCCGACGCGTTCTTCCCGGATGGGAGGTTTCGCTCGTCTTCGTCGGCCCTGCGGAAGCGCGCGCCTTGAACGAACGGCTGCGCGGGAAGGCGTACGTGCCGAACGTCCTTTCTTATGCGGCCGGCACGCGGTCGGGCGAGATCATCATCTGCCTCGCCGAAGCCGGCAGGCAGGCCCCCGCCTACGGGGTGGACGCGCGGATGTTCGTCCTCTACCTACTTATCCACGGATTACTGCATTTGAAAGGCGTGCCGCATGGCGCTACGATGGAGCGAAGCGAACGAGGACACTTGGCGCGACTGGCCAAGGGTGTCGTGCGCAACTACTCTTCTTTACATGGCTCGACGAATCGCAACCGGCATCGACATCGGCACGCACCAGGTCAAGCTGGTCGTCGTCGAAGAACTCGTTGACAAGCGCAGCGGGCGGCAGCTGCGTATCCTCGGCACGGGCCTCGCCGAATCGAAGGGCTTGCGCCACGGCTACATCGTGAACGAGGACGAGGTCGCGACGAGCATACGCGAGGCCAAGCGCCAGGCCGAATCTTCCGCGCGCGTGCCCATCCGCGCCGGCTTCCTCGCCGTCGGCGGCATCTCCCTCGACGAGGCACGGGCGACCGGCAGCACGGTCATCTCGCGCGCCGACCAGGAGATCACGATGCTCGACCTCGAGAAGGCGGCGCAGACGGCGCGCGAAGCGGCCGCGCCCGGCTTCCTGAACCGGCATGTCCTCCACAGCATTCCGCTCGAGTACCGCATCGACGGCAATAAGGTGCTCGGCGACCCCATCGGCATGAAGGGCGTGCGGCTCGAGGTGGACTACCTCTTCGTCACCTGCCTCGCCCAGCATGCGGACATGCTCTCCGCGGCCGTCGAGGAGGCCGACATCGAGGTCATCGATCAGATGGCGTCGCCTATCGCCGGCTCCTACGTCCTCCTCGAGGGCGACCAGAAGATGAAGGGCTGCATCCTCGCGAACATCGGCGCCGAGACGGTCTCCATCGTCGTCTACGACGAGGGCATTCCGGTCTCGGTCAAGGTCTTCCCGATGGGCTCGAGTCACATCACGGACGACATCGCCCTCGGGTTCCGCATCTCGCTCGAAGAAGCGGAGCGCGTGAAGCTCGGCCGGCTCTCGGGCCAGATGTATCCGCGCAAAAAAGTGGATGATCTCATCGCCAACCGTCTCGAGGCGCTCTTCGCGCTCATCGACAAGCACTTGAAGTCGCTCGGCCGCCGCGGCCCGTTGCCTGCCGGCATCATCATCTCGGGCGGCGGCGCGGGCATCGGCTCGGTGAGCGACATCGCGAAGGGTTCCTTGAAGCTCCCTGCCCGTCTCGCGGAGTTCCGTCTCTCGCCCGATACGAAAATCCGCGACGCGACGTGGGCAGTCGCGTACGGCCTCGCGCTCTGGGGGCTCACGGGCGACACCGCTGTGCCGAAGAAGAGTCTCGGCACACACATCGGCAAGTTTTTCCGCCAATTTCTGCCGTAAATGGCGAATCATATCGAGTATTTGTCAATATTTGCATACCTGCCGGTTCTGCTATGATTGCCGGAACACCTATATATGTCGAAGCGGATTGAACCGGAAGTCGAGACGTTTGCACGAATCCGCGTCATCGGCGTCGGTGGTTCGGGCGGCAACGCCGTCAACCACATGATTAACTCGAAGGTCCGCGGCGTCGAGTTCATTGCCGTGAACACCGACGCGCAGGACCTCCACCGCTCGCTGGCCAAGCGCAAGATCCACATCGGGAAGAACCTCACGCGCGGCCTCGGCGCGGGCATGAACGCCGACCTCGGCAAACGCGCGGGCGAAGAGACGCGCCAGGAGCTCCAGGAGGCGCTCCAGGGTTCGGACATGGTCTTCATCACGTGCGGCATGGGTGGCGGCACTGGCACGGGCGCGGCGCCGGTCGTCGCGAAGATCGCGAAGGAGGTCGGCGCGCTCACGGTCGCGGTTGTGACGAAACCCTTCGGATTCGAAGGCGCGCAGCGCAAGGAGATCGCGGAGCGCGGCCTCGCCGAGCTCAAGAAGGAAGTGGATGCCTTCATCGTCATCCCGAACGACAAGCTCCTCTCCGTCGTCGACGTCCAGACCTCGGCGAAGAGCGCCTTCGCGATGTGCGACGAGATCCTCCGCCAGGCCGTCGAGGGCGTCTCGGACATCATCACGACCCCGGGCGATATCAATACCGACTTCAACGACATCAAGGCCATCATGGAGGCGGCCGGTCCCGCCCTCATGGGCATCGGCATCGCCGAGGGCGACGATCGCGCCGCGGAAGCAGCCAAGCGCGCCGTCAATTCCCCGCTCCTCGACATCTCCATATCGGGCGCCAAGGGCATCCTCTTCGTCGTCGCCGGCGCTGACGACCTCGGCATCATGGAGGTCCAAGAGGCAGCGAAGGTCATCAACGAGTCCGTAGACAAGAACGCGAAGGTCATCTTCGGCATGATGAAGGACGACAATCTCAAGAAGGGCCAGATCCGCATCATCGTCATCGCGACCGGCTTCCCGGAGAGCGCGTCGCACGCGGCGCTCGCAGGCGGCGAACGCTCGCTCTTCTCCATGCAGCCCGCCGAGCGTGAGGAGGAGCGCGGCCGCATCTACCACGAGGTGCTGAAGCGCGACACGGGCGAGAAGGCAAAGGAGAAGGTCGAGGCGCCCGCAGAGAAGGAAGAACCTATCGTGACCGCGGCCCCGCGCAAGCGCGAAGAGGTGCCGCCGGCACCCGCGCCCGAAGACGACGAGGCCTGGGGCGCGATCCCGGCCTTCCTCCGCCGCCATAAGAAGTAGGCCATTGGCCTACTTCTTTCCCCCGGCGCTCGTTCGGAAAAATAAATAGGAATTTCTTTTTCGCTCGCTCGTTTGGTAGTAAGAATCGCTCGTTTGGTAGTAAGAAATAGGGGGATAGCGAAAACGCGGCGCCAGAGGCGCCGATTCCGTTTTCAACACATGCGCGCGCCGCGCGTTTGCTATACACTAGGAACGATGTTCGACCTTATCATCATCGGGGGCGGACCGGCAGGCGTCGCCGCCGGCGTCTATGCGGCGCGCAAGCACTTGAAGACTGCGCTCATCGCCGGCGAGATCGGCGGTCAGTCGGTGGTCTCGGAAGGCATCGAGAACTGGATCGGGACCGAGAAGGTGCACGGCGCCGACCTCGCGAAATCGTTCCGCGCGCATCTCGAGGCAGTGAAGGGCGACGCGGTCTCGCTCGCCCTCGGCGAGCAGGTGACGAAGCTCGAGAAGGCGGACGGCGGCTTCACGGCGACCACAGCATCGGGCAAGGCGTTCTCGGCGAAGGCGGTGCTCATCGCCTCGGGCGCCGGGCGCCGCAAGCTCGATGTCCCGGGCGCGGAGAAGCTCGAGAACAAGGGCGTCACCTACTGCGCCTCCTGCGACGGCCCCCTCTTCGGCGGCATGGACGTCGCGGTGGTCGGCGGCGGCAACGCCGGCTTCGAGACGGCCGCGCAGCTCCTCGCGTACGCGACGTCGGTCACGCTCATCCACCGCCACAAGGATTTCAAGGCCGACCCGGTCACGATCGAGAAGGTGTGCGCGCATCCGAACATGCGCGTCGTGCGCCACGCGGAGCCCATCGAGGTGCTCGGCGACAAGTTCGTGACGGGCCTGCGCTACAAGGACAAGGGCACGGGCGAAGTGAAGGACCTCGCCGTCTCGGGCATCTTCGTCGAGGCGGGCGTCATCCCGAATACGGCCTTCGCCGAGTGCTTCGTCGAGTGCGACGCCATCCGGCGCATCAAGGTGGACCCGAGGAACCAGCGCGCGTCCGTCGACGGCGTGTGGGCCGCAGGCGACTGCACGGACGAGCTCTATCACCAGAACAACATCGCGGCCGGCGACGGCGTGAAGGCTCTCGAAGACATCTATATCTGGGTGAAGACCCGCTGATAAAGCGAACACCCGCGCTTTCGCGCGGGTGTTCGTTACGAGCGGTGAGTTTACTCGGCCGCTTCCTCGTTGCCCTCCGGCTTCTGCTCCGGCGCGTCCTGCATCTCCTGCTGGCCTTCGCCGCTGCCGTTCTGGTTCTCTTCCAGGTTCTCTTCCATGTGTCTGGTCGGAAACGGGTTCATTTCCTGCATGAAGCAAAAAAATAAACCCATCCAGTAATTAGCTGGCAAATAGGTTCGACCTACATCGGCAAGTATAGCAACCCGCGCGGCGCCCGCAAGTCCCGCCGTGTGCATCGCACGGCAGACGCCGCGCCATCATGCGCCGCAATCCCCTGCTTGCGCACGGATTCTCATGAATGCTGCGCGCGAAATGCGGTACTCTGAGCGTATGCCCCATGTGTTGCGGAATTTCGATGCGCTTGCTACGTCTCCCCTGCGTGCGGACGCGCTCGCGATAGCCGAAGCCGGATACCGCGCCGTCGACACACGCCTCGCAGTTTCCCGCAAGCTGCTGCTCGACGGCGATGCACTCTGCATCGGAGACGCGCGCTTTCCGCTCGCCGGGCGGCGCGTCTTCTTCGTCGGCATCGGCAAGTGCGCAATCGCGGCGGCCGAGACCGTCGAGACGCTCCTCGGCGAGCGGCTGACCGGCGGCATAGCCTTCGACGTCTCCCCAATCGAAGGCTGCGAGCTCAAGAAGATAGAAATATTCATCGGCACGCACCCCGAACCGTCCGACGTGAACATGCGCGCGACCGAGCACATAGTCGCCTTCCTCGCGGAGCGGCGCGAGGACGATCTCGTCCTCGCGCTCGTCTCGGGCGGCGGCTCGACTCTGCTCTGTCTTCACGACGCCCCGATGACGTGCCTCGACGAACACGTGCTTTTCGATGAATTCACTGCGCGTGGCGCGACCATTCAGGAATTGAACACGGTCAGGAAACATCTCTCGCTCGCGCGCGGCGGCGGGCTCGCGAAGGCCGCCTACCCGGCAGAAGTTCTCGCCCTCGTCGTGTCGGACGTGCCGGGGAACGACCTCGAGTTCATCGCGTCCGGGCCGACGGTCCAGGACACGTCGACCGTCGCCGATGCCAAGGAGGTACTCGCGCGCTACGGCATCGAGCCTCCCGAGGGTATCCGCATGAGCGAGACGCCGAAGGAAACGCGATACTTCGAGCGGGTGACGAACGTCCTCTTCGTCACGAATGAGGACGCGCTCGAGGCGATGCGCGCGGAAGCCGAGGCCCGCGGCTACGCGACGACCATCGTCGACGACCGCTTCAAGGGCGAGGCACGCGAGGTGGGACAGGCGATGCTCGAACGGCTCCACGCCGCGCACGCGAAATCCGCTCTCCTCTCGGCGGGCGAAAGCACTGTGGCCTTCGAGAGCGAGAAGCGCGGCAAGGGCGGCCGCAATCAGGAGATGGCGCTCGCCGCCCTCGAGAAGCTCGCGGAAGGCGAGCTTCTCCTGCCCTTCGCGTCCGACGGCCGCGACAACAGCGACCATGCGGGCGCCATCGCGGACGAGACGACGCGCGCGCATGCCGCCGCGCGCAATCTGTCCGCCGACGACGCGCTCGCCGGCCACGCAAGCTACGATTTCTTCGCGGCCACCGGCGACGCGCTTATGACCGGCTACACGGGCTCGAACGTCTCCGACCTCCTCATCGCCCTTAAACGCTAACCGCACCTTCATGAACGAACCCCGCATCCTCTGGTTTACCGACATCAGCATGGACGACGTGTCGCAAGTCGGTGGCAAGAACGCGTCCCTCGGCGAGCTCATCCGCGCGGTCGAGCCGAAAGGTGTGCGCATCCCGCACGGCTTCGCCGTCACCGCCGCCGCGTACTACTATTACCTCGAGAAGACAGGGCTCGATGTTTTCATAGAATCGACGCTCAAGGGGCTCGACACGAAGGACCTGAAGGAACTCGCGCACTGCGGGAAGCTCGTCCGCGAGAAGATGCGCGCGACGCCCTTGCCGAAGGACCTCGCCAAGGAGATCGCCGCCGCGTATGCCGAGATGGAGAAGCAGTACGGCAAGGATACGGACGTCGCCGTGCGCTCCTCGGCGACTGCGGAAGATTTGCCGGGCGCATCCTTCGCCGGCGAGCAGGAGACATATCTCAACATCCGTGGCGCGAACGACGTCGTCCGCGCCGTCGTCTGGACGATGGCGTCGCTGTTCACCGACCGCGCCATCTCCTACCGCGCCGACAAGGGTTTCGACCACATGAAGGTCGCGCTCTCCGCAGGCGTACAGAAGATGGTCCGGAGCGATAGGGGCGCCTCGGGCGTCATGTTCACGGTGGACACCGAGTCGGGCTTCAAGGATATCGTCGTCGTGAACGCGACCTACGGCCTCGGCGAGATGATCGTGCAGGGTCACGTGACGCCGGATGAGTACCTCGTCATGAAGTCGAAAATCGGGAAGGTGAAGTCCCCCATCATCTGGAAAAAGCTCGGCAAGAACCTCCGCAAGATGGTCTACGATACGGGCAAGAGCGCGGTCGAACAGACGAAGATCGTCGCGACGCCCGTCGCCGACACGAAGCGCTTCGTGCTCACCGACGAGGAGATCGTGACAATGGCCTCCTGGGGCGCGACCGTCGAGGCGCACTACACCGAGCGCGCGAAGAAGTGGACGCCGATGGACATGGAGTGGGCGAGGGACGGCATCTCGGGCGAGCTCTTCCTCGTGCAGGCGCGCCCGGAGACCGTGCAGGCCGGCCGCGACTTCACGAAGCTGACCGAGTATACGGTCTCGGGAGAGGGCAAGGAGCTCGTGCGCGGCATCTCGGTCGGCTCGAAGGTCGCGACCGGCGTCGCGCACGTCATCATGAGCCCGCGAGAGATAAAGGAGTTCAAGAAGGGCGAGGTGCTCGTCACGATGATGACGGATCCGGACTGGGAACCCATCATGAAGATGGCGAGCGCCATTGTCACCGACAAAGGCGGTCGCACCTCCCACGCTGCCATCGTCTCGCGCGAGCTCGGCCTCCCCGCCATCGTCGGCGCCGGCGATGCGACGAAGCAGCTCAAGACGGGCGTCATGGTCACGGTCGACACGACGGGTAGCGCCGGCATCGTGACGAAGGGTAAGGCGAAGATTGCCGTGCGCGAGCACGACGTCGGCAAGCTCCCCGAGACGAAGACGCATGTCATGGTGAACGTCGCCTCTCCCGACATCGCCTTCGAGAACTCGTTCCTGCCGGTAGCGGGCGTCGGGCTGGCGCGCGAGGAGTTCATCATCGCTTCGACCATCGGCATGCATCCGCTCGCCATCTTGAACCTGAAGAAACAGCCGCCGCGCATCCGCAAAGAGATTCTCGAGCGGAGCATGGGCTGGGACGATCCGATTGCCTTCTACGTGGACAACCTCGCTTACGGCATCGCGAAGATCGGCGCCGCGTTTTCGCCGCGTCCGGTCATCGTCCGCTTCTCCGACTTCAAGTCGAACGAGTACTCGACGCTGCTCGGCGGCGAGGCGTACGAGCCGAAAGAAGCGAACCCGATGATCGGCTGGCGCGGCGCGTCCCGCTACTACGATCCGAAATTCAAGGGCGCATTCGTGCTCGAGTGCCGCGCCATCGCGAAGGTGCGCGGCGAGATGGGCCTCGCGAATGTCATCCCGATGATTCCTTTCTGCCGCACGACCAAAGAAGCGGAGGCGGTGCTCCGCATCATGGCGGAGCATGGCCTCGTCGCGAAGCCCTACGCGAAAGGCAACCAGAAGACGACGCCGGTCTACATGATGTGCGAGATACCGTCGAACGTCGTGCTCGCCGAGGAGTTCCTCGACCTCTTCGACGGCATGTCCATCGGGTCGAACGACCTCACACAGCTCACGCTCGGCCTCGACCGCGACTCGGGCATCGTGAGTGCCGTCAGCAACGAGAACGACGAGGCTGTGCGCGCCCTCGTGAGCCAAGCAATCCGGAAGTGCATGGCGCGCGGCAAGTACATCGGCATCTGCGGCCAAGGCCCCTCCGACCTCCCCGACTTCGCCGAGTTCCTCGTGAAGGAGGGCATTGAGAGCATGTCCCTCAATCCGGACTCCGTCATCAAGACCATCGAGAATGTCGCTCAGATCGAGGAATCCTTGGGCCGCTCGCCATCATGAAGATAGGCCGCGTCGAAGCCCGTCCCATCCCTGACACGCGCGGCCGGCCCACCGTCGAGGTGACGCTCCATGCGGGCGCGCTCTCCGCGACCGCATCGGTACCCTCCGGCAAATCCACCGGCTCGCACGAGGCGAAGGAGCTCCGCGACAAGGACGGCGGCGTCGCGACCGCGCTCGCGAACGTCACGGGCGAGATAGCGTCCGCGCTCGTCGCGCGCGACTTCGCGACGCCGGACGACCTCGACGCCTTCCTCATCGCGCTCGACGGCACGCGGGATAAGTCGCGCCTCGGCGCGAACGCCATCCTGCCGGTCTCCATCGCGGCCGAGCGGCTTTTCGCTGCGCAAGACGGCATGCCGCTCTGGAAAGCCATCGCGAAACGCGCGGGGACGACGCCCGCCGCGCCGTGCCTTTACGTGAATGTCATGAACGGCGGCGTGCACGCCGACTTCCGCCTTCCCTTCCAGGAGTACATCCTCGTCGCCCGCGGCAAGACGAGCGCGGCAATGCCCGTCGTGAAGAACGCCTTTGCGAAGCTTGGCGCGGAGCTCGGGGACGTGCCGATGGGCGAAGAGGGCGGGTACTCGCCGACTTTCGACGCGCTCGAGAAGCCGTTCGAACTCCTCGCCGCCCTCGTCGCCGAGCATCCAGGAACCTCCATCGCCATCGACGCGGCCGCCAACGAATTGCGGGCGGACGGCGGCTACCTGCTCCTCGGCAAGCGCTACTCGGCTGAAGAGCTCGCGCGCGTGTACGAGGAGCTCGTCGGGCTCTTCCCCTTCCACTCCATCGAAGACCCGTTCTCCGAGGACGCCGACGCCGACTTCGCGCGCCTCACGGCCGCGCTCGCCGGCAAATGCCTCGTCGTCGGCGACGACTTCACGGTCACGAACCCGGCGCGCATCGCGCATGCCGTCCGCGAGAAAGCCATCAACGCCGTCCTCATCAAGCCGAACCAGATCGGCTCCGTGAAGGAAGCCATCGAGGCGGTGCGGGCGACCCGCGCCGCCGGCTGGGAGCCCGTCTGCTCGCACCGCTCGGGCGAGACGGACGACACCTTCATCGCGGATTTCGCGTACGGGGTCGGCGCGCACGGAATCAAGGCTGGCGGGCTCGGCCAGAGGGAGCGCCTCGAGAAATACGAGCGCTTGCTCGCCATTGAACGAGAAGCTGCTACTGTATAAATAACCGATATGACCATCCACTATTTTTCGGGCGAACCATGGGAGGAAGAGTACGTGACGAAGAAGCTGCCGGACGCGAAGCTCGTGTTCCACAAGGGCTCGCTCTCGGATAATCCGGACGTCGCGGACCCCGAGGCCGAAGCGCTGTGCATCTTCATCGACTCGAAAATCGGCGCGGAGGAATTCGACCGCTTCCCGGCGCTCAAGCTCATCGCCACCCGCTCGACGGGCTTCGATCACATCGATCTCGCGGAGGCGACGAAGCGCGGCATTACGGTCTCGACCGTCCCCTTCTACGGCGAGAACACGGTCGCGGAGTTCGCCTTCGCGCTCATCCTCGCGCTCTCGCGCAAGGTCATCGACGCCGACGAGCTCGTGCGCGATACGGGCACGTTCTCGCAGGACGGCCTGCGCGGCTTCGACCTGGCCGGCAAGACGCTCGGAGTGGTCGGCTGCGGCCACATCGGCGTGCACGCCATCCGCATGGGCAACGGCTTCGGCATGAAGGTCCTCGGTTTCGACACGCACGCGGACGAAGCGCGCGCCAAAGAGCTCAACTTCGCCTACGCCTCGCTCGAGGACCTCTTCGCGAATTCCGACATCGTCACCATCCACGTCCCGTACAACTCGCACACGCACCACATCATCAACCGCGACAACATCAGGCATTTCAAGAAGGGCTCATACCTCATCAATACCGCCCGCGGCGCCGTCGTGGAGACCGACGCGCTCGTCGAGGCCTTGAAGGCGGGCGTCATCGCGGGCGCCGCCCTCGACGTGCTCGAGGAAGAGGGCGAATTGAACGACGAGCTCGCCCTCCTCACCGCCCCGCACCCGAACGAAGCCGGCATCAAGACCGCGCTCGAGAACCACTATCTCATCGACCATCCGCGCGTCATCGTCACCCCGCACGTCGCCTTCAACACCACCGAAGCCGTCGAGCGCATCCTCGACACGACCGCGGGCAACATCGCGAACTTCGCCGCGGGCTCCCCGACGAACGCCGTGAAGACTGGCTGACGGCGGCACCGATACTAAGTACTACGAGCGGAGATGGTGGAGTTCTCACCGGACGGGTCGTCTCTTCGCCATCTGGCTTAAACGCTAGCGCTTTTATTTCTCGGTTCGGTTCGAATCTCGGCGGGGTTGGCAATGTCGCAGCTTTTCTTAGCCCAACATCTCTACGCTGGAGAAACGATAAAGCGCACGAAGTAATTCGGCGCGCCGGGAGTGATGCTCTTCACGCGCAGGTCGACTTCGCCGCTCCCCTCGAAGTCCACGCCCGTCGACCAGCATCCGGGAGTCGCGTCTAAACCCTCGCCGGGAAGTCCGGAGTTCGAGAACCAGCCCGCCGTCGCATTGCCCGAGACGGTAGTCCAGGAATGCGAAATATCCTTGGGATACAAATCTTTCGGCATGTTGATGAACATGCGCGACGTCTCCTTCACCTGTTGAACAGAGTTATTCGGTATCGGCGTGTCTTCGGCACCCGTCGAGCTTTTGGGATAACACGCGAGAATGGCGGCCCAACCAGTATA
>DATKSU010000015.1:0-52111 GCA_035531495.1 Minisyncoccota bacterium | reverse complement strand
ATTGACCTGGTGCAGATCAACCGCACGCTGCCGAAGTATCTTGCGGCATACAACGGCACGCGGCACCACTTCGGTCTCGACCTCAAAACGCCGCTGTCAGTATTAGCAGAGTGCGTCCAAGCTATTGATTAGAAAACGTACCTCGGGCGGAGGTGGTATACTGACTGAAATAAGGCGCAGTTCCTATGCTATACACGCGCAAAGGGGATGGGGGGACGACGAAGGTATTCGGCTGCGACCAAGGGCGCATCTCGAAGTCATCCGAGCTCCCGGAAGCGCTCGGCGCGCTCGACGAGCTGAACGCCTTCCTCGGTTTCGTCCGGGCGCGCGCGACGAAGGAGAAGCGCATCGCGCCCGTGCTCCGCGATATTCAGGAGACGCTCTTCATCGTGCAGGCGCAGACGGCCGGCGCCGACAAGACAGTGCCGAACGAGCGGATCGAGGAGATAGAGGCCATCACGAACGGCATCGAGAAGGAGATACCGCCGCTGAAAGGATTCTCCATCGCGGGCGGGACGGAGCTCTCCGCGCTCCTCGACGTCGCGCGCACCCTCGCGCGCCGCGCCGAGCGCCGGCTCGTCGCCGTCGCCGAAGCGGGCCTGCGGGAGTTCCCGCCGGAGACGAAGTCCTACATGAACCGCCTCTCATCCGTCCTCTTCGCGCTCGCGCGGCTCGCGAACCATCTCGCGGGCGTCGCGGAGGAGACGCCGCGCTACTAGGAGAGGGCGAAATGTGTTATAAAAAATCGCGTTCGGCCAGCATGGCGGCTATGGTGTAACGGTTAACACTGGAGCTTGTGGAGCTCTCGATCAGGGTTCGATTCCCTGTAGCCGCCCCCGCACTGCATTGGTACGTACTATGCCCTACGAGAACCACGCTCGGTCTGTCCTGAAATCGATCACGTGGCGCGTCATCGCGACCATCGTCACGTTGTTCTCCGTCTGGTTCTATACGGGCGCGCTCGCCGTTTCCGTCGAGAGCACCATCGCCGTCGCTGTCATCAGCACCATCGCCTACTATTTCCATGAGCGTGCGTGGAATCACCTCGCCTGGGGGAGGGTGGCCGCGTCCGAATCCGGCTCCCGGTAGGCCGCGCCGCGGCGTGATACTATAGCGTCGATGTCACGCATCAAGGCGCTTCTCCTCGGCATCGCGACGATCATCCTCATCGGCGTCGGCGGGCTCGTCTACCGCAATGCCGCCGAGCACCCCTATCAGCAGATTGCGTGCCCGCTCGACGCGAAAGTCTGCCCTGACGGCACGACGCTCTCCCGCGCCGGTTCCGAATGCGCGTTCCCGACGTGTCCGCCGCCGAACGTGACGCTCTCCGCATACGGCATCGCGTACGCGGTGCCGACCGGATTCACGGCAACGGCGCTGCCGGATGCCGCGAGTATCGCCGCATACGTATCGGGCGCGCCGTCGACCTCCGCGGCCGCGTCTTCGACGCTCGCCGCGACGACGTCCGCCGAGATCATCATCCGCCGATACCCGCTCGACGCGTCCTCGACGCCGCTCTCGGTCATCCAGGCGACGGCCATTAGCGGCGCGTCCGGCGCGCCCGTGCCCATCACGTCCTACTCGTCGACCATCATCGCGCGGCAGAATTTCACCATCGTCCCCATCGAACGGTTCGAGGGCGTCATCGACACCGCGTACTACCTTACGCACGGCGCCGACGTTCTGCGCTTCGACGCCATCGACCGCGGCGTCGCGGCCTGGACCGACCCGACGCTCGACACCTCGACGCTCCCGGCGCAAGTGGCGCTGCGCCAGCTCCTCTTGACCCTCCAAGGCAGCGGCACGAATTAGGTGTATCCTGGAGGGAGCGGCGTCCCCGCGTAACCACGCTCCTATGGACAACGACTTCATGCGAGAACTCATCGGCACCGGCGCCACGCGCGTCGCCGTCGTTGGTACGCTCGCCATCCTTTCGCTCTTCCTGCTCGCCGAGACCGTCTCGGTCGCGCAGAATCTCGGCCGTCCGTCCGTACCGGCCACCGATACCGTCACCGTGACAGGTTCCGGCCAGGCGACCATGGCGCCCGACGTCGCGCGCATCACGTTCACCGTAGAGAACACGGCGAAGGCGGTCGCCGATGCGCAGGCCGCGACGACCAAGCAGGCCAACGGTGCGCTCGAATACGTCGCGAGCCAGGGCGTTGCCGATAAGGACATCCAGACGATCTCCTACGATATAACGCCGCAGTATTCGTATCCGCCATGCACGGCGACGTATTGCCCGCCGGACCGCACGCCGACCGTCACCGGCTACCAGGTGTCCGAGACGATCCAGGTGACCATGCATGACCTCTCGGCCGTCGGCACCATGCTCGCCGGCCTCGGCACGCTCGGCGTGCAGAACGTCTCCGGTCCGGCGTTCGGGCTCGAAGATCCGACCGCCGGCTATGATGCCGCGCGTGCCGACGCCATCGCGAAGGCGCAGGCGCAGGCGGCGCTCCTCGCGAAACAGCTCGGCGTCTCCTTGGGCAAGATTGTGAACTTCAGCGAATCGTCCGGCAACTATCCGGTGCCGATGTTCGCGTACGGTCTCGGCGGCGCCGAGACGTCCGCCAAGGCCCCGACGCCGAACGTGCCGACGGGGGAGAACACTTACACTGCATCCGTTTCCATCACGTACGAGATACGCTGACGCGCGTGCCGCACGGGAACCCGCAGGCGCCTTCGGGCGCCGGCGGGTTCTTGACGCTTCCCGGACCCCGTACTATGATGCCCGTATTGAAAGCCCGCAGGGCTTTTTTATTTACCGAATCGCCGCCATGAACGCTATCACCACCTACCTGAAGCACGTTCGCGAAGAGTTCACCCACATCGTCTGGCCGTCCAACCGGACAGCCATCGCGCACACGCTCGTCGTCCTCTTCATCGCGGTCACCATCACCGTGCTCGTCGGCGTCCTCGACTACTTCTTCGGGTCGGTCGTGAGCCACGTCGCCGGCGGCTAAGGATTTTCATATGGACGACCTACACTTGCACAGCGGTGAGATGGAGCTGCCGGAAGAGATCGGCATGGCCGATATCGCGCCGGCGGCGCGCAAGGAAGTGCGCGACGAGACGGTGCCGAAGAAAGAGGACGCGCGATGGTATGCCATCCATACGTACGCCGGCTACGAGAACGCGGTGGAGCGCAACCTGAAGCAGCGCATCGAGTCGCTCGGCATGGAGGGCAAGATATTCGACGTCGTCGTACCGACCGAGAAGAAGATCCGCGTGAAGGGCGGCAAACGCGTCGTCGAGGAGGAGAAGATATACCCGGGGTACATCCTCGTCAGTATGATCGTTGACGACGACTCCTGGTTCGTCGTGCGCAATACGCCGCGCGTCACGGGTTTCGTCGGGAGCGGCAACACGCCGGTGCCGATGGAGGAGACGGAGGTCGCCTCGCTCATGAAGCGGATGACGGCCGAAGCGCCGAAGCACCGCATCGACCTCGTGAAGGATGACCCGGTCGTCATCGCGGACGGCCCGTTCAAGGATCTCGAAGGGAAGGTGGGCGACATCGACGAGGAGCGCGGCAAGGTGAAAGTGCTCGTCTCGATGTTCGGCCGCGAGACACCGGTCGAACTCGACTTCTTGCAGGTCAGGAAGCTCTAAGGTACATTCGCTCCTACATACATATATGGCTACCATCGTAAAGAAGATAAAACTCCAGATCCCGGGCGGGCAGGCGACACCGGCCCCGCCGGTCGGCACCGCGCTCGGCCCTGCCGGCGTGAACATCGGCCAGTTCGTGACGCAGTTCAACGAGGCGACGAAGGACAAGAAGGGCACCATCATCCCGGTCGAGCTCTCGGTCTACGATGACCGCTCGTTCACCTTCATCATGAAGACGCCGCCTGCCTCGCGCCTCATCCTCAAAGCGCTCGGCATCGAGAAGGGCTCGGGCAAGGCGCGCGAGGAGAAGGTGGGCACGCTGACCAAGCAGCAAGTCGCCGACATCGCCGCAGAGAAGATGCCGGATCTGAACGCGAACTCTCCCGAGATGGCGCAGCGCATCATCGAGGGCACCGCCCGCTCGATGGGGGTGGACGTTAAGTAGCACGCAACTTTATTAGGAGAAGAGAAAACCGCGGCTTATGGAGCCGCGGTTTTGCGCTTCAAAGTGAGGAATCGGAATGAAGGCCTCCGTTTGGGGTGATCCTCGTCCTCGGTCCGTTCGAACGCGCTTTCGTCGAACAGCGGGAAGAAGACATCTCCTATCGCCGACGGGTCGTGAACGAGGGTGAGGAAGAGCACGTCAGCTCGCGGGAGTACCTCCGCGAATACCCGCTCCCCGCCGATAGCGAAAACCCGCTTCGTTCCGAGGCTTGATGCGAGATCCAGGGCCTGTTCGAGCGTCGTGCATATCGCGATTCCGGGCTTCGGCGGGAGCGTCCGGCTTACGACGATGTTGTGGCGGTCGAAGAGCGGCGCGCTCCCGAGCGATTCGAACGTCCGCCGTCCCATGATGACCGCCTGCCCGGTCGTGAGCGCTGCGAAGCGCCGCAAGTCGTCGCGTATCCTCCAGAGAAGCTGATTCCCCCTCCCCATCACCCGCGTCGTTTCTTCGTACGCGGCTATGATGCACAGCTCTGGTTCCATCGTTCCTCCTCATCGCGGAATGTACCTCCGGCTAGGCTAGCAGTCATCGCCCATATGCTCAAGCCGCCCCACGTTGCTTTTTGCCATTCCAGAGCATACAGTTGTCCCGGGTTAACTGAACTTTTCGGAGGTAGTCATGATAGATTCCGGCGTATTCGGTTCGAGCGTTGAACTGAAAGACCGGCTGAAGACGCTCGAGGAGATAGGTCCTTATGCCGACCACCTGAAAGGTATCGGGCTACGGGTGGTGCTCACGCAAGGAAGCTGGGACCTCTTGCACGTGAATCACAAGCGGTACATCGCCAAAGCCCGCTCCCACGGAGATATTCTCATCGTCGGAGTGGATTCGGACGAAAAGATACGCGCCCGCAAGGGTGAACATCGTCCGCTCATTCCTCAGGAGGAACGTCTCGAGATGCTCGCTGCCTTCAGGAGCGTAGACGTGGTGGTGGTCAAAGAACTGGGGCATCCTAAATGGGCGCTCATCAAAGCAGTCCGTCCTGACGTCCTCATCGTCTCGGAAACGACGCGAAAGAACAAGCCGATACCGCAAGAAGAACTGGATGAAATCAAACGGTACTGCGGCGAGGTGATCGTGCTCCCGGCGCAAGGCGAAGCGACGACGACGTTGCGCATAGCCAACTTCACGTTCACTGTCGCGGCACGCATCAGGACGGCCCTCGAAGAAGCGATCCCGCGCATCATAGGAAGCGTGACTGATTCTCTCGGTCGGAAGGAGGAGGGATGAAAATCCTGATCCTCTACATGCCGGTGCTGCATGCCGGCTATCTGAAGCTCTTCGATGAAGTGAAGCCGAAGCTCGTCGCGCTCATCACGGAAGACGTGCTTCGGGACCTTCCCGAGGGGCTTGCGTACATAGCGAAAAAAGACATCATTCGTGCCGTTCCGGCGGAAACAATGTCCCACTCTATACGCTCGCTGCTCGGGATGCGATTCTCTGTCGTACTGGCCGAGCCCCGCTACCTTTCACGGCTGGCCGACGATGCTCGTGCGCGCATCGTGATGCCCGAAGAAGACGTAAGCACTGCGATCGCCGAGAAGTATTTCGGCGGCTCGGACAGGATTACGTTCGTCGTCCCGTCGGCTCCGCGCCTGCGGTACCACCGCGATAACGTCGAGGAGAAAAAGCTTCTCGTTCCAGAACGGCGTATCGCGCTCACCGGTCTCGATCGGGAGATGATGGCGCGCGCCGAGGGCGTGGCGCCGCGAAGTCCCGATTGGTGGCGCCAGGTCGGCGGGGTGATGCGTTTGGCGGACGGGAGGAGCATCGTCGCGTTCAACGAACTTCAGCCGCACGAACAGATCGCGGCGACGTTCGGAGATCCGCGCAGCATCTTCAAGAGCGGTGTTCGCACCGAACTGTCGAGTGCAGAGCATGTAGAGCACATCCTCATCGGCGAGGCGGCGCGTCGTGGCATCTGTACGGAAGGATCGCAGTTGTACATCACCGATTTCCCCTGCCTGGCGTGCGCGCGGCTCTCGATACGAAGCGGCGTCAAGTGCGTGTTTTACGGGAAGCCTTCCTACGGACTGCTCGATGCTGATTCGGAATTCCGAAACGCGAATGTCGAGCTTGTCGAGGTAGTGCGATGATGTTCTTTCGGCGGTCCGCAGTGGACCGCTTCTTTATTTATAAAAACTCCCCGGGAGGAGAACTCCCGGGGAAAGGTTCATTTCCTAACGTACCCGACTTTCACGCGGAGGGCCTCGCCGCTCTTCTCGCCGCCGCAGATGAGCTGCGCGTGGAAATGCGTGATGCTGCCGCCCGTATAATCCGTATCGCCCATCCGTACGAGGAGGCTTGCACCTCGCAGACCGTACGCGTTGAGGACCCACTCGGTGAGTTTCCCGAGATCCGCCCATGCCTCGGGCGGCAATGGCGGGCCGGAGACGTGCTCCTTATAGACGAGAAGGAAATGGGCCCGCGCGCCGTCATATTTCGGGAAGCACTCGGTGAGCGACCAATACTTCGTCTCGCGCAATACCGGCTTCGGATGGTACGTCGGCACATTGCCTTGGCAGAAATCGACGCAGAACGAACAGATCCCTGCCGCCGCTATCCGCTCATAGAGCGCGCGCTGCTCCTCCGTGCGCACATGCCGCATGTTCACTTCATCCATGGCTTCTCCTCATGGGCTTACCGGGATATCGACGATCGCGGGATGCGGGTCGTAGCCGTTGATCTCGAAGTGTTCCTTGCGGAACGCCTCGAGTGCTTCCGGCGGATCTCGCAAGACGACTGTCGGGAACTGGCGCGGCTCTCTCGCTACGAGCTCCTCGATAACGTAGCGCTGGTTCTCGTAGTAGTGCGCGTTAAGGTAGACGATGCTCATAGCGCCGGGTGGGCAGCCGAGCACGTGACAGATTGCGAGCCACAGTGCCGCGTGTCCGATGCGGTCATGCGGTTCTCCTGCTCCGAGATCAATCGAACGCCACACCGTTTGGTAGTGCAACTTCCCCTCCTGGATGAGGATATTGATGATGTTCCCATGACACGGGACGGTGACGACCTGCTGGGCCATCTCTGTGCAGCGATAGATACCGGGCGGGTACAGCGTCGTCATGATGTGCGTCTTGAGGTGCGGATATTCCCGGATTTGGGCGAGGACCGCTTGGATTTGATTGAACGTGCCGCCGTTCGGCATCGGGAAATGACTGAGGACCGCATAACTTGCCGGCCCCAGATCCCCTTGTTTCAGCCCGCGCTTGCGGCACTTCTCCGGATCCGCGAAGGTCGAATTCCAGAATGGCACACCCCATTCGCGGTTTAATTCATCGTTCATCCGCACGCCGTTCACGAGCAGAGCGAGACTCTCACTGATTCCAGCCTTTCCAATCCTGCGTGCCGTTTCCATCGGAAAACCGTTATCGATGGGGTACACGCTTACGACCGGATAAGGGATGCTGTATGTCGCCCGCTCCTTTTCGCCTTTCTTACGGCTCTGTTGCGTCTCAGAACGTACGCCGACTCTGAGGACGAGCCGGCAGAGATTTCTGAATTGCGTGTCAGGAGTCCGCCCAGCGAGCGACTTGTAGATGTCATTCATCACTGCTCCTTTCTGTAGAGTTCAGTCCTGCCGCATCATACGGAACGCACGGGTCAGGTCAAGCTGCATTGCGCCGGACGCCTGTGCTATAGTCCCCGCAGGTGGTCTTCGTCGCGCAACAATAACATCCGTCCAGGCAGGGAGAATGCGCACCTGTTGCGTGCTGAACCGCCTCTTTCGAAAGGAGGTGATCCGGCTACGGCTATCTCGGCGAAGGCCGTCCCGCTTCGCCGCCATCGTTCTCCCGCCCCCACCTCGCCGCCGCGCCCGTAAGCGCGGCGGCATAACCTTTTTCAGATACGTTCTGCTACACCCCGCAGTGAACTTTGACAAGGCGCGATGCGCAATGCTTCTTTCGCCAAAATCTACTACGGGGTAAACTCGCGGTATGGAGGAGAAGATTCGAAAATCAGTACTCGCTGGATTACTCGAGGTCTCTGACGGCAAGACCGATTTCGCATTCACCGTCGAGCGTTCGTCGAGTGCAGCGCACGGCGACTATGCCGTGAATGCAGCGATGGTTTCTGCGAAAGGGCTCGGCATGGTTCCCAGGGAGTTGGCCGAAAAGTTGAAAGGACATCTCCTGAAAACGCTTTCCGATGATATCCAGTCCGTCGAAGTCGCCGGGCCGGGATTCATCAATATCACGCTCTCGAAGGATGCGGTCGCGCTCGCCATCGCCGAAGCGGCGGCGCAGGGGGAGGATTGGGGGAAGGGGAAGATCGAGGGGGGGAAACGCGTCGTCGTCGAATACACGGATCCGAATCCGTTCAAGGAGATGCACATCGGCCATCTGATGAGCAACGTCATCGGCGAGGCCGTCGCGCGCCTCACCGAGAACGAGGGTGCGCACATCACGCGCGCGAACTATCAGGGCGACGTCGGCCCGCACGTCGCGAAGGCCTTGTGGGCGCTCCGGAAGCGCGGCGTCACCGAGCCCGCGACGGCCGAGGAGATCGGCGCGGCTTACACCGACGGCTCGCGCGCGTACGAGGAGGACGCGAGTGCGGAAGCGGAGATTAACGCGCTCAACACGGCGATTTACGCCGGCGACGACCATGAGCTCATGGAACTCTGGCGCAAGGGGCGCGACGTCTCGCTCGCCGCGTTCGAGGACATCTACCGCGTCCTCGGGACGAAGTTCGATTATTACTTTTTCGAGAGCGAGACCGCCACGCCGGGCTTGCGCATCGTCGAGGATGGCCTCGCGAAGGGCGTCTTCGAAGAGAGCGACGGCGCCGTCATCTATCGCGGCGAGAAGAAAGGCCTCCACACGCTCGTCTTCGTGACGGGCCGCGGCACCCCGACCTACGAAGCGAAAGACATCGGCCTCGCCTTCCTCAAGGAAGAGCGTATCCAGAGCGACCGCTCCCTCATCGTCACCGCCGCCGAGCAGGTCGGCCACTTCAAGGTCGTGCTCGCCGCGCTCGAGGAGCTCGCGCCGACGATCGCGCAGAAGACACGACACATCCCGCACGGCTTCCTGCGCCTCGCGAGCGGCAAGATGTCCTCGCGCGAAGGGAACGTCATCACGGCGGCCGGCTTCCTCGCGGACGTGCTGCGGTTCGCGAGCGAGAAGAATCCCGACCCGCTCATCGCCGAGCAAGTCGCCGTCGGCGCGATAAAGTTCATGATCCTGCGACAGGCGCCCGGGCAGGACATCGTCTTCGATCCGGAACAGTCGCTCTCCTTGGAGGGCGACTCGGGGCCGTACCTGCAGTATGCGCTCGTGCGCGCGGTGAAGATCCTCTCGTACGAGTCGGAGAGCGCGGGCGGGACCGCCGAGCCCGCCGAGCCCTACGCCATCGAGCGGCTCGTCCTGCATTTTCCCGAAGTCGCCGCGCGCGCCGCGCGCGAACTCGCGCCGAACCTCCTCATGACCTACCTCCTCGAGCTCGCCGGCGAATGGAACTCATTCTATGCGAAAGAGCAGGTGCTCGGCTCGCCGGAAGAGGCGTATAAGCAGCGGGTCACGCGCGCCTTCGCCAATACGATGGCGAACGGCCTCAAGCTTCTCGGTATCCCCACCCCTGAAAAGATGTAGCGTTGTGCGCGGGCGGCTCCATGCTAGAGTCGTTCCCGGACTGCCCCTACACGAGCGGCCCGTATTCCATCGACTGAAACCGCAACTGGAGGATTGATGAGACGGGAAGACAAGCACAACGAACGGAAGTTCGTCGAACAGTTCTGCGCTGATTTCGAATGCACGCTCGCTGAATTGTTCAGCGCCGCTGCGCCATCCGGCATGCGGCAAGAGACTGCGATCGCGCAAGCGAACCGCTTTTCCGAGGCGCCGACTATGCGGTTGCCGCACCGAGTCCTGGCTTACATGAAGCGGCGGCGACAGCGCCGCGCTGAGCGCAAACGTGAAGCGAAACGTCTCGCGACATTCGTCCAGAGGGAACCGACCGTTCGTCGCATCCCCGCCGGACTCCGGCCCTGGTAACCCGCTCAACGCCCTGCATCCCTACTCGCGCCTCGTGAGGCGCGGATGGAAATGCGGGGCGTTTTCTTTTTGTGTCGGAAGCGCTAGGATTAGCCGATATATGGCGCAATCGCCGGAGAAATCTGACGCCGCGAAACGCGAAGAGGAGGTGCTCGCATTCTGGGAACGAGAGCGCATCTTCGAGAAGACGCTCGAGAAGGAGTCCCCGAAGGGCGACTTCGTCTTTTACGAAGGTCCGCCGACGGCCAACGGCAAGCCCGGCATCCACCACCTCGAAAGCCGCGCGTTCAAGGACACCATCCCGCGCTACAAGACGATGCGCGGCTACCGCGTCCTTCGCCGCGCCGGCTGGGACACGCATGGGCTCCCCGTCGAGCTCGAGGTAGAGAAGGAGTTCGGCTTCTCGGGGAAGAAGGACATCGAGGCGTATGGCATCGCGACATTCAATAAAAAGTGTCGCGAGAGCGTCTACCGCTACATCGGCCTCTGGTCGAAGTTCACGAAGCGCATCGGCTATTGGGTGGACGAGGCGAAAGCGTACTTCACGCTCGACGCGTCGTACATGGAGGTGCTCTGGCACCTCTTCGCGCACATCGCGAAGAGCGGCCGCCTCTACAAGGACTACAAGATAGTCCCGTGGTGCCCGCGCTGCGGCACGGCGCTTTCCTCGCACGAGCTCGCGCAGGGCTACGAGGACGTGAAGGACCTGACCGTGACGGCGAAGTTCAAGGTTAAGAATCCGGAGAAAATCGGACTGTCGGGCGATGTCTTTTTGCTTGCGTGGACGACGACGCCGTGGACCTTGCCCGGAAATGTTGCGCTTGCAGTAGGAGAAAGTATTCAATACAGCGTTATCGATCAACAGGGAGAAGCACGTAATCAAAAATTCATCGTTGCACAGGCTCGGCAGGGTGCGGTAGTTGGCAATCTTCTTGTTATCGACAAAACAGTAACTGGCGCTGAACTGGTTGGCCTCGAATACGAACCGCTCTACGACTACGCGGAGAAGCTCGCGCCGGAGAGCGAGAAGCCGAAGTTCGCGAAAGCATTCCAGGTATACCCGGCGGATTTCGTCACGACCGAGGACGGCACGGGCATCGTGCACACGGCGGTGATGTACGGCCAGGACGACTTCGAGCTCGGGACGAAAATCGGCTTGCCGAAGGTGCACCTCGTCTCGCCCGACGGGAAGTTCATCGAGGGGACGAGCGCGCTCGCGGGGAAGTCGGTCGTGGACGAAGAGACGGCGATCGACATCATAAAGGACCTCGCGGCACGGAACCTCCTCTTCGCGAAAGAGAAGCACGAGCATACGTATCCCTTCTGTTGGCGCTGCAAGACGCGGCTCATCTACTACGCGCGCGACTCGTGGTATTTCCGCATGCACGACCTGCGCGACACGCTCGTCGCAGAGAACAGGACGATTCACTGGGAGCCGGAGTACATCCGCGACGGGCGGATGGGCGAGTGGCTCGCGGGCGCGAAGGAGTGGGCAATCTCGCGCGAGCGCTACTGGGGCACGCCCTTGCCCGTGTGGCGGAGCGCAGACGGCGAGGAACAGCTCGTCATCGGCTCGATCGACGAGCTCAAGCGGCATACGAAGACGAGCGGCAATACATACTTCTTCATGCGGCACGGCGAGGCCGAGAACAACGTGCTCCTCGTCGCGAGCTCGAGCGACGCCGTGGAGAAGCAGCATCACCTGACCGACGCCGGGCGCGCTGACGTCGAAGCGCACGCGAAGCGGCTGCGCGGCGTCGACCTCGTCGTGCATTCGCCCTTGGTGCGGACGACCGAGACGGCCGAGCTCGTCGCGAAGATTCTCGGCCTCTCGAAAGACCAGGTGCGCGCGGATGAGCGGCTACGGGAGCTCAGTGCCGGCGCCTTCGACGGTAAGCCGCTCGACGATTACCGCGCGTCATTCTCGTCGCTCGACGAGCGATTCGAAAAAGCGCCGCACGGCGGCGAGACCCTGGACGAAGTGCGGCGGCGGGTCGGCGACTTCCTCTACGAGCTCGAAGCGACGCAGGAGGGGAAGCGTATCCTCATCATCTCCCACGGCGACGTGCTCTGGATGCTGCGGCTCGTCGCCTCCGGCCTGCCGAAGGAGCTGACCAGCACGCTCCCGTACCCGAAGCGGGGGCTCATCGAAGAGCTCGCGTTCGTCCCGCTTCCGCACAACGAGGACTACGAGCTCGACCTGCACCGCCCGGCGATAGATGACGTCGTTCTCGTGTCCGAGAAAGGGACGGAGCTCCGGCGCGTGCCGGAAGTGATGGACGTCTGGTTCGACTCGGGCGCGATGCCGTTCGCGCAGAGCGCGAAGGAGCGTGGCGGCGAACCACTCGACCGCTTCCTCGCGTCCGTCGCGTACCCGGCTGATTTCATAAGCGAAGCCATCGATCAGACGCGCGGCTGGTTCTACACGCTGCTCGCTATCGGCGTCCTCATGGGCCGCCGCGCGCCGTATAAGAACGTCATCTCGCTCGGCCACCTCTTAGATGCGGAAGGGAAGAAGATGAGCAAGTCGAAGGGCAACGTCATCGACCCGTGGGTCGCGATGGATAAGTGGGGCGTGGACACGCTGCGGTTCTGGATGTACAGCGTCTCCTCGGCGGGCGATTCGAAGAATTACGACGAGAAGACGGTTAAGGAAGCGGCGCGGACGCTCTCGTGGTTCGAAAACAGCGCGAAGTTCTACGGGCTTTTCAAGGACGGCGCGCAGAGGGGTGGGACGGAGACCGTCCTCGACCGGTGGATGCGTGCGCGTGCGGCTTCCGCCATCGGCGACGTGACCGGCGCACTCGACCGGTATGACCTCTTCTCAGCGACGCGCTCGCTCGCCGCGCTCTTCGAGGACCTCTCGCAGTGGTACGTGCGGCGCATCCGCGGCCGCGCGCGCGCGGGCGACGCGGCCGCGCTCACGACCTTGCGATACGCGCTCCGTATCTCGGCGCTCCTCCTCGCGCCCTTCGCGCCGTTCCTCGCTGAAGAGGTTTTTCGTACGGTCCGCGCCGATACCGATCCGATGAGCGTGCACCTCGCGGCATGGCCGTCGGGGGGCCGCCCACGGGCATTCGCATTCTGGAGACGCGGCGTTGATACCAAACTCCTGTCGGATATGGCGCGCGTGCGCGCTATCGCATCGCAGGCGCATGAGCTGCGGCAGAAAGCGCTTATCAAGGTGCGCCAGCCGCTCGCGCAGCTCTCTATCCAGGACAATCTTCCGGCGGAACTCGCGCAGGTGCTCGCCGAGGAGGTGAACGTGAAGCGCGTCGCATGCCTCGAGCCGGCGACCATGCTCGACACCGAGCTCACGCCCGCGCTCATCAAGGAAGGCGATGAACGCGAAATGGCGCGCGCGGTAGCCGAAGCGCGCAAGGCGGAGGAGCTCTCGCCGAAGGAGTCCGCGCACGCCGAGGTGCATCCGGAAGGGAAGCACACGGTCGAGCTCTCGACTGGCACAACGCGCTTCGACCTCGTCCGCGATGCGACATAAGTACGACACGCGCGGCATCGTCCTTGCGCGGCATCCCGCGGGAGAAGCGAATGCGCTCGTGGCGGTGCTCACGCCCGAGCTCGGGCTCGTGCGTGCGCGCGCGCAGGGCGTGCGCCGCTCAGGCGCGAAGCTCGCGCCTGCGCTCGCCACCTTGGCTGAGAGCGACCTCATCCTCGTGCGCGGGAAGGATACCTGGCGGGTGGCGGGCGCCATCCTCGCGGAGAACTGGTTCCGGCGCCTCACCGCGCCCGCGCCGCGCGCCCGCGCGGCGCGGGTCTCGCATCTTCTCCTGCGCCTCGTCGCCGGCGAAGAGCGCGACCTCGCGCTCTTCCCGGTCGTCGCCGGCTTCCTAAATGCGCTCGTGACGCTGCCCGAGGACGCGCACGACGCCGCGGAGGTGCTCGTCGCGCTGCGGATCATGAAGGCGCTCGGGCTCGATGCGGGCGACATTCCGGGCGAGACGTCATCGTTCGCGCCCGAGTTCCTCGACGCCGTCGCGCGCGAGCGCGCGGCATACGTCGCGCGCGTGAATCACGGCATCGCCGCGTCCGGCCTCTGATGTCGGGTATACTGATACGCAATGCTTCCGCAACGAGACGATGACACCAGTCCGCTCGAGGGCGCGCGCGAGCGGCTGTACGACCCCGGCGCCGAACTCGAGGAGATACACGCGCCGCTCGGCGAAGCGGACAGCCGCGCGCTGCCGCACGATTGGAACGACGGGCCGCCGTCGTATGCGCCGCACCGCCGCCGACAGATGCACGTTGCCGGCATGTTTTTCATGATCGCCTTCGCGTTCTTCCTCGTCACGGTCGGCGTCGCGCTCTACTTCCTCTACTTCGGCGGCAATTCGGTCTCGGTCGACCGGGTGAACGTCGATATCCAGGGCCCGACGACCATCGCCGGCGGCGATACGGTCCCGCTCTCGCTCGCAGTCACGAATACGAACTCGGTGGCCATCGACAACGCGACCATCGAAGTCGATTTCCCCGTCGGCACCCGGAGCGCGTCGGACGTCCTCCAGCCGTATCCGCGCTACGTCGAGAATCTCGGCACCATCCCGAGCGGCGGGACCGTCACTCGTTCCATCAAGGCCGTCGTCTTCGGCGGGGCGGGGCAGACGCTCTCGCTTCCCGTGTCGCTCTCCTACGGCGCTGCAGGCACGAACGCGACCTTCGTGAAGAAATCATCGTACTCGCTCGCGATATCCTCGACGCCGCTCTCGATATCGGTCGACGCGCTCTCCGAGATCGTCTCGGGCAAGCCGCTCACGCTCACGCTGAACGTCCGGTCGAACGCGGCCGTGCCGCTCGACAACGTCATGGTCGTCGGGAATTTCCCGTTCGGCTTCACGGTCGCTTCGTCCTCCGCGCCGCTCATCGCGAACTCGAGCTTCTGGCTCGGGACGCTCGCGCCCGGCGCATCGAAGACCGTCACGCTCACCGGTACGCTCACCGGGCAGGACAGCGAGCAGGGCGTGTTCCAGTTCACCGTCGGCACCGCCCAGAGCGCGACCGACCAGACGCTCGGCGTGAGCTACATGACGCAGAGCGCAACGGTCGCCATCGCGGCGCCGTTCATCAGCACGACGCTCGCCATCAACGGCGACAGCTCCGGCAACACGGTCATGAACGCCGGCGCGACTCAGAACATCTCGCTCTCCTACGCCAACACGCTCGCGACGAACGTCACGAACGCAACCGTCGCTGTCACCATCTCCGGCGCCGCGATTGACTACAACAGCATCCATACCACGGACGGCTTCTATCAGTCCTCGACGCACTCCGTCATCTTCAGCAGCGATACCGACCCGTCGCTCGCGTCGCTCGCGCCGGGCGCGACCGGCATCGGCATCTTCACGTTCTCGACCTTGCCATCGAGCCCGCTCGTCACGTCGCCCGAAGTGACATTCACGATCTCCGTCTCGGGCACGCGCGTCGGGCAGGCGAACGTGCCGGAGCAGGTGAATGCGTCGGCGTCCCAGACGTCGAAGGTGGCGACGACCATCGCACTCTCCGCGTCCGCGCTGCACACCTCCGGCCCCATACAGAACACCGGTCCTATCCCGCCGCGCGCGAACGAGCCGACGACCTACTCGGTCGTCTGGAACGCGCATGACGAGGGAAGCTCGGTCGCGGGCGGCACGGTGACGGCGACCCTGCCGAGCTACGCCACGTACACCGACGTGACGGCCGGCGCGGGCTCCTTCACCTACGACAGCGCCTCGCGCACCGTCACCTGGAACGCGGGCGACTTCGCTCAGGGCGGCACCGCAGAGGGCGTCTTCCAGGTCTCGCTCACGCCGTCGACGTCCCAGCACGGCCAGGCGCCGCCGCTTACAGGGCCGGTCTTCTTCACGGGCTACGACCGTTTCGCGGGCGTGCAGGTGACGGCGAACGCAACCGCGCCGACGACCCAGACGACCGGCGACCCCGGGTATGTACCCGCCGACGCTCCGGTGCAATAGCGCGCCGGAGCGCGCCTTGCATCTAGCGCCTTTTTGCCGCACTCTTAACCTCACTCACGTATGGCTGCACACGACAGTGATTTGATGGAGAAGATCGTCTCGCTCGCCAAGCGCCGGGGCTTCATCTTCCCGGGCTCGGAGATCTACGGCGGGCTCGCCGGCACCTACGACTACGGCCCCTACGGCGTTGCGCTCAAGAACAACGTGAAGCAACTCTGGTGGCGGATGTTCGTCGAAGACCGCGACGATATGTACGGCGTGGATGCCGCCATCCTCATGAATCCGAAAGTGTGGGAATCTTCCGGCCACGTATCCGGCTTCTCCGATCCCTTGGTCGAGTGCGAGAAGTGCAAGCATCGGTTCCGCGCGGATCATCTCGACGATCCGACCAGGTGTCCGGAGTGCGGCGGGAAGCTCGGCGAGGCGCGGCAGTTCAACATGATGTTCAAGACGCACGCGGGCGCGATGGGGGACGAGTCAGCGGCCGTGTACCTGCGCCCCGAGACGGCGGGCGGCATCTTCGCTAATTTCAAGAACGTGACGGACTCCGTTCACCCGAAGCTGCCGTTCGGCATCGCGCAGATAGGGAAGGCGTTCAGGAACGAGATCGCGCCGCGCGACTTCATCTTCCGCCTGCGCGAGCTCGAGCAGATGGAAGTCGAGTATTTCGTGAAGGAGAGCGACTGGGAGCGCGTATTCGAGGAGTGGCGGAAGGCGATGCGCGCCTTCGCGGATGCCGTCGGCCTGCCCGAGGAGCACGTGCACGAGCTCGACGTGCCGAAGGGCGAGCTCGCGCACTACAGCAAGCGCACCATCGATTTCGAATTCGACTATCCGTTCGGCCGCAAGGAGCTCTGGGGTCTCGCGTACCGCACCGACTTCGACCTTTCTGCGCACGAGAAGGGTTCCGGCACGGAACTCAGGTACCTCGACGAGGAGACGAAGGAGAAGTTCACGCCGCACGTCATCGAGCCCTCGCTCGGCGTCGACCGCACGGTCCTCGCCATCCTCGCGAGCGCGTATCGCGAGGACGAGCTCGGCGGCGAGACGCGCACGTACCTCGCGCTTTCGCCGAAGGTCGCGCCGGTGAAGGCGATGGTCTCGCCGCTTTTGAAAAACAAGCCCGAGCTCGTCGCGAAGGCGCGCGAGGTTCGTGCCGCGCTCAAGCAGGCGCGTCTCGGGCCAATCGCCTGGGACGACAACGGCAACATCGGCAAGCGCTACCGCCGCCAGGACGAGATCGGGACGCCGTTCTGCATCACCGTCGATTTCGATACGCTCGGCGAGACGCCGGAGCTCAAAGACACCGTCACGCTGCGCCACCGAGACACGGGCGAACAGGAGCGTCTCACGGTCGCCGAGGCCGCTGCGCGCATCGCCGCCGCGGCATAATTCCGGGCGCTTTCTGCCCGCCGTTTCCGTGCTAGGATGCCCGTATGGATAAGGAAATCCGCGTTTCCATCACTCCCGGCACCATCTTCGCCGCGCTCCTCATCATCGCCGGGGCGTATATCTTCATCATCCTGCGCGACCTCGCCCTCCTCGTGCTCACGGCTATCGTCATCGCATCGGCCATCGAGCCCGGCGTCGCCTTCTTCATCCGGCACCGCATCCCGCGATTCATCGCGGCGCTCCTCGTCTACGTGCTCGTCATCGGGTCGGTCTTCGCGCTCGTCTACTTCTTCTTCCCGCCTATCATCTCGGACGCGGCGAACTTCATCTCCACGGCGCCGCAGTATCTCGATACGCTGAACATCCCGTCCATCACCGGCATCACGAACGCGACCCAGATCTTCGCGAACGGTCAGCAGCAAACGCAGTCCATCCTGAACACGCTCCTCTCGCTGCAATCCGCGTTCACGTCGACGTCCGGTAGCGTCGTGCAGCTCGTGGCGGCGTTCTTCGGCGGCATCTTCTCGCTCGTGCTCGTCGTCGTGCTCTCGTTCTATTTCGCGCTTCAGGAAACCGGCGTCGATGACTTCCTCCGGCTCGTGATGCCTGCCGCCAACGAAGAGTACGCCGTCGACCTCTGGAAGCGCTCGCAGAAGAAGATCGGCTTGTGGATGCAGGGGCAGATACTGCTCTCCGTCATCGTCGGCATCCTCATCTACCTCGGTCTCCTCATCATCGGGCTGCCGTACGCGCTCCTGCTCGCCGTCTTCACCGCGCTCGCCGAGATCATCCCCATCTTCGGCTCGCTCATGGCCGGCACGCTCGCGGTGGTCGTCGGCTTCTCGCAGGGCGGCCTCGCCCTCGCCCTCATCGTCGTCGGCCTCTACGTCGTCGTGAACCAGTTCGAGTCGAACCTCATCTATCCGCTCATCGTGAAGAAGGTCGTCGGCGTCCCGCCGCTCCTCGTCATCGTGGCGCTCATCGCCGGCTACACGCTCGCCGGCTTCCTCGGCGTCCTCCTTTCCGTGCCGTTCGCGGCCGTCCTTCTCGAGTTCCTCTCCGACTTCGACAAGCGCAAGCGCCGCCACGCGCGTTCGAGCGCGTAAGCGGGCATGAGCGCGCGCTACCTCACGACGACGCTCCCGTACGTGAACGCGGATCCGCACATCGGGTTCGCGCTCGAGATCGTACAGGCCGACGCGCTCGCGCGCGTCTGGCGGGCGGCGGGCGATGACGTTTTCTTCTCGACCGGCACCGACGAGCACGGGCAGAAGATATATGAGGCGGCCGAGAAGGCGGGGCAGGAGCCGCAGGCGTACGTCGACCGCTACGCCGCCGAGTTCCGGAAGCTCAAGGAGGCGCTCAACTTATCGAACGACACGTTCATTCGCACGACTGACCCGGCGCACGTCGCGGCGGCCGGGGAGATGTGGCGCCGCTGCGCCGCCGCGGGCGACATCGAGATGCGCGAATACGAGGGCCTCTACTGCGTCGGGCACGAGGCCTTCGTCACCGAGAAGGACCTCGTCGACGGCAAGTGCCCCGACCACGGCAGGGAACCCGAGCTTCTCAAGGAGCGCAATTATTTCTTCACGTTCTCGAAGTACCAGGACCGCCTCCTCGAGTACCTTTCCCGTCCAGACTCCATCATCCCGGACTGGCGCCGCGAAGAGGCAATCGCTTTCGTGAAAGGCGGCCTCGAGGACTTCAGCATCTCGCGCGAGAAAGCGCGCCTCTCGTGGGGCATTCCGGTGCCGGGTGACGAGACGCAGATCATGTACGTCTGGTTCGACGCGCTCACGAATTACATCTCGACCTTGAGCTGGCCGGATGAGAGCGGGAATTTCAAGAAGTACTGGACGGACGGGCAGACGCTCCAGGTGGCGGGGAAGGACCAGGTGCGCTTCCAGTCGCTCATGTGGCAGGCCATGCTCATGTCGGCGGGGGTGAAGACGACCGATCAGGTCTTCTATCACGGATTCATCACCTCGGGTGGCAAGAAGATGAGCAAGTCGCTCGGGAACGTCATCAATCCGCTCGATCTCGTCGAGAAGTACGGCACGGACGCGGTCCGCTACGTGCTCCTGCGCCACGTGAGCCCGACGGAGGATTCAGACCTCACGCTCGACGCCATTCACGAGCACTACACCGCGCACCTGACGAACGGGCTCGGCAATCTCGTCGCGCGCGTCATGAAGCTTGCAGAGGAACACGTGCCGGAGCCGATAGCGGTTCCCGCTATCGAGACGCTCCTGCGCGGGGACCGGAAGACGTTCGAATCGTTCGCATTCAACGAGGTCTTGGACCGCATCTGGCATGAGATCGGCGTCATCGACCAGGTCATGACGAACGAGAAGCCGTTCGCGGTCGTCAAGGAAGATGCCGAACGGGGCCGGCGGCTGATAACGCAATGCGTGGAGCAGCTCGCCGTCATCGCACAGCGCCTCGCGCCGTTCATGCCGGGCACGAGCGAGAAGGTCATAGCAGCCGTCCGGGCGAACAAGAAGCCCGAGAACCTTTTCCCCAGGATTTGACAGGCGGGCGGCGGAGGTAGAATGTACCGCCAGATTCGCGCGCGGTGCGCAATCAGCATCCTTCACGGGAGAAAGACATGCGTATGTTGCACGTGGTGAGCACGTTCATTTTCGCAATACAGTTGGCGTTCGGGGCGCTCGCGTACCACGCGTATGGGAATGTCGGCGCCGCGTTCGGCGCCGCGGCCCTGGCGGCAATCGCCGTCCTCGCGCTCGTCGGTATCATCGGCGACTCGGTGGTTCCCTTCCTGAAGCAACGGCACACCCTCGATGCATGCATCGCCGCATGCATCGCCGCGATGTTCGGCTCGTTCCTCTGCTTTTTTGTAGTTGCGAGCGCTCCTGCTCTTTTCATCGCTTTCGCAGCGGCGCTGACGGCCGCTGCCGTCATCACCGGCGCCAGCAAGGTGCGTGCGGCGGTCGGCGCGCCATCGTTCCTGTGGCGCCTCTTAGCCGTCGCGCCGGCCGGCATAAGCGCCGCGAGCGGCCTCAGTGCCGCGGTCGTCATGCGCTCTTGCGGGCGCGGACGATTCGCTGCGTAAGGCGCGGTTCTTGCAGGCGACTCGAGATACTCGAGTCGCCTGTTCTCTTTTCATGCTATCGTGCGCGCATGCAGGCTCGGTACATCGATGCCCATTGTCACGTGCAGTTCGAGCATTATGCGAGGGACGAAGCGCAGGTCATCGAGCGCATGGCGGCGGACGGCATCGCCGGCATCGTGACGGGCGTCGACCTCGCATCGTCGAAGCGGGCCGTCGCGCTCGCCGAGCTTCACGAGCATCTCTATGCCGCCGTCGGTCTCCACCCGAACGCCGTCGGCCGCGAACCGTTCGACGCGGCCGCGTACCGCGCGCTCGCCGCGCATCCGAAAGTCGTCGCGATAGGGGAGTGCGGCCTCGATTACTACCGAGCGCAGCAAGCAGCAGAAAAAGCCGCTTTTCCTGCTGCGGAACAAGCGAAGGGAGGAAGCTCTGCGTATTACCGGCCGATCGTCGTCGATGCCGCCGTGAAAGGAGCGCAGCAAGACGCCTTTCGCGCGCACATCGCGCTTGCCGCCGCGCTCGACAAACCGCTCGTCCTGCACGTCCGTCCCGCGAAGGGGACGCAGGACGCGTACGCGGACGTCATCCGCATCCTGCAGGAAGCGAAGACCGAGAATCCGACACTCCGGGGCGACGTCCATTTCTTCGTCGGCGGCGTTCTCGAGGCGGACGCGCTCGTCGCGCTCGGCTTCACGCTCTCCTTCACGGCGGTCATCACCTTCGCGCGCGACTACGACGCAGTCGTGAAGCACGTGCCGCTCGCGAGCATCCTCTCCGAGACCGATGCGCCGTACGTCGCGCCCGCCTCACGCCGCGGCGAGCGTAACGACCCCTTGGCCGTCGAGGACGTCGTCCGGCAAGTCGCGTACATACGCGGCGAGGATCCTGAAACCGTTCGTCGCGCCCTCGTCGGAAATGCACTCCGGGTCTTCGGACTGCCTGGAACGGCCGCCGCGTAGCCGCCTTGCGGGTGCGAAAATACCGTGCTAGGATGCCGCAATTATGGCGAAGAAGCAGAACGACGAAGCGACGCGCGATGACGAGAACCTCGAGGACACCGGCTCCCGCGTCTACGAGCTCGGGTTCCATATCAATCCGGAACTCCCCTCCGAGGAGGTGAAGAAGGCGTACCAGGCCGTGCGCGAGCTCATCGCGGGGAAGGGCGCGGTCGTCGCCGAAGGCGAGCCGCAGAAGCTGCAGCTCGCGTACACGGTCTCGCGGAGCGAGACGGCCGGCCGCCGCGATTTCGATTCCGCGTATTTCTCGTGGATCGCGTACGAGACGTCGGCTGCGAATCACGCGGACATCCTCGACGCGGCGAAGGCCGACACGCGCATCATCCGCTTCATCGACGTGCTCACGACGAAGGACGCTGCGCGCCATGCCGTCGAGATGCGCGAGCTCTCGGCGAAGGCGCCGGAGCGCGCCGACGAACCGCCCGCGCCCGCCGACGAACTCGACGCCGCTATCGAGCGCACCGCGGTATAATCCCCCTATGTACCTCAACAAGGCATTCCTCTACGGCAACCTCACGCGCGACCCCGAGCTGCGCGCGCTTCCGTCCGGCCAGCAGCTCGCCTCCTTCGGCCTTGCGACCAACCGCACCTACAAGGACAAGAACGGCCAGAAGCAGGAGGCGACCGAGTTCCACAACATCGTCGCCTTCGGCCGCCCGGCGGAGATCATCGCGCAGTACATGAAGAAGGGTCGCGCGCTCTTCGTCGAGGGGCGCATTCAGACGCGCTCGTGGGACAGCGACGGGCAGAAGAAGTACCGCACCGAGATCGTCGTGGAGAACTTCCAGTTCGGAGACGGCGGCCGCGGCGGCGGCAGTGCGCCGAGCGAGGATGCGGGTGCGCCGGCAGCGGCCGCAAAGGGGGGCGAGGACATCCAGTACCCCGACGAGGATATCAACCCGGAAGACATTCCGTTCTAACGTTTCATACCATGGCCTACCAAGCTGAACGCGAAGAGATAGAGATAAAGAAATTCATCGACTACAAGGATGTCGCGTACCTGAAGCAGTTCACGAACCCGCACGCGAAGATGCTCTCGAAGAAGCGCACCGGCATCCCGGCTGCCAAGCAGCGCGACATCACGCAGGCCATCAAGCGCGCCCGCTACATGGCGCTCTTGCCGTACGTCGCGGCATAACTTTACTGAGCTTCCAGATATGCGAAACGCCGCCGGAGAACCGGCGGCGCGTTTTTCTTCCATGATGCAAGAAAAGTGAAAGTGCCATCCGTCGGGCGCAGGGACGGATGGCACCGGGACAATGGCTTGCCGTAGCCGAAGGAAGAATGCGGCAGGATGCCACGCTTTTTTCCGGCGCCCATTACTGGACGCCGCCGGACGCTGTCCCCCCGCCCGCCACCCGCCCTGCCGCCGCTACGCTCTGCCGCATACGTTATCCCCTCCGGTGCCCCGCTGCAAGCAGCAAAAAAGAACCCCTCGGTACGAGGGGGGAGCGCCAAGCGCGCACGCGGACAGCGCGGAGAATTCGGTACGCCATCCGCAGCGGTCGCGTCCCGGTACGGAACGCAATCTCGACGGGTTCAGAGGCCGCCGGCGACGGAGCTCCGTCCGTACATTACAGAATCTGTCAGGCCTTTTCAACTCGCTCCACATACGTGCCCGTGTCGGTGTTCACGCGGACGACGTCGCCGATGTTGATGAAGAGCGGGACATCCACCTTCGCGCCGGTGGCCGTCACGGCGACCTTCGTCCCGCCGCTCACGGTGTTGCCTTTCACGGAGGGCGGCGCTTCCGTTATTTCGAGATCGACCTTCACGGGGATCTTGATCGTGATAGGCGCGCCTGCGTGGGTGAGCACCTCCACGAGCGCGTTCGCCGCGAGCCACTGCACGCGGTCGTGTACGGCATCATCAGCGAAGGAGAAGCGGTTCTGTAGATTGCCTTCCTCGGCGAACCAGCTCTCGCCGCGATTCGTGTAGAGGTAGCGCGCCCCCATCTTCTCGACATCGGCCTCTGTGACCGTCTCGTTCTGGTGGAAGGATATCTCGATGACCTTGCCGGAGACAAGGTGGCGCAGCTTCGTCTGGTTCACCGGCTTCCTCATCTGCATGCGGAAGATGTGCGACGAGAGCACTTCGTAGGGCTCGCCGTTGTACTCGATGATGGTCTTCGGAAGGATTTCGTTATAAGACAAAACAGCCATGGTTGATTCGATGTATACAGGATTTAATCTCGTCTTTCCACCAGCGCTCGCTCGAACAAGCATCGGAGGACAGTTCCTCGTTTCTCGCTCCCTTGGCGGTAAGACAGCACGGCCATAGGGATGAAACTAAAAACGCCTCGCGGCGGTTATAAAAGACGTACAGGTTGTACGACCGGGAACGAAGCGTATGATAGCCGATACCATGGCTTTTTCAAGCTCGAGCAGCGACCTCGGCGCCCTCTCCGACGCGGAGGCGCTCGCGCGTTCGCGGCGGGAGCCGGAGCTCTTCGCCTTCCTCGTCCGGCGCTACGAGGCACCGCTTTTGCGCCGCGCGAAAAGCATCCTCCGGAGCCCCGAAGACGCGGAGGAGGCCGTGCAGGATGCCTTCACGAAGATGTACCTTTACGCCGATCGCTACCGGGAGCAGGAGGGCGCAAGCTTCTCCTCCTGGGCGTACACCGTCCTCAATCGCGTCGCGTACACGAAATACGCGGCGCTCCGGAAGCGCCGCGGTGCGCGCGCGGAGCTTTCGCCGGAGCACTATGAATCGCTCGCCGACGCAGACGCCGAATTCCTCGAGCCGCTGTCAGTGCGGGACGAGGTGCTCGCCGCGCTCGCGAAGCTCCCTGAAACTGCGGCACGGCTCCTGCGGTTACAATTCATCGAAGGGAAGAGTCAGGAAGAGATTGCCCGCGCGGAACACCTGTCCGTCCCTGCCGTGAAGACGCGCGTCCACCGCGCGAAGAAGCTGTTCAAGCAATCCTACGATGCCCAACGCTATGAATGAACCCACGGATATCGAACGCGTCGTGATGCGGCGCGTCCATACCATCCGCCTCCTGCGGCCTCTCATCTCGAGCGGCGCGCTCGCCGTACTCGTTTTCATCCTCGCGCTCTGGGGCATCGGCCGGGAGGTCTGGGTCGCGCACGTGTTCCAGAACATGCCGCGCACGGGCGGCCCCGTCGCGCTCGACCACTTCTGGCTCGCGGCGTTCGCGCACACACGCCTCGTCGTACAGGCGCTCGTTCTCGTCACGCTCGGCTCGCTCGTCTACCTCGCGCGCACCTTCGCACGCACCGTGACGCATTCGTTCTCCGCGGCGCACGCCTAGCCCGTCGCCATGCGGCTTACCTACGCCCCGTATCAGGACAAGGTTTAACCTTGTCGGAATATCCATTCGCTGCGGCACACGTTGTTAGCCCACCCTTGATCTTATGATCACGTATGCGGCCATGGCGAGTGCGATTGCGGCTAGGAACAACACCTGGTTACGCGGCTCGCCGAGATCGAGGTAGAGACGTTTCGATACGATCGTGCTCTGCGGCACCCTTTCGCCTAGTGCAGCGGCGAATGCGTCCATATCCTCGAGATCGGTGACGTACCATCGGCTGAACAATGAGGCGCCTTTGATGCGCATCACCCGGATGCGCTGTCCCTGGTTGCGCCATACGCGTACCTCTGTTATCTCCGTGAATGAGAGGGAATCGACGCGACCGCCCACATCTCTCCGTATGCCGTCGTCTGATAGGGTGTAGACGGCAGACGTCCTGTTGAGGGCGGCGAGACGTCCAACGAGGTATACGATTCCCGAGATGAGGGCGGCGCACACGAGCGTGAAGGTGCCGAAAACCGTCAAGAGCGTTGCTGTGTCCGACGGCGCACTGCCGCTCAAGGCGTACAAGAATATAGCACTGAAGAATACGCAGATTTCCAAGAAGATCGCGACCGCCTTAGTCAAAGCCCGCGCGCGCAGCATCTTCGCGTACGTCGGACCTTGAGAGAATATTCGTTCGGGCATACGGTTCAGCTGCCGGCGAGCTTCTCTTTTATCCGCTTCAGGAGGTCGTTCGCGACGGCCTTGTTCTCGCGCAGGAAGGTGCGCGTCGCGTCGTAGCCGACGGCGAGCTTCTCGCCGTTGAACTTGTACGTCGCGCCCGCTTTCTCGACGAGGCCGAATTTCTCGCCGAGCGCGATGAGCTCGCCCTCCTTGCTGATGCCCTCGTTGTAGAGGAGGTCGAACTCGGTCGTCTTGAAGGGCGCCGCGACCTTGTTCTTCACCACTTTCACGCGCACGCGGCCTCCCACGACCTCCTCGCCTTTCTTGATGCTCGCGATGCGGCGGATGTCGAGCCGCACGCTCGTATAGAACTTGAGCGCCTTGCCGCCCGGCGTCGTCTCCGGGTTCCCGAACATGACGCCGATCTGCATGCGTATCTGGTTGATGAAGATGACGATGGTCGAACTACGCGCGACGATGGCGGTGAGCTTGCGCAGGGCCTGGCTCATGAGCCGCGCCTGCTTGCCCACGTGCTGCTGGCCCATCTCACCCTCGATCTCGTCCTTCGGGGTCAAGGCCGCAACCGAGTCCACGACGACGACATCGACGTTCCCGCTCCGGACGAGACTCTCGACGATGTCGAGGGCCTGCTCGCCCGTGTCCGGCTGGCTGATGAGGAGCTCAGGGAGCGCGACGCCGATGCGCTGCGCGTACTCCGGGTCAAGCGCGTGCTCGGCGTCCACGAACGCCGCGATGCCGCCGCCTTTCTGCGCCTGCGCGATGACGTGGAGCGCCAAGGTCGTCTTGCCGGAGGATTCCGGGCCGAATATCTCGATAATGCGTCCGCGCGGCAGCCCGCCGATGCCGAGCGCCGCGTCGAGGCCGACGGAGCCCGTCGAGATGGCGGGAATCTTCTCGCGCGCGCCGGTGCCGTAGGTCATGATGGCCTCGTCGCCGAACTTCGTGCGGATCTCCTTGAGCGCAAGGTCGATGGAGCGCTGTCGTTCGCCCTTGTCGGCGCCGGCCGTTCCGACGGTCTTCGGGGCTTTCTCAATCTTCTTCTTTGGTGCCATAGCGAGTCAGGTATGGATAAGCGGCGGGATTACGGCACGTAGACGGTCCGCGTCCTCGTCACCGACCTGCCGAAGCGGTCGGTGGCCACAAGGGTAAGTATAGAGCCTCCGCGCGGCAGGGTCAGCGTTGACGAAAAGCTCCCGTCCTGGTCATGCAAGAGCTGCGCGCCGTCGAGAGTGAGCACCGCCGCTCGCGCTGCGGTGCCGGAGACGACGACGATGCCGCTCGGGGAGGCCGTCATGCCGTCCGCTGGCGCGGATACGGCGAGGGCGGGGCCGGCGAGGAGCGGCACCGCCTCCTTCACGCCGTAGCCGGCGAGGACGACGAGGACGACAATGATTAGGTACTTGGTCATCAGAACGCGTCATCTGGCGCGTCGACGCCTTCCGGCGGAGCGCTCGCCGCCGCGCCGCCGCGGGTGAGCACTTCGCGCGGCTTCGATCCGTCGGCCGGGCCGATGACGCCCTTTGCCTCGAGCACATCCATGAGGCGCGCGGCGCGCGAATAGCCAATCTTGAGCTTGCGCTGCAGGTAGGAGGTCGACGCTCGACCGGCTTCCTCGACCACGGCTTTTGCTTCGTCATAGACGTCATCCATATCGTCGTCGTCCAGGTCGCCGCTCGCGAGGCCGATGACGTCGCCCGCGTCCGTATGCCCGCCGTTGCCGCCCACGAAATCGATGCTCGCGAGGTCGCCCGCATTGTGGTTCTTGATGTACTGCGCGACCTTCTTCACTTCCTCTTCGGAGATGAAGGCCGTCTGCAGGCGCACCGGTTTCTGCATGTCGCTCGAGAGGTAGAGCATGTCGCCCGCGCCGAGCAGGGTCTCGGCGCCCGCGCCGTCGAGGATGGTGCGCGAGTCGATCTGCGAGGCGACCTGGAGCGCGAGCCGCGTCGGGACGTTCGCCTTGATGAGGCCCGTGATGACGTTCACCGACGGGCGCTGCGTCGAGAGGATGAGGTGGATGCCCACCGCGCGCGACATCTGCGCGAGGCGGACGATGGAGGCCTCGAGCTCGCGCGGGAAGGTGTGCATGATGTCCGCGAGCTCGTCGATGACGATGATGATGAAGGGCAGCGCCTCGGGCAGGTCCGCGCGGTCACGGGCCGCCTTCTTCGCCGGCTCGTAGATGGAGGCATGGTAGGAATCGATGTCGCGCACGCGCTCCGCCTCGAGGATGTTGTAGCGGCGCTCCATCTCCTTTGCCGCCCACTTCAAGGAGAGGATGGTCCTCTTCGGGTCGGTGATGACCGGCGTGAGGAGGTGCGGAATGCCGTTGTAGAGCGTGAGCTCGACGCGCTTCGGATCCACCATGATGAAGCGCATCTGGTTCGGGCCGTTCCGGTAGAGAAGGGAGGTGATGAGCGCGTGGATGGCGACCGACTTGCCGGAGCCGGTCGCGCCCGCAACGAGCACATGCGGCGTCTTCGCGATGTTCACGTAATGCGGTGCGCCGCTGATGTCGCGGCCGAGCGCGGCGAGCAAGGGCTTCTTGCTCGCGGACCATTCGTTCGTGGCGAGGAGGCCGCCGAGGCCGACCGTGGCTTTCGTCGTGTTCGGCACCTCGATGCCGACGAGCGACTTGCCCGGTATCGGCGCCTCGATGCGCACCGGATGTGCGGCGAGCGCGAGCTCGAGATTGTTCGCGAGGGACACGATCTTCGAGAGCCGTACGCCCTCCGCGGGCTTCACCGCGTAGCGCGTGACGGTCGGGCCGACGGAGACCTCGTCCATCTCCACGTGAATGCCGAAGTTCTGGAACGTCCGCTTGATGATGTTCGCGTTCGCCTTGATGTCGCCCGTGCCCGGCTTGCCGCGGTCGGCGCCGAGGATGGAGAGGGGCGGCGGCTCGTACTCCGCGTCGAAATTCGCGATGCCGCCGCCCTTCGCCGCGTGCGGTTCGCGATTGAATATCGTGACCGTCGGCTCGTGTTCGGGCTCCACGGGCGGTTCTTCTGCTCCCTCGTCTTCCTGCGGGACGCCGACGACGTCGATGAATTCCTCGGGCTCGTCGCCGTCTTCACCCGCCGCTCTTCGCCCGCGGCCGAGGCGGGCGAAGAGCGAGAGGACGTTCTCGCCAAGCAAGGCACCGAGCGCTTCGAGGTCGCTCACCACCGCGGCGCCGATGGCGACGGCGGCGGCGAGGAGGACGAGCGCGCCCCAGAAGCCGAAGAATCCGTCGAGGAAGCGGCCGATCCAGGTGCCGGTCATGCCGCCGAATTCGGCGCCCGGGAAAAGGCCGGCGAAGGCGAGTACGGCCGCGGCGATGAGGAGGTATCCGGTCGCGGTGAGGGGCTCGAGCGCCGGGCGGCCGAATCCGGCGTAGAGGGCGATGGCGATGAGGGCGATGGGGAGCACGAAGGCGCCGATGCCGACGATTGCGTAAGCGAGCGCAAAGGCCGTGTCGCCCGCAGGCCCGGCCGCGCCAAAGGCCGCGAGCGTGAGGAGGACACCCCCGGCGAAGAGCACGATAGCGGAGGCCCAGCGGACGAGCGAGTCATACTCCTGCACCTCGCGTTCACGCGTACGCCCGCGCTTATTCGCGCTTCCGCCACGACCGTTCGAGCGACTCATGTTGCGCGTATTGTAGCATCGCGGCGGCGCGATAGAGAGAGCGATTACCGGCGGGATTTACGGTACGGATGTCCCATAGGACCAAGGCCGGAAAGCCAAAGTCGCGCAAGCCGATAGCTGCTATTTTCTGGAAGGGCGGGGCGGCTCCTGGCTAGCGCGCCGGCGCACCGGGCGCGCCCTTGCCGGGCATCCGAGCGGGCGTATACTGTCCTATACGGTGTATGAGACAAGACAAATCGTATATAAGACAAGATGGTGAATCACGGGGCGTCGCAAATCGTTCCCGCGAACCTTCTTTAGACGATTTTGTCCTAGAAAAAAGCATATTCAACAATATTTTCGAAAGGGACATACGTAGGGTATTCATATACAAAAAGGCCGAGCGCCTCGCGAAAGCCATTCATCTCGTCGCCCCCGCCTTCGTCGAATCCGTGTCCTTGAGGAACCGCATCGACGCCATCGCGGTCGGGCTCGTTGATGCCGGCATCCTGCCGCCCGGAGCCGCACGAACGGCGCTCTCGCGCGAGCTTCTCGCCCTTTCGAGCTTGCTTTCCATAGCGCGAATCAGCGGACTCCTCTCCAATATGAACGCGGAACTCATCACGCGCGAGGCGCATACGCTCCTGCAGGAGATCGCCGCCTATGAAGAGCCGCGACTTTTCCTCGACGAGGCGCCGACGCTCTCCGGAATCGCAAGAAGCGCGCAGCGTCACGGGGCGCAACCACGCCACGAGCCGCGGCAGCATGTTCAAAGAAGCAAGCAGGACGCTGCGCTTATTTCTGATAAAGGACACATAAAAGACGCGCAATCCGTATCGGACACAAATATAAAAGACAGAGAAGAAGCCATTTTGTCCGTTATACGCAATAAGGGTACGGCCGGTATAAAGGACATATCGCTCGTCATCCGGGGGGTCTCCGAGAAGACAATCCAGCGAGAGCTCATCTCCCTCATCGGGAAGGGAATCGTGCGCAAGCAGGGTGAGCGTCGGTGGAGCACGTATTCCATATCGTAAATACGCGGTCGTCAAGCGTGAAAGGTTTTGACGCGCCCGCACGTCTTTGTTAGTATGCGCGGTGTGATGGCGACTAGGGGCGTATGGGCGTAAAGAGGCCGCGAACCGGCCTCTTTTTGCTGCCCGAACCCCTCCGTTGTTATCCACACGCATAACTTCAGAGACGGCGCATTTCCGCTATATACTAATCCCTAGTCCTAGCGGGGACTCGCCGTCTCCGAAAGGGCGTACTTTGATAACTGAATAGCAGCTTCGAAAGAAGTTGCGTCAACCCTAGCCAGCTAACCCATGGGAAGCAGGTCGATACCGCTTTCTGTGGGGTAGTGAGATTGAAAGTGCGAATGTGCGTGTGCGACCCAAACTTGATTATCAAAGTTCCTCTTAAATTCATTAATAATCGTTATGCAAACGGTAACTCACAAAGCGATCGCGAAGGTCGCAGCGGTGGCGACCGGTCTTGCGATGGCGACGTCGATGCTTTCACTCGCGCCTATGGCGCACGCGGCATCGCTCACCAACTCGCAGGTCCAGTCGATCCTCTCGCTACTCTCTTCGTTCGGCGCTGACAGCGCCACGATCGCGAACGTCCAGGCAGCCCTCACGGGCCAGCCGACGACGGGCGGCACCGGCACCAGCACGGGCGGTTCCACGGCTGCGTGCTCCTTCACGAGAGACCTCACGGTCGGTTCGACGGGCAACGACGTGTCGTGCCTCCAGCGCGGGCTCCTTGGTGCTGGCTACAGCATCCCGGCGCTCTCAAGCGGCGCGGCTACGTACGGCCACTTCGGTAGCCAGACGAAGACGGCGTTGATTGCGTGGCAGAAGGCGGCAGGCGTCTCTCCGACGTCCGGCTACTTCGGCCCGATCTCGCGCGCGCACTGGAACCTCGGCGGCGGAACGTCCTCGACGGGCGGTTCTACGGGCGGCGGCGTAGCCGTCGGCACGGGCACGGGTCTTAAGATCCAGCTCTCGCCGACCTCGCCGAACAACTCGGTTCTCGTGGCAGGTCAGGGCATCGGCGATCTTGGAGACTTCGTCTTCTCGAACCCGACGGCTGCTCCGATCACGGTCACGGGCGTCACCTTCAACCGCACTGGCGTCTCGAACGACTCGACGATGACGAACGTGTACCTCTACAACGGCGGTACGCGCATCACGGACTCGGCGGGCATCAGCAACGGCCAGTTCTCGTTCTCTAACTCGGCAGGAGTCTTCACGGTGCCGGCGGGCATGACCTACACGGTCTCCGTCCGCTCGGACATCGCGTCGGGCTCGAACGGCCAGCAGATCGGCGTCCAGCTCGTCTCGGCGAACGTTTCGTCGGGCGCGCTTGACTCGTCGGTCAGCTTCCCGATCAACTCGGGCTACCAGACGATCTCGTCGGCGAACCTCGCCTCGGTCGTCTTCAGCACGAGCGCGAACACGATACCGACGGCCGTGGCGACAATAAGCCCGCAGCCGTCGTACACGGTCTGGCAGAACTCTGTCTCCGTGTCCACGAATCCGGTCAAGCTCACGTCGATGCGCTTCACGAACCTCGGTTCGGTTGACTCGACAGCCCTCACGAACCTTCGGCTCTACGTCGACGGCGTGCAGGCGGGCTCGGCGGTACCGGCGATGGCGGCTGACCGCACGGTCACGTTCGACCTCTCGTCGGCTCCAGTTACGCTCTCGACACAGACGCACGTCATCAAGGTAGTCGCGGACGTCGTTGGCGGTTCTTCTCGAACCTTCCAATTCTCGCTCCAGCGCTCTTCTGACGCGATGATGGTCGACAGCCAGCTCAACCAGCCGGTAACGCCGAACGTCGGCAACTCGTCGACGGCCTTCTCGGCCGTGACGACTGCGTTGGTCACCATCCAGTCGACGGGCACTGGCGGCGTCTCGGTCTCGAAGGATCCTTCGTCTCCGATCAACAGCGTCGCGCAGGGCGCGTCGAACGTGAAGTGGGCGTCCTTCGACATGCTCGCCTCAGGCGAGCCGACGAAGGTCAACGACCTCTACGTCTGCGCGTCTGAAGCCAATTACGGTGGCGGCCTCGCGAACGGCAAGGTCTTCTTCAACGGCGTCCAGGTGGGCTTCACGAAGGCCATCGTTGACTGCACGGCGACCCCGGCAGGCACCGACTTCTCGCTCGGCTCCTCGATGATTCTCCCAGCAGGCCAGTCGGCCACGGTTGACATCTACGCGGATGCCAAGACGGGCGTCGCGACCTCGACTATCACGGCGAACACGAACCTCCCGAACAATGAGTCGGTGACGGTGAAGCTCGTCACGGGAACGTCGAACGCGCAGGGCCAGCAGTCGCTGACCTCAACGGGCGTCCCGGCCTCGACGGTCGCGGGCAACCCGGTCTCGATCACGAGCTCCTCGCTCACGGCCGCGAAGTACACGGGCTACGCGAACCAGACAGTCATCGCGGGCACGAACAACGCGCGCCTCGGAGCGTTCACGCTCTCGGCCGGCTCGACGGAAGACATGAGCGTGAATACCATCACGATCACGGCTTCTACGTCGATGGCCAGCGAGATCACGAACCTTACCCTGAAGGATGACGCGACGGGCGCGGTGATCGGCACTGCCATCCCGACGCCGTCGACGTCCAACACCTTCTCGGTGAGCCTCACGGTTCCGATGTCGAGCACGAAGACGATCGACGTCTACGGCAACCTGCTCTCGAGCGCGAGCGCGAGCGTCCTGCTCGGCCTCTCGGGCGCGAGCACGAACGCCACGGGCGCGACGACGGGTCTCTCGGCTAACGCCAACAGCATCATGCTCCAGTCGATTACGGTCGGCTCGGGCACGCTGAACATCGGCGTCGGCGCCTCGAACCCGGTCAACGCGAACGTCATCGCAGGCTCGTCGAACATTGAAGTCGGCGACTTCACCCTCGCGGCGGTCAACTCGCCGTTCACGGTGCAGAAGCTCGAAATCGATGTCCCGAACACCGCGGCTGCGGCTATCCGCCAGCTCTCAATCCAGTACAAGGATTCGACTGGCACGACGCAGACGGTAAATCAGGCACTCCAACAGGGCGTTTCGACGTCCACCGCGCAGTTCTCGGGCCTCACCTTCGCAGTCCCGATGAACAGCTCGGCTGACGTCTCGGTCTGGGTCTCGACTCCGACCATCGCGTCGGGCGGCTCTGCGCTCTCGGGCAAGAAGATCTACGTCTCGCTCATGCACAGCACCAACTTCCAGGCGGTTGATGGCGCTGGCAACGCGACGACGTCGATTGGCACGGCGGATGCCTTCTCGAACAAGAGTTCGGGTTACGGCACCGTCGTCGTCCGACAGTCGATTCCGACCTTCGCGATGCAGACCATCACGAACACGAATCCGGCAGCGGGCCAGGCCCTCTACCGCGTGAACGTGACGGCTGATCCGTCGGGCGCGGTCGACCTCGACCAGATGTCCTTCGATGTCGCGACCTCGACGGCCACGGTTAAGGGCTTCACGCTCTACGACGTGACCTCGGGTACGGCGGTCGCGCTCAACGCGGCGGCGGTCCAGGCGAACACGAGCGGCATCGTCAAGGTTACGTTCGACAACCTCCAGCAGGTTGGTGCGGGCAGCACGAAGACCTACGAGCTTCGCGCGGCCTCGCTCTCCGGCTGGACCACCGGTGCGTCTATCTCGATCTCGCTCGCGCAGGACACGACCTACGTGGCCAACGCGGCGGCGACGAGCTTGACTACCGGCAACTACGTCGTCTGGTCTGACCGCTCCGCAACGAACCACGCTACGGCGGGTACGGCAGCGACCGACTGGACGAACGGCTACCTCCTCAAGGACTTCGTGAACGACGTGACGTCGTACACGCACAGCTAATAGCTGACATCCTCGAGTAGCGAAAGCTTAGTGCTGAGCGAAGTATTCTTCGCGAAGTGCTCCAGCTCGGAGAATCGGTCCGAGCGAAAGAAAAACCACCCTTCGGGGTGGTTTTTCTTTTTGCCCGCGAGTGCTACGCTGCACGCATCATGAATACGAAGCGCTGGATTATCGCCGCCATCGCCCTCCTCGTCATCCTCGCCGCCATCGGCTTCCTCTCGTGGCATAGTGCCGCGAAGCCCGCCGCCCCCGCCTTCCCGATAGACAAGAACGACGTCATCTCTTCCTGGACCTTCACGGGCGTCGACACGGCGACGTCGAGCGCCGCGAAGGCCAAGGCCGACATCGCGCGCCTCACGGGTCTCCTCGGGAAAGGGCAGTACGACGATTACGACATCTACATCGGCATCGGCAACGACGAAGTTCTGCTTGGCGACGGGAAGGCCGCTTACGACGCCTACGACCGCGCCATCGCCCGCTACCCGAGCCAAGGCCTCGCCTATACCGACATGGCCGCCCTCATGAACGACCTCGGGGCGACTCACACGGCGCTCACGGCCTACGAGACGGCGGCGGCCGTGCAGCCGGCCGTCTTCGAATATGCGATACAGTGGATTTCCTACCTCACGCGCACCTTCCCGAACGAGACGGCGCTCGTCGACCAGGCCTTCGCCTTCGCGAAGGCCCACTACGGCGACACGCCGCAGATACTCACGCTCAAAGCCGGCTGGCAGACGGAGGAAGGGCAGTATGCGGCGGCCATCGCCACGTGGAAGCAGGTCGAAGCGCTCGCCCCGGGCGGGAACTCCGCGGCCATCAACGCCGAGATAGCGCGGCTCACGGCGAAGGAGGCCGCCGCGCCGTAGTACAATAGGTGCCATGGAAAGCCTCGAATCGATGCATCGGCGCGCCGCGGAGCGGCGCCTCCTGCCGTACGCGGTGGACTTCGTGAAGTTCTCGGTGAGCTTCGTCGTCATCCTCGCCATCGCGCTCTTCGCGCTCCACGCCGCGAGCCTCGCGGCCGGCTAACCTCCTCTTCCTCCTCCTCTGCTATCCAAACTGTAGTGCGACCGCATTGCAGTTTGGATAGTCCGATGCGATACTGAGCGGTAATGGGCGCCCTTGAGAAGGAAGCCAGCAGGACGAGGAAGCTCCAGGCATTCCAACGCGGCCTTTTAGTCGCGACCGCCCTCGGGGGTGTGGTCCTTGTCGCGGCGGCAATCCCGAATGCGGCACGCCTGCTCCGCTATATGCCCGGCTACCACAAGAAGGGCGCGCGGTTCAATTATCAGGCGAAAACCGCGCTGCAACGGCTAGCGGCAAAAGGACTGGTTACTTTTGAGGAGCGGAAAGGCAAGCGATATGCGCGCGTGACCGAAGCGGGGGAACGGATGCTTGCCCTCGAGTCTATGCGAGAGAAGGGCAGCAGGAAGCGAAGACGTTGGGATGGCCGATGGCGCGTCGTGCTCTTCGATATCCCGGAACGTCGTCGCGGAACCCGCAATCGCCTGCGTTCCTTCATGCAGGAATATGGGTTCGTCCGCCTCCAGGACAGCGCGTGGATTTATCCGTATGATTGCGAGGACCTTATCGCGCTCGCGAAAGCGAATCTCCGTGTCGGCTTTGACGTCCTCTATATGATCGTCGAACGGCTTGAGCGTGATTCGCACCTTCGCGCGCGCTTCGGCTTGCGCTCGTCCTAGCATCTAGGCTTTGCTATCAAAACTTCAATGCGGTCGCACTACAGTTTTGATAGCTCCGCATCAGAGCACAGCACAGCATGCCGGGGATGCTCCGCGGTTTGCGTTCCGCTCGGGCTCTGATAGAATGCCCCTCGTACGGACCGAAGACCGTAAGCCGAAGGTCCCGAGCACAGGCGAGGGATAGTCGTTGAAACGCCGCAAGGCGAGCTTACGCAGGGAGACCACATGGTCGACTTCTCCTTTCAGTACGTTCGTACGCAATAACCAGACATGGCAATAACCAAGGATAAGAAGCGCGATATCCTCGCGAAGCTCACGGGCGCGTTCGCGAACGCGTCGTCGGTCGTGTTCGTCGGCTTCACGAAGCTCACGGTGGCGGACGCCTCGGCGCTCCGCAAGGAACTCTCGGGCGCGGGCGTCCGCTACTTCGTCGCGAAGAAGACGCTCATCAAGAAGGCGCTCGGGGAGCGCGGCTATGCGGGCGACGCGCCGGAATTGCCGGGCGAGGTCGCCGTCGCGTGGACGGAGGGCGACGACACCACGGCGTCCGCGCGCGGCATCTACGAGTTCGGGAAGAAGGTCAAGGGAGCGCTTACGTTCCTCGGCGGCGTGTTCGAGAACGCCTTCATGGGAGCGGACGCGGTCACCGGCATCGCGACCATCCCGCCCGTGCCCGTCTTGCGCGGCATGTTCGTGAACGTTATCAATTCGCCCATCCAGGGGATCGTCATTGCGCTCGACAAGATTAGTAAGCAAAGGAGCGAAGCGACTGTTGCGAACTAACCCGCCACGCTTCTGCAGTGTGACGGGTGAGATTTCCTAAACTCGCAAGCTCGTTAATGAAATCTAACATGGCAGATGAAACCAACCAGGCAGCCGCTCCGGCGGCAGCTGAGGCGAAGGAAGCGGCGGTCGAAGTCCCCGCGAAGTTCGCGAAGCTCGTCGAAGAGATCGAGACCATGACGGTGCTCGAGCTCTCCGAGCTCGTGAAGGTGCTCGAGAAGAAGTTCGGCGTCTCCGCGGCGACGGTGGCCGTCGCTGGCCCTGCGGCCGGCGCCGCGCCGGCCGAGGAGGCCAAGTCGACCGCGGACGTGGAGCTCACCGACGTTGGCGGCAACAAGATCGCCGTCATCAAGGCGGTGAAGGAAGCCCTCGTCCTCGGCCTCAAGGAGGCCAAGGACCTCGTCGACGGCGCGCCGTCCATGCTCAAGACCGGCATGAAGAAGGACGAAGCCGAGGAGCTCGCGAAGAAGCTCACGGCCGCGGGCGCGAAAGTCACCCTCAAATAAGCGTTTCCAAGGCGTTTTTCGCAGGGCGCCCCGCTTCGGCGGGGCGCTTTTGCGTTTTGTCATCCGAGCGTTTACACTGGCGGGGCCATCATGGAATCCCTCGCCAAGATCTTCGGCTCGCCAGCTCGCCTGAAGGCGCTCCGCCTCTTCATCTTCAACCAGGAAACGCCCCTCACCGTCGCCGAGGTCGCGGAGCGCACGAAGCTCTCGAGGGACGCCGTCCGCCGGGAAACCGCCGACCTCCTCGCCGCCGGCTTCCTGCGCAAGAAGAATGGCGCCGCGCCTGCGCGCTACGTCGTGAATCCGCGCTTCGAGGAGCTCGAGGCGCTCACGGCGTTCGTCCGCGAGACGACGAGCGTCCGGCCCGAACGTATTGTGAGCATGCTCCGGCGCGCGGGCTCCATCCGCCTCATCGCGCTCTCCGGCCTCTTCACGGGCATCCTCGAGCCCCAAGCCGACCTCCTCATCGTGGGGGACAACCTGAACGAGCGGGCGCTTGCCGCCGCCGTCCGATCGCTCGAAGCCGAGCTCGGGCGGGAGATACGCTACGCCTTCTTCGCGACTCCCGACTTCCGGTATCGCCTCGGGGTCTACGACCGTCTCCTGCGGGACATTTTCGACTATCCACACCGCCTCATCCTCGATAAAATAGGGGTTTAAAAGTGCTATACTTCGCCTAGGTGCTCGCGAGCAGTGCGAGTCATTTAACCGCATAAAACAACGAGTTATTCCCTATGGTTTTCTCCACCTGGGCGGATGTGCTCTCCCAATCGTTCCAGAACCTGTTCTACGGGTTGGTTGAGTTCATCCCCAACTTAGTCGTCGCGATAATCATATTCGTCGTCGGCTGGCTCATCGGCATCGGCGTCGGCCGGGTCGTGCAGCAGATCGTCGACGCGCTCCGCGTTGACCAGGCGCTCCGCGCCACCGGCCTCGAGCGGGTGCTGAATCGCGCCGGATTCAAGCTCTCGTCGGGCCGATTTCTCGGGTTCCTCGTCGAGTGGTTCTTCATCATCGTCTTCCTGGTGGCGGCGCTCGGCGTGCTTCACCTCGATGCGGTTAACCTCTTCATCCGCGAGGTCGTCCTCGGCTACCTCCCGCAGGTCATCGTCGCGGTCCTCATCCTGCTCGTCGCCGCGGTCGTCGCGCAAGCGGCGGAGCGCGTCGTCGCGGGTTCCGCGCAGGCGGCCCAGCTGCATGCATCCAGCTTCCTCGGCAAGGTGGCCCGCTACGCCATCTGGGTGTTCGCGATCCTCGCGGCGCTGGCCCAGCTGCAGGTGGCGACCGGCTTCGTGCAGACCCTCTTCACGGGCGTCGTCATCGCCGTCTCGCTCGCCGTCGGCCTCGCCTTCGGGCTGGGCGGCCAAGCCTCGGCCGCGCGCTATCTCGAGCGTCTCGAGCAGGAGATTAAGCACTAGCGCTCCCGTCTCGTGCGTCCGGAACGCCCCGCCTCCGCGGGGCGTTTTTCGCATCTCTTGACGCTTCGCGCCCCTACGCCTATACTTGCTCGACACGTGTCTACGAACCGAAAAAAGCTGACTTGAAGGAGCGGACAGGCCGTGAGGCCCGTGCACGAAGCACGAAGAAAACCGCCCCGAAGGGCGGTTTTCGTTTCGAGGGGACGCGAGCGTTCCTTGAAAGACGAATACGCAATGGTAATTGAAATCCCCGACACACTGCAGAAGTGTGACGGGGAGGTCAAAGTGCAAAACAACGATTGTGGTTTTCAGGTCTCCGTACGGGAGACGTGAAGAGTACACGGTGGATGCCTTGGCCTAGGACGGCGAAGAAGGACGCGACTAACCTGCGAAAAGCTCCGGGGAGGCGGTTTGTAGCCTGTGATCCGGAGATGTCCGAATGGGGAAACCCTCCCGCGTTGAGCGGGAATCCGCGGGGTAATGCCCGCGCGAAGCGAACCCGGGGAAGTGAAACATCTCAGTACCCGGAGGAAAAGAGAACAATACGAGTTGCGTTCTGTCGGTGCGGTATGTTCGTGCCGATAGAACGCGATTCTCGTGATACCCCGAGTAGCGGCGAGCGAAACGGGAAAAGCCCAAACTCCGTCCTTCGGGACGGGGGGTTGTAAGGTGCGAGTGTCGTACTTGTACGAGAAGAGTTACCAATCGTCGCTATAGCCGAAGCTGCTGGGAAGCAGCGCCGCAGAGGGTAATGGCCCCGTAGGCGAAATACGCGATGACTCTTTTGCTCGCATTCTTGAGTAGTCCGGAACATGAATAGTCCGGATGAATCTGCCGGAACTAACCGGTAAGGCTAAATACGTCCTATGACCGATAGCGAACTAGTACCGTGAGGGAAAGGTGAAAAGCACCCCGAGAGGGGAGTGAAATAGAACTGAAACCGTGTACTTACAAAGGGTCGGAGCGGATGCTTGCATCCGTGACGGCGTGCCTATTGAAGAATGAGCCGGCGAGTGTATGTATCTTGCAGAGCTAAGCCCTTCCGGGGCGGAGCTGTAGGGAAACCGAGTGTGAATAGCGCGCAAGTAGGATACATACGACCCGAAGCCAGATGAGCTTGCCATGAGCAGGGTGAAGTTTGTCGAAAGACAGATGGAAGCCCGAACCCGTAGGTTGTACAACGCCTTGGGATGACTTGTGGCAAGGAGTGAAAAGCTAATCGAATCTGGGAATAGCTGGTTCTCTCCGAAACAGCTTTTGGGCTGGCGTTGCGACATATGCGCCGGGGGGTAGAGCACTGGAAGGGATCAACAGGGAGAAATCTCGTGATTCCTATCAAACTCCGAATACCCGGCGCCTGCGCAGCAGTTAGAAGGTGGGGGCGAAGCTCCATCGATCGAGAGGGGAAGAGCCCGGATCGCCAGTTAAGGCCCCAAAATCGACACTCAGTACATCACAAGGAAGTGCGGATCCATAAACAGTGAGGATGTTGGCTTAGAAGCAGCCATCATTTAAAGAAAGCGTAACAGCTCACTCATCGAGGGTCCACGCGCCGAAGATGATCGGGGTTAAGTGTCGTGCCGAAACTGCGGGTGTGCGGTTCCTGCGGGAGCCGTACGCGGTAGGAGAGCGTTCGCATCGCGCTGAAGGCAAAGGGGTGACCCATGCTGGAGCGTTGCGAAGTGAGAATGCCGGTACAAGTAACCACAATGCAGGTGAGAACCCTGCACGTCGAAAGACCAAGGTTTCCTCAGCTATGGCAATCAACTGAGGGTTAGTCGGGCCTAAGGGGATGGCGAGAGCCGCACCCGATGGACACACGGTCAATATTCCGTGACCGCTATACGGGCGATGGAGTGACGGACTGCTGTAGCTGCCGCCGGTTATTGGATTCCGGTCGGCCGTGCGAGGGGGCGCGCTAGGGAAATCCGGCGCGCACCAACCCCGAGCACGGACGCAATTTCCTCCTACGGGGGGAGAGAGGGCAGCGAGCGCGGTTCCAAGAAAACCTCCTACGCTTAACCGTATACGCGACCGTACCGCAAACCGACACAGGTGGTCAGGTCGAGAAGACCAAGACGAACGAGTAAGATGTCCTCAAGGAACTCGGCAAAAAAGCGGCCGTAAGTTAGCGATAAGGCCTGCCTCTCGCAAGAGAGGCCGCAGTGAAAGTTTCCCTGGCAACTGTTTACCAAAAACACAGCTCCCTGCAAACTCGTAAGAGGAGGTATAGGGGGTGACACCTGACCAATGCCGGAAGGTCAACCACGGTGGGTATGCTGCTTCGGTAGTATGCTGGACTGTGTAAGCCCCGGTGAATGTCGGCGATAACTATAATCGTCCTAAGGTAGCGCAATTCCTTGTCGGGTAAATTCCGACGTGCACGAATGGTGTAATGACTGGGGAACTGTCTCGAGGACTCGCTCGGTGAAAATGCACTTCCGGTGAAGATGCCGGATACCTGTAGTTAGACGAAAAGACCCCAGGAGCTTTACTACAGCTTCGTATTGGCCCTACGTGCTTCATGCGTAGCATAGGCGGGAGAGGTTGAAGGGACGGTTTCGGCTGTCCTGGACTCGTCAGTGAAATACCGCTCTTGAATCGTGTAGTGCCTAACCGTGGAGGGATCCTCTACGGGACCGTGCGTGGCGGGTAGTTTTGGTGGGGCGCTATCCTCCTAAAAAGTAACGGAGGAGCCTATTAAGGTCACCTAGGCGCGAATGGAAACCGTGCCGATAGTGTAATGGCAGAAGGTGGCTTAACTGCGAGGGGGACATCCCGAGCAGATGCGAAAGCAGAGCATAGTGAACCGATGGTACGCCTTAGATGCGGCCAGAGATTAACGGATAAAAGTTACCCTGGGGATAACAGGCTAGTTCCGCCCAAGCGTCCATAGCGACGGCGGAGTTCGGCACCTCGATGTCGGCTCACCTTAGCGCGGGGCTGGAGAAGGTCCCAAGCGTTTGGCTGTTCGCCAATTAAAAAGGTACGCGAGCTGGGTTCAAACCGTTCAGTTCCTGAACGGGAACGTTCGGAGGTTGAACGGTTTGAACCCCGAGGAAATGTTAGCTGCGTGGAGACGCAGTGTGCTTGTCCCGCCACAGGCGGGACGAAAACGACAACTCACGGCGGTCGCATGCAGGGATGCATGCGAAGAAATCGACTGATATCGGTGAATTCCACACATGCAGTGGAGAACACCGAGGGAAGCGGAGCAGGGCCCGTATCGATTACGATACGGACGCTCGTTCGGCGAGAAATAAATGAGAGGACTCATTTATTTCTGCCTCACTTCGCGCCCGTAGAGACTGAACGTCGATCATCCAGAACGGATGAAGTTACAGTCCGATCCCCCGAGTAATCGGGGCAAACGAGATGCGTGAGACAGGTTGGTCTCCTATCTACTACAGGCGTTGATTCTTGAGGAGGGTCGTCCCTAGTACGAGAGGACCGGGATGAACTGACCTCTGGTCTACCAGTTGTCCTGCCAAGGGCACCGCTGGGTAGCTATGTCGGGTTGCGATAACCGCTGAAAGCATATAAGCGGGAAACGTGCTCCAAGATCAGGAATCGTTATGAGGCCCCTGGAAGATGACCAGGTTGATAGGTCTTAGGTGGAAGCGCCGTGAGGCGCTAAGCCGAGAGATACTAATACGCCCAGTCTCCCGTGCGGAATTCTGAATGGCACAATCGTTGTGCGCACCCATTGCGTATCCGTTTTGCACACATCGGACACCTCGTGTGTTCGGTTCTGGTGGTTTGGCGGGAGGGTCATACCCGATCCCATTCCGAACTCGGCAGTCAAGCCTCCTTGCGGCGATGGTACTCACCGTTCCAGGTGGGGAGAGTAGCTAGCCGCCAGAACCGAACACGTGAGTCGTCCGCCAATCGTGGGCGTAGCGCAGCTGGCCAAGCGCGCCTGGGCGCATCGCTCAGGAGGTCGCAGGTTCGAATCCTGCCGCCCCGACCAATTCCTTTCCGACCGCCGCGCGGAAACTTCCAAGGACTCCTTCCCCCCTTGAGGTTCCTCTCCCCCCTGCCGCGGCGGTCTTTTTTTACTCCCACCCTCGCGCGAATGCGCGCGGGCGGTATACTAGAGCCAATGTCCTGGGCGGCGCGGCGCCGGTTCATCATCCTCGTCATCGTGGCGATCATCGTCGCGGTCGTCGCCGTCACGGCGTACCTGCTCCTGCGGCCTGCGCCCTCGTGCAAGGACGGCATCCAGAACGAGGGCGAGGGCGGCATCGACTGCGGCGGGCCGTGCCCGTACCTCTGCACGGCGTCGGAGGAGCCGCCGACCGTCCTCTTCACGAAGGCGTTCAGCAACGGCCGCGGCGGCACGAACGTCATCGCGTCGGTCGAGAACAAGAACCTCGACGCGGCGGCGAACGCGGTGCCGTACCGCATCACGCTCTACGGCGTCGACCACTCCATCGTGCAGGTGCTCACGGGCACGCTCGACCTGCCGCCCGGCGCCACCGAGCCCGTATACGTGCCGAATGTGGCGACCGCGCAGCCAGTCGCGAGCGCGTTCCTCGACATCGCCTCCTCGTCGCCGCAGTGGTACCGGCTCCTCACGGATCCGCGCATCGTGCCGACCGTTTCCGCCATTACGCTCGGCGGCACGACGCTCGCGCCGCGCATCGAGGCGACGCTCACGAACCCGGGCGTGACGCCGCTCGCGAACGTGCGCGCCGTCGTCCTCGTGCACGGTTCGGACGGCAACGTCTTCACGGCGTCGCAGACCGTCATCCAATCCATCGCGGGGCAGGGGCAGGCCACGGCGACGTTCACCTGGGAGAGTGCGTTCCCGAACGGGGCGCTCACGATAGAGGTCGTGCCCCTCATCCCGCTGCCGCCCCCGCCGCTCCCGTGACCACGCCTTCGGCCGTCCGCGCGCGCCTCTTTTTCGATTGGACTCTGCTCGCGCCGGCAGTCGCGCTGTCCTTGCTCGGCATCCTCACGATGAGCACGTTCGGACAAGGCGCGTCCTTGGCGCCGCGCCAGATCGTCTGGCTCGTCCTCGCGATCGGCATCTACTTCGTCATCTCATCGGTCGATGTGCGCTTCATTCGCCGCACGCCGTTCGTGATGGCGCTCTACGCGCTCTCGGTCACGCTCCTCGTCCTCGTCCTCGTCCTCTCGCATCCGGTGATGGGCGCGCGCGCATGGTTCTCCCTGGGGCCGGTGTCGTTCCAGCCAGCCGACCTCGCGAAGCTCGCCTTGATTGCGCTCCTCGCCAAATACCTCTCGCGCCGGCACGTCGAGATCGGCGACTCCCGGCACATCATCGTCTCGGGCGCGTACGCGCTCGTGCTCATGCTACTCATCCTCATCGAGCCGGACATGGGCAACGCCATCATCTTCGGCACGCTCTGGCTCGGCATGATGCTCGTTTCCGGCATCTCGAAGAAGCACCTCGCGCTCATCGGGTTCCTCGCGCTCCTCGCCGGGACGGTGCTCTGGTTCGGCGGCCTGAAGCCGTATCAGCGCGACCGCATCATCTCATTCGTGAATCCGGCGAGCGACATCCATGGCGCGGGCTACAACGCTTACCAGGCGAAGATCGCCGTCGGCTCGGGCGGATGGTTCGGGAAGGGCATCGGCTACGGCACGCAATCGAAGCTGCGGTTCCTGCCCGAGTACCAGACCGACTTCATCTTCGCCGCGTTCGCGGAGGAGTGGGGCTTCGTCGGCGTCGTGCTGCTCTTCGCTGTGTACGCGCTCCTCTTCGCGCGGCTCATCCAGATCGCGCGCGCGGCGACGACGAATTTCGACGCGTTCTTCACGCTCGGCGTGCTCATCCTCTTCGCGGCGCACGTCGCCATCCATGCCGGCATCAGCATCGGGCTCCTGCCCGTGACCGGCACGACGATACCGTTCATGAGTTCCGGCGGCTCGCACCTCGTGCTCGAATTCGGCGCGCTCGGCATCATCACCTCGCTCGCGCGCTACGGCCGCGCGTCCGCGCGCGATCTTTCCGCGAACGAATACGTGCCCGGCGGGTGAGCCTCACGCGTACAGCGCGAGCGTCGCGCCCACCATCCCGGTCTCGGAAAAATCGCGCTCGACGCGCGTCTTGAGCGCCTGCCCGAGCGCCTGCCGGCGCGCGGGATCGGCGAGGAGCGAATCGAGGGCGCGCGCGAGCGCCACCGCGTCGCCGGGCGGCACGAGGAGGCCGGTCTCCCCGTCCGTGACGAGGTCGGGGATGCCGCCGGTCGCGCTCGCGATAGCGGCGCATCCGGCGCGGCCGGCCTCGAGGAGGACGAACGGCAGCCCTTCCTTGCGCGACGGGAGGGCGAAGAGGTCGGCGCCCGTGAGCAGCGCGCCGGCGTCCGGGACGAATCCGGCGAAGGCGACGGCGGAGAGGCGGAGTACTTTCGCATGCGCGGCGAGCGCCGCACGCGCTTCACCGTCGCCGATGATGAGGCAGGCGTACGGCTGCGTGAGGTGCGCGAGCGCGTCGAGCAGGACCTCGTGCGCTTTGTTGCGCGTCAGCTCGCCGATAGCGACGATGAGCGGCGCATCCTGCGGGATTCCAGGCGCGTAGGCGAGAAGTTTCGCGCGTGCCGCTATGCGATCGGGGAGCGCCGCGCTGCCGATGCCGTTATGGACGAGGACGACCTTCCGCCGGGCGAAGAGCGCCGGTGCGTCCGCGGAATCGCGCGAGGAGACCGTGATGGTGCAGTGGGCGAGGATGACCGTCACCCATGACGCGAGCCGGATGAAGAGCCGCGCAGGGAAGGTGCGCGGCTCGCGGTGCGCCCAGCCGTGCGCCGTGAAGACGATGCGCGGCACGCCGGCAAGGCGCCCGGCGAGCGCACCGAGACCGCCGGCTTTCGAGCTGTTGACGTGGAGTACATCGGGCTTCTCGTGACGGATGACGCCGAGAAGCTCGCCGAAGGCGCCGAACTCCCGCCGGGCGGAGATGTCGCGCGCGAACGAGCCGAGGAATATCGTCCGGATGCCTTCCGCGCCGAGGCGCTCGGCGAGGAGTCCTGCATCGGCGCCTGCTTTGCCCGTACCGCCGAGGGCGACCGCAACCTGCGCCCCCGCGTCGCGCGCGGCACGGGCAAGCGTGAAGACGTACGCCTGCGCGCCGCCCCAGTTTGACTTGGTGATGATGAAGAGTATGGTCTTCCGGGCGAGCGTTTCCATGACAGCAACTCTATCCTAGCGTATCCGGTTATACTAGCTGTATCGTAACGTCTATGGCTTTCACGCGCCGAGAAACGGCGATTCTCATCGTGGGCGATTTCCTCATACTGGTCGCGTCCCTCTGGGTCGCGCTCGCTCTTCGTAACCTCGCGTTCCCCGCACCCGGTTACTTCGAGGCGAATCTCGTGCCGTTCCTGCCAGTCTTCCTTCTTTCCCTCGTCATCTTCTATATCGCCGGCCTCTACGAGAAACAGACGCGACTCGTGCACTATGCGATGGGCGAACGGATCCTCGGCGCCCAGGTCGCGAACGTCTGCATCGCCGCGGTGCTGTTCTTCGCGCTCCCGCTCACCATCGCGCCGAAGACCATCCTTGCCCTGTATCTCATCGTCTCCTTCGTCGCGGTGTCCTCATGGCGTTTCTACCGCACCGGCCGCGCGCGTTCGCCAGCCGCGCGTTCGCCAGCCGTGCTCGTCGGTACCGGCGCTGCGGTTCAAGAAGCGTTTGAAGAAGTGAACGCGAATCCGCATGCACTCATGCATTTCTCGGCGTTCCTCGATACCGCGACGCATGCGGACACGCTCGCGGCCGGCCTGCGTGCCGCGCTCGCGTCCGGCGCGGCGATTGTCGTGCTCGACACCCGCGACACGGCGGTCGCGCGGATACTGCCGGAGCTCTACGGCGCGGTCGCGCACGGCGTGACGTTCATCGAATTCTCGGAATTCTACGAGGATACGTTCGACCGCGTGCCGCTCGCGCATGTCGATCACGCATGGCTGCTCGAATATGTTCCGCGCGAGCACCTCGCGCATGATATCGCGCGGCGCGGCGCGGACATCCTCCTCGCCGTCTTCGGCCTTGTCATCGCGGCGCCGTTCATCCTCGTCGCGGCGATCCTCCTGCGGCTTTCAGGCGGCCCCGCGTTCATCGCGAGCGAGCGCGTGGGGAAGGGCGGCCGCATCTGCACCATCTGGAAGCTGCGGACCATGCTCTTCAATGATGCCGGCGATCCGGCGCTGCGCGCGAAGAATCGCGTGACGCGACTCGGGAAATTCCTGCGCAAGACGCGCATCGACGAGCTGCCGCAGCTCTGGAACGTGCTCGTCGGCGACCTCTCGCTCGTCGGTCCGCGCCCGGAACTGCCGGCGCTCGCCGCGGTCTATGAGCGCGAGATACCGTACTACCAGACGCGGCATCTCATCACGCCTGGCCTCTCCGGCTGGGCGCAAATCCACGATTACGACGCGCCGCGCGGCGGCGTCGACATCGAGCGGACGCGCCGCAAACTGTCCTACGACCTCTACTACCTCGCGCACCGCTCGCTCGGTCTCGATGCAGCAATCGCCCTCAAGACCTTGCGGGCCCTCGCGTCCCTCTCTGGAACATGACCGACCGCAAGGCACCATCGCCGATTGCGGTAATCACCGGCGGTACCGGCTTCATCGGCGCACACCTCGCGAACGAACTTGCCCGCCGCGACTACGCGGTGCGCGTCATCGATATAGCGCCAGACGCGCGCAGACGCCTCCACTCACCCGTCAAGCTCATCCGCGGCGATATCCGGCAGAAGGCCGACCTCGAGGAAGCATTCTCGGGCGCGCGATACGTGTTCCATTGCGCGGCGCTGCCGCGCGTGCAGCAGTCCATCGACGAGCCGGACGAGACGCACGAGACGAACGTGACCGGAACATTGAACGTGCTTATCGCCGCCCGCGACGCGGGCGTCAAGAAGGTCGTCTTCTCCTCGTCGAGCGCGGTGTACGGCGATCAAGAACAGATGCCGCTCCATGAATCCATCCCCCCGAGCCCGAAAAGCCCATACGCGCTCCATAAGCTCATTGGCGAACAGTATTGCCGCCTCTTCTCGGAGATATATGCGCTGCCGACCGTATCGCTGCGCTACTTCAACGTCTACGGCCCAGGCGGCGATCCGGAGGGCCCGTACGCGCTCGTCATCAGCCGATTCCTCGACCGGCGCGCGCGCGGCGAGGACCTCACGATCACGGGCGACGGGACGCAGACGCGCGACTTCGTGCACGTGCGCGACGTTGTGCGGGCGAACTTCCTCGCAGCCGAGAGCGAGCGCGTGGGGAAGGGCGAGGCGCTGAACATCGGTTCCGGGAAGAGCGTATCCGTCAATCGCATCGCCGAACTCATCGGCGGCCCGACCCGCTACATCAAGGCGCGTCTCGAGCCGCATGATACGCTCGCCGAAAGTTCGTTTGCGAAAAAGCTCCTCGGCTGGGAGCCGACGACCGCACTTGAGGAGGGCATCGCCGAACTCAAGAAGCTGGCTGGGCTCTGAATGCCGCCGCACGTTCAGAAAAGGCAACAAAATTGCGCACTCGGCAACCCTTCGCATTTTTTCATTTTTTAGGTATGCTCGAACGTATTCATGACTCGCTATAGGGTATGGGCGGTCGTCGCGCTTCTCGCGGGCTTCGGGCTCGCCTATTTCGTATGGTCCACGCAGGCGAACCCGGACAGCGCCTACCAGTTCAAGCTCGGCCTCGATCTTGCCGGCGGCACGGAGCTTGTCTATAAGGCCGACATGAGCCAGACGCCGACTTCCGAACAAGGCGGCGCGCTCGCCGCCTTGCAGGGCGTCATCGAGCGGCGCGTGAACCTCTTCGGCGTCGCCGAGCCCCTCGTGCAGACGGAAGAGGCAAGCGCCCTCTCGGGCACGACAGAAGACCGCCTCATCGTTGACTTGCCGGGCGTGACTGACATCAATGCTGCGGTGGCGGCCCTCGGCAAGACGCCGACCTTGGACTTCCGGCTCGCGACGACGACGAAGGTCGGCACGACCACCGAGACCGTCTTCGCGCCGACCGGCCTCACGGGCCGCTACCTCACGGGCGCGTCGCTCCAGTTCGGCTCGGGCGCGACTGCCGGCCTCGCCGCGCCCGAGGTGCTCCTCAATTTCGATAGCGAAGGCGCGGCGCTCTTCGAGAAGATCACGAGCGAGAACGTCGGCCAGACGCTCGCCATCTTCCTCGACGGGCAGCCGATCTCCGAGCCCGTCATCAAGGAGGCAATCCCGAACGGCCAGGCCGTCATCAGCGGCAACTTCACGGCCAACTCGGCGCGCGACCTCGTGCAAAACCTCAATTTCGGCGCGCTGCCCGTGCCCATCTCGCTCGAGTCGAGTTCCTCCATCGGCCCGACCTTGGGCGCGGCTGCCATCGCGGCGGGCGTCGTCGCCGGCCTCATCGGCTTCGCTATCGTCGCGCTCTTCATGGTCGCGTGGTACCGCTTGCCGGGCGTCGTCGCCGCCGTCGCGCTCGCCGAGTACCTCGCATTCATGCTCGCCGTCATCAAGCTCATCCCGGTCACGCTGACCGCGTCCGGTATCGCCGGCCTCATCATCACGCTCGGCATGGCGGTGGACGCGAACGTGCTCATCTTCGAGCGCACGAAAGAGGAGCTCGCGGAAGGTAAGGATCCGCGCGAAGCGGTGCGCATCGGTTTCGCGCGCGCGTGGACCGCCATCCGCGACGGCCACCTCACCATGCTCATCTCGGGCATCATCCTCTTCTGGCTCGGGACGAGCATCGTGCAGGGCTTCGCGCTCGTCTTCGTGCTCGGCGTGCTCGCATCCTTCATCTCCGCGGTCTCGGTGTCGCGCATCTACCTCCTCGCGCTCGTGCCGGAGGAGAAGAGCGGCGCATGGAAGTTCCTCCTCGGCTCGGGCTTCCGCCGCTCGCGGCCATAACCGTATGTTCGTCGTCAACCATCGCGCGTTCTTCTTCTGGCTCACGGGGCTCATCCTCGCGGCGGCTATCGGCGCCATCCTCGTCTTCGGCCTCCCGCTCGGCATCGACTTCACCGGCGGCTCCTTGCTGCAGGTGGAATACCCGAACGGGCGGCCGCCGCTCTCCGACATCCAGCAGGCGGTCGCCGTCGTCCCCTTCGGCGCCGTGTCCGTCATCCCGTCGGGCACGAACGACGTTTCCATCCGCACCCGCACGATGACGCCAACCGAGCACGATGCCGTGCTCGCGTCGCTCTCGCGCAGCGCCTCGACGACCGAGCTGTCGTTCACGTCGGTCGGCCCCGCGCTCGGCGCGCAGTTCGCGAACAAGGCCGTCTGGGCGCTCGTCGCGGTCATCCTCGCCATCGTCGTCTACATCGCCTTCGCGTTCCGCAAAGTGTCGCGGCCGGTCCCGTCGTGGGGCTACGGGCTTACGGTGGTCGCGATGCTCGCCATCGACATCATCGTCCCGACCGGCTTTTACGCCGCTTGGTGCCACTTCACGGGCGCTGAGGTCGATTCGCTTTTCCTCGTCGCGCTGCTCGCGCTGCTCGGCTACTGCGTGAACGATGTCATCGTCGTCTTCGACCGCGTCCGCGAGCACCTGGCGAGGAACGAGAAGACAGGCGTGCGCGAAGAGTTCGCCGTGACCATCGGCAAGTCGATCGACGAGACCATCACGCGCTCCATCAATACGGCGCTCACCGTCGCTCTCGCCCTCCTCGCCCTCATCTATTTCGGCGCGCCGGTCACGAGAGACTTCGCCCTCGTGATGCTCGTCGGCGTCATCGCCGGCACCTTCTCCTCCATCTGCCGCTCCGCTCCGCTCCTTATCCCCATCGCCAAGTGGTTTGAGAAATGAGATAAAGTGTCATTTAGATATGCCTCCGAAATTTGAACGCCTTCTCAGAAATCTTGATGATGACGCCGTGTTTGATTAACTGCTTCAAAAGGACACAGAAAATATATTTATTGACGATGCCCATCACGAGAAACTAAGCCTAGATACCCTTCATCGCATTTATGAAAGGGCGCAGAAGATAAATGCAGAGCGGAAGTCCCCTCACCATAGAAATTATCTCCTAAATCAAATTCATTTGAATCTGTGGAGTTTGCCGCGCTTCATACTCGAAAAGAATGCCCCGGAAAATCAAAATCTAGAACAGGAATTTGAAGCGGAAATTGAGCGCCTAAAAAAGGAAGGTTAAGAAATAATCGTTCCGACGAACGGGATGCCGTCGAGGTAGTTCGAAAAACGTTCGAGGTGCGCGCCGTTCATGATGGCGACCTCGATGCCGAGCGCCTCGGCTTCTTTGGCCGCGACGGGATCGAAGGGGGAGGAGAGGCCGGGGTCCCATTCCTCCGGGATGAGCTTGCGGAACTCGGCCCAGCTCGTCTTCTCAATCTTCCGCGCAGACGGATCCTTCTTCGGGTCGGCGGTGTAGACGTAATCGATGTTCGAGAGGTTCACGAGGCGGCGTGCGCCGAGATTCTTCGCCATGAGCACGGCGTCGTAGTCGGTCGAGCAGCCCGGCTGCCAGCCGGCGGCGATGATGACGGGCTCGTCCGCGTCGATGTCGATGGTCGGGTTCTTGATGACCTGCGGGTGCGCGTAGCCGACAAAGACGTTGCGCAGGAGCTGCGCGTTCAGGCGCGTCGCGTGGATGCCGAGCCAGTCGAGGTCGTGGCGGGAGAGCGGCGTGATAGCGTGCGCAGCTTCCTGGTAGCGGCGCGCGGTCTTGCCGCCGCCGGAGATGATAGCGAAGGAGAGGCCGCCCTTGACCTTCTCGAGGACGAGATCCTTGAACCGCGTCAGGAAGTCGGTATCGATCTGGTCGGGGACGATAAGCGAGCCTCCGACTGACACGACGATACGTTCCCGCTCAAGCGCGTTCATAGGCAAGGGTGACGGCTGCTCCTACTATAGCGCGCCGCCCTACCGGCGCAATAGGAAAACCGGCCGGCTGGCCTGCCTTGACGCCCCGATACCGCTCCGGTAGGATACGGGTACTGCCTCGAGAGAGGCGGGGTTTCTTTTGACCTTTGAAAATCGAATACGTTCGAAAGAAAAGATGTGTTAATTCTTTTGTTCCGCCTATTCTTAATGAGAGTTTGATCCTAGCTCAGGGTGAATGCTGGCGGCGTGGATAAGTCATGCAAGTCAAGGGGGCCCGCAAGGGCAACCGGCAAACGAGGTAGTAACGCGCAGGTACGCACACCGAAGTCGGGCATAGCCAGCCGAAAGGTTGGGTAATTCCCGATAGTCCCGCGAGGGTAAAGGTTTTTCGCTTCGGGAGAGGCCTACGTAGTATCAGCTAGTTGGTAGGGTAACGGCCTACCAAGGCTACGACGCTTAGGGGGAGTGAGAGCTCGATCCCCACCGATGGAACTGCGACACGGTCCATACTCCTACGGGAGGCTGCAGACGAGAATATTCCGCAATGGGCGAAAGCCTGACGGAGCGACGCCGCGTGATGGATGAAGTGCTTCGGTACGTAAACATCTTTTATCGGGGACGAAGTTTATTGACGGTACCCGATGAATAAGGGGCTCCTAACTCTGTGCCAGCAGGAGCGGTAATACAGAGGCCCCAAGCATTACCCGGAATCACTGGGCGTAAAGGGTGTCGAGGCGGCCATATTAGTCGTTCGTTAAATCCGTGGGCTTAACCTGCGGCCGGCGAAGGAAACGGTATGGCTCGAGGGCGCGAGAGGTGCACGGAACTCATGGTGGAGGGGTGAAATCCGTTGATATCATGGGGAACACCAAAGGCGAAGGCAGTGCACTG
>DATKSU010000014.1:0-45999 GCA_035531495.1 Minisyncoccota bacterium | reverse complement strand
AAAGACGGTGAGTATGAGGCATTGGTTGAATGTAAGGGAACGGTGAGCCAAAATCCGCAGGAAGCCTATGCGTCTCAACTTTTGAACCATCTCTTGGCTGCCAAATCAAACGGTGAACCAAGAGGAATTCTAGTAATCAATCACGACCGGAAACGCGACGCACTCAGCCGCTCTCTGCCTTATGAAGACGCGCCGCACATACTTGAATACGACATTGCGATTGTTCCGACGGTAGAGCTATTTAAGTTGATCAGAGCTGTTCAGAATGGAGAGAAAACAACAGAGGAAGCCAGAGCGCTACTGAAGACGCGAGGACGTTTCCAATATCCTCTGCCAGAGGCATCCCCTGGAAGCACAGCGGAATCAGGTAAATAAATATATGGCCGACGAGCTGTCCGAATACGAGAAACAAGAAAAAGCGAACTTTGTCCGTTTGAAACTAGAAGACCAGGTGCGCATGGGTAATGCGGTGAACGACCAGCTATTTCAAATCACGAGCGCAAAACTGGCAACACTCCCGGTAATTAGTGCCATCGCGGCAGCTCTTTTGATTGTCGCGACCTTTAATAGTTCTCTATTGCCGCTCACTGTAACCGTGAGGGTCCTTATATCTGTCTTGATGCTTATCGTGCCGGTTTCTCTCCTCTTTTATTTGAGACTCTTGGCGAAGGTCGAGAGGCTAGCTACTCGTCTACTCACGAAGGTTTATGGGGCGAAACTGCGTATGGATGCGACCAAGGTAGACAAACTGACCTATGAATTGCCATGGATAATTTCTGTGCTCATTTTGCTACTCGTCTTAGTGGCGCTTTACGTAATCTGGTGCCACGGCTCTACTGCGCAAGTAGCGCCTTGATCTGGCCAATCGTGAACTCTGGCGCAGGATATTCTTTCGGCCAATCAATGGTTCTAAAATCGTCCGTTATGTTGAGCCCAGTAGGTTGATTAGCGAAAGAGAGGATCGTATCGAACGGAGAACGCAAGCTAAATGCTGGCGTTTTTCCGTTTACGAAGTTGATGTCTTTAGCTAAGGGTGGCTCGTTTTCGGGCAGTTGGAAGAGAGAAAGCTGCTGGGTCTCGGCGTCTTGGTCGAGACGCTTAAGAAATCCCCGCGCCATACGCTCTGGGTCTATGCGCTCGTGGATATGTAAGCTGATGTTCCTAACATTGATTTCGGCCGCCTCCTCTTTACCAGCCCAAGAGAGTCTAGGGTCTATATGAGGGTCGTGTTTGTAGGCAGTGGCCCCATCAATCTGATCAGTCGCGGATGACACCAATCCAACGGGCGGATTGTTTTTTCGCTTCGCTCCTTTATAGGTGTACGAGTCCAGCTTGATGTGTCTTTCCTTTATTTCGCCTCTGCGTTTTACGCTAGCCATATCTATTTGGTGCTTGTGGCTTTTAAGAAACGTTCGAACTCAGTCTTATTTATCCTAAATTCCTTTCCAATTTTGTGAGCCTTGAGCTTCCCGGCCTTGATATAGCGATAGATGGTCATAATGTTGACTGTGCCGCCCCCTCTTTTTCATACACTCTCCTCTAAACGATTGCGTGCAGTGTAGCAGTCGCGTGTAGCTGCGCAAACGTCCGCGGCGGCATCCCGAAGGCACTGTGGATACGCTCGGTGTTGTAGTAGTGAACGGTGCGATAGATCTCGGCGACAAGCTCGCCGAGCGTTGCGAAGCGGTTCGGGTCCCCCAGATCAACCTTGAACTTGTCATAGAAGGACTCCTGGTATCCGTTCTCCCAGGGACAGCCTTTCTTCGATCGGGAGATCTGGATACCGAGACTCTCGAGCGTCTCCCGAAACAAGATGGCGTTGTATTCAACGCCGTTGTCACTGTGGAAGATGACAGGTCTCGGATGATTGAGAAGGCCGCTCCATAGGGCTTGGGTCACAAGCACCGTGCCTCCTCTCGTAGCGACGGAGAGACCGACCACGTCTCGCGTATACACATCAAGCGTGGTGGCCAGGATCACGCCCCGCCGCCAGGCGATATGCGTGAAGTCTGCGACCCAGATGTGATTGCGATATGCTGGTACGGTCGCCATGAGCAGGTTCGGGTATACCGCCTGTTTCTCCTTGGGTTTGCGCCACTTCCTGCCTCTTCTGCGGTACGGCTTGATGCCGAAGAGCTTCATCACTCGTAGGGCAGGACGCTCGTCCTTTCTTCCGAGCGCCTTGGCGATACGTCGATGTCCGTATCCGGGGTTCCCGCGCAAAACATCCTCGATGGCGCACTTTGCCAGCCAGTCTTTCCCCGGCTGTTTCTTGACGTAGTACAGAGTCGAACGGGAGATGCCAAGCGCACGGGCTCGTGCGCTCTTCGTGAGGACCGAATCGGCCATCACTTCTTTTTTTGGGCCTCGGACAGCGTGAGGGTGATGCGGCCGACGAGACGGAGAAGTTCGTCATTCTCTCGCTTCAGTTTGGCGTACTCGAGGATGCTCGGCACACCTTCGGCCTTTCTGCCGAGCCAGCCGTATATAGAGGCTTCGGAGATGCCGTGGTCTGTGGCGGCCTGGGCCACGGTCACGCCGTCGTTCTTGATGCGGTTGATAATCTGCTCCTTCACATCGGGAGCGATGCGGTGCTTTTTCATATGACACTGATTCTAACGAATAATCTCGTTAAGAATTGGTGTCTGAAATTGTGGGGGCGGGTCACACCTCCACTACAAGTCGTTCCAAACGAAAAGCTGCTGGAGGATGACTTTCTGTATGCCATGCCTTGGGGTGATTCCAAGGTATTGAACCGCACAAGGCGCTAAGAGGCGGTGCTGATGTCGGAATGACCCGGCCGTGAATGAAACAAGCCCTACCTGAACGGCTTTTTATTTGAGCCGTTTGATCATCTCCAAGTACACTTTCTTCGAAATCCCAAGGGTACGGAGATTATTTGAAATTATGAACTCGGGCAGGTCGTCGTCGCACGGGATGATGATGGGACGATCGAGTCCAGGTTTCTTGTACTTTCGATGGCTTCCGCTTTGTCCCTTGAATTCGCACCCTGTTTTGAGGAGAAACTTCTCGAACCGTTTCCATCCCACTCTGCCGACCTTGTCCATGCGCGTGAGCTACGCGAAGGCAGGTACTTTCACGTTAATGGATTCTTGAGATATGACCGGCGGATTCCAGCGGCTTTCGTTCTTTATCCAACCGAGGCTGGTCAATACCGAATCAACGGTATCATTTTCTACGAGATCAGCGAGAAAGATGTTAACGATCTCGCCGAACATCTGCTTCGCCTCATTTTCATCCTTCCCTACCGTTGAAATATCCAGAGCTGGAGTATACGCGACAACCTTTCCGCCCTCGCGGATAAAGGCGACAGGGAGGTTAACTTCAACGCTTGCGGCGTTATGCATAGGATTCAACTATAGCACGGATGATGGCCTTGCTGAACATCCCGCATCCTCCGCATCTCCTCTGCCTTCCCCGCCAGCTTCAGCAGTCCTAGTGCTTCTGCGGCGCGTACTCCTTCGCGATCCAGCTGCTCAAATGGAGCGCTTGCGATATGGTGCTTGACGCCTCGTCGGTCGACGTTGCGGCGCTGCCTGCGCCGGAAGACGTGGAACCGAACAACGAGCCGAAGAACAGGAATGCAAGGATGACCAACGCCGCGACAACGAGCACGCTGGACACTGAAAAACCCCGACGGTTCACTCGATGCATGCATAGAGTATAGCGCCGCCGATGCTCTCCTCAGCGAGGATGGTGTAAATAGGGGTTCAAGCATTCTCCACACCTCCGCATCGCCCCTGTCCCTGCCAGCCCTAACAGCAATTCCGCATCGCAGAGGTTCGGTATATTAGCGATATGGTCGGGGGAGCCCTGGTAGTTCGGGTTCCGGTCTCCCTTTTGAATCAAGCGCGTTCAGCTTCGGTCAAAGAAGACACTCGGGACCACATGAAGCGCGCGAGGCCGAAAAGGAGCGCGATGAGGATGACGAAGATGGGGATGATCGAGGCACGCTCGAACGCCGTATCGAACCGCAGATAGAGATCTCCGAAGAAGTATCCGAGTGCGACCAACCCGCCGGTCCACAGGAATTGGCCGGCGAGATTCGTCGTCAAGAAGCGCCAGAACGATAATCGCGACAGTCCTGCCGCAAAAAGTATGGGGACCGCGAAACCGAAACCGCTCGTGAGCTTCGACGAGATGAGGATGCGCCGGCCATACTTGCGGAAGAAGGCCTCCGCGGTCTTGAGATTCTCTCCGGTGATGCCGACGTATCTGCCGAATCGCCTCGCGAACGGTTCACCGTAGAAATAACCGACCCAGTACCACCACACGTCGCCCATGATTTCGCCGAGCATGAGGCAGATGTAGGCAAGCGGGAGGGAGAGGTACCCGAGCCGCACCGCGATACCGGAAACGATATCAGCCGGGACGTCCGCGAGCAGGGCGGCCGGCACGAGGATGAGATACCGGTACGTCGCGATGAGCGTGAGGAGCGCCGCTGGGCTCATGACCCCAGTATAGGGCCAAACGGCAGAAAGAAACCCTCCGGTCGAGGGCCGCGATTGCAGGACATCCGCCGGAGCATAGAATGGCGGCATGAAGAGACTCGGATTGAGGCTCGTCGGCATCGCGGTCATCGCGTCCATCGGCTGGTACGGCTTCAGGGAGGTCGGGGCGCTTTCGCAGCGGCCGGCCGCGGCGCCTACCCCGTCCCCGCCCTTCATCGCGACGACAACGACATCGAGCGTACCCGAAGGACCGACGGCGCCGAGCGTGCCGCTCTACCGCTACATCGAGATAGTCGACTCGTGCGGACCGTATTACGACGGCGCCTGCGTGAACTTGCGCGCGGGACCGAGCACGTCCACGCCGGTCGTGATGAAGTTGCGCGACGGCATGGTGCTCAAGGTAGCGAGCACGACCGTCACGGACGGCGAGACGTGGTACCGGATCGGCTTCGACGGCGAGATCCATTACCCGGAACGCGTCACGGGCGACTGGTACGTCGACGCGGCCTACACGCGCTCCTTCCTCGACCCGGGCGAGATCTCGACGAATGCGCCGGACGCCTCGAGCACGAAACGCATCGTCGTCGACCTCGCGAACGAGACGCTCTACGCGTACGACGGCGACACGCTCTTCATGCAGCAAGCGATATCGACCGGCCTCGTCCTCACGCCGACGCCCGCCGGCCGCTTTTACGTCATGCGGAAGATGCCGGACAGCTACATGCAGGGCCCCGTGCCCGGCGTCTCCGACCAGTACTACGACCTGCCCGGCGTGCCGTGGGACCTGTACTTCACGGCGGAGGGAGCCGCCATCCACGGCGCGTACTGGCACAACCATTTCGGCGAAGTATGGTCGCACGGCTGCGTGAATCTGCCCGTATCTGACGCGGAGAAGCTCTACGAGTGGGCGCCCTTGGGCACCCCCGTCATCGTCGAGCGCTGACGCGCTTGCCAAGAATCAGCTGCTTTGAGAAGATGGGCCGGTGTTTCAGTTCCTCGCCGCCACAGTGACGGCAATCCTGTTCGGCTTTCCTGCAATCCTCTCCGAGCCGCAGGCCCCTTCAGGCACCGCAGAAGCGGTCCCGCCTGCTGCCCTTGCCCGAGCTTCCACGGGCAAGCTGCTCGACGTTCAGATTGGGGCGCAGCCGGCGACCACGACGACCATCCCGGCCGTACCGTATTTTTCTCAGTTCAAGGATATCTCCTCGCCTGCCTGGCAGAAGGTCGGCTGCGGCATCACCGACCTAGCGATGATCATCGATTACTATTCCCCGGGCGCCGCTACGGTGAATGGCCTGCTCGCACAAGGCATCAAAGCGCATGCATACGACTATAATGCCGGCTGGATTTATCAGGGGCTCATCGAGCTCTCAAAACGGTACGGGCTCGACGGCCGCTGGTACGACCTCTCGAAGCTCGACAACCAGGCCGCCTTGGTGCGATTCAAACAGTACCTCGCGGACGGTCCCGTCATCCTTTCCGTGCATTACAAATTCGATTCGGCGAGCACTATCCCGCACCTCGTGGTCATCGACGCGATACGGAACGACATCGTGTACTACGACGACCCCGCGGCAGCCGCCGGCCCGAAGCAAATCCCTCTCGCCGATTTCCTCAAGGCGTGGAAGAAGAAAGTCATCGTCATCCGGCCGGCGTAACGCGCGGGATTGAAGGTGCGCCGTTCTCATGGTACAAGCGTCATCAGATGCATCGAAAAGGAGCCAGCTATGGGCACAGTTGTTTTGCTTAGCGAATATCGGGTGGAACGCGTGCGGAGAGCTGCCGACGCCCGGACATGCGAGTATCGGCGGGCGCCCGTGAAGCTTAGCGACCTCAAGGGCCAGCGACCGGCCGGTCACCCGCTCTTGCGACGGGGACCGCACGGCAAGCCGCTCCTCGAAAAGGAGCAAGTGTGGGCGGAAGTCGGCACGCATCTGCTCTGGGTCGTCGTTTCCCTAAAGCCCCGCTCGCATTCGGGCGCGTACCATCACCACGTATGGCTGCGGCTGTATGGCGCCGGCAGCAAGCGCTTCCCGCACCGCGAGATCTCCGAACAAACGCTCCGCGCCGGCATGTGCGTCTGGGAGGATACGCTCCCGCAGCGCCCTGATGATCCGGCGAATACGGACGATGAAATGCCGCCTCCTTTCCCGCCGGCCGCATGAGCCGCTCCGGACCGCCCCGATGGCTAAAACCCATCGGGGCATTCTTTTGCGCATTCAGTACACGAACGGCAAGAGCTTCCATCGCGTCCGCGCGGCGTACTGCCGGTAGCGTTCGTTCGCGCAGAGGAACCGCTCCTCGCGAACGATGCGGACGACGAGGAGCGCGATGTTCGTGACGACGATGGCCGCATTCATGAGCGACGCGTTCGCGAGCAGGTAGCCGACGATGGTGAGGATGCCGCTCGCGTACATCGGGTGCCGCACGACGCGGTAGAGCCCGCCCGTCTTGATGCTGCGCTCCGCCGGCACGAGGCCGAAACTCCGGTTGAGGAAGAGCACGCTCGCGATATTGACGGCCGTGCCGGCCGCAAGCAGCGCGGCGCCTGCCGCCTCGCTCATGGGCGCTGCCGGCCGCAACAGGAGCCCGAGGAAGGCCGCCGAGAACGCGATGAGCCAGTCGGAAGCCAATGCGGAGACGGCGACCGGGCGTTCGCGCACGAGGAAGAGCATGACGCAGATACCCATGTTAAGAGCGACGAGAACGTAGACGGCGCTCCCCGTCATACGGAACGCCTCGGCATCATTGAACAGGAACAGCACGAAGAGCGCCGCGGCGGCGGCGTTCCCGGCGAGTTCGCGCGCAAGCGCGTTGCGTTCAGGCGGCATCATGATCCGGCGAGCTCGTAGAGCGCGATGATGAAGAGGCTCTCGCTCCAGCCGAGCGGCGTATTCTCGTTGTGCTCCGCGCTGTTCGACAGGTAGAGCTCGGGCTCGCCCTCGGAGGTCACGGTCGCCTTCGCCTGCTCGAGGAATTCCTGCGCTTTCGCCTCGTCACCGAGCTTCTTGTGGATGATGGCGAGCCAGGAGAGACCGAAGGTCCACTCGGCTTCTTCGGACCAGCCGTCGGGATTCTTATTGTAGTAGCGGTCGCCCTTGTAGCGGATGACGCCGCGCGAGCGCAGCAGGTGGTATTCGACGTTCTGCACGATTGCCCGCGCCTCGTCCTCCGTCACGATGTCGTACGGCCAGATGAGCGAGAGGAGGGCGAGATCGACGAATTTTTGTTCGGACTCGCGCGGCAGGAGCGCCGGCAGGCGCTCCTGCCCCTTCTCGATGAGCGCGTCCGGTACCTCGATGCCGGGGATATCGCGCGCGTGGAGCAGCCCCGCGAGACAAGCGCCGACCGACGACGCATGCACTTCCTGGCTCTCTTCCCACATGCCGGAATCGGAGTCGTGCCAGTACTCGAGCGTCGAGAGGTACCAGACGAGCTTCTGCAGGATGCGCCGATCGTCCTCGTCGCGCACGAGGGAGCCCGGCTGCCGCTTCTCCATCGTGCCGACCTCGAAGAGGATGCAGCCGACCGAATCGTTCTGCTTGTTCCCCCACTCCTCCCAGTACTCGTCGAAGGTCACCGGGTTGTAGCGCGGATGGATGTACTCGTGCGTATGCGCGGGTTTCTTGCTGATGGCGTAGTCGATCTTGTATTCGTGCTTCTTGAAGATATCGAGGATGGCGTGGTAGGTCTTACGCACCGTATCGTAGTCGCCGAGCACCTCGAAGGCGAGGCACTCGTAGAAATTGTCGCGCAGCCAGGCCTTGTCGTACCCCGTCCCGACGTTCTGCGTCGAAGCTGAGAATAAGCCCGATTCGTACTGGAGGCCGGACAGTATCTTGAGGTGCTGCGCGATGAGCTTATCGTGAAGCGGATGCGCCATAGGAGCCATTGTATCGCATGCGGGCGCATCTAGCGGCAGGCCGGCCGAGGTTGATTCCTAAGACAGTGCGCGGTACCATGGATTGGTGAAGACTCCCGACCTTGACCGGCAGCGCAGTGAGCGGAAGATTCCGCTCACTGATTTCCTGACATGCTATAACGAAGGCCTGCCGCCGGAGTTCCCGCGCGCCTCCCTCGCCCTGCTCAAGGAATTCAAGAGGGTCTACCCCACACACTTCAAGGACGACGGTTTGTGGTCGCTCGATGCGCACCGCAAGCGCGTCATGGACTGGCTCCCTGCGCACCTGAAGTCGCTCGTCGCTTGACTATCGCCTCAACGCGTGCTAGCTTTGATGGCATCAACCAGCGCTGGATCCAAAAGAAGTCGGGATCGAGCTTCTCTCTTCGGCACCCTGAATTGATTCTTAAACGCACAACACACTCGCTATGCAGCAAGGCACAGTAGCCAAGAAGACCGACAAGGGCTTCGGCTTCATCAAGCGCGAGGGTCAGGAGAAGGACCTTTTCTTCCACTCCAACGAGCTCAAGAACATTTCGTTCGACGAGCTCCAGGAGGGCGACACGGTCTCCTTCGAGGTCGGGGAAAGCCCGAAAGGCCCGAACGCGGTGAACGTCAGCAAGGTCTAACGGCCCGTTCGAAGAAAAGAGCGCCCGCTTGCGGGCGCTCTTTTCGTTTCCCCGAGCGGAGAGCAGAGCGCCTCACTCGCGATAGCGCTCTTGCGTTTCTTGCGCACCGAGATAGTATGCGGCCGGGACGAACCGCTTCGAAGGGAGGTGTCATGGAATCTGGCAGCAGAGTCAGGACGGTCGGTCGGGTCTGGAGCGAATCCGGATTCGTCCCGATCGGGACGGAAGGGGTTGTCATCTGCGCCGCCGGAGAGAACGCTTTCCGCTGCGAATTCCCGGATGTCTCGCTGCCCCACTTGGCCGAACCCGTGACGATCACGGCGACGGCGTTCGGGATTGACCTCAATTTCCTCTAGACCGAGCACCCCTTGCGGGTGCTCTTTTTTTCGGAAGCTTGCCGACGCTCCGCGCGGCGAATCGCGTATACTGGACGCATGCTTACCCTGATGCAGGCCGTCATCCTCGGCGCGCTCCAGGGCGTGACCGAGCTCTTCCCTATCTCGAGCCTCGGCCATAGCGTCATCTTCCCCACGCTCGTCGGCTGGCACATCGACCAGAACGACCCGACATTCCTCACGTTCATCGTCGCGACGCATCTCGCGACGGCGCTCGTCCTCCTCATCTTCTTCTTTGACGACTGGCGGCGGATTGTTGCTGGGATGCTGCGCTCGCTCCGGCTGCGGGAGGTGCGTCCGGATGACACGTACGCGCGGCTCGGCTGGCTCCTCGTCGTGAGCTCGGTCCCGGTCGGCATCCTCGGCATCCTGTTCGAGAAGCAGCTCTCGGCGCTCTTCGCCGTCCCGCTCTTCGCCGGCATCTTTCTCATGGGCAACGGCGTCCTCCTCTACAGCGCGGAAGCGCTCATCCGGCGACGCCCGCACGACGAGACGCATAGCTACGCGCGCGTCGCACGGCTCCCCTGGGCGGGTGCGGTCAAGGTCGGCCTCATGCAGTGTCTCGCGCTCCTGCCGGGCTTCTCGCGCACGGGCGCGACGCTTGCGGGCGGCCTCCTCGTCGGCTTCTCGCACGAGGATGCCGCGCGCTACGCCTTCCTCCTCGCGACGCCCATCATCTTCGCGGCCGCGGTCCTGAAGCTCCCGCAGCTTGCGCTCTCGGGCGAATCATTCAGCGTGGCGCCCTTCATTGCCGGCGCGCTCGCGGCGGCTCTCGGCGCATACCTTTCCGTACGCTACCTCACCCGGTATTTCCAGACGAAGACGCTCACGCCCTTCGCCTACTACTGCTTAGGCGTCGGCCTCGTGGCCGTTCTCGTTTCCGTGCTCTAACGGCGCCGACTGCGGTTTCGGCGGCGCACCGGCGAACCATGCATAGATGAAAAGAGCGATGGCGAGGATAAGCGACGCGAGGCCGTGCTTGAAATGCACGTGGCTCGAGCCGGCTTCGTATCCCGGCAGGTACGCGGGGAGCGAACCGGACGGCGTCATCCAATAGTAGAGAGCGAGGATGGCGAACAGGATGCCGAGCACGACGGCGAGCACGGTTAGTGTCTTCTTCATGCGCTCCAGTATACGACATCGGCTGGCCTGCCCGGTATTTATTATGAACACGCCACACGGGTAGGTCCTTAAATCCGTGCGGATGCATGGTACGGTAAGAGTAATGGACGATAATTCTACCGAACCTTCCTCATATAGCTCGCGTACGAATGCCTTCGCCACCCTCAGAGACAAGATTTACATACACAAGCTTCCGTCGTACGGGAACAAGATCTTCTACGGCCTCGGTTTCCTCGCGCTGACCTCACTCGCGCTCCTCGCCGTCACGGGCGTCACGCTTGCGTTCATGGGCCAGAATTGGTGGCTCACGAACCCGTGGGGCGTCTACACCCGCAGCATCCACCTCTGGAGCGTGCAGGCCCTCATCGCCATCCTCATCCTCCACATGCTCGTTGGCTTCACGACGAGCGGCTTCAAGGCGCCGCGGCGGATGACCTGGGTCTTCGGCGCGCTCATCCTCTGCCTCGCACTCATCCAGACGGAGTTCGGCTACGGCTTGCGCGGCGATTTCTCGTCGCAGTTCCGCGCGGTATCAGGCGCCGACTTCTGGAACGGCGCCTTCCTCGGCTACTGGGTGAACCCCTTGAGCCATCTTCAGGAGTTCGCGCTGCACGTCGCCATCATCCCGCTCGCTATCCTCCTCCTGTTCATCATGCACTTCATCCTCGTACGCACCTACGGCATCGCAAAGCCTTACCGCAACGACATCAAGTACAAGATGGTCGCGGCCGACCACCGTATCATGTACATCCGCGGCGGCGTGCTCGTCGCAGCCGTGCTCGTCCTCGCCTTCTTCTTCCACTCCCCCTACGTGCCGGCGATACGCATCGCCGATGCGGCGCGGCAGAACCCCAACGGCGTCGCGCAAAATTTCCTCGACGAGTTCAACCGTACCTCGGACACGGCGACCTACCTCGACTCCATCGACCCCTACGCCTTCGATACCCGGCAGGTCTTCGTCGTCACGCCCTACGAGACGCTCATCGGCGCCTCCGGCGCCAGTGACGCCTGGCACGCGTTCGAGAACGCGCCGCCGGCCGCGCAGACGCAGTACCTCGCGCAGGCGGACGAGTATTATTCGAACGGCGGCACGACGCTCGGCATGGCGACCGGGACGGCGGCGTCTGTCTCGATGAATCCCGTCATCTCGATAATCAGCACGCTCATGCCGGCCGCGGCGAACGGCACGTATGAGAAGCTCCTCGACGGAGCGGATCCGAGCCCGGAGACCTACTCGCTGCGCTTCCTGAACGACATGGACGTCTTCGAGCAGAAGGCCGAGACGCTCAATATGGACACGGCCGAGTGGGGCATGGCTAAGGACGAGACCGGCAGCGTCTGGGCGCTCCCGCCGGGCTCCTGGTGGCTCACGCCGCTCGGCATGGTCAACAGCGCCTTCGACCTCCTCGATAATCCGAACGGCGACCGCGACGGGGCGGAAATCCTCGGGCTCCTCATGCTCATCTTCATCATGTTCCCGTATATCCCATACCTGAATCGCCTGCCGGAGCTCTTCCGCCTCGCGCCCGTCATCTGGAAGACGAAGGATGAATCGGACTTGCAGCCGCCGACCTTGCGTCCGCGGAAGCTGCCATAAGGCGCGCGTGGAATGGCAAAGACCCCGCGCTCGGGAGAACGCGGGGTCGTTAGTCGCTGCTACTGGAGGTGCCGGCCGCTCTTGAGGAAAACCGACGGTGGCAGGGTGACGAGCGTGTACTGTATCCACATGGACGGCTTCGGATTCTTCATGAACTCCTCTAACGCGAGTTCCCGCTGTGTGGGGAGGTCGGAAAGCGCGATGTGCAGTTTCCCCTTCTCCGCCGTCTCTGGATCTATCGCGCCGAGGTCGAGAAGCTGCTGAATCTTCTCGAACCCTTCTTCCTTGGTTTCGGCTTCGAACGTGATGGTTTCGCTGTCCTCGCGCGTGACCACCGCAGCTCCGCCCTTCGGATCTGACGTATCCATGCCGGCTCCTTGAGGATGGAAAGAACTCAGACGTACCCTACCGTCCGTACGGCGCGCGTCAAGTATGTTGCGGACGGGACGCCCCCGCCGCCTAAGCCGCTGCGCACAAGAGATTCAAGCCGGTCGCCGCGTCGTACGCGCGTTCGAGCGGCGACGCGAGCGCCGTGAGATGGATTTCGCAGGCACCGGAAACCCGCAGTTCGAAGAGATGCCCGCCGAAGGTCGAGAGGTTCTTGCGACCGAAGATGCCGTGGATATGGAGCAGCCGCTTCCCATCGAGCATGCCGAGATTGCCAACGAGCGAGAGCACCTCGACTTCCTCCTCGAGAGGATGCCGCTCGTACGCTTTCGCCGCGAGATCGTAGTAGGCGACGTCGAGCTTGTCGGCCGCGCCGAGGCCGGTCAACGTCGCGCCGGCGACGCCTTCCCGTTCGCACCAGCCGAGGAGCGTGCCGAAGAGCTCTTCGCCGAGCTCGAGATTGAAGACATGCCGATTCCCTTCTGACGCGGCGATGCGCATGGCCGCCCTATCGTACCACGTGCCGTTTCAGAACCTCCAGCTGAAGAGTCCCCACTGCCCCTGTTCGCTCGCCGAAAGCTCCTGCAGCCGTTCCTGCTCCTGCTGCATCGACTGGAGCTGGGTCTGGAGCGTCGCCTGCACCGCAGGCGTCGTGCTCGCGCTGCCGATGAGCTGCGCGAGCGTCTGGAGCTGCGCCTGGTTCTGGCTTGTCGCTTGTGCGATCACACCGGCCGCCTGCGCGTCGCCGCCGAAGAAGAGCCGGGTCAAGAACCCGCGGTTGCCGATCTGCGCCTGCGCGTTCGCTGTGGCGTTCACCGTCGTGTCTATCTGCGAAGCGATCTGCGCGACTTGCGGCCCGACCGGGCCGAGGAGATTCTGCGCCGCCAGGAGCGCGTGCACGCCGAGCCGAACCTGATTCGCGCTTTGGATCGCCGCGCGATTGTCCGGTGTTGAGCTTGCCACTTCCTGTTCGAGCTGTTGCTCGCGCGCCTGAATCATCTGCCCGAGCTGCGCGCCCGAGCTGGCGCGCAGCTGGATGTGTTCAGGATTAATCTGCAGGCGGTATTGGGTCTGCGCCTGATTCATCGCCCCCTGGCCGTTCCCTGCCGCGCCGCCTTGGTACTGCGCTTGCGAACCGGCTCCTGCTGCCGTGGTCGTCGATGTCGTCGACTGGTACAGGCGGTCCTGGTCTTGCGTCTGCAGCCGAATCTGATCCGGCTCCGTACCAGTGTGCGTGCTCGGATCGCGAATCTGATCTTGCTGCTGGATACGATCCTGGTCCTGCGTACCGGCGCCAGACCCGGTCCCGATACCCGCCGCGGCGCTCGTACCGCCACCACTGGCGCTGCCGCCTCCACCCGCCCCGGCGCCCCCACCTCCGCCTGCGCCCTGCGCGGCAGCTGTCGACGCGAGCGATAGCACCAAAAGGAGCGCGAGCGCACCTGTCATAAATCGAAGTCGCTTCATATGCATGTACGCTACATTGTTAAACTCGCCGTGCCCATACCCTAATGATGTGCCTCTGAAAGCACCCCGGCAATGATTCTTCGCGCTTTGATAGGTGTCATTGCCATAGTCAGCAAATACGCCATGAAATGAGGCCTGCGCGACGACGGGAACGTCGCCGTCATGCGCGGAGAGATTGCGCCGAAAGTAAGAAACGAGCATCACATGCGTCTCCCAGAACCATATGGCGGCGTTCCTCGATGTCGCTTCGTTCGTCGCGAGCTCGCTCCTCGTAGGAGGTCTCGCGGTGTTCGCGCATCACGTGCGGCCGGCCGCGCCGGCGGCAGGACCTGTGAGTGTCGCCACGGCGAGCGCGACTCAGCCGGCCGCGCAGAATCTCGCGCGCGTTCCGGCGCCGCGCGCAGCGGCGCCTGCTACGGCCGCGACCCAGCACATCCGGAAATCCGTCGTCCGTCCGGGCGATGACGGCGAACAGGAGCAGGAGCTCGACGACTGAGCAGCCTTCTCTTGCGGCAGGCGCTTCGCGCGTGCCTGATATACTGGAACGCATCAGCGGCCTCCTACAGGCCGGTGTGTTGATGAACAACAAGTACACATTCCCGCTCATCCTGCTCATCATTGCCGGCGTCTCGGCGCTCGTGCTCTGGCTCGCGCACGGCAGCACAGCTGCCCTCTTCGACCCACAAGGGATCATCGCGCTCCAAGAACGGAGCCTCATGCTCGACGTCGTCGTGCTCATGTTGCTCGTCGTCGTGCCGGTCTTCGCGCTTGCCGCTGTCTTCGCCTGGCGCTACCGCGCGACGAATACGGAGGCCGCATACACGCCCGACTGGGAGCATAACCGCGTCGAGGAATTCGTGTGGTGGGGCGTGCCGTTCCTCATCATCGCCGTCCTCGCCGTCATCACCTGGACGAGTACGCACGCGCTCGACCCGTACCGTCCGCTCGATTCCGCCGTGCCGCCGCTTACCGTCGAGGTCATATCGCTCGACTGGAAGTGGCTCTTCATCTATCCCGCGCAGCACGTCGCCACCGTCAATTACCTCGCGATACCAGAGCAGACGCCCATCGCTTTCAAGCTCACGAGCGACGCGCCCATGAACGCGTTCTGGATCCCGCAGCTCGGCGGGCAGGAGATGGCGATGCCGGGGATGGTGACCGAACTCAACCTCATGGCCGATGGTGCCGGCACGTACACGGGCTTCTCCTCGAACATCAGCGGCGCGGGCTTCGCCGGCATGCATTTCGCCGTCCAGTCGATGACGCAGGACGATTTCGACCGCTGGGTCGCGACGGCGCAGGCGGCGACGAGCACCCTTACGCTCGCCTCGTATCACGCGCTCGCCGCGCCGAGCTCGGACGTGCCGCCCGCGTCCTACGGCCTCGGCGATTCGAACCTCTTCGACGAGGTTGTGATGTCCTTCATGACGCCCGCGACGACGACGCCCATGACGGGCATGTAGCGTATGTTCGGACGCCTCACCATCGCCGCCATCGAACAAGGACCCATTGTCCTCGGCGCGCAGCTCTTCATACTCTTCGGCGGCCTCGCCCTCGTCGGCCTCATCACGTACCTGAAGCGCTGGAAGTGGCTCTGGACGGAATGGCTGACCTCGCTCGATGCGAAGAAAATCGGTGTGATGTATATCGTCGTCGGCCTCGTCATGTTCGTGCGCGGCGGCATCGACGCCGTCATGATGCGCCTCCAGCAGGCGCTCGCCGTCGGCGCTTCGACCGGATACCTCACGCCCGAGCACTTCCAGCAGGTCTTCACGGGTCACGGCGTCATCATGATCTTCTTCGTCGCGATGCCGCTCATGTTCGGCCTCATCAACCTCGTCCTGCCGCTCCAGCTCGGCACGCGCGACGTCGCCTTCCCCTTTCTCAATTCCCTCTCTTTCTGGCTCTTCGTCGCCGGCGCATCGCTCATGATGCTTTCGCTCGTCGTCGGCCAGTTCGCGGCGACCGGCTGGCTCGCGTATCCGCCCCTCTCCGAGCTCCAGTACAGCCCGGGCGTCGGCGTCGATTACTACATCTGGGCGCTCCAGCTCTCGGGTGCGGGCTCCCTCATGTCCGGCATCAACTTCATCGCGACCATCCTCAAGAAACGCTGTGCGGGCATGACGCTCATGCGCATGCCGATCTTCGCGTGGACCGTGCTCGGCAGCATGCTCCTCGTCCTCTTCGCCTTCCCCGTCCTCACGGCGACCCTCGGCATGCTCTCGCTTGACCGCTACGCCGGCATGCACTTCTTCACGTCATCCTTCGGTGCGAACATGATGATGTACGTGAACCTCATCTGGACGTGGGGCCATCCGGAGGTCTACATCCTCGTCCTGCCGGCCTTCGGCGTCTTCTCGGAAGTCGTCTCCGTCTTCTCGCAGAAGCGCCTCTTCGGTTATACGTCGATGGTCATCGCCACGATGGCCATCACCATCCTCTCCTTCATCGTCTGGCTCCACCACTTCTTCACGATGGGCGCGAGCCCGGACGTGAACGCCTTCTTCGGCATCATGACGATGATCATCGCCATCCCCACCGGCGTGAAGGTCTTCAACTGGCTCTTCACGATGTACCGCGGCCGCGTCATCTTCTCGACGCCCTTGCTGTGGTTCCTCGGCTTCGTCGCGCTCTTCACTATCGGCGGCATGGCGGGCGTCCTCATGGCCGTGCCGCCTGCGGACTTCGAGTTCCATAACAGCCTCTTCCTCGTCGCGCACTTCCACACGATGATTGCCAGCGGCGTCCTCTTCGGCTACTTCGCCGCCTTCGCCTACTGGTTCCCGAAGGTCTTCGGCTTCCGCCTGGACGAACACTGGGGCCGCCGCGCCTTCTGGGCGTGGATCGTCGGGTTCCTGCTCGCCTTCGTCCCGCTCTACGTCCTCGGCTACATGGGCGCGACCCGCCGCCTCGACCACTACCCGGCCGGGCTCGGCTGGCATCCGCTCTTCATCGTGGCGGCCGTCGGCGTCGCCGTCATCGTCGTCGGCGTCGTCTGCCAGGCCATCCAGATTGCGGTCAGCATCCGCGAGCGGCACGCGACGCGCGACGCCACCGGCGACCCTTGGAATGGCCGTACGCTCGAGTGGTCGATACCGTCGCCCGCGCCTTTCTATAATTTCGCCCGCACGCCGCACGCGGAGAGCCGCGACGCGTTCTGGGAAGCAAAGCGGCGCGGCGCTGATGTCGCGGAGGGCGAACCGTATAAGGACATCGTCCTGCCGAAGAACACGGGCGAGGGCATCTACCTCGCGGCCGCAGCGCTGGTCTTCGGCTTCGCCATGGTCTGGCACATCTGGTGGCTCGTCGCGCTCGCCATTCTCGCCTTCCTCGCCGTTTTCATCGCGCGCTCGTTCGAGGAGGGCCATGAATACGTCGTGCCGGCCGCCGAGGTGGCCCGGCTCGACGCCGCCGCCCGCGCAACAACCGTATAATGACGCTTGCCGACGAGACTCGGGAGATCATGGGGGAGGATGCAGGCGCGGAAGGGCGCGGCGATACGCCGGTCTTCGGCTTCTGGCTCTACCTCATGAGCGACTGCTTGCTCTTCGCGAGCCTCTTCGCGACGTACGCGGTCCTCCATAACAACGTCTTCGGCGGCCCCGGCGCGCGCGAGCTCTTCGACCTGCCCTACGTTCTCGCCGAGACGCTTCTCCTGCTCACCTCGAGTTTCACCGTCGGTCTCGGCGTGCTCGCTGCGCGCCGGGGCAACCGCGGCACGACCGTCGCTCTCTTCGGTCTCACGCTCCTCCTCGGTCTCGCCTTCCTCGGCCTCGAGCTCCATGAGTTCGGCGCGCTCATTATGGCCGGCAGCGGGCCGGACCGGAGCGGATTCCTCTCGGCGTACTTCACCCTCGTCGGCACGCACGGCTTCCATGTCGCGGTCGGCGTGCTCTGGATGCTTGTGATGCTCGTCCACGTCATGCGCGCCGGCCTCACGGAGCGCAACGTCGAACGGCTCACGATGCTCTCGCTCTTCTGGCACTTCCTCGACCTCATATGGGTATTCATCTTCACTATCGTCTACCTCCTGCCCTTCCTATGAACCCTCCCGCACCATCCCGTCCTGACGGCACCGTCGCGTCCTACGTCGCGGGTTTCGTCGGCTCGCTCCTCTGCACGCTCGCGGCCTACGCCGTCGTCGCGGGGCACCTTGCTGTCGGCGCGGTCGCGATCGCGGCGGTCGTCGCGTTCGCCGTGATCCAGCTCGGCATGCAGCTCTTCCTCTTCCTCCATCTCGGCAAGCGCGGCAACGCGATGAACCGCGTCACCTTCGCGCTCGCCCTCATCATCGTCTTCATCGTCGTCGCCGGCGCCCTCTGGATCATGACGACCTTGAACGGCCGCATGGTGCCGAGCGAGAGCCAGATGCTCGAGTATATGCAGAACCAGACAGGTCTGTGAGGACGATGCTCGCGACGTATTACCAGCTCGCGAAGCCCGGCATCATCTACGGCAACGCCGTCACGGCGGCGGCCGGTTTCTTCGTCGCGGCGGCGGGTGCGCCGGACTTCCCGCTCCTCGCGGCGACCCTCATCGGTCTCTCGCTCGTCGTCGCCTCCGGCTGCGTCTTCAATAATTACATCGACCGCGACATTGATGGTCGCATGGAGCGCACGAAGGGACGCGCGCTCGTGCGCGGACTCGTGCCGCTTCGCGCCTCCCTCTCCTACGGCGCCGTGCTCGGCATCCTCGGCCTCGCGGCGCTCGTCACGCTCGTGAACCTCCTCGCCGCGCTCGTCGCCCTCGGCGGCTTCGCCGTCTACGTCTTCGCGTACACCATCCTCGCCAAACGCCGCTCGGTCTACGCGACGCATGTGGGCTCCATCGCGGGCGCCGTGCCGCCGGTCGTCGGCTACGTCGCCGCCCTTGGCCGCCTCGATCTCGGCGCGCTCGTGCTCTTCCTCATCCTGTGCTTCTGGCAGATGCCGCACTTCTTCGCCATCGCCCTCAACCGGCGGGACGATTACGCCGCGGCAGGCGTCCCTGTCCTGCCGGTCGTGCGCGGCGCGCGCTCGGCGAAGCTCCAGAGCGCCTGGTACGTCGCCGCTTTTCTCGTCGCGACGATCCTCCTCGCGGCGCTCGGTTACGCCGGCGTCGCGTATCTCGTCGTAGCCGTCGTTCTCGGTATCGCGTGGCTTGGACTCGCGCTCGTTGGCCTCTATGCCGACGACGACCGGCGCTGGGCGCGTCGGATGTTCGTCGCCTCGCTCATCGTCCTCACTGTCCTGTGCGTCATGATGTCGGTCGACGCGCGGCCAGGGCGCAGGACGCCGCTCGCGCCTACGGCGCCTTCCGAGCGTTCCGGCCTCTTCGCCTGACTCAAGCGCGGCGCGGGCAGCTGCGCTAGTATGGGCGATATGGAAGCGCTCATCGCCGAACTGCGCCGTGCCGGCGTCCTGCGCTCGGCAGCCATCGCGCGGGCGCTCGGCGCCGTCGACCGCGCTGACTTCGTTCCCGACGAACTGCGCGCCGAGGCGTACGAGGACACCGCCTTGCCCATCGGCCGCGGACAGACTATCTCGCAGCCCTATACCGTCGTCGTCATGCTTGAGGCGCTCCAGGCTCGCCGCGGCAATCGCGTCTTTGAGATCGGATACGGGTCGGGGTGGGTGACGGCGCTCCTTGCGCACCTCGTCGGCCACGCTGGCCGTGTTTACGCGTTCGAGATCGTTCCCGAACTCTGTGCCTTCGGGAAGCGCAATCTCGAGAAATACCCCATCCTCGCGAAGCGCGTCGAGCTCACCTGCGCGAGCGCCGAGGATGGCTACCCGGCGAAGGCGCCCTTCGACCGCATCACGGCCGCGGCGACGGTCGACGGCGTTCCGAACGCATGGCGCGATGAACTCGCCCCGGGAGGGCGGATGGTCTATCCGAAAGGCGATTCCCTTTTCCTCGAGACCAAGTCAGCTCGCGGGACGGTCAGGACCCGCGAATTCCCAGGCTTCGTCTTCGTTCCGCTCGTAACCGCGGCGCGCGGCCGGAAGCTGCATTGACAGGGGCAGCCGGCGGGGGTAGAAGGGGGTGGGTTTTGACCGTTCCCACCGCATCATTTTAGGAGCAGAGCATGAGGAAAGCGCTGGTTTGCCTTTTCTTTTTTGCCGTCTTTCTGCCGGGCGTGTCTTCCGCACAGGGAATATGTTCCGACAGGACTCGCTGCAGCCTGGCTGTCGACGTCTGGGGTGTCACTCGCCACCAGTACGACAAGAATTATAATCAGAAGAACAGGGGTCTCGGGTTGCGCGCGTACGATGGACGTTGGTTCGTAGCTGTCGATACGATGCGCAATAGCGTGCGCGGCAGGGCGACCGCCGTCGGCGTCGGATACGAATATCCGCTCTTCGACGTGCTGGGAACGACGTTTCTCGTCGGAGGCGAGCTCGCGCATCTGGATTATCAGATTCCAGGACGCGGGACCGTGCGCGGAAATCTCTTCATCCCGGGCCTCACTATCCGCCGCGGTCGCGTAAGCGCAACAATCGGGGTGTGGCCGCACACCAAGCGCAACGGGTATGTCCTCATGGGGTTCCTCACGTTCTCGCTGGCCGGTCTTTAGAGGCCACACGCGGAGACAGTCGGGCGTCCGGCTCATGCCGGACGCTTCTTCTTTGCCTGAAAGCTTCCGGCCCGACGAACGTCTCTATGAGGTACTGGGCGGCGGTCGGCGAGCTTGTACTCCCCCCTCCGGACCTGGTTTTACCTATCTTTATTCCCTATCGAAACATTATGAGAAAACTCGCTATTTTCGGCCTCACCCTCGCGATGATCGTGTCGCTTGCGGGCGGCGCGAGCGCGGCGCACGCAGCGGCGCTCACGACGGCGCAGACGCAGGCCATCATCACGCTCCTGCAGTCCTTCGGCGTCGATGCCTCGACGCTTGCGAACGTCGAGGCGGTCCTGAACGGACAGCCGGCGCAGTCGACGGCGACCGCGACAGCCACCTCGACGACCGCCATCACACCGGGCATGATCGGCTACCTGCACTACGGTGACAGCGGCGCTGCGGTGCGTTACCTGCAGACGCTGCTCGCCGCTGACCCGAGCGTCTATCCGAACGGCCTCACCACCGGTTTCTTCGGACGCCTCACGGAGGAGGCGCTCAAGCGCTATCAGCAGCTGCACGGCCTCGACCAGGTCGGCTTCATCGGTCCGCAGACCCTTCATGACCTTGATGATGATTTGCAGCGCACTCCGTTCGGCTTCCGTTCCGCGACGAGCACGGCGCCTGGGAACGGTACTCCCGCGAGCCTGTGCGCCATCGTGCCGCCCGGCCACTTGATCGCCCCCGGCTGGCTGCGCAAGCACGGGGAGCGGCAGTATCGCCTCCTCCCGTGGTGCAACGGAAATACACCGACGACGACACCGCCGACCCCGGCTCCCTTCGCCATCTCGGGCGTCGCCGTAAGCGGCCTCTCGACCTCGACAGCGACCGTCTCATGGACGACGAACGAACAGGGTTCGACGCAGCTCGAGTACGGCCTCACTGCATCCTACGGCAGCGTCTCGGCGCTCAGCACGGCCCTCGTCGACAGCCACTCAGTGACGCTCGCGGGCCTCACCGCCTCGACTACCTACCACTTCCGCGCGATGTCGACCGACGCGTCGAGCACGCTCGTGACGTCCGACGACACGACCTTCACGACGGCGGCCATCCCGGCTGACACGACGCCGCCCGTCATCTCGGGCGCGGCGGTCGGGAACGTCGCCTCGACGTCCGCGACGGTCTCGTGGACGACGAATGAGCCCTCGACGAGCACGGTGTACTTCGCGACCACGACGCCGCTTGACCTCTCGACGGCGACGACGGCCGCGGATGCCTCGCTCGTGACGAGTCATTCGCTCCTGCTTTCCTCGCTCACCGCCTCGACGACGTACTACTACGCCATCGAGTCGAAGGACGCCGCGAATAACACTGCGACGACCTCCGAGGCGAGCTTCACGACCGCGAATTAGCCCTCGTTTCTCCGGGAAAGGCCGCCGGCTCCCGCCGGCGGCCTTTCCCGTATCGGCACGGTTCCGCGACGCTCGCCGCATGCTATGATGGCGCCCGGAGGGATTGATGCCCGGGAAGAAACCCCCTCCTCCCGGCAACGTACGGAGGTGTCCCATGAAAGAGAGCATGAAAACGATGTCCAAGCACGTCTTTTTGACCGCGGTCGTCATGGCCATCGCGATGCCAATCGGACTGTCATCCTGGTTCGGATGGGTGACTGGCGGGACCGCAAAGAAGATGGCACAGAACCAGACCGATAACGCACTCGTCGCATACGGCGCACCCCTCTGCTTCGCGCAATTCAAGGCGCTGCCGAACGCGCCGGCTGAAGCGAATAAGGTCATAAAGAACCAAAACGACTACAATTCGGACGTGAGCGGCGCGCAGATCATCGAGGGATTGCACCTGGTACCCGATGCCACCAAGGGGTTCAACTCGACGGACCGGGAGGCCATCGCGGAAGCTTGCGCGAACGATGTTATCGCCCTCAAGACGCTCGACGGCGTGAAGTTGGCGAGCGGCAACACGGACTAGCGACCGCGCGGCCGCATCCAGAACCCCGCAGGGAGGCGGGGTTCTTTCATTTATATGGCTTAAATACGCTGTGGATTAGTCCTTGCTGAAGTTCTCCCGATGCTATCATGAATCTGACCTTCGGTCACTTATTCATTCATCCCCTACAATGCGATTCATTAGAAATCCTCGTGTTGCCGCTCTCGCGGTCGGCGCGATGCTCGGTCTCGGGCTCGTCGCCGCTGCCCCGCTCGCGAGTGCAGCGTCTCTGACCTCGACCCAGATAGGCGCCATCTTGAACCTCTTACAGGCGTTCGGCGCCGATTCGGCGACTATCGCGAACGTGCAAGCCGTCCTCGAAAACACGTCGACGTCGACGTCCGTCGCGACGAACGGTTCCGGCTCGTCCTCATTCTCCCTTCCCCCGACGGCGAGCAACTGCGCTGTCATCGCGACCGACCTTCATGAGGGCTCGAGCGGGGGCGAAGTCACGCGGCTCCAGCAATTCCTGGCCAAGGACAAGAGCGTCTACCCGTCCGGACTCGTGACCGGCTACTTCGGCAGCGAGACCGAGCAAGCGGTGCAGCGCTGGCAAGCGATGAACAACATCGTCGCCTCTGGCACGCCATCCTCGACGGGCTTCGGCTTCGTCGGTCCGCGCACCCGCTCTGACCTCAATCACGAGTTGGAGAAGGAGTGCGAAGGCGGCGACCATGGCAACATCGGCAATGCGTCTTCGACGAGCTCTGATTCGTCCGGCTCGGAAGGCGTCATGGTACCGGCGAACGCATCGTCCACCGCATCCTCGACCTCGTCCGACAATTCGGGAGATCACTAGACTCTCGATACGTAGCTGGAAAAGGGAGAAGCCCCGCCTCGCGACGGGGCTTTCCCTTTGCCCGTTCATCCTCTCGGGGGAAGGAAGCCTTAAGAATAATAGGTGGTCCGGTAGTGTAGACATCCCGTCTGCACGTGGTGTGGACCTGTAAGGTGTCTAAGGTTCTTCCCAAGGGAGAATGAACTGCATCCATTGTCCCGCTGACGCGCGTGCGGTGTCAAGGAAAAGGTGCGGAAAAGTGCGTGGAGAAGCTGTGAATAGCGCTGTATAACCCGTGGGCAATGTCTGCCGTGCCCTACTCGCTCGTCACGCCATCGAAATGCTCTTCGTGCTCATCCGCTTTCGTCGCCTCGACCGTCTTGTCCTTGTGCTCGGGCGGCGAATACACCGTATAGAGTTTCAGGTCCTCGGACCCCGTGTTGATGACGTTGTGACGCGTTCCTTCCGGTATCATGACCGCGTCGTCCGCCTTGACTCGATGTTCGACGCCGTCGAGTATCACCTTCCCTTCCCCGGCCTCGAAACGAATGAACTGGTCAAGATGGTGTACTTCCTCACCGATCTCTTCGCCCGGCCGCACGTTCATGAGGACGAGCTGGCTGTGCTTGGCCGTATAAAGCACGCGCCGGTAGTCGGTATTCTCGAGCGTCGCTTCCTCGATGTTCGCGAGATATCCTTTCATATCGAAATCATACCGCGTCCGGCGCGCGATTCAATGCGGGCGGGGACGGATGCGGACCCGCGCGCGGCGGAAATGTCTTCCGCGAGCGCCGCCGGCCGATTATCGCCTTCAGCATCGCCTGGGGCGTCTCGATACTATCCGGCGTCGCGTTCTTCGTGTCGCTCTGCCTCCTGTAAGGCGATCGGCGCGCGTTCTGGACGGCAGCGGTCGAGGAAGAAACGCGCGACGAACGTCGCCGCGATGGCGATAGCGTACGAAGCGAGGATGTCGATGAGATGATGCACGCGCGCGAGCACGCGCGCACCGCCCACGATGATGGCGAGCGCCCACATCAGGATGCCGAGCGGGACGTTGAAAGCGGTGACGATGGCGGCAAGCGTGCCCGTGAGGAGCGCATGGTCGGACGGGAAGCCGTTGTCCGCCTCATGCACGAAGAGCGGTATGACGTTCGGATCGACGAACGGGCGCGGATTGTAGAAGAGGTGCCCGGCGAGGACGCCCGTGAGATAGCTCGCTGGGAGCACGAACAGCGCGAGCAGCCAGAATCTCCTGCGCCGCTTCGAGATGAGCCCGTAGCCGATGAAGAGCGCGATGGAAAGGAGGTAGAGGTACTCTGCCGAAAAGACGATGAGCGCATTCATATAGCCCCTCTTTATACCATGCGTAATCCCCCGCCTTTGCATGGACGGCCTTTACAACCTGCCTGCACGGAGTAGCGTATAAGTAGGTCAATGCGCCAGTTCTTTATCGGCGGAACGTGTGCTCGTACAATAAGGATTTACCTCGTACGCGGTCATCCGTAGGAGGATGCCATGGAGATGAGCCTGGTCGAATCAATGCACGTACAGAAGGCGACATTCGTGCAGCCGTTCCGATGCTTGATGTGCGGAAAATTGAAAGAGGGGACTAAACCGTTCAAAGATACTGATGACGGCCCGGTCTGCTCCTCGGTTTGCTCGGATAGATACTACGCCGCGATGGAATAGAGACAAGCGGTTGCCGCCGACGCGATGCGCCGGCGGAATTTTTTACCCCCAGCGGACCTGTTGCGGACGCGGGACCTCCCTGCTAGTCTTCGACCCAGCTTACGGCGCGGGATTACCAGCGCTTGCTCTCTGAACGAACCATCACGCGAACGGCCCAGGAGGGTACCGATGACTACTGAAAAGATTACACCGGCACACGACAACGGCAAGGTGATTATGCGGTGGTGCCACGCGCCCAAATGCACGGATATCATTTCGCGAGGAGAGGCGGGTCTGCTGCTGTACGTAGCCCGGCCCGCCACTGTCCGGAAATATCAGCTCCGCTGTTGCAGCGACGCGGTCATGCGGGAGATTGTGCGGTATCGCCGCCAAGAAGCTGCCCTGCCGCCGGAAATCATTCAGCATGACGTCGGGGCGAGATCGGTCAAGAAGACCGCGTGCGCGAACAGCAACTGTAGCGAACGTATCATCCTATCGCAGTCGTGCGTCATCTTCTGGATCCCCCATGGGGACAACTGGAACGAAGCGCGCGATATCGTGCGGCACCAGTGGCATCTGCGGTGCTTCGGCGAGGCCGCGATGGACTTCATCCGTTCGCATCGCATGAGGCTGTACGGCCTGCTTCCGCAGGCCCACCGCACGCGCGTCATCACGCTCCCGACGTAACCCCGACAACCCATTCGAAGGAGGCATTATCGTGTCGAAAGATCGATTCGTGTCGTTCTGCTCGTTCTGTGTCATGCCGGGGATACGCGTCGCGTTCATCGTCGGATTAATCCTGGCGGTCACCACCACCATCGCGCACGCGACGCCGATATTCGGACCGGGAACGCTCGGCTCTCCGGCCCGCGTCGATCTCTCGTGCCGCGAGACGGAGCACAATCTCGACCTCATGAAGGCAGCGCTGAGGAGCGACTTGCAAGCGCGAATCGCGGCCCTCGACTTGTACAAGAATCCTGATTGTATGCCGCATATCAAGCTCGTATTCGCGCTCCGCGTATGCGTTGCGGATTTCACGCTGCAGCACGTCCGCTATCGGATCTGCAAAGGAAGGTTGCCGTCCGCGACGGCTGAAGAGTATCTGCTCTTGTACCTCGGGCCTCAGCTGTGATTCAAGCGTAAAGAAGGTGCGCCCGGGACTTCGTGTCCCGGGCGCTTTTTTCATGCCTCGTCCCGGATATCGGTGTACACCTCAGTAAGCGGCTTGCCGCGAACGAGCGTATAGACGTAATTGGCGGCGTAGCGCACGCCCGCCTTCACGATGCCGTCCTTCGCGAGCCGCCGGCCGGATGTGTGCATCGGCAGCTTGAACGTCCATTTCACCCTTCCCACCCTGCTGATGCGTCGCGCGATGTCGGTGTCTTCGCCATAGAATTTTATGGAGGTGTCGAAGCCGCCTGCCGCATCGAAATGCGTACGGCGCACGACGAAATTCCCTCCTTGGAGCATCGCGCCGGTGTGGAGGATGTGGTGGTTTATGACATGCGAAAGGTATCCCGTGAGATAGAAGACGCGCGTGAGCGCACGGTGCATGAGCGGCAGGTCGTAGTAGATGTACGGGCCCGAGAGCGCCGCGAGCCGGTCATTGCGCTCGAACTCGGCGAGGACGGTGGCGAGCCACCCCTCGGGCATGAGGGTGTCCGAGTCGACATGCGCGATGATGTCGCCCGATGAGACCGCGTAGCCCGCGTCGCGCGCCTGCACGAGACCCTTGCGCGATTCGTCGACGACGCGGACCCACGCGTGGCTGCGCGCGACCTCGCCCGTGCGGTCCGTGCTCGCGTTGTTCACAACGATGACTTCCGCGTCGCAGGGCGTGCGCGCGAGCTCTCTCTCGACGGCCGCGAGGCACCCCGGGAGGCGTTTCTCTTCGTTATAGGCCGGAATCACGATGCTGATCCGCATAGATAATAAAATAATAGCATGAAAAGGAAAAAAGAAAAGCCGCATGAACGGTACATCGTTCATGCGGCCGGATTCGACGACACGTAATGTCAATACGCCGCCCGTGCACGCGCGGTCAGCGAATGGGCGTCCAGTCGTCGGCGACGGCCTTGTCGAAGAGCCCGACGCTGATGACGTTGATGGTCCAGATGAACCAGAGGCGCGCCCAGCCGATGCGGTGCGCGCGGCGCGCGCCATGGTAGACCTTGAGCTCGGGGTCGAAATACGTGCGGCCGGCTTTCGAGAGCCGGCAGAAGAAATCGCCATCTTCGCGCGTGACGAGATCTTCGCGGAAGCCGCCGACCTTCTCGAAGGCCTCGCGGCGCACGAGCATGAACTTGCCTGACGCTTCCCCGCGATGGAGCACGTTGTTCTGGAAGCGGGTGACCGCATTCAGCCAGCCGAAGGAAGCACGGTCGGCCCACGTCTCGACCGACGGCAGCGCGTACTGCGGGCCCGTCACGCCGACGAGGTTCGGGTCCTTCTCGAAATGCGCGAGTGCTCGCGCGAAGAAAGCGTTCGGGTCCGGCACGCGCACGTCGGCGTCGATAAAGGCGAGGAAGTCGCCATGCGCGGCCTTCGCGCCATCGTTCCGGCCGATGCCAGCGGTGTGCTTCTCGCCCTCGAAGACGACGACCACGTGCGCGTGCTCGCGCGCGATCTCGGCCGTCCGGTCCCTGCTCCTCGCGTCCGAGACGATGACTTCGTGCGGCATCCGGAGTACGTCGCGCAGCTCGCGCAAGGTCTCGGCGATGGTCTTTTCCTCTTCGCGAGTGGGGATGACGATGGAGAGCATACGGCGCTACCAGTCGAGCTTCGCGAGCTTGTTATTGATGGCGCGGAGCGCGAGCAGGAACAGGACCGGCATCGCCACCGCCATCGCGACCTGGAGGTCTTTCGGGATGTATTGCAGCACGTTGCCGAAATAGTAGCCGATGGTCATGAGGAAGAGTATCCAGACGAGGCCGCCGAGGAAATTGATAACGACGTAACGCCCGAACGGCACATGGAGCATGCCGGCGACGGTCAGGATGGGCGCCGCGAGGCCGAAGCCCATCGTGAGCTTCGAGATGACGAGGATGCGCGTGTGGTACTGGTGGAACTTCCGTTCGATCTTCGCGATGATTTCCGGCGTCGCGTTGATGAGGTGTCCCCAGCGCGCGAAGAACGGCCGCGCGCCGTAGCGGCCGAGCCCATACCACATGATGTCCGACAGGACGTCGCCCGTGAGAAGCGCGACATAGGCTGGCCAGAACGACACGACACCGAGGTGCCACAGAAGGCCGGTCGCCATCATGACGCCCGAGCCCTCGATGTACGAGCCGATGAAGATGAGCACGTATTTCGAGCTCTCGAGGAACGCGATGAAGGCTGGAATCGTCATGCGAGGCGGTCGTTCCAGTATACCAACGTCGGAGCGGCTCGAACGGAGTCTGGTATACTGCCCCTACCCGGCCATGTCTCTCTACAAGGACCGAGCATTCCTCAAATCGATATTCATCGGCGGCCTCATGCTCGCCGCGAGCATCGTCGCCGTCTTCTACTCGACGAATTACGCCACACAGTCGGCGAGCAATTCGGTGACGGACATCATCCTGAGCAATACGCCGGCTTTCGACGTGGACGGTCTCTTCGTTTACGGCGCAATCACGCTGGTGGCCTTCATCATCGTGCTCCTCATCGTGCGGCCGCGCTACATCCCTTTCTCGCTCAAGTCGGTCGCGCTCTTCACGTTCATCCGCTCCATCTCCGTCTCGCTCACGCACATCAGCCCCTACCCGTATCATGCGACGCTCGACCCGAACTATTTCATCACCTCGCATTTCTTCCGGATATTCTTCACCGGCGACGACCTCTTCTTCTCCGGCCACACGGGACTCCCCTTCCTCATGGCGCTCATCTTCTGGGACAAGCCTCTTATCCGCTATGCGTTCCTCGCCGCGTCCGTCGTCCTCGGCACGGCCGTGCTCCTCGGGCACCTACACTATTCCATCGACGTCTTCTCGGCGTACTTCATCACGTACGCCATCTTCATCATGGCGACGAGATTCTTCAAAGCCGACTACGCGCGCGCGCAGGGATCGCCGGCGCTTCCCGAACCGTCTCCGGCTACCTGACGTCCATGAACGCGCCATTCGAGCCGAACAAAGGGAAAACCCTCGAGACGACGGTGCGCGGCGTCCGATATCTGCGGATTCCCGTGAAGACCCGCCTTTTTACGGCGGCCGATACCGACATCCTGGTCCTCATCGAGGAGTACGTCGCGCCGCGTCTCGCGCCGGGCGACCTATTGTTCGTCAGCGAGAAGGTCCTCTGCGTCACCCAAGGCCGCATCATCCGCGCCGACGCGGTGAAGACGTCGTGGCTCGCGCGGCTCCTCGCACGCAAAGTGCGGAATTACGCCGGCACCCCGCAGTTCCGCGGGCTCGGCCACGGCACCGCTCCGGCGATGCAGCTCCTCATCGAGGAAGCGGGATACCCGCGGACCTTGTTCGCCGCCGCGGTCTCCGCGCTCACGCGCCCCTTCGGCATCAAGGGCGCCTTCTATTACTTCGTCGGTAAGCAGGCGAAATCCATCGACTGCCCGATGTCTTGGACCATCGACGAATTCAAGGATTACGCGAAGCGCGCGCCGAAGAACCCGGACGGCGCCGCGCGCGCCATTCGCGACAGCTTCGGCGCCGAGACGGTCATCATTGATGCGAATTACCGCGGCGCTTTCTCGCTCGGAAAATCGACGCGCGCCATCACGGAACCCTTCATCCGGGAACTCCTCTCCGACAATCCCGCTGGCCAAGACAGCGAGATGACGCCCTTCCTCATAGTGCGCCGAGTGGGCTAGGCCTGTTGCGCGGCCTTCGCTTCCGCTTCCTCGGTGACGAGGCTGCCGGTCAGGACGCCAATCGACGCCATCGCGACGGCGAAGATGGTCATGGGGAAAAATCCGGCCGCGGCGAGGCATGCTGGGTGATGCGTTCGATGGCGTCGTTCTTCTCCCCTCCCCGTGACGGTCTGGAACAGGCCGCCGGGCATGCCGCCACGCATTACGGCATGCCCGGCACGTCCGCACCCTAGGTCCGAGGATCAGACCGCGGCCACTCGATGAAACTCCCCGCGGCACGCTCCATCGGATCGGCGAGGCGCACGTGCCGCCAATTCCCTCTCGGCAGGAGGTCGCGATGCGGCAGGTCGCCGAGGGCGTCCGCGACCTCGTGCAGATCCTTCTCGGTCGTGAGCCACCCCGCGCCGAAGCGGCGCATATCGAGTGGGCGCGAATAGCACTCAAGCGTCTTCTCTCCGGTGTCATTCATGAACCATTCATGAAAATATGAGAGCGCGAGTTCCCGCAGCGTCCGGTAGGCGGGGTCGCGGAAGCGGATGGTCGCATGGTTCGTCTTGCTCACGGCGCCGTAGCGGCCGCCGCGCCGGTACAACGCGACAACGTGGTCGACGTCCCCGCTGTCGAGTCGCGAGGAGAGGTTCATAATGAGCGGCCGTTCGCCGTGGAGCCACAGCGCGGCGGCGGCGAGGAGGGCGCCCTCGAGGCAGTGCGCTTTCTTATCGCGCAGGACGCGGCGCGGGGACATGTTCGTCTCCCCGCTCTTCTCCCAATTCATCGCGAGCGAGTCGAGGAAGTCCTGCGCCATGACGGGTGTCGAGAGCCGCATGAGCGTCTCGTATTCGTGCGGCATGAGGCCGGATTCCGCGCGCGTGAGGCGTCGCATGCGTCCAGCATACCCCAGAAACGGACGCGCCCCCGCCGGGTATGACGGGGTGCGTCGCGCTCTGCGGCGCGTATGCGTTACTTGACGGCGAGCGCGCCCGCGCCCGCGACGAGCGCGGCGAGATCGGCTTGCGTCTTCGGCAGATTGCCCGGGTGCGTGAGATCGATGTGCCCGACGACGCGGATTGCGACCCCGTCGCATACGCCGAGGATGGTCGCGGCGTTCTTCTCCGTGCCGTTGGCCATGACGTAGTTCGCTTTGGTGCTGAACAGCACGTCGATGCGGTCGGTGTAGCGCTTGTTCATCGTGTCCGCGATGACGCGATAACCAATAACGGGCGCGACGACACCGTAGCCGCAAGTCGAGCCCTTTTCGGCGGGGCCGAGGATCTCGATGACCGTGCCGAACGGGAGCTCCTTCGCGAGATCCTGCGAGCGAGCCGCGACGACCTCGGGGTTCGAGTACGCGCCCGAGGCCGTCATGAGCGGGCTGCCGTCTGTCTGAGCAGGAACGGCGTTATAACCCGTCATGGCGACGGTATAGCTCGGCGCAGGCGCGGTCGGCGCGTTTGCATACGCCGGAATCGCCACCGCGGCGCCGGACAAAAGAAAAAAGCCCACTAGGGCTCCGATAAAAGCTTGCATTAGTTTTTACCGAAATAGCGAGAAGCTACCTTGGTTTTTACAAGATAGCACATTGACAATACTTTGTCAATGGGTTGTGGTGAGGGCTGAAACGGCTAGGCGACGGGTACCAGGGTGCCGATGACGACGCCAATCGCGATGGCCGCGCCCCCGAGAAGGACCATCCGGACGCCGCGCCAGACGAGCGGAAGGCGCGCGAGTCGCGCGCTCCACATGCCGACGACGAAGAGGGCGAGGATGGAGATGCCGACTGAAGCGAGGAGCGCCGCTTCGCCGACGAAGAGGAAGTACGGGACGATAGGAATGAAGGATGCGAGAACGAAGGAGATGAACATCATGATAGCCGCACCGAAGGACGGGCCGTCGTCGACATCCGCTTTCTTCGCGTACTCCTCCGCCGACTCTTCCGAGAGGAAGTTCCCGACCGCCATCGAGAAAGCCTCGACGAAGGCGTAGACGACGCCCGTGAGCGCGATGGTCGCGTGTGGAGCGCCCGCGACATCGATGCCGGCTAAGAGCCCGACCGTGGAAACCAAGCTGTCGATGACGCCGAACACGATGGTGCGCAGGTACAGCGCGCGCGTCTTCATTAGAGCAGATAGTAGCATGCAAAAAGAATCCCCCGGCCGCGCTGCGGTCGGGGGGTCGAAGGGTCATGGGCGCAATCCTTGGCCAGGATCGAGCTCCGCCGCGGTCGGTGCCGGATAGAGCTGCGCGCCATCCGGACAGAAGAACACGGCTCGTCTGCCCTGCAGGAGCTCGCGGACGTCGGGAGACCGCTCGAGGTACTTGAAGAGGCCGACACACGCGAGACCCGAGGAGGGACCCACGTGCGGATAGACCTCGAGGATGAGCCGTCGCGCCTGGGTGAAGGATTCCTTGCGTTCGACTTCGACGATGTCATCCACCGCGTCCTCGTAGGGGATGGTCACGACCGCTTTCATCTGCTCGCTGTCACGCGTCCCGGGGACGCGTTCGCCAAGCTTCGGCCGGACGCCGATGACGATGATGTCCCGTCGATACGTCTTGAGGAAACGCGATACGCCGGTCACCGTCCCGCCCGAGCCCATGCCGACGGCGACGAGGCCGAGCTTATTGTCTTCCCAGCCGCCAAGGGCCTGCAGGAGCTTCTGGCCGGTGCACTCCATATGAATCTGTGCGTTTCCGGGGTGCGAATACTGATCGAGCAGATAGCTGCCCGGCCGGTCTGCTTCTTCGCGAGCGACGCTTTCGACGCTTCCCTCCCCTTCGGGGATGATAAGGCGAGCATACGGAATCATCTTTACAGCGCCCATCTTCGCCTCGGGCGCATCACTCGGCATGACTACCGTGACTTTCTCGATGCCGAACGCCCGGGCGAGCGTGGCGATGCCATGCCCCGTATTGCCGCTCGTGGGAACGACGAGCGTATCGATGCCGTCATACGCGCCGCTGACGTAGTCATGCAGCATCATGCCGAAGGCGGCGACCATCTTCACGTGCTGAAAATTGCTCATGAAGGCGATGGCCGCACCAATCTCGATGCCGTGCTTCTGATAGGGATTGAGTGCTGACGAGAGCCAGCGCATGGCGACGAAGTCGCGTGTGCGCGGGTTTACGGCCTGCACGACCGGATGAGCGAGAATCTGGTCGAGCGATGGTTTTTTCACCTTTTCCATTCAGTGCTCTCCTGTGGTGAGGGACGAAAAATGCCCTCTCGTTACAAAGGGCTTCTCAGCGCATCATACGCCCTTCCAGAAAGGGCGCAAACACGGCGTATTTTCAGGCAGGCTGGGAGCCCTTCTTGACCTCGGTGATGCGGTTCTTCTCATCCATGAAAACGACCGTGGGGCTCATTTTCGCGGCTTCCGCGGCCTCTACCCAGGCTTCCCCGAGGATGATGACCTTATCGCCTTTCTGGAAGAGCCGGGCGGGCGGGCCATTGAGGATTATCTGCCCTTTCCCCTTCTCCCCTTTCACCACGTAGGTACGCCATAAAACGGCGTTCGAGACGTTCGTTATCTGGACCATCTGCCCGGGAAGGAGGCCGGCCGCTTCGATGAGCGCCTCGTCGATGGTGATGGAGCCGACGTAATCCAGGTCGGCGTCCGTGACGGTCGCCCGGTGGAGCTTCGCGATGCAGACGTTCACCAACATTGGGGCGAGTATAGCACATGTGCATAATCCCCAGCGAGTACGCGACAGAATGCTATCGTATACATGTTCGACATATTCGATGAATTCCTCTCTTCTGGTAGCGTATATCGTTGCTTTACTTTTCTCCTTTTTCGTAGTCGGTGCGCTCATCGGGGCTCTCTTCATGAAGCGGGACGAGCGCGGCGAGACGCCCACCGCCCGCGCTATCGCGGTCGTCCGGCATCGGCTCCGCGCGCTCATGTTCGGCTGGGAATTCCCGCCGTTCAATAGCGGCGGTCTCGGCGTTGCCTGCCTCGGACTCACGCGCGCGCTCGCCGGCGAGAATCTCGACATCACGTTCGTGATGCCGAAGAAGCTCCCGCTCTCCGTCCCCTTCGCGAAGATGGTCTCGGCGGAGCTTGCGGACCTCGAAGCCGCGGGTGTGACCGTGCACGCCGTTAATTCTCTCGTCATCCCCTATGCGTCTGGGGCTGGCGGTTCGGCATCCTCATACGCCGTCGCGCCCGACGGGACGCCCATCTACGGCTCGGATCTCGTCGCGGAAACCAGACGCTACGCGCGCTTCGGCGCGGTTATCGCGGCGCGCGAACCGCACGACGTCATCTACGCGCACGACTGGCTCTCCTTCGGCGCCGGCCGCGAAGCCAAGCGCGTCTCGGGCAAACCTCTCATCGCGCACGTTCACGCGACGGAGTTCGATCGTACCGGCGGTAGCGTGAATCAAGCCGTGTACGACCTCGAGCGTGCGGGCGTGCACGCGGCCGACCGCATCGTCGCCGTCTCGCACCGGACGAAGGAGGCCGTCACGCGCCACTATGGCGTCCATCCGCAGAAAGTGAGCGTCGTCTGGAACGGCATCGATGACGCAACGGCGCCGGCGGCGGATGGCGTGACGCCCGCGCGCCTCACCGCGCTTAAGAATGCCGGCTACAAACTCGTCCTCTTCATGGGCCGCATCACGCTCCAGAAGGGGCCCGATTATTTCGTGCGTGCGGCGCGCAGGGTCGCCGACCGCGACCCGGACGTCCTCTTCATCCTCGCGGGTTCGGGCGACATGGAGCGGCAGGTCATCCGCGAGGCAGCCGCGCTCGGGCTCGCCGACCGCGTCCTCTTCCCCGGCTTTCTGCGCGGCCACGACCAGTACGAGGCCTACGCGCTCGCCGACCTCTACGTCATGCCGTCGGTCTCCGAACCCTTCGGCATCACCGCGCTCGAGGCCATGCGCGCCGGGACGCCGGTCATCGTCTCGAAGCAGTCGGGCGTCGCGGAAGCAGCGAAGAACATCCTCACTGTGGATTTCTGGGATACGGAGAAGATGGCGGACCTCATCCTCCAGGTGCTCGGATCGCCCGAGCTCCATGCCGAACTCTCGGCGAAGGGCGCCGCCGAGGCGGCCACGCTCACCTGGGAGCGGTCGGCGCGCGAGGTGCGCGGCATCATCGACGAGGTCGTCGGCGTTCCTGCCGCGGTATGACCTCCGTCTGCATCTACCTGCAGGTGCATCAGCCATACCGCGTGAAGCGTTACCGGCTCTTCGACATCGGCAACGACCACGAGTATTTCAACGACGCGAGCGAGAGCAATCTCAATAACCGCCGCATCGCGCGCAAGGTCGCCGAGAAATCCTATCTCCCCGCCGCGCGGACGCTCGCCGGCCTCCTCGCGCGGCACCCGGAATTCAAGTTCGCGCTCTCCCTCTCGGGCATCGTGCTCGAGCAGCTCGAGCACGATGCCCCCGAGACGCTCGCGCTTTTCCAAGAACTCGTCGCGACCGGCCGGGTGGAGATACTTGCCGAAACGTATTACCACTCGCTTGCCTTCTTCTATTCGCGTCCCGAGTTCGAGCGGCAGGTGGCGAAGCACCAGGGCGCGGTCGGGCGCCTCTTCGGCGTCGTGCCGGCCGTCTTCCGCAACACGGAGCTCTCGTACCGCAACGACCTCGGTGTCTGGGCCGACGAGCACGGCTATCGCGCCGTCCTCACCGAGGGCTGGGATCCGATCCTCGGCTGGCGGAGTCCGAACTACGTCTATCGTCCGAAAGGCGCGACGAACGCGCGGCTTCTCTTGAAGAATTACCGGCTCTCCGACGACGTCGCCTTCCGCTTCTCCTCGCAGTCGTGGGCGGGCTGGCCGCTCACGGCCGAGAAATTCGGGCAGTGGCTTTCCGCGACGCCGGGCGACACGGTGAACCTCTTCATGGACTACGAGACCTTCGGCGAGCATCAATGGGAATCGACGGGCATTTTCGCCTTCCTCGACCGGATGCCCCACGAGCTCCTCAAGGCGCCGCACATCGATTTCAAGACGCCGTCGGAAGTCGTCGCGGCGTATGCGCCGAAGGATGAGATCGATATCCCGAACATCGTCACCTGGGCGGACACGGACCGCGACCTCACGGCCTGGGTCGGCAACGAGCTCCAGCGCTCCGCTATCGGCACCGTGTACGGCCTCGAGGAGGCGGTGCTCGCTACGGATGACGACGCGCTCATCGAGGACTGGCGCCGGCTCCAGACGTCCGACCACTTTTATTACATGTGCACGAAATGGTTCAACGATGGCGACGTGCATGCGTACTTCTCTCCCTACACGTCCCCGTACGACGCGTACACCGCGTATATGAATGCGCTCAAGGACATGCAGGTGCGCCTGCGGACCGCGGTAACATAACGGTATGCGTTCCCTGGTCCTTGGAAACGGTTCCCTGCTCATCACGCTCGACCGTTTCGGCGAAGCGCGCGACATCTATTTCCCGCATGCAGGACTCGAGAACCACGCGGGCGGAAAGATCCGGCATCGCATCGGCGTGTACTGCGACGGTTCGCTCTCCTGGCTCTCCGAGGACCCGGGCTGGGACATCCGCGTCGAGTGCGACAGCAACTCGCTCGAGAGCCGCATCACGGCTGCGCACGCGGGGCGGGGCGTGCGACTCTCCTTCCGCGACATCGTCTACAACGAGAGTCCCATCTTCCTGCGCCGCGTCACGGTCGCGAACCTCGTCGACCGCGCGCGCGAGCTCAGGGTGTACTTCGCGCACGATTTCGAGATCAGCCGCGTGCCGGGCGGCGACACGGCATACTTCGATCCGAAATCGCATACCATCATCCACTACAAGGACCAGCGCGCGTTCCTCGTGAACGGCGAATGCGACGACGCGACGTTCTCGGAGTATGCCGTCGGCCTCGCGAACATCGACGGGCGGGACGGCACGTACCGCGACGCCGAGGACGGCACGCTCTCAGGCAACGCCATCGAGCACGGCTCGGTGGACTCGATCATCGGCTTCTACGGGCAGTACGGCGGCGGCGGCGAGAAGACCATTCGCTACTGGCTCGCCGCGGGCGACTCCATCGACCGCGTCCTCGACCTGAACGCCTATGTCCTCAAGAAATCTCCGGACCACCTCGTGAAGACGGCCGGCGACTTCTGGCGGGCGTGGTGCAACAAGTACGCGTGGAGCTTCTATAAGATGTCGGAGGCGACCATCGCGCTCTTCAAGAAATCGCTCATGTTCGTGCGGGCGCACGTGGACGACGGCGGCGGCATTATCGCTTCGAGCGACGCGGAGGTCCTGCAGTTCAAGGAGGACACCTACGCCTACGTCTGGCCGCGCGACGCCGCGTACGCCGCGCTCGCGCTCGAGCGCGCGGGCGACACGAACATCGCCGAGCGCTTCTTCGATTTCTGCAACGCCGTCATCACGAAGGAGGGCTATTTCATGCATAAGTACCTGCCCGACCGCTCGCTCGGCTCGTCGTGGCAGCCGTGGATCAAGGATGGCGTCGAGCAGCTGCCTATCCAGGAGGACGAGACCGCGATCGTCATCTGGGCGCTCGCCGACCACTACCGGCACGGCCGCGACCTCGAGTTCATCGAGAAGCTCTACAACCCGCTCATCGAGAAGGCGGCGAACTTCATGGTCGAATACCGGGACCCGGCGACAGGCCTCCCGAAGGCGTCGTACGACCTCTGGGAGGAGAAGCACGGCACGGCGACGTACACGGCCGCGGCCGTCTACGGCGCGCTCGTCGGCACCGCCTCGCTCGCGAGGCTCCTCGGCAAGGAGGACCGCGAGCGCTTCTACCTGGGTGCGGCGGCCGAGGTGAAGGAAGGTATCCTGAAGCATCTCCTCGACCCGGTGGCCGGCGGGTTCGCGAAGATGCTCACGACCTCCGACGGCGAGACGGTCTGCGATCACACGCCGGACCTCTCGAGCCCGTATGGCGTCTTCGCCTTCGGCGTTCTCCCACCCGAGGATCCGCGGCTCGAGAAGGCGTTCGCCGACACCGCGACCCGGCTCTCAGTCGGCGCGGGTATCGCGCGCTATGAAGGCGACCAGTACTACGCGACGAGTAGCCGCAGCAATCCGTGGTTCATCGCGACCTTGTGGCACGCCGAATACCTCACCGCACGCGCGAAGACCGAGGACGACTTCGCGAAGGTGCGCGACGTCTTCGAGTGGGTCGCCGCGCACGCACAGCCCTCAGGCGTCCTGTCCGAGCAGCTCTCGGCGACTGACGGGACGCAGTGTTCGGTCGCGCCGCTCACGTGGAGCCACGCCGCGTACGTGAACGCCGTGCTCGCGTATCTCGACCGGCTCGAAGCGCTCGGCATATGCGCATCCTGCGATCCGGCGCCGTGATGAGACCGAGTTATGCACTCGCGCCGCTTTTGTCTCGCGATTTTCGCGTCATACTAGAGAAAGTGGCGCTTCGTAGCGCCCGACGTGAGGTTATTATCCCCGTAACCACCTTCCATGAATCATCATAAGCTTCGCGAAGTCGCGAAAGTCGGCGCCGGCCTCGTCATCGCCGACCTCATCAGCGTGCTCTGGTTCTCGTGGGCAGGCATCCTCCCGATGTCGCTCCTCGGCATCACGTGGACGGCAGCGATGGTGCCGGTCATCTTGCTCTTCGACGCGGCGCTCCTCTTGCTCCTCATCCACCTCGGTTGGAACATGCGCCTCCCGGTCGCGTCCCCCTCGGAGCGTAATCTGCTCGTCCTCGCCGGCTTCATCTTCCTCATCGTCGCCCTCGTGCATCTGGCGCGCCTTCTCTTCGATTGGCACGTCCTGCTCGGCACGATCATCGTCCCGATGTGGATCTCATGGGCGGGCGTCATCATCGCCGGGTATCTCTCCTATTCCTGCTTCCACTTCGCGCGGCATAAGCGACGTTAACCTATCGTGAGCCGAGCACTCACCCATCCCGAGCGCTCGCACCCCGATGCCCCGGGCGGTTCCGTCGGAACCGCCGTGCATCCGCGCGGCTTGAGCGAGATAGGAGCGAAACGCATCCTCACGCAAACGGGACCGAACGTGCTTTCCGCGAAGAAGAAGAGCGGGTTCTTGAAGTTCCTCCACTGGTTTCTCTCCCCCATCCCGCTCATGCTGATCGCGGCGGCCGTCTTGTCGTACGCGAGCGGCAAGCAGGCCGATGCGGCGCTCATCTTCACCCTCCTCCTCGCCAACTACGGTATCCAGGTCTGGCACGAGCATAAGGCCAACCAGGCCGTCGAGAAGCTCGAGGAGCACCTCGCACTCTACGCGCGCGTGATGCGCGACGGCGTCTGGAAACGTATCCCGGCGGCAGAGGTCGTCCCGGGCGACCGGATCGCGCTACGCGTCGGCTCGAGTATCCCCGCCGACGCGCGGCTCGAGAACGTGACTAACTTCTCCGTGAATGAGTCCATGCTCACGGGCGAATCGCTCCCGAAAGAGAAAGGGGCGGGCGACACGGTCTATTCCGCGTCGTTCGTCGCGACGGGCTCCGGCGAAGCGACGGTCACGGCGACTGGCAATCGCACCTACTTCGGCGCCGCCGTGAAGACGCTCGAGCTCGCGAAGAAGCGCTCCGCGCTCGAGGAGGATATCGTCTCCATCTCGAAGCTCCTTGCCGTGCTCGCACTCGTCGCTATCGCCATCCTCACGGCCGTCCTCTACTTCGGCGGTGGCTCTTTTACCGACCTCGCCTCGCTCGACATCTCGCTCCTCATCGCGGGCATCCCGGTCGCGCTCCCTACCGTCATGTCGCTCATCATCAGCGCGGGCGTCCTCGAGCTCGCCAAGGGCGGCGCCGTCGTGCGCCGCCTCTCCGCGCTCGAAGATCTCGCGAACGTCAACCTGCTCCTCTCGGATAAGACGGGCACGCTCACCGAGAACAAGATCCACGTCTCCTCCGTCGTCACGTTCGGCCCATGGAAGGAAGACGAAGCGCTCATGCTTGCGGCGAGCGCGACCGATGCCGCGGAAGTCAATCCGCTCGAGACGGCTATCCGCGAAGCTGCGGCTGCGAAGCATCTCGCGCTCCTCCTGCAGACGAGGCTCATCCCAGGCGACTCCGAGCGCAAGCGCACGACGACCATCGTCGAGCGCGACGGTTCGCCATGGACGGTGACGTTCGGCGCGCCGCCAACGGTCGCGAGGCTTTGCCGCTTCGACACGGCGACGAGCGCGGCATTCGCCGACGCCGTGGACGCGGCGGCGGATCGCGGCGACCGGGCGCTCCTCGCCGCAGTTGCGAAGCACTCGCGCGAGGAACGTTCCATGGAGCCGGTCGCGCTCATCCTCCTCTCCGATACGCTCCGCGCCGACGCGTCGGCGACCGTCAAGGAGATGAACGCGCAGGGCATCGGCGTGAAGATGCTCACCGGCGACGGCCTCCCTATCGCGCGGGATGTCGCCCATACGCTCGGCCTTTCAGGCACCATTTACCGCCGCTCCATCTTCGACAATCCGGAGGAGCTCGCGGCCGAGCTGCCGAGCGCGGCCGGTTTCGCGGAGGTCATGCCGAAGGACAAGTACACGGCCGTCGAGGCGGCGAAGAAGATCGCGCGAGTGGCAGTGACGGGTGACGGCGCGAACGACATACCCTCGGTCTCCGATGCCGACGTCGGCATCGCGGTCGCGAAGTCCGTGGACGCGCTGCGCGAGACGGCCGATATCGTTCTCCTCTCGAACGGCCTCGCCATCATTGCGACCGCCATCCGGCAGGCGCGCATGGTATTCATGCGGCTCTATCACTACTCCCTTTACCGCATCTCCGAGAGCGCGCGCCTCATTATGACCATTCTCATCATCGGCGTCGTCGTAGGCAACTACCCGCTCACGCCCATCCAAGTCCTTCTCCTCGCCTTCCTGAACGACGTGCCGATCATTTCCATCGCGTTCGACCGAGTGAGCATACCGAAGGCGCCAGCTGCCATCAACGTGAAGCAGCGCGCAGTCCTCTCCCTCCTCTACGGCCTCGTCGGCATCGCCAACAGCATCGCGACGCTCTACCTCACCTACTATTACCTCCACCTGCCGTGGCCGTGGATACAGACGCTCTTCTTCCTCCAGCTCGTCGTCTCCGGCCACATGCTCATCTACGTCGCGCACACGGAAGAGCCGTGGTTCCGCTTCTTCCCGAGCTGGCAGGTCATCGCCGCCGTCACGGCCACGCAACTCCTCGCCACGCTCTGGGCCGCCTACGGGTTCTTCACCGCCCCCGTACCGCTCTGGATCATCGCCTTCGTCTGGATCTGGTCGTTCTTCTGGATGCAGGTCACGGAGTCGTTCAAGATGCTCTCGTACGTGCTCGTCGGCCGCATCGGCGGCACGGGCGGGCGGCAGCCGGCTGCTACTCTCGCGCGAGCCGCGTAAGCCGTATCGTCTCGAAAGAGTACCGTCCGCCGAGCGCGCTCCAGACGGGCGCGAGTTTCGGGCCGCGTATCGACGCGAGCGCTTCGCGAATCTCGCCGAGCGCGATCTCGTCGGGCAGCAGATGCATAAAATCGTCGCGCATGAGCGTGCCGAGCGCAGCGAGCTCCTCGAGGTGCTTCACGACGGTCGAGGAGGCGAGACCGCGCGCCTTCGCCGCATTCGCGAGCGTCCGCTCATCGCGCACCGCCTGAAGTGTCGCCGCGAGCCGCCCCGGGATGCCAGCGGAGGCCTTTGCCGAGCCGTGGGACGCCGATTCGCGCGGCCAGGCGCCGCCCATGGCTTTGATGAACTGCCGGTGGAGACCGGTGAGTTCCGCCTCCGGCATCGCACCGAAGGCCTCGTCTGCAGCTTCAGAGGCGGCGCGCAGTCCCGCGTCATGCGCGAGGACGTCCGGATGCACCTCGAGTGCGCGGGCGTTCAAGCCGAGGAGATGCACTCCCGCAAGAGAGCGCACGCGCGAGAGCGCGACATAACCCTGGCCGTATTCGAACGCGCGGGAGAGGTCCATGACGGCCGCATCCATGCTCATGCCTTGGCTCTTGTGCACCGTCATCGCGTACGCGAGCCGCAGCGGCACCTGCGTGATGCTCGCGCGCACCTTCCCGTCCTCGGCGACTTGCCACTCCATCGGCTCGGCGACGACCGTCCGTCCGGCGCGCGTTCCGCCGGCGGCGGAATGAATCTCGATAACCGGCAGGCCGTCCGCGCTCCAGCCGATGACCCGGCCGAGCGTCCCGTTGACGAACGCGCCAGTCGGCGAATTCTTCGTGAACATCACCGCCGCGTCTTCCTTGAGCTCAAGAACCTCCGGCGAGAGGCATCCGCGCTTGAGCCCTTCGACGAGCGGCTCTCGGCCGCTCGTATTCATGATGAACGTCTTCGCACGCCCCGGGAGCTTCGCGAGTTCGACGGCGTTCAGGCGGTCGACGTCGGCATTGTGCGAGAAGAGCTTCGGCGCGTCCGCCGGGCCGTCGGTGAACACGGTCCGCGCCATGAGCAGCTCATAATGAAACGTCTCGACCGCATTCGAGCGGATGGCGGAGAGCGCGCTGAGGAAGGCGGGGTCGTCCTGCCGATACTGCTCGGTGAGGTAGCAGATGACGAGATTCAGTTCCCGCCACGTCGCCGATTCATACGCGAACGGCATCCGTTCGCCGCGGGAGACGGGCGGCAGCTGGAAGAAATCGCCGACGAGGACGACCGTGATGCCGCCGAACGGCCGCGTGTCTCGGCGCACCTCGCGGCAGACGCGGTCGGCGAGCTCAAACGTCCGCGCGCCGAGCATGGAGACCTCGTCGATGATGAGCACTTTCGCCTTTTGAATGCGGCGCGCGACGTGCTCCTTCCCCGCGATGCGGTCAACCTCGGCGCGCGAGAGCGTGTCGCTCACGCCGATGCCGCTCCAGGAGTGCAGCGTCAAGCCGCCGACGTGCGTCGCGGCGATGCCGGTTGCCGCCGTGATGGCGGGCTCGATGCCGGCCGCGCGCAACCAGCCGACGAACTCATTCACCGTATGTGTTTTGCCGCTCCCGGGCTCGCCCGTGAGGAATATGTTCGCGCCGGTCTTGAGGATTGCGAGCGCCTGACCCTGCGTCATCCGAGGATTATACCCCCGATGCAAGGAGCTAGCTGCCGACGACGAACGTGACCGTCGTGTGGAAGATGAACTGCGGGCACATCTGACCGGCCGTACAGATTGGCTTGCCGACGGCCGTCATGGTCGTCGTGCCGGCTTGCACGGCTTCGTAGACGCCCTGGAAGCCGCCCGTGTCGACGGAATTCGGCACGTGTGTGATGGAACCCACCGGCCTGAAGGATATCGTCCAATCGAGAGAGGTCCCGAGCTCGACGGCGAAACGCTCGTTCTTCTGGAGGCGGATGGTCGCCCCCTGGTCGTTCGACCGCACGATGGTCATCCCCGCGGCCCAGGCCGGAATCATCGGCGCGCCGGAGACGCCGCCTGAGGACGGCGTCGAGGTCGACGTGTCAGGCACGCACGTGCCTCCTATGTCCGGCCGGCTCGTGTCCAGCTGGCAATGGTAGCCCGCGGCGCACGTTGGCGCATCCTTGATGAAGCCGCCGCAGTGCGCGCCCGCCCCGGCATCTTGGCTCGCGTCCCAGCTCGCCTGGAGCGCGTTCTGCACCTGGATCTGTTCCCACTGGACGCCGAGATCGAAGGCGATGACGAACGTGCCGACGAAGACGATGACGGCGATGAGTTTCGAATACCATGTGACCCTATTCCACTCGATCATGATGTGATTCCGACGTTGGCGTGAAAGATTCAGTGTAGCATGCGCCTCCCTAGCGGATGCCCGTGTCGCATGAGATGTCGGCAGTCGCATAGCCCATCGGCCCGACCTCCACCGTGACCGGGGCGCAACGCGGCAAGGGCTTCCCGCCCGCGGCTTCGAGTGTGTAGGAGCCCGGCGGCAGCGATATCGTGAACGCGCCCGAGGCGTCGGACGCACCCGTCGCGAACGCCTGCATACTGCCGGCGCGGTACGCCGTTACCGTCGTCGCGTACGGCTTCGGCGCGCACGCGGGATCGGGCGGTATCCGCTCGACAGGACACATGGGGCCGAGCGAGACCGTCCCGCGCACGCCCGAGTCGTACGGTGCGAAGCCACCGGCGCCGGTCGAGGTCGCGGTCGTGCCCGCTGGCGCGACGACCGTGCGCGTTCCGACGATGACAAGTCCCGCGATGATACCGATGGCGGCCGCCACGGCCACCATTGCGATCGCATACGTCTTCAGGCTCATGCAGGTAAGCATAGCAGGCGCTCGAGGCGCGGTGCGCATTGACTAACGGACGTTTCCGTACTTAATTAGGGACGGGGTAACACTTTCGACCACAACCGATTAGAGGAGCGCGCGTGGAGAACGATGCGGATGAAGCATGGCTCGCCGCCTGCGAAGACCGGTGGATGAGCGCCAGCCAGGTTCGGGAAGCGATGGAGCGGAGCAGCGGGCGCAGGGAAATCTATCCGCCCGAAGCGTCTAACGCGCTTGAGCGGCTCGAGGAGCGGGGTTTCGTCCGGAGCCGGGAAGACTTTTCGAACGTCTCCCGCCCGGGCGGCCGCTCTACGTTCGTCTATCGGCTCACGGTTTCGGGCCAGCGCCGCAAGGCGCAGCTCGACGCGAGAACATCGTTCTCTGCCTGAACTCGGTTTGAACGCATACCGGCGCGGTCCAACCGCGCCGGTTTTCTTATCTCGTCTTCGCCCGGTGCTTGAAGAATTCCACTTGCGCGAGGCGTTTCTTCGCCGCCGCGAGCGTCGCATACGTGCCGAACCGTCGAAGCTTCCCGCTCTTGGTCTTCGCCTCCCCAACGACGACGTACTTCCTGCCTATCTTCTTCTTTATCATGCGTCCAGTATACGCCTGTGCACTATCGGATTGCCCTGCCGCGGCGCACGTGCTACACCAAGCACGGTTGCTCGTTTTTAATCAACGCTGCCGGTTCGTCCGGGAGCTCATCGGAGGAGGTGCCTCATGTTCGATTCCGTCCGTCGTTTCCTCAACTTCCTCGCGTATCAGCTCGATGATTCGCCAACCTGGATCATCGCGGTATCGCTGTCCGTCGGCGGCATCGTCGGCCTGTCATGGCTTGCCAGCCTCGAGGGCGCGACCCTTTCCGCAGTCGCGACGACGGCGGTGATGCTGCTCGTCTACCTGGCCTTCGCGAGAATCCTCTTACCCGCCTGGAATGGATACGCGAGCAGGAGAGCGAAGGATTTCTTCAAGAACGTGGGCATGAGATGGGCCACTGCGGCCGAGATGCCCGGACAGCTTCCGGTAGGGGCGCTGACTCGGAGAGAGTTGCTCGACGGGCCGCGCAGGGCCGCGGACAACATCTTCATCGCCTTGAACGAGCTTTATCACTACCGGCTCGCCATCGAGCGCGACCGGGATCTGGACGAAGGGGATCGCGAGACGCTCATCGGCGTTGCGGACAAGCTCTTCGCCGACGCGCGGTTCAGGTATGGGAACCTGCCGGCGCCGCGAGGTATCGCGCACGTTCTGGAGCACGAGCCGCAGTTAGAGCTTCCCTTGGCATGGCTGCCCAGAGCAGTGACGCCCTAGCGGAACGCGACACGTCATGAAGCCGCCGCCAGGCGGCTTCTCTATTGTTGTTTGACTATTCTGGAAAGAGCGGTAGGCTTGCCGCCGGAGTACGGGTTGTTTTCCACAACGTCTAAAGGAGATCCCATGCGACTCATCATCAGCGCGATGCTCGCGCTTACCTTCGCTTCACTCCCCTTCGCGGCCGACGGGCGCGTCCTCGGCCGCCAATCCCTCGTATCGTGGACGGCGAAGAGCTTCGCGACCGCACAGCAGAAGATGGCGGCTTCCCAACCTGGGAAGTACCGCTTCTGCAGCCGCCATACCTTCACGTACCTGCCGCCCGACGCTTCCGACGACATGGTTCCCCAAGTGGGCTTCGTCCTCACTGATCCGAAAGGCGGTATCGGCACCATCGTCATCGGCACGGGACAGCGTGTGCACCCGTTCACCTTCTCCGGAGCGACTGCGCCGGCGTTCGCGCGCGAGTACACGGGCAACGGCGGCGGCTACTTCCTGTATCTGCCGTCGCGTGAGTACGAGGCGCTCGACCAGTGCCTCCGCGCGAAGAACGGGGAGCGGATCTGACATTCCGTTATCCCATCTTCATGGGCCGCCCTCCGGGCGGCCCTTCGTTTTCCCATGCGTGCGGCGAAGGACCGGCGTTTTCTAATCAATAGCTTGGACGCACTCTGCTAATACTGACAGCGGCGTTTTGAGGTCGAGACCGAAGTGGTGCCGCGTGCCGTTGTATGCCGCAAGATACTTCGGCAGCGTGCGGTTGATCTGCACCAGGTCAATCGG
>DATKSU010000013.1:0-41332 GCA_035531495.1 Minisyncoccota bacterium | reverse complement strand
GACCCCGAACCGTCGGCCGGCCTCGGTCGGAGAATGCCCGTGCCGCACCATAGCGGCGGCGTCTCTCCTCACCTTGGGCATGTATGGATTCTTGGTGTACATGACGCGATGGTATCGCGTCCAAGCTATTGAACCATTACGCGGCGCTTGATGCGGCCGCTAGTTGTGGTACAACTGGTTCCCAGTATCGTAAATTTCGAGGAGGTTCCCGTGACAGTCCCCATTACCGAAAAGCAGCGGCGATTGCAGGGTGCGAAGCAGTTCGTCGAGCATAACCTTCGCAAACTGCTGGAAGAGGAAGGCCAGCCGTCCTCAGAAATGCAGTTGAGTCAGATCCGTTATCACCTCGATTCGGAGGCGGAGGGAGTGAGGGTCACGGTGACCCTCGCCAGCTCCGGCTTTCAGCCGAGAGAGGAACAAGAAGTACTGCTGCGGCATTTCGTCTCCAACGCCCTGTTACCATGAGCGCATGGGGCTCCTCGTCGCGCTCACCGGCGGGTTTTCGAGCGGGGTCGCCCTCCGCTCGATTTTTATTTTCGGCTGGCCGCCGATCGTGTTCGCCCTGTTTCTCGCGCTCCTCTTCGCCGGCATGCGGGCACTCATGCCGCGGCGAGCATACGCCATCGGTGCCGTCTTCTGCCTCGCGCTCGCGCTCGGCATGCTGCGCGCCGCTATCGCCGACACGCCGCTGCCGGCGGCATTCGCGGATGACTTGCGCCATCGCGTGTCATATGACGGCGTTGTCATCGCCGATCCGGACATGCGCGATGCGAGCCAGCGCGTCACGCTCCGTGTCGCTGCGCATGGGACGACGGCGAAGATGCTCGCCGTCATCCCGCGCACCGTCGCGCTCGCAGTCGGCGACCAGGTGCGCGTCTCCGGAACGCTCCTCCTGCCGCAACCCTTCGCGAGCGACGACGGGCGTACGTTCCGCTATGAAAAATATCTGCAAGTCGACGGCGTCCGTTACTTGCTCGAGTACGCGTCCGCGCGCATCGAAGCGGCGGCGCCATGGTACGCACCTGCCGCGATGTTCGCGCGCGTGAAGCATGCCTTCCTCGACGGGCTCAATGCGGCCCTGCCGGAACCGTACGCATCCCTCGCTGGCGGCATCATCATCGGCGGGAAGTCGGGTCTCGGCACGCAATTGCAGGGCGCCTTCGTGCGCTCGGGTCTTGTGCAGGTCATCGTGCTCTCCGGCTACAACGTCATGGTCGTCGCGGAGTGGGTGATGGCGGCGCTCGGCTTCATGCGCGTCTCGCGCAAAGCGAGCGCGGGCGCAGGCGCCGTGGCACTCATCCTCTTCGTGCTCATCGCCGGCACGTCCGCGACCGCAGTGCGCGCTGCACTCATGGCGCTCATCGCCCTCTATGCGCGCGCGACGGGGCGCACCTATGCCGCCGGACGCGCGCTTCTCGCCGTCGTCGTCCTCATGCTCCTCTGGAACCCGCTCTATCTCGCGTTCAGTCCCGGGTTCGGTCTCTCGGTCGCAGCGACCGCCGGCCTCATCTGGCTCGCACCGCTCATCGAGAAGCGCATTGCGAGCGCGTTCTGGCGGAATGCCGTCGCGACGACGCTGGCGGCGCAGCTCGCCGTCCTGCCGCTCCTCCTCTACGACACCGGCAATCTTTCGCTCGCCGCATTGCCCGCGAACCTCCTCGTGATGCCGCTCGTGCCGCTCGCGATGGGTTCCGCGGCGCTCGCCGGATTCGCCGGCATGCTCTTCGGGCACGTCGCGCCGCTCGCTGCCGTCGCGCTCGGATTCCCGGCGTATCTCGCGACCGGTTACCTCATCCTCATCGCGCGTGTCGCCGCATCCTTGCCGGCCGCGACATTCGTCATCCCGGCGTTTCCTTTCGCGTGGGTCATCGACGCCTATGCGCTCCTCGCGTTCATATCCATCCGCACATACAAAAAGCCGGCGATTGCGCTTGCAATCGCCGGCCCGCGCTCATGACGAGGCGCGTTCACCTGCATGCCGCGTCGAAACGCTTCTCGACGACGCTCCAGTTGAGGTTGTCGAAGAAGGCGCCGACGTAATTCTTCTTCTCCGCCGGGACATAATCGACCATGAAGGCATGCTCCCACAGGTCGAGCGCGAGCAGGATAGGGAGGCCGGCGAGCTGGCCGAGCTCGTGATCGTTCACGAATGCCGTGTGGATGGTCGCGCCGCGTGGGTCATAGTAGACCACGACCCAGCCGATGCCGCGGCTGCCGGCGACTTCCTTGATATGCGCGATGAAGTTCCCGCCGCTGCCGTACTTCTCGGCTGCGGCCTTCGCGAGCCCTGATGCGGAATCGCTGCCCTTCTCGCCCTCGAACTGCTCAAAGTAGTACTCGTGCATGCGCATGCCGTCGAACTCGAACGCGAGGCGCCGGCGCAGTTCCGCGATTGCGTACCTGCCGCCCTCATCTTCCGTTTTCCCGTATGCGGCGATGGTAGTCATGATGAGGTTCACGTGCTTCACGTATCCCTCGTAGAGGCCAAGGTGCACCTTAATCTGCTTCTCCGAGAGCCCTTTAAGCTCGGGGAGGTCGAATTTCTTTGCTTCGTACGTCATATATCGGAACTGTAGCACGCGCGAGCGGCTATACTTCACCCATGGAGCGCCTCCTCGCGCCGCGCCGCTACCTGGTGATCGTCTGTGGTCTCGCTCTGCTGACTTCCTTCGTCTACCGCACGATACTCGCGCCGCACGTCCTCGCGGTCACCGTCATCCCGGTGGGGAAGGGAACGGCCGTCCTCGTGCGGACGCCCCGCGGAACGACGTTCCTCATCGATACGGGTCCCGATGCGGGAATCGTGCGCGCGCTCGGGACCGCGCTTCCCGAGTGGGACCGCCGCATCGACGCCGTCGCGCTCACGAGCATGACGGCGGAGACGGCCGGCGGCGCACCGGAAGTACTCGGGCGCTACGTGGTCGGCTACCTCATCCGGCCGGCAGCACGCGGCTCGCGGAGCGTCGAGGCTGCGCTCGCGGGTGCGGCAGGCACGGCTCCAGACTTGCGGCAGGTCGTCGCGACGCGGGGCACGCGCATCACGCTCGGCGACGGCGTCGTCGCGGACGTGCTCTGGCCCGATCGCGCGCTCCCTAGCACGGCGCCCGCGGACGGCGCGCTCGCGCTGCGCATCTCGTACGGCGCGACGTCATTCCTCGTCGAAGATGATCTCTCGCCGCGCGCAGCCGCGTGGCTCGCGACGCTCGACGCCGACCTTCTGCAGACGGATGTCGCTATCGCATCGACGACGCCCGTCGGGACCTACGTCTCCGACGGCGTATCAGTCGTCGCGCAGGACTAGGCGTTCAGATGATGCTCGCCTTCTTGAGGGCGGCGTATGCGCCGTTCTTCTTGATGGTCTTGAGCCCTTTTGCGGACACGTCGATGATGACGGTCTTGCCGAGCTCGGGGACGTAGACGCGGCGCTTCTGGAGATTGGCCTTGCGGCGGACCTTCCCGGACGGATTGAACTGCGTCGCGCGGGTACGGTTCGAATACCGCCCGCCGATTTGCGTGCTCTTGCCGGTGATGTCGCAGACGCGTGCCATGACCGTCGCATGGTAGCATAAGAAATCGAATCGGCAATATGGACACCGCGCTGGCCCTCATCGTGCTCATCCTCTCCGTCATCGCCCACGAGGTGGCGCATGGCTACGCCGCTAATTCCCTCGGCGATCCGACCGCGCGGCTCGCGGGACGCCTCACGCTCAACCCGCTGCCGCACATCGACCTCATGGGCTCCGTTCTCATTCCCGCCCTCCTCGTCTTCTCGGGTTCGCCGATACTCTTCGGCTGGGCGAAGCCCGTCCCCTACAACCCGTACAACCTCAAGAATCAGCGGTGGGGCGAGGCGCTCGTCGCCGTCGCCGGCTCCGCGACGAACCTCCTGCTCGCCGTCATCTTCGGTCTCCTCGTTCGCTACGGCGGCCCCGCTGGGCTCCCGGCGCCGGCGGTGACGCTCGCCGCGACCATTGCCTTCATCAACCTCTTCCTCGGCTGTTTCAACCTCATCCCGTTCCCGCCTCTCGACGGCTTCACGACGCTGCGGGCGGCGCTGCCGTGGCACCTCGCGAGCGGCATGAACCGGTTCGAGCAGCGCGTGCGGGCGATGGGCGCGCTCTCGCTCATCCTCTTCCTCATCGTGTTCTCCTTCATCCTTGCCATGCCGTTCTTCAACCTAGTCCTCTGGCTCTTTGGACTCATCACCGGCGCGGGTATATAGTGCCGTCATGGACTTCAATAAGATCCCGAAGCAGTTCTGCGATAACGTCGTGGCCGGGCACACGCAGGAGCATTTCGTCGTGCTCATGACGGTCGGCGAGAACGCGACCGCGTACGCCTTCACGCCCCAGCACATGAAGCGACTCCTGCAGAGCCTCGGCCATCAGGTCGCAGAGTACGAGAAGCAGTTCGGGCCCATCAACGCGACGTGGTCGCCGGGCATCGAGAGCCCCATTCAGACGAAAGACATCCGGAGCGGAGAGTAACGGCCGGTTTGTCTCTCGCATCCAACTCTGCTATCGTTGGGCAGTTTTCAACTCTGACAATGGAGGTGTTCCTTGAATGCGATCCATCTCAGGAAGCCTCTCTCAAAGGAGGATCATCCCGACTACGCTAGCTCGGTCGAGAAAGCTGTGCGCGACGGGCGGCTGCTGCGCGCATGCGCGCGTTTCGTGGTGGTGCTTGATGCCGCCGGCCGTTGCATCGACATGGTCCACCGCGAGAAGGACTACATCGCGAGCGTCGCCTGTGTGCTCGGCCCGGCGAGCGTCGCCGGAACGGACGTTCCGGAGGCGCTCCTGCTCGAAGTCGGCATCTCGCGCGGTCGGCCGTACAGATCGGCCGAACGCAAGAAGCGCAACCGTCCGATGTACGGACGGAGGGCGCGAAAATGGCGCATCTCCGCGCGGAAACCGGTCCGCGAAATCCAGGACGCTGAGAGGCGCACGACTTTCCGGATGCTCCAAGTCGGCTTCCAGGAGATGACTATGCACGTGCGTAGCAAGTGGAAGGCCCATTCGCGCCAGGCATGGTTCATCCCAATCGGGGGCAGCGGCAAGAAGGGGTGGGCACAGTACGTGGAGTTCGAACGCGGCATCCAGCTCTCGATCAACGACCGCGACGCGTGGCTGCGCAATGCGCTCCTCGCTCGTTCCGGAAAACGGTATCGGCATTGGTTGCGCCACTCGCCTACGCTCGGACCGCTCGAGGACTGCGGCGTCCGCTACCTCGGACGAGGGAAGACGCACGGCCAGGAATGCGTGCAGCTGGAATTTTTCTTCAGGAGAGAAGCTCGTGAACGGCTTAACGTTTGACCGCCCGCGGGCGGAAGCGGTGTTCGGGACCATCCTCGAGGCCTACGGCGCCCGCTCGCATCTCTATCGCCTCGTCCATGGGGCGAACGACGACGCGCCGCAACGCAAGTTCCGGCCGGCGAACGTCATACCCGGTTCACGGGATGACCTCATCCGGCTCTACTTCGCCGCCCTCACCGATCGGCGCCAGTTGTCGAACGAGGTCTACAAGACCCACGCGCGACTCTGGATTACGCATGAGTGGCTCTACCGAGAAGAAGTGCTCCGGCGCTTCTCCTCGTGGAAGGAGCTCGCGCGCATCCTGAGGCACGAAAAGGTCGGCGTGCCGGAGGAATCGGCGAGGAACTGGCTCTTGTGCGCCGACACGCTCTATCGGATGTTCGGCGGCAACCCGCTCCAGCTATACCGCGAGAACAGCATTGACGGAACGCTCGCTTGGAAGCGCTCTGAAGAGAGGCGGTGCGGCTTCGACGCGCTGCGGGGATTCGGCCCGAAGATACTCTCGCTCCTCGCGATGTTCTATGAGGAACTCGGGGTCCTCCCGCACGTCGAAGGCGCCTTCCCGGTCGATGTGCATATCCAGCGGATATGCATCTCGACGAGCGTCGTCCGCGGCGTAGGAGTCGCGAAAAGCGCGGCCATCGTCGAGTTCCTGCGGCCTCAGCTTTGCGAGGTCTGCTATGCCCGCCGGTGGAAGCCGCTCAATCTCGCGCACGCGCTGTGGTTCATCGGGAATCGCGAATGCACGCGCTGCCATCTCCTCAAGGACGTCCATGTCCGATGCCCGCTCTACGCGGCGTGCGGCGGAACTCCCGACTCCCGCGCTTATTTCAGGCGCGGGGAATGGGACTTCGACGCGCCGCGCCGGCCGAAAGGATTCCCGGTCAAGTTGCTCTTTTAGGCGCTGCCTCACGGCGGCGTTTTCTTTTTGCGTACCCGCTGGGCATTGCAGCGCGATGCTATATGCGGGGCTGCTATACTGACATACGATGGAGTATCAAGTACCCCAGTTCGTCGAAGTCGAAGACAAGATCATCGGCCCGTTGACCCTGAAGCAGTTCATCTATATCGCCGGCGGCATCGGCTTATGCATCCTGTTCTTCGTCTATCTGCCGCTCATCGTCTCCATTCTGCTCTCGCTCCTCGTATCCGGCCTCACAGGCGCGCTCGCGTTCTACAAGGTGAACGGCAAGCCGTTCATCGACATCCTCGAGGCGGGCTTCAATTACTATACCGGCGCGAAGCTCTTCCTCTGGAAGCATGAGGCGCCGACGAAGAAGGAGCAGAGCGCCGCGGCAGCGGCGGCGGCCGAGGCGCAAGCAGCCGCGCAGGCGGCGCACGCTACGCCGCGGCTCACGCGCGGCAAGCTCTCCGAGCTTGCATGGTCGCTCGACGTGCAGCGGCATGACGGCGCGGGCGGTGACGCCTCCTGACACCTATGGCGACCGCCGCTCCAACCGCTACGCAGCTGTTCGTCACGGTCAAAGAGATCCGGAACGGGACTATCATCCTCAAGGACGGCAGCTACCGCGGCATCCTCATCTGCTCGTCAGTCAACTTCGGCTTGAAGTCGGCGGACGAACAGCACGCCATCACGCTCGGTTTCCAGAATTTCCTCAATACGCTCGATTTCTCCATTCAGATCGTCGTGAATTCGCGCAAGATGGACCTGCGTCCGTACCTCGCCCTTCTCGCGGAGAAGACGCCGGACCAGAAGACGGAACTCATGCAGATACAACTGCGCGAGTACATGGAGTTCATCCGCTCGTTCGCCGAACAGACGAATATCATGACGAAGTCCTTCTATGTCGTGGTACCCTACTCCTCGCACGCGAGCGCCGGGAAGGCGGCCGGATTCCTCAGCGCCCACCTCCCGAAGAAAGCCGCGACGGCGCCGACCGACGAGACGCCGTTCGAAGAGGACCAGGCGCAGCTCGACCAGCGCATGACGCTCATCGTCGGCGGCCTCGCGAATACCGGCGTGCGCGCGGTTCCGCTCGGCACCGAGGAAGTCATCGAACTCCTCTACCGCTCGTTCAATCCGGGCGAGCTCGAGAACCCTATCCGCCTCGATTCCTGATATGGCACTGCTCGATTTCATCTCGCGCAAGAAGGAGAAGGAGGGAGCGCTGGAAGTGCTCCCGGTCCTGCCGCGCGACATCTATCGCCAGGGGTCCTTGAACCTCATCGATACTATCGCGCCGACGGCGCTCAAGATCGGCTCGCGCGACCTGCAGCTCGGCGAGAAGTTCGTGCGCGCCTTCTATACCATCTCGTACCCGCGCTTCCTTGCCGACAGCTGGTTCTCGCCCGTCATCAACCTCGACAAGGTGCTCGACATCTCCATCTTCATCCACCCCGTCGACACGGAACAGGCGTTGCGCGCCTTCCAGAAGAAGGTCGCCGAGGTGCAGAGCCAGATTGGCGAGCGGGAGGCGAAAGGCCTCGTGCGCGACCCCTTGCTCGACACCGCGTACCAGGACCTCGAGTCCTTGCGCGACAACCTTCAGCAGGCGCAGGAGCGCCTCTTCGACGTCGGCCTCTACCTCGCGCTCTACGGAGATTCGCGCGAAGAGATCGAGAAGATGGAAGGCGACATCCGCGGCATCCTCGACGCGAAGCTCGTCTATACGAAGCCGGCCCTCTTCCAGCAGGAACAGGGTTTCCGCTCCTGCCTGCCTTTGGGCTCGGACGAACTTCTCGTCAATTCGAAGATGAACTCGTCGCCCTTGTCCTCCCTGTTCCCGTTCGTCTCCTTCGACCTGACCTCCGACCGCGGCATCCTCTACGGCATCAACCGGCACAACTCCTCGCTCATCCTCTTCGACCGGTTCTCGCTCGAGAACTATAATTCCGTCGTCTTCGCGACGTCCGGCGCCGGCAAGAGCTACGCGACGAAGCTCGAGATCCTGCGCTCCCTCATGTTCGGCGCGGACGTCATCGCCATCGACCCGGAGCGCGAATACGAGCAGCTCGCCGAAGCGACCGGCGGCCGTTTCTTCCACATCTCGCTCTCGTCCGAACATCACGTGAACCCGTTCGACCTGCCGCCGGTGAAGGAGGACGAGAACCCGAAGGACATCCTCCGCTCGAATATCATCAACCTCGTCGGGCTCTTCCGCATCATGCTCGGCGGCCTCTCGCCGGAAGAGGACGCCATCATCGACCGCGCCATCACCGAGACCTATGCGCTCAAAGATATTACGGGTGATGCCGACTTCACGGGCGCCGAGCCGCCCCTGCTCTCCGACTTCGAGCAGGTGCTCTCCGGGATGGAAGGGAGCGAGTCCTTGGTCGAGCGCCTCTCCAAGTACACGCACGGCACGTGGGCAGGCTTCATGAACCAGGCGACGAACATCGATATCAACCACCAGTTCACCGTCTTCTCCGTCCGCGACATGGAGGACGAGCTCAAGCCGGTCGCCATGTACATCATCACGCATTACATCTGGAACTCGGTGCGGCACGAGATCAAGAAGCGCCTCCTCGTCATCGACGAGGCGTGGTGGATGATGAAGAGCGAGGACACCGCCTCGTTCCTCTACTCCCTCGCCAAGCGCGGCCGTAAGTACTACCTCGGCCTCTGCACCATCACGCAGGACGTCGAGGACTTCCTGAAGAGCCCGTACGGCCGGCCCATCCTCACGAACTCATCCATCCAGATCCTCCTGAAGCAGTCGACGACGACGATGAGCGTCCTCCAGGAGACGTTCAACTTGACCGACGAGGAGAAGTACCTCCTCCTCGAGGCTGGGGTGGGGGAAGGGCTCTTCTTCGCGGGACTGAAGCACGTGGCCATCAAGGTCGTCGCGAGCTACACCGAGGACCAGATCATCACCTCCGACCCGTCCCAGCTCCTCGCCATCAAAGAGGAGAAACAGCGCCATGCCGCCGCGCCGCGCCAGTGAGCTCGAGAAGCTCGGCCCACCCCCGCCCACAATGACGTGGATGAAGGCAGCTCCCGTGCTCGCGCTTGCGACGTTCTTCTACGTGCTTCGATTCATATTCGAGCAGTTCTGGTTCTTCGGGCCCGCGCTCGTCGGCGTGGTGACGAGTGCGGCGCTTGGTGGCGGCTTCATTGGACACGCCGCCGGCATCGCCGCCGCTGGAGCGGCGGCAATCGTCATCAATCCCGTCGTGCTCGAGGTGGCCGGCACCGTCATGGCGATCGCTGTCGGTCTCCTCGGCTGGATCGCCGTCTGGTTCGCCATAATTCTCACGAATCCGCGCCTCTTCAAGACGGAACCGAAGAACATCCTGTGGTCCATCCTCGGCCTCGGCATAAGCGAAATGCCCATCATCGGGATGCTCCCGGGCACCCTCGCGACGACTATCGCGATGTATCACGCCCAGATAAAGAAGGAGAGGGCTGAGCTCAAGGCGTACCAAGCCCAGGCCGCAGCGCTCGCACAGCAAGAGCGCGACGCGCGCATCGCAGAGGTGCTGCAGGCGCGCATAGCAGCCGAAACGGCAGCACAAGAGGAGGCGGCCATCGAGGACCAAGAAGCGGCGAACGATGCGTCGTACGAGACGGCCTACGGCGAGGGGCGGATCTCGGGCGCTGCGGGAGCAAACGAGAGCGTCTATGCGCGGGCCGCGTGAGGCGGAGCCGTGCGTATCCACGGCGGGACGTGGAGAACGGCGCCGGGTTCCTGACGTTCGCTATATACTGAGGGGTATGCGCTCTCGCATCCTGCGATTTCTCCTGCCGGCGCTCGCCGGGTTCGCGCTCGCCGCGCCGTTCGCCGTCGCGCAATCCATCGGGAATACGGCGTCATTCTCCATCTCAGTGAGCCCGCAGTACCCCGCGCCGCAGAGCGCCGTTACGCTCACGCCGCTCTCGAGCACGCTCGATCTCGCGAACGCGACGATGAGCGTCACGGTGAACGGGAAGAGTGTCTATAGCGGCAACGCACAGCCGACGTCGATTACGGTCGGGGCCGCCGGGGCGCTGACGTCCGTGCGCGTAATGATCGCGTCCGCCGGCAGCACCTACAGCCAATCGCTCTCGCTGCGACCGCAGGATGTGGCCCTTGTCGTTGAGCCGCTCGCATCGGCGCCGGCGCTCTACCCTGGCAAGCCGCTTGTGCCGCTCGGCGGGAGCGTCCGCGTCGTCGCCGTCGCAGGCCTGATTGCCTCTGGCGGGAAGGCCATCGATCCGGCTGCGCTCTCGTATTCGTGGACCGTCGACGGCACGCAGATCGGGAGCGCCTCCGGCATCGGGAAGGACGCGATGAACGTCCCCTCGCCCCTCGAATACCGCAGCCGTACGGTTTTGGTCGTCGTACAGAGCCAGGACGGCAGCGAGGTCGGCGGCGCATCGCTCACGCTCGAGCCGGAGCAGCCGGTCGTGCGTCTCTATGAGAATGACCCTTTGCTCGGCATACGGTTCGGCCATGCGCTCGCGAACGTCTTCGCGATACCCGGTGCGGAAGTCTCGCTCTACGGAGCGCCCTACTCGTTCCCGACGACGAACGGCGCGCCGGCGCTCCAGTGGTTCCTGAACGGCGCGGCGGCGCAGACGGGGAACGTCATCACGCTGCGGCCGACGGGTTCTGGGCAAGGGAGCGCATCCTTGTCGTTCGTCGGATCCGCTGGTACCGCCGCGGAGGCGACCGTGAACCTCTCGCTCTCGTTCGGCGCGCAGCCGTCGAGCGGCTTCTTCGGCTTATGAAACAACTCCTGATTCTTGGTGCATCCATCGCGTTCCTCATGACGCTGAGCCTGCCGCTCACCGCGGCCGCTCAAGCCGCTTGTACGGGCGAGAATTTCGGCGTTGCGGGAACCTGCCAGCCGGCGGCGTCATGCAATGGAAACAACGCCGATACGTCGCCGACCTGCCCTTCGGGGGATGTGTGCTGTGCGCCGAGCCCCATCAACACCGGCGCAAGCGGCTCGAATCAGGCATCGGCGCCGGCCCCGTCCGGTTACGTGAGCGGCTTCGTCCCGCTCGTTACCATCCCCGGTATCACGCAGGGCGGCGTGGCGAATTCCATCAGCATTCAAAGCTTCCTCAATGAACTCTATAAGTATCTCATCGGCGTCGCGGCCGTGCTTGCCGTCATCGAGATCATCTGGGGCGGGCTCGAGATATCGACGAAGGACAGCGTGAGCAAGCAGAGCGACGGCAAGCGGCGCATCCGGGAAGCAATCCTCGGCCTCGTCCTCATCCTCTCGCCGGTCCTCATCTTCTCCGTCATCAACCCGAGCATCCTGAACCTCTCCATCAACATCCAACCCTTGCCGACCGCGGGCGGCACGAACAGCTTCTGGAACGTCCAATCGACCCCGCAGACGACGGCGACTACTCAGAGCCAATCTGCTGCCGCGTCGGCGACTGCCGCAGGGTGCACCGTCACCGGGACGCTCCTCAAGAAGGCGAGTTGCCCGACCCAGCAGGCGGCGCAGGATTTCGCTACCGCGTGCACGACCGGGACGGGAACCGTCTCTTCGTCATGGTTCTCCTCGACGTACCAAGCGACCTGTGACACGACGACCGGCCCCATCACCGGCCCGTACTCATTCGCGGACACAAGCCAATCGTCCGGCTTCTGGGGCGCGGTCAATGACCTCGTCGGATATTCCCATTATGATCCGCTCGCAAGCACTCCAACCAACCCGAACAACGGGAACGATGTCTTGCACTTCGCATCCGCATGCACCACCGATGGCGGCACAACGTGCATGAGCGCGATAAAGCTCCCATGTGTATCGAGTGTCGTGCAGCTTCTCACTGGGAGCGGCTCCTCTGGTGGTTCCGCGTCTTGTTGGAACATATCTCTCTCTTGCACTGATGGGCCTACGGGAGCAGGAGGCTGCAGTTCAAACCCGCAGTTTACTATAGTAAACACTCAATAGTATGCGCCGCCTACTCATCATCGTAGTTAGTGTGATCGTCCTCGCTGGCGGAGCTGCCGCCTATTATTACTTCTTCGCGAATACGCCCAGTGTCGCTGTCGCGCCGCCCGGGAGCGCTGGTCTGCCGACGGCCGGCAACGCCTCTTCGACGGCCGCATCCGGCGGCTTCGGCATCGCAAGCTCGACGCCGAGCGCGCCGGTATCGGTTTCCGCACGCCTCGTCGAGATAAGCGCCGGTCCGGTCGTCGCGGGGGAAGCTGTCACGGACGCGTCGAGTACGCCGGCGAGCCCCGCCACGGGCGTGGCGAGTTCGACAGCCGGCGCCGCCGTGCATTACATCGAGCGCGAGAGTGGGAATGTATACACATACCTCGCGGCGACTGGGGCATCGACGCGCACAAGCAACAAGACGGTGCCGGGCATTGAGAGCGCGACCTGGCTCTCCAATGCATCGCTCGCCTTCGTCCGCTACCTTTCTGGGAACGACTTCTCGATCATCAACACGTACGGGCTGCCCGCAGACGGCGCAGGCGGCTTCTTCCTGCCGCAGGGCATCGTCGATATCGCCGCATCCGGTTCAAATATCCTCACGCTCGCGTCAGGTGTAAACGGCTCCGTCGCCTCGTTCGAGCGCGCGGACGGCACGCATGCGTTGCAGGCGTTCTCGACGCCGCTCACGGCGCTGCGCGTCTCCTTCGCGGGGAAAGGGAAGTATCTCGCGTTCACAAAGCCGTCGGCGTCACTCGCGGGCGACGCCTTCCTTGTGAACGGCGCTGGGCAGTTCTCGCGTATCGCGGGCCCTTTGAACGGCCTTGTCGCGCTCGCGAGCCCATCGGGCGCTTGGGTGCTTGTGAGCTACAGCCAGAACGGCATCATGTATATGGAGCTCGTGAATATGAGTGATGGCACGACGACGCCGCTGCCGATCTCGACTATCGCCGATAAGTGCGTATGGACGGCTGATAGCACCGCAGTCTACTGCGGCGTCCCGGAAAATCCGCCGACGGATGCGCAGTATCCAGACGACTGGTATCAGGGCGTCATCCACTTCTCCGACCGCATCTGGAAGATAGACGTTGCGGGGCGTTACGCACAGATGGTGCTCGATTTCCCAAAGGAAGCCAATAGCATGCTCGACGCGACGGCGCTCGCTATCGACCCCGCGAAGACGGCGCTCGTCTTCATGAATAAGAACGACGATTCATTGTGGCTGTATCGGCTCTAGCGCGCGGCCGGATGGAACGCCATTCTCCCTGTCCCGTCCGTGCGTGCGGCGGACGTGCCACTCCTGGAGCGTCCCGACAATGTTTGTCGTGATGAAATAGAGCGCAATCGCGGCCGACGTCGTGTAGGAGATGATGGCGATGAGGAATGGGAAGACGTACTTGAGTTGCATGCTCATGACCTTTTGGAAATCGCCCTGCACGCCGCCGCTCGAGGACGGCTTCATCGTCCCGGAAAGCGCGAAATGCGCTTGGAGATACTGCGTGACGCCGGCGAACGCCGCGAGAACGATGCTCTTGCTCATGATGGGAATGAATCCGAGGAAGAGGAGCGACACGTGGTGCGGCACGGGCGTGAACGCGTAGAGCCGGGCTGTATCGAGCGTTGAGAACGGCTCGTACCGAAAGACCCAGTAGAGCGCGAGGAGGACTGGTATCTGGATGAACGCGGTGAGGAAGCTCGCGAACGGATTCACGCGCGCTTCTCGGTACAGGGAGAGTGTCTCAATCGCTTCCTTCTCCTTGTCGCCCTTATGCTTCTCTTTCAGTTCCTTGAGTTTTGGTTCGAGGGCCTTCATCGCCCGCTGGGTGCGCGCTGCGGAGAGTGAGAAAGGGAGGAGGATGAGCCGTATGGCGATCGTGATGAGGATAACGGCGATGCCGACGTCGGAGCCCGGCACGAGGGCGACGAGGGCGACGAGGGCGTTATAGATCGGGTTATAGAAAATCGCGTGGAAGAGATTCGATATCACAAAGTTGATTCTACGCGCCAGCGCGCATTTTAGAAAGCAGTTCGGCTAATTCCGTTTGAATATCGCGTGGGGGAGTGAGGCGCACGGCGCTGCGCGGGAAGAGGATGAGGGCGGGAGGGAGGGGGAGTCGGCGAAGCGCTTCGACCGTTTTGCGGCGTATGCGGTGGCGATCGACGGCCCGACGGGCGACCTTCTTCGGGACGATGACGGCGTACCCCGCCGCGGACGCGGGGAGAATAGCGGAGAAATTCGCCGTGGAGAATCGCTTCCCCCGAGCGAGCGCGTTCGGGAGTGCGGCGCGAGACAGCCGTTTCCGTCGCGTGAACACGGCGCTAGGCTGTGAGGCGGGCGCGTCCGGCGCGGCGGCGCGTGCGCAGAATCTTCCGGCCGGAACTCGTCCGTGAGCGGGTGCGGAATCCGTGCGTCTTCGCGCGCTTACGCTTCTTTGGTTGGTAGGTTCGTTTCGACATGGTCGAGTTTTGGTTATACACAAGATACTAACAGGTTCTCCCCGAAACGCCAGAGTGGTTGCATTTCTGAATGGGCGTATAATCCTGGGGACTATGGATAAGCGGAATCCGAAAGAGCTTTGGGAGTACATCCTTACCCAGACAGAGCTCTCAATATCGCCCGCGAATTTTAATACGTGGTTCAGGAGCAGTCATATTGTGAAGATAGGCGAGGATGGGGTGGTCTATCTGGGCGTACCGAGCCAATTCTTCAAGGATTGGTATCTCAAGAAGTTCCATACACTCCTCCTGAAGATTTTGCGTGATATTTCCTATGAATTCAGAAATATTGAGTACCTTATCGTCAAAGATGAGAGGCGTAAGCTTGTGAAAGAAAGCGTCAAAGCAAACCGGGGAGCGATAGAACTACCGCTTGATGAGTTCTATATCAACAAGAGCGATAACTTAAATCCGCGCTATACGTTCGACACCTTTGTCGTCGGGTCATTCAATGATCTTGCGTATGCTGCGGCGCAAGCAACCATTCAACGTCCCGGTATCACGTACAACCCACTCTTTGTCTACGGCGATACAGGACGTGGAAAAACGCATCTCATCCAGGCGATTGGAAATTATTTCAAGAAGCAATACCCTGGCCGCAAGGTCTTTTATCTCACTTCAGAGAAATTCGCTGTTGATTACACAGATGCGGTCCAAGCAGGGACCGCGAATCGGTTCAAAGATAAATACCGACAATACGATCTCCTTATTATGGATGATGTTCAATTCCTCTCAAAGAAGGATAAGACGCAAGAAGAGCTCTTCCACCTCTTCAATGCACTCCATGATACGAACAAGCAGATTGTCTTCTCATCCGACCGGTCGCCGGCGGCCATCCCGGACATCGCTGAACGCCTCAAGGGTCGTTTCGCGAGTGGTATGGCGGTCGATATCAGCGAGCCGGATCCTGAGTCGCGTATGGCGATTGTGCGTAAGAAGGCGGCGCTCCACGGCATACTGCTCGCCGACGAGGTCATTGAATACGTCGCGACGACGCTGTCGGGCTCAATACGCGAGCTTGAGGGTATGGTGAATAACATCATCTGTCACGCGCAAGTGAAGGGTGCGCCGCCGGATATCGCCGAAGTACGCCAATCCCTCCGTTCGTTCACACGACCACAAAAAAATGTCTCGGTGAAGAATGTTGTGATGAAAGTTGCTGAATACTACGGTATTGATGAGGAGAGTATTTATGAGAAGACGCGGCGGCGCGAGGTGGTGCGACCACGGCAGGTCATTATGTATCTTTTGCGTGAGGATTTCAATATTTCATATCCGACGATTGGTACAAAGCTTGGTGGACGCGATCATACGACGGTTATCCACTCCTGTGAGAAGATAAAGCGTGAAGTAATTGTGGATACCGTCCTCGCGAAGGAGATTCAAAATATCCGGACGCTGCTTGTGTGATGGTATATGTCGCGCTTATCAACATCTTATGGGCGATATGAGATAAAAATGAGCGTGTGGTTGTTGGTCTTTGGAAGATTATCCACGTATCAACAGCGCTAATAAGTGTTATATGTTTATTTTGATAGAAAAGAAAAAATTTTCAGAAGCGGTGTATACTACCGCGCGCTTTGCAGAACGGAAGAACGCGACACTTCCCGCGCTCGCCGCGATTCTCATCCTCGCCGGCGATGATGGAATCAAGCTTCGTGCGACGAATCTTGAGACCGGCATCGACCTCAAACTCCCCGGCGAGTGCAAATCAGACGGCGTCGTTGCAGTCCCCGCCACCGTCCTCCAACAGATCGCCGCTTCATTCACAGACGAAGGGATAGTGACACTCGAGCATACGGGCGACATCCTTTCCATCGCGTCCGGCGCGAGCAAAAGTTTGGTCAAGACGGTCCCTTATGATGATTTCCCCTCCATCCCATTCCCAGAAAACTCAAAGAACAGACTCATCCTTTCTGGGACGCTCCTTCGAAGCCTCTTCACCTCAATAGCGTCATGCGCGTCGACGTCACTCGTCCGTCCTGAGCTTGCGAGCCTCTACATCGCCATAGAAGGCGGTGTTCTCACTGTCGTAACGACTGATTCTTTCCGGCTCGCGGAAAAAAAGATCCCACTCAGCAATAAAGGGACACAAGGGAAATTCCTCATCCCCGCAAAAAACGCGATGGAGATTGCGCAAGCGCTGCCGGACGACGACATCATCATCTCATTTGATGACCATCAATGCGCCTTCGTGAGCACTATGGGCATGATTGTGTCGCGCCTCACAAGCGCCGTCTATCCAGATTACCGCCAAATCATCCCACACGAGTCCATCGTCGAAGCGACCGTCTTGAAGAAGGATTTCGAGACGGCGCTCAAACGTTCGACCATCTTTTCCGATACCTACCAAAAAGTTCGATTAAACTTCGATCCAAAAAAGAATACCGTCGCACTTTTTGCACACAATGCGGATATCGGCGAGTCGACAGAATCGCTTCCTGCGAAAGTGTCCGGCAGCGCACTCGAGCTCTCATTCAACCATCGCTACCTCTCGACCATACTCAGCCTTACTCCCGCAGAAAGCCTCAGCTTCACTGCAGCCGGCATCGGCCGGCCACTCATCATAAAAGGCGTCGGCGACGGGTCACTCCTCTATCTCGTCTCCCCCATGAATCAATAACTCACCTTACGGCGCGCTCGAGGTCGCGGTCGTATAAGAGAGCGGTACTGGGAGCATCGCGCCGCCCAAGAAGAGATCGGGATGCGATGCGTAGTATGCCGCGATGCCATACTCCCAATACGGGAATTGTGGATCACTCGACGGATTCGCCGGCGGCGGCCCTTGTGGGCTGTCTTTATTCGTCCAATATAGGAGGCTATGCGGCGCGATGGTGCCGCTCGCATCCGGTATGCGCCAATTCCCTTGCAGCATCGGCGGCACTGACGCGGGGATGGGGTCGGGTTCGCCGAAATACGCCTTCGGATATTTTGAGAGCGCGTATAACATCGCATCATGCCACATTGGCGCGGCGATGAAACCAGCGATTGATTTCACCATCGGCGTATTGTTGTTATTGCCGGCCCAGACGCCGAGCGCGATAGACGGTGTATAACCGACGACCCACGCGTCGCGTGTATCGTTCGTCGTCCCAGTCTTCACTGCAACGTCGTATCCGGGGAATGAGAGGGGAGAGTTGAGTGAATATTCCGGGACGCGCGCTGGCGCATCGGAGAGCATCGCTGAAATATCGCGCGCGATGTGCGCAGGGATGACACGCGTCTGATCCGCCGCGTATTTCTGGAGGACGTTCCCTTGTGCGTCATCAACCTCGAGGATTCCCGTCGGTTGATTCTTAACACCATCCGCGGCGAAGGCGGCATAGGCGCCGACGAGATCAAGTAATTTTACCTCGCCACCACCAAGCACGAGCGTGAGTCCGTATTGGTTCGGATCGCCAAGCGAAGTGAGTCCGAACGATTTCATGAGGTTGATGGCATTGTTGATGCCGACCAAATAGAGCACCTTGATGGCGGGGATATTGATGGACTGAGCGAGCGCTGTCTCGAAGGTCATCGGCCCCCGGAACCGGTTATCGTAATCGACCGGCGCATAGCAGGGCGGGGTGCTGTTTGTAACGTCCGAGGGCTGACAGGCGGTCGAGAACTGCGTCGGTACGTCGAAGACGACAGTATCGCGGGTGTATCCCCTCATGAGCGCGAGCGCGTAAATGAACGGCTTCATAGTCGAGCCAGGCTGGCGCAGCGCCAAAGCCGCGTTGAACTGCCCGTCGATATTCGTACTGAAGAAATTCCGCGAGCCGACCATCGCGAGTATTTGGCCGGTCTGGGGATCGATGGCGACAAGCGCCGCGTTCGAGGCATTGAAATCTTTCTCATTCTGGAGCGCGTATTGGCGCACAATATTCTGCGCCTTCTGTTGCAAATTCACATCGAGCGTCGTTGTGACGCGCAGGCCCGAGACGAGCGCGTTCGGACCGTATTCCTGCTCAAGCTCATTGAGGATGTAGAAGACGAAGTGCGGCGCGATGATTGCATTCTGCCCGCTCGGCGCGAAAGTGACCTGCTCGTCCTTCGCTGCGGCATACGCAGTAGCGCTTATAAAGCCGAGGGTCTGCATGCGGTCGAGGACGACATTCTTCCGGTCATCGAGCGCCGCGCGGTTCGGCCCGTACGGCGAGTAGTACGTCGGCGCCTGGACCATCGCGGCGAGATACGCCGACTGCGCGAGATCAAGGTCCTTCGCCGGAATGCCGAAATACGATTCGGAGGCCGCCTCGATGCCATAGAGCGTTCCGCCATAGGGTATGTCGTTCAGGTACGTCTGGAGAATTTCATCCTTCGAGTAGACCTGCTCCATCTTTATGGCGAGCACCCACTCGTGGATCTTACGGATGATACTCTTCTGGTTGGTGAGGAGCGTGTTCTTGACCACCTGCTGCGTGATGGTCGAACCACCTTGCGAGAGCGAGCCGCCAAGCACGTCGGCGAGCATCGCGCGGATGATAGAGGCGAGCCGGATGCCGCCGTGCTCATAAAAACTCGAGTCCTCGATGGCGATGGTCGCATCGATGGCGTTCGGCGAGATGTCGGAGAGCGACACGACACTGCGCTTCGCATCGCGATTATAGTCATAGAGCAGGACCTGACCCGTCCGATCGTAGATTTTGGTCGATTGGTCGACCTGTCGGTCGGCGAACGAGCTGATACTCGGCACGGGCGTGAAGGCGACCGCGAGGAGGATGCCGCCGGCGACAAGGAAGCCGAATCCGAAGAGGGTGAGCAGCGAGACGATGAACACATGCCGCCCGCGAGAGCGCTGTTTCGATGCCATAACTCGTACATGCTACCACGCGGCCCCGCCAAAGGCGGGGCCGCGTCAGCGCGCGATAGCGAGACCGGACCTACCAGTCCTCCCCCTCCTCTTCATCGAGTTTGCCCGGCTCCTCTTCAGGCGTGAACCCATCATCGTCATCGCCGGGCGCGCTGCGCGGCACACGTTCCTCACCGGATTCTTCGCTGAACCCATTCAGTTCATCGTCATTCGACATACGTAACGCATGTTATCCCGATAAAACGGATATATTCTGAACAGAATAGCTGCGCGTCGCAAGAGCGTTTTTACCACAACTGTGGATTAGCGCCGCAGACCAATTGCGAGCGCCGCGATGCCGACGGCGATGGCGTCGAATTCGTCATCAAAGCGCTTTTTCTGCGGGAGCGGAACGAGTCTCGGGACCATGCGCGCAATTGCCGCCTTATCCGCGTTCCCGTATCCTGTGACGGCCATCTTGACCTCTTGCGGAGAGCATTCGATGACCGGAAGCGCCGCCGCCCCGGCGGCGGCGAGCACGACGCCGCGCGCTTCCGCGACGCCGAGCGCCGTCTTCTTATTGCGGCTGAAGAAGAGCGTCTCGAGCGCGATCGCGTCCGGCGCATATTCGCCGATTGCGTCGGCGACCGCGCGCGCCACGCGCGCGAGGCGCTCTTTCCGCTCGCCCTTCTCCGGAAGGACGCAGTCGCTCATGACGAGCACCGGGCGCGACGCGCTCCCTTCGACGACGGCGATACCGAGCCGGTCGTAGCCGGGGTCAATCGACAGTATCCTCATAACCGCGCGCGTTCGTATACACCCGCTGCACGTCCTCATGCTCGTCGAGCGACTCGAGGATAGCGCCGAGCTTCTCTTCGTCCGCACCCGCAACTTCCATGAGCGGTTCCTGCGCCCCATAGCTCCCGTCCGATTGCTTCATGAACGCCCAGAGCGCCGCGCCGGGCGCCGCAAGCTCGACGCCTTGCTTCGAAAGTAGGTGCTTCACCTCCTGCGTCGTACGGTTCCGGTTATCGGTGAGCGCGCCGATGATGAGCGCAATGCCGCCTGGCCCGTATGCTTCATACAGCACTTCCTCGAACGCGCTCGCGTCCTTCGCCGTGCCGCGCGCGATAGCGCGCTCAATATTGTCTTTCGGCATATTCGCGGCTTTCGCGCGCGCGACGACCGCGGCGAGGCTGGGTGCCGATGCGTCCCCGTTCGCCTTCTTCGATTCGAGCGTGATGAGCCGCGCGAAGCGTGCGAACGTTCGGCTCTTTGCTGCATCCGTTACGCCCTTCTGGCGTTTTATCTGCGCCCACTTGCTGTGTCCTGCCATGCCGCAAACCGTATCACAGGAGCTGCGCGTCGCCCAAGTACGCGCGGCCCTTATGCGTGAGGATGCGGCCCCGCGGCGACCGTTCGACGAATCCAAGGCGCAATAGGTAGGGCTCATAAACGTGCTCGACGGTGTCCGGCTCCTCGTGGAGCGTCGCCGCGAGCGCGCGGATGCCGGCCGGACCGCCGCGGAAGCCGTCAAGGAGCGTCATGAGGTACCGCCGGTCGTCTTTCGTGAGACCGTATGCGTCGATGCCGAACAGCGCGCACGCTTCGTCGCAAAGTTCCGCGGAGAGCGGCCGTCCGTGGACTTCTGAATAATCGCGGACGCGCTTGAGGAGCATGTTCGCGACTCGCGGCGTCGCGCGGCTGCGCGCCGCGATGCGACCAATGACGTCCGGCGGCGCGTCGAGGCCGAGCCGCTTCGCCGAGCGCACAATGATGTCGCTCAAGTCGCTTTCCGTATAGAAATCGAGTTGGTAGGTGCCGCCGCCGAAGCGCGAACGCAAAGGATCCGAGAGGTTCGCAATGCGGGTGGTCGCGCCGACGAGCGTGAATGGCGCGAGCGCGAGCTCGACGGTGCGCGCCGACGGCCCTTTGCCGAGCACGATGTCGAGGTGCGCGCTCTCGAGCGCAGGGTAGAGGAGTTCTTCTATCTTATGCGAGAGGCGATGGATCTCGTCGATGAAGAGGACGGTGCCCGGCTCGAGGTTCGTGAGGATGGCGGCGAGGTCGGCGGCGCGCTCTATGGCGACGCCGGACGTCGTCTTTAATGGCGCGTCGAGCGTCGCCGCCACGAGGTACGCCAAGGTCGTCTTACCGACGCCAGGCGGGCCGTAGAAGAGGAGGTGCTCCGGCATCCCGCCACGCTTCTTCGCGGCGTCGAGGGCGATGCGCACGTTCGCTTTCACCTGCGCCTGCCCGACGTACTCCTCCCAGCGAGCCGGCCGCAGCGCTGCATCGACGGTCACAGGATCAGTCTCGGCGCTCCGGGGAGGGGTTGACATACAAAAGCTCTATGCTAACATCCTAGCACGGAATCTTGATCCTGTTCATACTCCTCTAGGCAAGGCTTGACGGCTTCGGGCGTTTCCCCAAGGACCTCCTGGTCCGCTGCTTCGGCAGTGGCTGCTGGGCGGCTCCTCAGGTGTTTCGTTCACCCTACGATCTTGTAGGTTTGGCCTGGAGGAGCATGGACGGGATTTCCCGGAACACCCCGCAGCGTATGCTGCGGGGTGTTTTCTCGTCAGCGCGTGAGGTCGACGGTATCGGCGAGCTCGGCGAGCGAGGTGGTGCCGGCGAGCACCTTCAAGACGCCATCCTGGGCCATCGTGAGGTAGCCCTGCTTCGCCACGACTTTCCATATCTCGTTCTCGGGAGGGTTGTCGCGTAGGAACGACGCGAGCTCATCGTCCATGAAAATTGCTTCATGGAGCCCGACGCGGTCGAGGTAGCCGGTGTCGTCGGGGCCTGCGGGCACCGGGTCCCAGGTCGTCTCGACCTCCGTTGGGATGAGACTCTTGTCGACGATCGAGTCGAGGACGCGGTGCACCGTCGCTTTCTCTTCGGGCGTGAGCGGGCGCTCCTTCTTCGTATTGGGATTCAGTTTGCGCACAAGGCGCTGCGCCATCGAGACCGAGATCGCGGAACCGAACGACTTCGGGTCGGCGCCGAGGTCGGCGAGCCGGGGGAACGTGCCCGCAGCGTCGTTCGTGTGGAGCGTCGAGAAGACAAAGTGGCCGGTGAGCGCGGCCTGGATGGCGATGTCCGCCGTGTCGCCGTCGCGTATCTCGCCGACCATGATGATGTCCGGGTCCTGGCGGACGATGGAGCGCAGGCCTTCGGCGAACGTGTACTTCTTCGCATCCACCTGCGTCTGCACGATGCCGTCGAGGTGGTATTCGATCGGGTCCTCGATGGTGATGATCTTTATCTCCGGCCGATGGATCTCCCGCAGGAAGGCATAGAGCGTCGTCGTCTTGCCGCTGCCTGTCGGGCCGGTCGTGAGCAGCATTCCGTTCGGCCGCCGTATCTCCTTCTTGAGGCGCGCGAGGAGTTTCGGGCTGATGCCGAGCTCGGCCGAGGACGCTTTGGCCGTATTCGGGTCGAGGAGGCGCAACACGGCGGACTCGCCGTAATTGCCGGGAATGAACGAAGCGCGCACCTCGACGTCGCCCGCCCCGCGCGAGATGCTGAAGCGCCCGTCCTGCGCGCGGTTCGTGATATTGAGCTTCACGCCGGCGAGGAGCTTGATGCGTGAGTTCAATTGTTTGGACGTTTTCGGATCGAAGAAGTATATGTCGCTGAGGAGGCCGTCGACGCGCAGCCGCAGCCGCGTCTTCTCCGCTTCCGGCTCGAGGTGGATGTCGGAGGCGCGCAGGGCGAAGGCGCCGGCGAGCACCGTCTCGAGGACCCGCGAGACGCGCGCGAGGGATGTGTCGGCCATCGCCGCGTCGAGTTCGCGCGTGAGCGCCGCCCGCGTGCCGCTCTCTTGCGCGAGCTTGGCGAGCGTCTCCTGCGGGACCGCGAAGATGCCCGGCTTCGACTCGGCGGCGAACGAGAGGTCCTTGTAACGGTTGAACGCCCACTCGAGGCTCTTCTTCGAGACGAGGAACTCCTTGAGCGTGAAGCCGCGCTTCATGAGGTCGTCGCGCAGCGTGGCGAGCGCCCGGTTGTGCGGATTATGCACGGCGAGCGAGAGCGTCTGCGCGACGCGGGCGAACGCCGCGGCCTCCGCTTCGCGTGCCTCCTTTTCCGGGATGACGCGCAGCGCGTCGGCACCGACTTCCGTCGTCGTGAGATCCGCGTACTGCATCCCGTACTTCTCGGACAGGATGTGGACGACATCCTCTTCCTCGCGCGCGCGGATTTCGGCGAGCTGCGCATCCTCGCGCTTCGGATCGAACGGAGTGTCCATATTTCCTCATCATACCATCGAGGGCTTGCGGCCGGCCGCCATTCGCCGCTCGTGCGGCATACCGTGCTTTCATTTTCAGCGGTACAATCTGCCCGTGGACTCGCCCATGACGCTGGAACGGTTCGAGGCGGAAGCGGCGCGCTTTACGGGCGCGCTCGCGCCCCACGCTGGCGGCGCGACGCTCGTCGCGCTTTCGGGCGAACTTGGGGCGGGGAAGACGGCTTTCACGAAGGCGGCGGCGAAGGCGCTCGGCGTCGAAGACTCCGTCACGAGCCCGACCTTCGTCCTCGAGAAGATTTACGCGCTCCCGGCGGGCGCGCCCTTCAAGCGCTTCGCGCACATCGACGCATACCGTCTCACCTCCGGCGCCGAGCTCGCGCCGCTCGGCTTCGGCGAGCTCATGCGCGATCCAGATACGCTCATCTTCCTCGAGTGGCCGGAGAAGGTCGCCGATGCCTTGCCGCCGCCCGCCGCCCGCGTCTCCATCGAAGCGCAGAACGACGGCGCACGCACGATCACGTATGGCTAAACGGCGGCTCAAGACGAGACCGCGGCTCGTGCTCCTCGACGCGCACGCCATCATCCATCGCGCGTACCACGCGCTGCCGGAATTCACGGGACCCTCGGGCGAGCCGACGGGCGCCCTCTACGGACTCGTCTCGATGCTCCTGAAGCTCATCACCGACCTCGCGCCGGACTACCTCGCCGCCTGCTACGACCTGCCGAAGCCGACCGCGCGCCACGAAGCGTACGAGGAATACAAAGGCACGCGCGCGAAGATCGACGATGCGCTCGCCGCGCAGCTTGAGCGCTCCCGCGAGGTCTTCAAGGCGTTTTCCATACCGGCCTATGAGCGGGAGGGGTTCGAAGCCGACGACTTGCTCGGCACCATCGCACGGGAGATGAAAGGGGAGGTGGACGTCGTCATCGCCTCGGGCGACATGGACACGCTCCAGCTCGTCGACGACGACCGCGTGCGCGTCTACACGCTCCGGAAAGGGCTCACCGACACCGTCTTCTATGACGAGGAGGCCGTCGAGGAGCGCTTCGGCTTCCCGCCCTCGCTCATCCCCGACTGGAAGGGATTGCGCGGCGACCCGTCCGATAACATCAAAGGCGTGCCCGGCATCGGCGAGAAGACGGCGACGGAGCTCGTCACGAACTTCGGCACAATCGAGAAGATGTACGCCGCGCTCAAAAAGGGTGACGCGGCATTCGTAAAGAAAGGCGTGAAGGCGCGCACCATCGCGCTCCTCAAGGAACACGAAGAGGCCGCACGTTTCTCGAAGGCGCTCGCGACGATACGCACGGACGCGCCGCTCGCCTTCGCGCTTCCCGAACGTCACTGGGGCGAGGGCGTGCGTCAGGATGTCGTCCTCGCAATGTTCGACGCCTTCGGCTTCCGTTCGCTCAAGGAGCGCGCGAAGGGCGTGCTCGCCAAAGCCGCCGGCCGCGCGCCGGACGAAGAGCCGGAAGAGGAATTGCCCGAGGAGGAGGAAGCGGATCCGGCGCGCTTCGCCGAAGCGCAGGTGATACTCTGGCTCATCTCTTCCGAATTTACGAATCCGACTCTGGACGACATCCTCGCCTTCACGAAAGAGCGGACCTTCGACGCGGCGTATACAGCGCTCGAGAAAGAGCTCGGGAAACTCGACAAGGTCAAGGACGTCTACGAGCGCATCGAACGGCCGCTCATCCCCGTCGTGCGCGCGATGGAGACGCATGGCGTCCTCATCGATCCGGACGTTCTCATCGACCTCGCAGCGCGCTACCGCGCCGACCTCGCGGCCATCGAGAAGCGCATCTATGCCGCTGCCGGGCACGAGTTCAATGTGAGTTCGCCGAAGCAGCTCGGCGACGTGCTCTTCGACGAACTGGCGCTCGTCCCCGAGCGGCAGAAGAAGACGGCGGGCGGCCAGCGCTCGACGCGCGAGAGCGAGCTCGAGAAGCTGCGCGACGCACACCCCATCATCGCCGACGTCCTCGAGTACCGCGAGTTGAAGAAGCTCCTCTCCACCTACATCGAGAACATCCCGCCCCTGCTCGACGCGGCGCATCGCCTCCATGCCGAGTTCGTGCAGACCGGCACGACGACCGGGCGCATGGCGAGCCAGAACCCGAATCTGCAGAACATCCCGCTCCATTCCGAGCGCGGGCGCGCCATCCGCCACGCCTTCGTCGCGCCGACGGGCTTCACGCTCGTCTCCCTCGACTACTCGCAGATCGAGTTGCGGCTCGCGGCAATCCTCTCGGGCGACGAGAAGCTCTGCGCCATCTTCAAGAACGGCGGCGATGTGCACCGCGCCGTCGCAGCGCACGTCTTCCATGTCGCGCCCGAGGACGTCGATCTCGAGATGCGCCGGCGCGCCAAAGTCATCAACTTCGGCATACTCTACGGCATGGGCGTCAATGCCTTGCGGCAGCAGCTCGGAACGACGACGGCCGAGGCGCATGCCTTCTACGACGAATACTTCGGCCAGTTCACGGCGCTCTCCGAATATCTCGAACGGACGAAGGGGTTTGCGAGGAAGCATGGCTACACGGAGACCTTGTTCGGCCGCCGCCGCCAGTTCCCGGAGATGAAGTCGCCCCTGCCGTACGTGCGCGCGCAGGCCGAGCGCATGGCCATCAACGCGCCCTTGCAGGGCACGCAGGCCGATATCATCAAGCTCGCGATGGTCGAGGTGGACCGGATGCTCGAGAAAGAAGGCGCGACGGACGACGCGCACCTCCTCCTCCAAGTGCATGATGAGCTCGTATACGAGATCCGCTCCTCGCGCGCGGACGTGCTCACGGCGCGCATCAGGGACATCATGCAGGGCGTGCTGCCAACAGAAGAGACGCACGGCGTGCCCGTGCTCGTGGACGCGAAGGCAGGCCCGACATGGGGCGACATGCACCCCGTATGATTTACCTCTTCCACGGCAGCGACGAGCAGAAGGCGCGTGAGAAGGCGTTCGCGTGGGTGGCCGCCGCGCGCGCGAAGGATCCGAACGTCGCCTACGTGCGGCTCGCGAAGGAGGCGGTGACAGAGACCGCGCTCGAAGAGGCCGCCGCGTCCGGCTCCCTGTTCGCCAAGCGTACGCTCACGCTCATCGACGATCCGTTCGCGAAAGCGCGCGCGGACGATGAGGGCGACTCCGCGGACACAGCGTCACCGGTCGAGGAGAAGGTGAAGCTCCTCGCCGCCTCCGAGAACGTCGTCATCATCCTGGCACCGAAGCTCGCGGCCGCCAAAGCGAAGAAGCTTGCCGCGCTCGCGACGAAGGCCTATGCATACGATGCGCCCCCGCGCCGCGAAGCGGCGCGGGGCTTCAATAGCGTCCTCGTGAATGCGCTTGCATCGCGCAAGCGCGATGCGCTCTGGCTCGAAGTCGTGCGGGCGCTCCGGCAGGGCGACGCGCCCGAGATGCTTCACGGCCTCCTCCACTGGAAGGCACGCGACCTCTGGGAGAAGGGTAGCCGCAGCTGGACGCGGGAGGAAGCCCGCGCCCTCTCGCTTGCGCTCATCGCGCTCCTCCAGGATTCCCGCCGCAAGGGTCTCGACCTCGCCGAATCCCTCGAGCGATTCGCGCTCTCGGTTTGATGATGCGCTCGTGATAGCATGCCGGCATGCTCGGGAGCCGGCCACATTCGATTTCAGTACTGGAAGCGCACGAGCGCAGCGCGCAGGGCAGCGGCGTGCTCATCGACGTCCGTACTCCTGCGGAATTCTCGGGCGCGCGTCCTATGGGCGCGCGCAACATCCCGCTCGACGAGCTCGAGCGCAGTGTCGATGACCTCCGGTCGCATGAGGAGATATATGTCATCTGCCGCTCAGGTGGCAGGAGCGCCGCCGCGGCGATGCTTCTCGCCGCGCTCGGCTTCGGCAACGTGGTGAACGTATCGGGCGGCCTCCTCGCGTGGGCCGCCGCCGGCCTCCCGACGGAGCCCTAGCGGCCGTCTCGCTCCTCTTCGCGCAGCCGGACCTCGTGTTCGTCCATGCCGAAGTAGTGCGCGAACTCGTGCCAGACGGTCTCCGCGACGACGTCGCGCACGTCCATCTCGTCCTCGAGCGCGACCTCCTCGATGGGGAGGCGGTAGAGCGTGATGGTATCAGGCAGGATGAGGCCCTCTCCGTACGCGCGCGCCGTGAGCGGCACGCCCTCGTAGAGGCCGAGCAAAGTCTCATTCGGCGCGAGCTTCTCGCGTTTCCGCACTTCTTCTGACGGCTCGTCCTCGATGAAAAGGGCGACGTTCGCGATCTTATCGCGCACCCATGCGGGCAGGCGTTCGACGCCTCCGCGCACTAATTGCTCGAATTCTTCCGCCGCCATCATGTCCGCCCACCAGGATTCGAACCTGGGACCGTCTCCTTAAAAGGGAGCTGCTCTACCGACTGAGCTATGGGCGGTGAACGAGGTCAATGTATTGCCCGTCCTCGGGCAATACATTGCGCCGAGAGAACTGCGCATATCGAGTCCTCGAAGATATGGGCGGTCTCGCACTGTAGTTCTATCATCTCAGGCGCGCTTTCTCTAGTACGTGAACGCGTCGACGGTCTTCCCGCTCTTGTCGAGGAGCTTCACGAGCTCGTACTGCTTGCGCCACATCGACGCGGTCCGGCCGAGATAGATGCGCCAGGTGTTCCCCTCGAAGTCCGCGTCATCGCGGTGCGCCGTCACGCAGCCGTTGTAGTTCAGGTAATTGACGAGGAAGCTCTGGCACGCGCTCGATGCGCCAAGGGGCGGCGTGAGCGCAACCTGGCAGCGGTTGAGCGTCTTCACGTATTCGATGCAGGCGGAATCGCGGATGTAGCCCGTGCCGTAGAAGGTCTCGAGCTCGGACGAGGGCGTCGGACAGTTCTGCGGCAGGGCCGGGTAGAAGGTTTGGAAGTTGCTGAAATAACCGATGCACTTGTTCTCGAGGAACGACGCGCCGATTGGAGACTGGCCGGAATCGGCGATGGCGCGCTGTCCCGGCAGGAGCACGATGTCCTGCACGGGATTGATGACGCCGGACGTCGGCAGCTGCGTCCCCTGCGGGATGACGGTCGCATTGCCCGTCGCTTCGCTCTCAAGCGTCCAGCCGGTGAGGTCGACCGGCACGCCCGCATTCTGCGAGACCGAGATAATCACGTATTCGTTGCTCGGGTTCGAAGAGCCGGCGCCGTAGACGGAGTGACTCATGGTCACAATGCCGCGGTAGGGCGAGGGCGTCCCGAAGGTCGTGCCGCCGATGAAGGTCGGTACCGGCGCCTGCGAGCCGCCGCTCACCGCCCCGCCGCCGACCGACGAGCCGGGCAGGACCACGTTCGAGGTGCCGATCGTGAAAGGCGCGTGCGGCAAGAAGGAAACCGCGCCTCCGCCAGCCTGCGCCGTGCCGGTCGCCGCGCCCGTCGAGAGCCCGAGAGACGGTGTCGAAATGGCGAGCGGACGGGTCGGCCCGCCGGTCGCTATCCAGATAACGAAGATGAAGACGAGGAGACCGACGAAAAACCAAGCGTCACGCGGCTGCATATGATTGCTTCATCATAGCAAATGCGTCCCACGACGCTCGAGCTCCTCGCGGGCGATTCGCGCATCACTCCAGGGCATCTTCGCCCCCGCCGGACCCATGATGAAGGGATCCGTACCCTTGCCCGAGATGATGACGGCGTCGCCCGGGCGCGCTCGCGCGAGCGCCGCGCGGATGGCTTCGCGACGGTCCATGATGACGGTCGGCGCGCGACGCATGCCCGCCGCCATCGCGTCGACGATGGCGCGCGGGTCCTCGTCGTACGGGTCTTCATTCGTGAGAATGACCTCTGCGCATGCCTCGTCGGCGATGCGCCCCATCTCGGGCCGCTTCCACGCATCGCGCCCGCCACCCGTGTTGCCGAGGACGCACACCTTTCGTCGCGCGCCATATGCGCCGTAAAGGGCGCGCAGCGAATCGGGCGTGTGCGCGTAGTCGACGATGACGAGGAATTCCTGGCCGGCGTCGATGCGCTCCGTGCGGCCGCGCACGGGCGGGAGCGCGGCGAGCGCCTTCGCGGCCGTAGTGGGGGCGATGCCGAATGCTTCGCATAGCTTGATGGCCGCGAGCGCATTCAGCGCATTGAAGGCGCCAGGGAGGGGGAGCGCGACCGGCGCGCCGGCGTATGAGAACGACGCATGCGCGTCATCGGTCGCGAGTCCTTCGAGCTCACGCGCGCTGAAGCCGATGGCGCGCGAGACTGGCAGCGCGAGAAAGGCCTTCGTCTCCGGCACGTCCTCGTTCGCGACCAGGACACGCCTCGGCTTCGGCGAGTGCACGAGCTCCTCCACGATGGCGCGCTTCGCGGCGACGTAGTTCTCGAAGGAGCCATGGCTCTCGATATGCTCGGGCTGGATGTTCGTCACGATGAGTCCGTCGAGCGCGAGGTAGCGATGGCGGTGCTGCACGGCGCTCTCGCTCGTCACCTCGATGATGAGATGCGTACAGCCGGCGCACACGGCCCGGCGCATGAAGGCCTGCGCGAAGCCGCGCCCCGGCAGGGTCATCTTGTGGAGGTTCGGCTCCGACGCGTCGCCCGTCGCGAACCGTATGGTCGAGAGGAGCGCGGTCTCGTGGCCCGCGGCGCGCAGGATGGCGAAGAGCATCTCGGCCGTCGTCGATTTCCCCTTCGTCCCCGTGATGCCGATGACGACGAGCCGGCGGGCGGGGAAGCCGTAGGCGAGCGCCATGAGGAAGGCGAGCGTGCGGTGATACGCGGGCCGCAAAGGGCGCACGACGGGTTCAGGAACGATGCGCTTCAACACCCTGGCGATGCCTGAGATGAGCGCGTACATACGGCTAGCGCGCCCTGGTGAGCGCCGCCTTGAGCCGCGCTTCCTTGCCGATCGCCTCAGCCGGTATGGCCTGGAGCGCCTGCCGCGCTTCGCGCTCCGTGTAGCCGAGGGCGACGAGCGTCTCGAACACCTCGTTATCGGCGGCGTCGTGCGCGCCGGGCCCCACTTTCTCCGACAGCTCGACAAGCATCTTTTCGGCGCTCTTCTTCCCGAGCCCGACGACTTTCGTGAGATAGTCGAGATCGCGTTTGCCGATCGCGCCGATGAGCGCGTCACGCGGCGCCCGGCGCAAGAGCGAGAGCGCGGTCTTCGGGCCGATGCCCGAGACCGACAGGATGAGTTCGAAGAAGTCGCGGTCGGCCGCATCGGCAAAACCGAAGAGCTCCATACCATCCTGCTTCACCGCGAGATGCGTCGCGAGCGTCGCCTCGCGCCCGACCGCAAGCGCGCCGGGCGACGCCATGCGCACTTCGACGCCGAACCCCGCGACCTCGATGACGGCGCCAGCCGCGCCGGTCGCGAGCACGGTCCCGCGAATCTGCCGGATCATGACCCCATCCTAGCACTCTTGCGGATATGGGACGCGTGCAGTAGATTGGGCGCACATGGCGATTACGAGCTCGGCGAAGAAGGCGATACGCTCCTCGGCGAAGAAGCGCGTGTTCAACCTGCGCCGCAAGAACGCGATGCATGACTCGACGAAGGCGCTCGCGAAGGCGCTCGCTGTCGGTGACGCCGTCGGCGCCGCAAAGCTCCTCCCGGCCGCCTACGCGGCCATCGACAAGGCGAAGAAGCGCGGCATCATCAAGCCGAACGCCGCCGCCCGCAAGAAGTCGCACCTCGTCGCGGCGATCAAGCGCGCCGCTGCTTAGTCCTCTCAGCAGGAATCGAACCTGCATCTCCTCCTTCGGAGGGAGGTGTCCTATCCGTTGAACGATGAGAGGAGTCCGTTAGACGTATTTGTTATACACCGTGGCGAAAAGGAAGGCGAGAACGAGGAAGACAATGATGCCGAAGACGATGGAGCGCACGACGCCGATGCGCGGCGAGTAATAGTAGATGATGAACATGTACGGCATCCATGCGAAGATCGTGCCGAGCATGACGAAGTGCGCGTGGCGCGACACGGCTGCGGCGCCGTCGAGATGCCCTATGAAGATATACGAGAGCCAGGTGACGACAGGGAAGAGCGCCGCTATCGCCGAGAGCGTTGGGTAGCCGGTGAGTTCGAGCGCGGTGACTGCCGCCGTGATGGCGCCGCCGGCGACAAATGCGAAAAGATAATCAATCATATAGATGACTGGTGCTCCCGGCAGGAATCGAACCTACATTACCAGCTCCGCAAGCTGGCGTCCTATCCGTTGAACGACGGGAGCGAAGTGAGGGGATAAGGATACGTCCCCGTGGACTTGTATCCCGAATGAGCTCCCGTATCGAGCCTGAGAAGCTACGGGAGCGTAGCGCAACTCTACCGTGCATGCGCGTTTTTTCAAAACCCGAGCCAGGTCGCAACGACGTCCGTGAAGGTCGGGTGGTGCATGCTCTCGTCGACGTTGCGCAGGAAGTGCAGGTAGACCTCGTCCGCGTCGACGCCGTCGAGCGGTATGGTGAGGTGCGGCGAGAGCCAGTTCTCGGTCTTGATGGACAACAGGGGCGGCAATTCGCCCTCGATGTCTTCGAGGACGGAGAATGATGTCATGCGGTCGAAGGGATGGAACTCCTCGCTTATGACGAGCCCTCGTTCAGTCACGCGGAACGTGTGCACGGGCGGCTTCTTGACGCTATGGAGCACGATGGCGCCCGCCGCGACGAGGATGAGGAGGGCGATGAGATACGAGGCGAAAAGGAGCGACGCGATGATTCCGGCGACGGAGACGATGCCGAGCGCCCAGTACCAGTCCGCGCTCTTCGGGTCGTGCTCGTACTCCCTCCCTTCCCATTCGAACAGGACGGATTGAGGCATATGCGCATGATAACAGAGCGCGCGGCCGCGCTCTGCGCGCGGCCGCGCGCGTGTGCACAAGCGGGCCACTAAGGATTCAAACTTTCTAGGTCAATAACCACAAGGGTATTTTAGCGCGTTCGACTGAGTAAAAGCGAAGCACTCGGGTCACTAGCTCACTTTCCGAAAATGAGACAAATGCGACACTACTTTGACTCTTTTGACTTCGGTGGCGTTATCTTCCCGTCTTGGGAGTGCCGATGAAAATCGACCATCACTCCAAGCTTTTTGCAATCCTTAATTTGATTACTTTCGATGAGATTGACGCCTTAAAGAAAATTGTTGGTGTATTTGATCAAACTAGCTTTCCGACAGGACTCGCTATTTCCGAACGTCATGCTTTCACACCAGAAAATATCTTTAGGTCACTAGGAGAGACAAACCCCGCCCAAGAACAGGTACAGCAGTTAGGCCAAAACATGCGCGCATTGCAGTCCTACAATCTAATTTTCACTGGCAACGCTACAGAAACAACGACCGGTGCGTCAACACCAAGTTTGCAAGTGATCACAGAATTCGGTCGTGAGTTTCTGAAATTTATATCTGAGCCCACCGAGAGCACACAGGGGTAAGGCTCTCGGATCTGTCCGATACAAAAGTCTTCGGGCGGAGGAGGTGAGATTCGAACTCACGGTGCCTTGCGGCACGCCTGTTTTCAAGACAGGTGCACTAGACCACTATGCGACTCCTCCACGGGAGCTACTGCGCCGGTGATGACGACTGCGCCGGCGCAGCCGCGCTCTGCTTCGGGCGGAACCAGATGAGATAGATGATCTCGAGGATGCCGAGCGTATTGACGACGAGCAGGATGACGAACCACCACTTCTGGCTTCCGCGCGCGGCGTACCAGAGCGCGAACCCTTTGAGAACAAGTGTCCACACGAGCGCCACGGCGAGGAACGGCGCGAACTGCGGCGGAATCGCCGGCACGTACAGGGGCGAGAAGTCATGCATACGGCGGTAGTGTACCATACACTACGCTTATGAGGCATCTCGGCATCGACTACGGAACGAAGAAAGTCGGCCTCGCCCTCTCCGACGAGGCGGGCACGATGGGCTTCCCGCACGCGGTCATCCCGGCCGCGGAGGCGGGCGGCTACGTCCTCGACCTCATCAAGGCCCAGGGCGTCGCGCGGGTCGTCATGGGCGAGTCGCGCGACTACGCCGGCGCGGCGAATCCCGTCGCCGGACCCGCCCGCGCATTCGCTGAATACATAGAGCGGCATGCCGGCGTGCCGGTCGTCTTCGAGCCGGAGTTCCTCACGACGGCCGAAGCGCGCCGCGCGCCTGCCAAAGAAGGTAAGACGCGCGCCGAGAAGCCGCGCGCAGACGTTGACGCGTCGGCCGCAGCCCTCATACTTACGAGCTATTTAACGAAGCATCGTCATGGATAAGCCGCGCATCTCGATAGAGGAATTCAGCAAGATAGAAGTATCGGTCGGCAGGGTGGAGAGCGCCGAGCGCGTGCCGGAGACCGAGAAGCTTCTGCGGCTCACGGTCGATTTCGGCGAAGAGGCCGGTCCGCGCCAGATTGTCTCCGGCATCCAGGCATACGTGCCGGATCCTGCGGCGCTCGTCGGTCGCCAGCTCGCCTTCGTGACGAACCTCGAGCCGCGCACCATACGCGGCCTCGAGTCGGACGGCATGCTCTTCGCCGTCGGGGAAGGCGACTCGTTCGCGTTCCTCGCGCCTGATCGCTCGGTCCCGCCCGGCACGCGCGCGCATTGACCGCGGCGGCGTGCATTACCGCGCCCGCCGCGCCCGCACGCACGGTATACTTGAGATACATGCCCCTTGCTTTCGGTGAACTCGCGCGTGCCGCGTTCGCGCCGCCGCGCTATCTCTCGCCGCCCTTGGCCGGCATCGACCTCTCGACGAGCGGCGTGAAAGCGGTGAGCCTCACGGAAGGCCGGCACGGCCTCATGCTGACCGACTATGCGGAGGAATGGCTGCCGTCAGGCGCGTTCACGGACGGGGAGATCGTCGATCGCGCGGCAGTCGTCCACATGCTCGCTGCGGCGGCGAAGAAAGCCGGCATCACGAGCGCGAACGTCGCGCTACCCGAGTCGAAGTCATACCTCTTCGAGTCGACGGCGTCCGGCATGAAGAAGAGTCAGTGGTGCACCGAGGTCGAGCAGCATCTCGACGAGATGGTGCCCTTGCCGCCGCAGGAGACGGCGTTCGACGTCGTCGATGTCGGCCAAGCGGATGACGGGCAGATCCGCCTCGCTGGCGTCGGTTTCGCGCGGCGCATCGTGAACGATACGCTCGCAGCGTTCGACGAGGCGGGCATCCAGGTTCGGGCGCTCGAGGGCGAGACGTTCGCAATCGCGCGTGCGCTCCTGTTGCCCGGCGACGACTCGACAATCCTCATCGTCGATGTCGGCAAGACGACGACGAAGCTCTCCATCGTGAGCAAGCATATCCCGCGCTTCACGACGACCATCGGCATCGGCGGTCACGCGCTCACGCTCGCCGTGCAGAAGCACTTCGGCGTGACCGAGAACGAGGCGCGGCGCGTGAAGGCCGAACGCGGCATCGTGCCGGCGCCGGGCAACGAGGACTACCTCGCCGCGATGCTCTCGACCGTGTCCGCCATCCGCGACGAGATCTCTCATCGGCTCGATTACTGGCAGGGGAAGGCGGCGCACGCGAGCGCGCACGAGCCGGTCTCGCGCGCCGTCCTCGTGGGGGGCAACGCGTCCGTGCGCGGATTCCCGGAGTACCTCGAAGGTTCGCTGCACATCCCGGTCGCGACCGGCGACGTCTTCACCAACCTCGCGTCGCGCGATTATTGGATGCCGTCGCTCGATTACAACGAGTCGCTCGCGTACGCGACCGCCATCGGCCTCGCGCTGCGCGACCGCAGGACACTGCATGCGTGAACGACTGACCAACCTGCTTCCCGTGAACCGGCAGCGCACGATCACGCGCGAATACTTCGTGCGCCTCGGCGTCATTGCGGCGTGGCTCGTGACGCTGCTTATCGTCGCGTCGGGGTTCCTCCTCATCCCGACCTACGTCTACCTTTCGGCCAACCAGAGCACCAAGACAAGCCAGCTCGCCGGCATCGAATCGTCGCTCTCCTCGTCTGACGCGACATCGCTCGCCGCGCAGCTCGCGGCGCTCTCGAACGATGCCGCGACACTCAGTGCGCTCAAGGATATGCCGGCGGCGAGCACGGTCATCCGCGAGATGCTTTCGGTCGCCCGCCCGGGCATCACGCTCACCGGTATCACGTATACGCCGTCCGGGATGGGAACGCCGGGAACGCTCGCCGTCATCGGCACGGCGACGACCCGCGATACGCTCCGCGCGTATCAGCTCGCGCTGCAGTCAGCGTCCTTCGCGAGCGCGGCCAACCTCCCCGTATCGGCGTACGCGAAGAACGCGAACCTGCCGTTCACAATCACCGTAACGCTCTCGCCATGAAGTCCGCGCTCTTCCAGCTCACTATCGCGCTCATCGTCTGCGGCCTCGCCGCAATCGGGTACGGCGTGTGGTTCGCTGCGGTCTCCGCGAAGAGCGCCACGGTCGCCGATCTGCAGAGCCAAATCGACGTGAAGAGCCAGACCGCGAGTCGCATCGCCTCTGCGCGCGTTGCGCTCGCCGAGATTGCGGGCGATGAGGCGGCGCTCCAGAATTATTTCGTATCGGAAACGGGTGTGGTCTCGTTCATCGATGACCTGCAGGCCCGCGGGCAGGCGCAGGGAGCGAGCGTGAACGTGCTCTCGGTCTCGGCAGGCACGGGCGGCACGCATCCGACGCTCACGCTGACGCTCACCGTCACCGGAGCGTTCAGCGCCGTCATGCAGACAATCGGCAGCATCGAGTTCGCACCCTACGATCTCGTCATCACGACCCTTTCGGTCAACAAGGACGCAACGAAGACCTGGCGTGCGGACATGAACATAACCGTCGGCGCCGCGACCGCGTCCGCGGCGACAAGCACGAACGCCGTTGCCGTCCCGACGCCGCAATCATGAACATCCACTTTACTTCTGTCCTACAGCGTTTCTCGTACGGCAAGCGCATTAACGCGGTCCGCGACTGGCTCGTCCTGCTCACGCTCGCCGGCATCGTCCTCGCCGGCATCGTCCTCTGGAACGTCTGGGCCTTCAACGCGGTCGCGAGCGGCAGGACCATCGGCGCCGCGCCGGCCGGCGCTCCCGCGGTCTTCAACGCTTCGACGCTCACTACCATCAAGTCCGTCTTCGCGGCGCGCGCAGCCGAGGACGACAAGTACACGACGGGTGCATATACGTTCGCCGATCCGTCGCAGTGACGCGCGCGGCGCGTTTGTTGCGCGGTCCGCTTGGTAGTAGGGTATAGCTGCCCCGATAGCTCAATGGATAGAGCCGCGGACTTCTAAGCCGCTGATGTGGGTTCGATTCCTACTCGGGGCACAGCAGTCAGAGCTCGTGTTTGCGACCGTTCGGCCCTAAACACAAGGCAAAAACGGTTCGGTACCTTCCGGCCCGTTCAACGCAAAACCTCGCGATTTTCGTCGCGAAGTTTGCGCTAGCTTGATATACTGAAGTCATGAATAAATATCCCTTGTGGGTATATGCGGTCGGCGTTGTCGCTATGGTCGTCATCATAGTCGGTGTAGATCTCGCGTTTTTCAGGAACCACTTCTGGGCACGGCTTGCTGCGAACGTCGGAATCGTCTTGGTGTTCTCGGCGTTTTATCTGCGTTAGGCGCTATTTCTCAAGCACGATCTTCCGCTCCTCCAGCATAATCCTCCCTTTGAGGTGGCTCAGCAGTTCGCGCTTCTCCGGCAGTGTGCCGTTCTCAAGCAGGTATTTCGCGTACCGGCGTATGTCCATCCCGAATGAACGGATCGGGAATCGCGCCGGCGCGGTTCCCGGTTCCGAGCGAGGTGTCCGAGCATGTCCGCATATTTGAGACGCACTTTATTCTTTGTCGCGGACGCAGTAGAGTTGCCGTACGGGCATGTGGCGGAACTGGTATACGCGTACGTCTCAGAAGCGTATGGGGCAACCCTTGGGAGTTCGAGTCTCCCCATGCCCACCCGTGCGGACCTGCGCGGTTAGCTCAGCTGGGTGGAGGCCGTACTCGGCGGTTCGCGCTTCCCTCGAAGGAGTTTTGCGCTACAGTTCAGATGTTCTCGAGTGCATCATCGTATGCGCGGTTAGCTCAGCTGGTTAGAGCGACCGGTTTACACCCGGTAGGTCGGGAGTTCGAATCTCTCACCGCGCACAATAGAAGAGACTTAGACTGTTTTCAGAAAAATTAATTTTGGCTGCGCGAAGCGCAGCGTATTGGGGTAAAGCCGTTCCGCGCGCTTCGCGCGCAGTTAAAGAAAGGTTGGAGCCGAAGATTTTTTGGAGAGAAGATTTTTGAGAGGAGAGGTCGCTGCTTCTTAGGGTTTCTTCAAGCAATGAAGCCTCCTTTACGAACTCGCGCAGAGGTTGGAGCCAAGCAACAGAGTCTTGCTCAAGTCGGGCGATCTGTTCCTCCGCCGATCTCTTGTCCGACATGAGCGCACGCTTGCGTTCAAGATAGGCCTCGCGGTCTATGTCCTGATCGGAATAGAGGTCTATAAGACGGCTCATCCTGCCGTCGAGGTCGGATACTTTCGCTCGTAGTTCTTGTACGGCAGTCTTCGCTACGCTCCACGCTTGCTCCTCGTCTTGGTCGGCAAGGCGATATAGCTCATCCGCCCAATCCGTAGGCATGACATAGGGCGAGATGAGATCGGAGAGTTGAGCACTCAACGCTTCCTCGCGGACGTAGGACTGCGAGCATGAGCCGCGTTTCTTGGTACAGCGATAATAGACGTAGCGGTGGACGTTGCCGTTTTTCTGATGCTTCGTAATGACCTCTGCCGTTATCATGCCTCCGCACTCGCCGCACCGGATCAGGCCACAAAGGGCTTGCGGCTCGTACTTGGTTTTGTATTGAGGCTTACCCCGCAACTTCAAAACCTCCTGCACCTTATCGAACAACTGCTTGGAAATGATAGGTGTATGCACGCCATGATATACCTCGCCGGAGTAGCAGTAGTCGCCGTAGTAGAACGTGTCGGTAAGAATCTTCTTTACGGTATCTTTCTTTAAGGGTTTGTCGCCGACACTGTTCTCCTTCTTAATGCGCTTGGTTCTGATGCCGCGCTCATACAGGAAAGCTGATACGTCCTCGAAGCGAGATTTATTCTCGGCGTACAGTTCAAAGGCCGCCCGTATCGCCGGAGCTTTCTTACGATCAACGTCTATACGCTTCGTGCGGGGATTGTTCTGATACCCCAACGGAGCGACGCTCGGATACTCGCCGCGTCGTGCCTTCTCACGCAACCCTCGTGCGGTATTCACGGAAAGGTCGCGGATATATTGGTTCGCCATACCAAACTCGACGGACATCATGAGCACGTTATCGGCAGGGAGAAAACTGCGGTCGTGGGTTTGAATATGCTGAATCACGGACTGCTGTAAAAGCCAACTGATTTGTCCGCCGTCTACCGGATTGCGAGCGAGCCGATCTATCTTCCAACACACAATGCCCTGCGCTTCGCCGCGCTGTATACGAGTGAGCATGGCATTAAAGACGGGACGGCCGGGCATCTTCGCTGATCGCTTCTCGATAAACTCCTCGATGATGTTCAGGTTCTCCTGTTTAGCTAAAGCCCGAAGCTCAACGAGTTGCGCTTCGATTGAGAGAACTTGCTTGTCCTCGACATCGGTGGATTTGCGGACGTATAAAAAGTATTGAGGCATTCATCTAGTATATTATAGTATACCGTTGTAGTGCAATATACTGGACAATATACTGTGGGTAATGAAAAGCGAACAGATAAAGCTCGGTCGAAACTTGAAGCGAATCAGAACACGAAAAGACATCTCGCAAGGCGATATCGCCCGCGCTCTTAAAGTAGGCAGGAGCTTTATTACTAACATCGAAAATGGGAAAACAAATCCGACACTTGCGACTATCGCGAGGATAGCAAAAGCAATAGGTGTTTCAGTTGGGGAACTAATGAAATAGGAGAGACCCTGACAATATGTTTTATCATCACTTTTATAATAAGCCCCCTTTTTCCTCTCAAGATTTTTTGACGGCTCTCGCAGTTCTTGTCGCCCTCGCTACTCCGTGGATCGTTAACTGGCTTACCAATAGACAGAAAAGAAGCAGATTAGTATTTGAAGGTACCAGCGTGATTGGTCAAGACGATAATCCAGACACCGAAGAAGACCTAGTTAGATTGCTCAGTGTTGGTAGGTTGATAATAAAAAATGAAGGGAAATATATTGCAAAATCCGTAGAAGCATATATAGATCGCATTAAATACGATGGTGAATGGAGGGATGACTTCTTCCCAATGCCACTTCTTTGGACTCACGGGCAATTAAATAAAGACGGGTTAACAATCCGCAATATTTATCCAAACCAAACTGTGTATCTAGATTTATTTAATTACCTTTACGATTCTAGCTACGTGGGAGATAATTCCGTAGTTTTTGCAGTAGCCGCCGGTCAGGGTGTTGATAGTTTATGGCGAACGAACTTCGGTGAATCCGAGTTGTTTTTAAAGTTTTATCAAGAAAGCGGCCAAGTTGATGAGGTCTCCATTAGAGCCGTTTGGGACGGGAAAGATGTCCCGAAGATATCAATCATAGGCCATCGAGTGTTGGAATAAAGAACATGGATATAAATAAATTCCCGAACCCGAAGCTAGATTTACCCGAGGAGCTTAGAGACTCAGCTAACAAAGCTGCCACGGAATCTTTTGCGGCCGTAGAGAATTATCTCAACTCGGTCGGCGAATATATTTACACAAATATAAATCTGGACTATCAGCGATCTGACCCGAAGCATATTCACGCTTGGATACAGCGGATAATAAGCGCAAATGTCCTCCGAAGTCTCTATCTGCGAAATGCCTTTGTAGAAGCTTTTAATTCTAGAAACACGGTTGGGATTTTTCTCCCGCTGAAGGCTTGGTTTGAAGTAGTTGGGGCACTAGCTTCAATCTTGGACTTATTAGAAAGTGGTCTATCAGCCAATGATCTTTTCGAGAAATTGCAGCCCTATGCCTTAGGCAATAGAGGCAAGGGCAAATTAAGGGTGGGGACTACAGACGCGGTCAATGTCGCCACAATGATGGAGAAGGCTGATAAATATATCGAGAAAATGAGAAAAGAAAGCGCCGCTCACTCAAAAGACGATAAGCCAGATAATTTCTTTACAGATTTCTATGATGTTGCCAGCAATCCATCTCATCCAAGTTTTGACGCTAATGGGGTAGTGGGCGTGCTGCAGTATGGTGGAATCTGGCACGCGAAGGAACCAGACGAAGTTAACGCTGGAATTACCGAGGAACTTCCAGGTTATGGTGCCTTGTTGATGGCTCCGCTTTTTGTCGAGAATATTTGCCAGAAGATTTCTAAGATTGAAGCGGAACATTTTAGCAGTCTAGGAAGTCCAAAATTCTTTGAGGAAAAATAAGGGAGTTTCGCCGATCCACAAGACGGCGAAAAAATAGATTGCCCATAACACGCGCACGGGAAGGGCGGGGCAAGTATTATATCTAAAAGTATTCGACCTCTCCTCTCAAAAATCTTCTCTCCAAAAAATCTTCGGCCCCAACCTTTCTTTAACTGCGCGCGAAGCGCGCGGAACGGCTTTACCCCAATACGCTGCGCTTCGCGCAGCCAAAATTAATTTTTCTGAAAACAGTCTAAGTCTCTTCTATTGTGAGTTAAGAGTTATCTTTACGAACTCATTTTAGCAGAAAACAGGGGCGATCTGCCTAGTCATTCACCTAGTCATTCTGGGTTGGGCAGAATGACTACCCTCCGAAGTCGGGAATCGGGCTACGGCATTGGGTTTTCTCA
>DATKSU010000012.1:0-4282 GCA_035531495.1 Minisyncoccota bacterium | reverse complement strand
GACCCCGAACCGTCGGCCGGCCTCGGTCGGAGAATGCCCGTGCCGCACCATAGCGGCGGCGTCTCTCCTCACCTTGGGCATGTATGGATTCTTGGTGTACATGACGCGATGGTATCGCGTCCAAGCTATTGAACCATTACGATATCCTAGCCGAGTAACGCATCCCGTGGTATAATCGCGACGGAACCGGGCCAGGCGATCGCCCGCCACGCTCTAGAAGTGTGTCGGGAGGAAAGTCCGAACACGGACCCGCGCAAGCGGGTAGCAAAGTAGCGGGTAACGCCCGCACGCCGTGAGGCGCGAGGTGCGAGCAGAGACGCCGAGCCGCGAAAGCGGCGAGGCGCCCCGCCGCAAGGCGGGGCGAGTTCTCCGGGCGACCGGAGAGGTGAAACGGCTAAATCCTTACCCCCGTGCAAGGCCGTGCCCGTCCGCTTTTGCGGACGGGAGCGCCGCTTGAGGGCGCGAGTAATCGCGCTCCCAGATAGATGATCGCCTCCTTCCCTACCGGGATGCAGACAGAATTCGGCTTACCGGTCCGGTTCCACCATTCATGAGAAAACCCACGCATCCGCGTGGGTTTTCTCATGCAAGAACTGCCTCTAGACGATCTCGCAGGTGCCGCCGGCGCAGGCGAGCTCCTTCTTCATCTCCGTCTCGTCCTGGCGCTCGTAGGCGATGAGCTTCGCATAGTCCACCTTCGGGAATTGCACGGTGCGCCGCTCGTACTCTTCCTTCGAGATGGCTTCGTACGGCGCGAGGCGGTAGACGTGATTGGTACGCGGCAGGAACGAGAGCCCGCCGATGATGTCCCAGTTCTTCTGGAGCCAGTCGACGACGCCGATCCATTCGTCCTCGCCGACGGAGATGGTCGCCGACGGGTTGTGCTCGGTGTAGTTCACCTTCACCTGCTTCCAGTACTCGAGCTGATCGAGCGCGGTGAGGTCGTCCTTGAAACGTGCTTCCTTCGAATGGTCGGGCGCCATGACCGGGAACTCGAGGACGTACGTGTTCGCGTCCTCCATGGACTGCCCCACTTCAGGGTAGTACGGGACGCCGGCGTCGCGCATGAGCTTGAACAGGGAGTCGGTCGCGCTGATGCGCACGCGGCGGATGTAGTACGGCGCGTGGCGCGGATGGATGCCGGAGGCGCAGTCGAAGGTCTGCGAGACGGTGCCGGAGGGCTTGACGGCCGTGACCGACATCGACGGCTCGACGCCGAAGCGCTTCGCGTAGATTGCGTTCGTCTTCACCGCGACGTCGCGCAGCTTGCGCATCACCTCCGGACGGCGGACGACCGGCGAGTCCCACTCGCCCGTGATGGAGACGCCGAGCAGGCGCTCCGCGCGGCAATGATTGGTCCAGTCCTTCGATATATAGTTGAACTTCGTGAGCGTGGACTGGTAGGTCCCGAGAATGGAGGCGAGACGCGCCTTCTTCGCGAGCGAGGCCTCCGTGTCGCCCGCGCGCGCGATGACCTCCGAGAGATTGCAGAACTGCTTCGACTGCAGGATGATCTCGGCACACGGATTCGTGCCGATGGAGCCGCGCACGACGCCGTCGAGACTGATAAAGCCGATCTTGCGGAAGTAGTCGGCGCGGCGCTTCGGCAGAGTCTTCGCGAGCGAGCCGCGGTTGAAGATGCCGCGCTCGCCGGAGCCCGATTTCATGAGCGCTACCCATTCGTCCATAAGTTCGGCATTCGTCGGCTGCACCTCGTAGACGGCGGAATTGTTCGCCACCGAGCGGTGCGGATCGGTCATGTAGAACTGGCCTTTCTTGGCGTCGCGCATCTCCACATCGTCGAGGTCGGAGAGCGATATCATCGCCGTGCGACGCACCCCGCCCGCGACCACGCACTCGCCGATCTTGCAGAGGATGTCGTGCGCGTCGATGTTGCGCAGGCGCCGCCCCTGGCGCGCAAGGATGCGCTCGCGCGCGAACGCAAGGAGGTTCTTCAAGGGCTCGGGGCCGGAGGCCTTGCCACCCATCGTCTTCAGGCGCGCGCCGGCCGGCCGGATCTGCGAGAAGTCGAAGGCGATATCCTTGCCCGCATACCAGGTCTTGAGTCCGAGTGTGAGTGCATCGCACCAGCCCTCTTTCGAGTCGGCGATGACGTGTGTCGGCAACTTCTCGCTCGTCTGCTTCATGATCTGCGGGAGCTGTTCGATGTTCTGGCTCTCGACCGCGAAGCCGACGCCGCAGCCCTGCATCGAGAGGTACATGACCTCCGCGAAGTCTTCGAGCTTCGTCGGTGCCGTGAACGTGCAATTGTATGCGCACGTGTTGCAGCGACGCGCCGCTTCGCCCGAGAACTGCATGAGGCGCATCGACGGCATCACCCACTGCTTCAGGATGCCTTCGCGCACTTCCGCGTACTCTTTCTCCGTGAGCTTGTCGCCGAGATTCTCGCGCATGAAATTCACATACCGATCCACCGTCTCGACCCACGTCTCGCGTCGTCCTTCTTCCGGTATCCACTTCGCGTACGAGCGCAGATACACGAACTCGCCGAGCGCGTTGCCTTCGAAGTATTTTTTGCTCTCTTCCGCGAGCTTGCGGACGTGTTCGGGAATCTCGACCTTCGTCGCGCGCAATTGCGCCCGCTTATCGCGGTAGAGGATGTACGACTTCGCCGCCTTCACATAGTCGTTCAGGATGAGGTACTTCTCGACCGAGTCCTGGATGCCTTCGACGGTCGGCAGAAACGTCTTGTACTTCTTCGCGAAGCGCGCGAGCTCGCCCGCGACCTGATGCGCGACGAGTGTGGCGTCGTCCTGGCCCCCCTCCTCCGCGGCGGCCATCGCTTTCCATATCGCGGCGGAGATCTTATCGAAATCGAACGGCGCGAGATGCCCGTCGCGCTTCTCTATCTGCGGAACCACTTCGCGATACCGCAGCGTCTCCTTGGATACCGGCGGTGCGATCGCTTTCGGCGCACGCGCGACAGTCGTCTTCGCGCGGACAGGGGCTTTAGCAGTTCTCGGCATAGGGCAAGCGACGTTAGAGATAATGCGCGCACCCGAGTCTCCCTTTTCAGAAAGCTTCGTGGTGCGTCGTGAATGTAATTTTACTCCTGCCCCGGCGAAATGCCCTGTGGATATGTCACTGCGAAACGACCGGCCAATTTTGCAATACGAGGGGCGTGCCAGTCGCGATGTCGTGCGCCGCCCCGAACCCTGCCGCAGTCTCTAGGACATACCGGGCGGGAGCTGTCGGATAAAAGACAGCCGGGAAGGATGAGGTCGCGACGTCCTCATGCATCGAGACGACCTGTCCTTTATCATCCAGCCAGAACATGTCGAGCGGAACGAGGGTATCCTTCATCCAGAACCCGTAATAGCCGTCGTTCGGAAAGACGAAAAGCATGCCGTAGTCGGCCGGGACGCTGGTACGGCCGCCGAGACCTTTCTCGCGGGCAGCGGACGTGAGGGCGAAATCGATGTTCAAGGACACGCCGCCGAATGCACCCTTTTCGGACATGGGTGCCGATGGCGTCCGATACGCCAGAACGAGCGCGAGGCACGCAAGCGCGAGGACGATGCCGACGATGCTGAGACGCGACATGGGCGGGCTACTCGGGATTCAACGTTTGGGCACCAAGCAACATAAGGCTATTCTAGCGCATCCAACGGGATTTTCTTGAAGCTCTCGGGTCTGGAGCTGTTTTTTCGCAAATGAGACTAATGAGACCTTTTTTGGCATTTTATGGAGTCTCATTCTCATTTGACTACTCCCCGTGCGTCACGGTCTCAGACATGCTTGAAGCCTTTCGGCTCCTCAAACCAGACGTGGCGGATGTCCTGAGGTTCGGCCCAAACGTCGATAATCAGGAAGTTGAAGCTATTTGGCACCAGTTTTATGACTTTTCCGTTGCCAATTGGAACGTCGGCAAGAAAGCTTAATATGACGTAGATTTTTCTGCCATTGAGCTCTTTCAGAGCCACGCGGAGGTCAAGTACCGTGAAGGTGCGTGAGTCTCTTATAAAGATCAGAATGATGATTTTCGACTCATACGTCTTCAGCTTCTTTATGTGGAAGAACTTCGGATCAAGCGGCTTTGGGACGACTATTTTCTCGCTCCGCATGCGCTCGTAGTCCACGTACTCCTTCACCTGGAAGATTGCTTCCTCGGTGTTCTTCGTCATGACGATGTATCCTTCTGTATCGGTGTGATAGCCGTCGGCATCAACGACAAAGATACCCACATCGGCACCCTCATCACGAATCGGCGGCGACAGGAACATGGTCTTGCCCTTATAGCGCTCTATTTTCTCCATCTCTT
>DATKSU010000011.1:0-3645 GCA_035531495.1 Minisyncoccota bacterium | reverse complement strand
TGAGAAAACCCAATGCCGTAGCCCGATTCCCGACTTCGGAGGGTAGTCATTCTGCCCAACCCAGAATGACTAGGTGAATGACTAGGCAGATCGCCCCTGTTTTCTGCTAAAATGAGTTCGTAAAGATAACTCTTAACTCACCAGCAACCCGGTGCCAGACGCCGCAGTTATAGGGGATATGGCTGCACCCGAGAAGGAAGCTACAAGCGCCACGTGCGTCGGCATCATCATGGACGGCAATCGCCGCTGGGCGAGGGCGCGCGGGTTGCCGACTTTCGACGGGCATACGGCGGGCCTCGCGAAAGCGAAAGAGATCATCCGCTACGCATTCTCCTCGGGCGTCGGTACCGTCATCCTCTACGCCTTCTCGACCGAGAACTGGAAGCGTCCGCCCGACGAGGTCTCGTACCTCATGCGCCTCTTCGGCGGGGCGCTCATGGACGAGCTCGCCGAGATAGCGCGCGAGGATATCCGCGTGCGCTTCATCGGCAACCTCTCGCTCATGCCCGAAAAGTCGCGCGCGGCAGCACTGAAGCTCGAGCGGGATAGCGCCACCGCGCCGTCCGGCAAGACGCTCGCCATCGCCTTGTCCTACGGCGGCCGCGCGGAGATACTCGCCGCCGCGAACCATCTTCTTGCCGCAGGGAAGCGGGAGGTGAGCGAAGACGATTTCGCCGGCGCGCTCTGGAGCGCCGACGTCGACGACCCGGACCTCATCATCCGCACGGGCGGGGAGAAGCGGCTCTCGAACTTCCTGCCGTGGCAATCGGTATACAGCGAGCTCTTCTTCACGGATTCCTTCTGGCCGGAATTCTCGCGTGCGGAGTTCGACGGCATCCTCGCGGATTTCGCCGCGCGCGAACGCCGGCACGGGACATAGCGGAAAATGATAAGCTCGCAGGATGGAACTCCCCATCCTCTACGAAGACGCTGACCTCGTCGCGGTCGCGAAGCCCGCGGGCGTCATGACGCATGCCGACGGCCGGAGCGCGGCCGAGACGGCGGAGGACTGGTTCAAACAGCGGTATCCGGATGCCGGGCTCGAGCGGCCGTACGCGCATCGCCTCGACCGCGAGACGTCCGGCGTGCTCGTTTTCGCGAAGAATCCGGTCGCGTATGATGCGCTGCGCGCGGCGTTCACCGATCGGCAGGTGAAGAAGACGTATCTCGCCATCGTCTACGGCGTGCCCAAGGAGAAGAAGGGCGCCATAGATTTCGATATCGGCCGCTCGCGCAAGGATTTCCGATTGCGGAGCGCGCAGCCGAAAGCGCGCGGCCGCTTGCGCGAGGCGGTGACGCGCTATGAGGTCGTCGCCGAGGCCGATGACCGCGCGCTCCTCGTCGTAAGTCCGGAGACCGGCCGGACGCACCAGATACGCGTGCACCTGAAGGCCATCCATCATCCGGTCGTGTGCGACCCGCTTTACGCGCCGAACCGCCCGTGCGATCTCGGCGCGTCCCGCCTCGCGCTCCACGCGTACGCGCTCGACCTGCCGCTGCCATCCGGCGGCCGCGCGACCGTCACGGCGCCCGTCCCGAGCGATCTTGCGCCCGCATTCGCGCGATTCCCCTCGGCACGCGGGAAGTTTGCCCTCGCTGAGAACGCGTGATAGAGTGCCGAGCACATGTCAAATGTACGGACGCCAGTAAACGCCGAAGGGCGCGCGAAACTCGGGATACGCCCGGGCGATACCGTGCGCGTCATCCAGAACATCATCGAGCTCAAGAAGGGCCGCGGCACCGATAAGAAGGAGAAGACCGTCAAGAACGCTCGCAAGCAGGCGTTCGAAGGCCTCGTCCTCGCGGTGAAGCACGGCACGGAGGCCGGCGCGACCTTCACGGTCCGCGCAGTGCTCTCAGGCGTCGGCGTCGAGAAGACCTTCCCGCTCTACTCGCCCCTCATCGACTCCATCGAAATCGTGAAGCGCTCGAATGTCCGCCGCGCGAAGCTCTATTTCATCCGCGAGAAGGCGGCCAAGGAGATGCGCCGCCAGCTGCGGGGTGCGCGCATGCTGCACATGAAGAGCGAGGAAGAGCGTGCGGCCGCGGAGGCGCCGGAAGAGGCCGCCGCGCCGGCGGCCGAAGAGGCCGCGAAAGAGGAAGTCGCGGCCTAGCGGAGGATGCGGAACACTGGGCCGCTTTGCGGCCCAGTGCGTTTTCGTTTATAGTTCCTTCGTTCATTTGCCCAGGTGGCGAAATTGGTAGACGCACTACCTTGAGGTGGTAGCCCCCGTTAAGGGGATGGAGGTTCGAGTCCTCTCCTGGGCACAAAATGAAAGAGCCGTACGCGAAAGCGTGCGGCGACTGTCATTTTGCAGCAGCGGGAGAGGACTCGAAAGCGAGCGCGGGCACCAGCCGAGCACGGCTGGTCGCGCGAGGCGGCTCGCGGAATGCCGGAGCGACGGCGACGGTATTTCGTGAGAGAGATGCGTATTCGCGATCCTCTCCTGCGCACCGGAGTTCGAAAATGAGAATCCCGCCGGGAGGCGGGATTCTCATGAAGACGGACCCGTCCTACATCGCGGCGGGCGGTTTCGGCTTGCCGCCTGAAGCTGCTGCCCAGAAGCCGAGTACGGCGATGATGATGCCCGTGACGACGAGAACCGTCATGCTGTCCGCACCGACGAACGGGATGAGGATGATCCACAGACCAAGAATTCCGTTTACCCAATCTTGCCACATAGGTTGCGTGCGATATGAGCGCATTAGCTGGTAAGGGAGCCTGAACGCGCACCCTCTCAAGCACACGGCCAGAACGCTATTAATGATAGACCCTGCTTGCGCGGAATCAATCGGGCCAGGTGCATACCGCATTATGCAAAATAAATATAAATAATAATGAGGCCTGCGGCGTGCCGCAGGCCTCACGTACGTTTCCCCGGATAGGGGGTGGTTCAGAACAACAGTTGCACCACGACGAAACCTCCTGCTACCAGTCCGCCGATGATGACGAGAATCATCGCCTTAGTCGCCCAGCGTCCCGCCGGTCTGGCGGCTGCTTGGACGTCTTCGGCGATTTTTCTGCACCACTCCTCATCGACGGCGGTCGATGGAATCGCCTCAATGCCGAGTGCCGTTACGCTAGTTACGCCTCTTTTTCCCATCGTCGTTCCTTTCTTTTCATGAGTAAAAAACCGGGCCCAGTGCGATGTTCCGCATCTGGGCCCACTGTACGCTACTTTTTGAAGGACCTCAACGCGGCATCCTCCAGATCCGGCGGCCGAATACCCAGTCCCAGTTGATTGGGTGCAGAACTTCGACTGTCAGCACCACAGCGGCGATGACGCAGAAGACCAGCGCCCGCCGACTGATACCGGGAAGCATCGGCTTCTCCCACCACTCCTCGAGGGAACTAAACATTCCTTCGAGGAAGATATACAGCCGTTGCAACCGATTTAACTCGAGGCCTCGATAGTGCCTCAAATCTTCCAGATGGGGCATATACCCTCCCTGTGGTTATTGACCACGAATATAATAGCAGATATATAAGTATACGTCAATACCTCCGTAATGGTTCAATAGCTTGGACGCGATACCATCGCGTCATGTACACCAAGAATCCATACATGCCCAAGGTGAGGAGAGACGCCGCCGCTATGGTGCGGCACGGGCATTCTCCGACCGAGGCCGGCCGACGGTTCGGGG
>DATKSU010000010.1:0-9745 GCA_035531495.1 Minisyncoccota bacterium | reverse complement strand
TCTTGACGTCTATCGTGACGCCGGAGGGGAGGTTGAGGTTCGTGAGGGCCTCGACCACCTTCGGCGACGGGTTGAGAATGTCGACGAGGCGCTTGTGGATGCGCATCTCGAACTGCTCGCGTGCGTCCTTGTGAACGAAGGTCGAGCGGTTCACCGTCCAGCGCTTAATCTCAGTCGGCAAGGGCACCGGACCGACGGTCTTCGCTTCGAAGCGCGCCGCCGTATCCATAATCTGCTTGACCGAGAGGTCGAGGATCTTGTGCTCGTAGGCACGGACGCGGATGCGCAGCTTGTGCTCCGTCGCCGCAGCCGCGGCTGCGCTGCGCTTCTTCGCTACTGGCTTCGTCGCGCGCTTGGTCGCGACTTTCGCCTTCGGTTTCGCTGCCGCCGTCGCCATACGTGGAACGCCGTCCGCTTATGCCGTGATCTTCGTCACGACGCCCGCGCCGACCGTCTTGCCGCCTTCGCGAATGGCGAAGCGCTGCTGCTCCTCGAGTGCGACCGGTGCGACGAGCTTCACCTTGAAGGTGACCGTATCGCCCGGCATGACCATCTCCTTGCCTTCCGCGAGCGTGACCTCGCCCGTCACGTCCGTCGTGCGGATGTAGAACTGCGGCTTGTAGCCCGAGAAGAACGGCGTGTGGCGGCCGCCCTCGTCCTTGTTGAGGATGTAGACCTCGGCATCGAAGTCGGTGTGCGGAGTGACCGAGCCGGTCTTCGCGAGAACCTGACCGCGATGCACGTCTTCCTTCTTCGTGCCGCGCAAGAGGACGCCGGCGTTGTCGCCTGCCTGCCCTTCCTGGAGCTGTTTGTTGAACATCTCGATGCCGGTGACGGTCGTCTTCGCCGTCGGCTTGATGCCCACAATCTCGACTTCCTCGCCGACCTTCACGATGCCGCGCTCGATGCGGCCCGTGACCACCGTCCCGCGGCCTTCGATCGAGAAGATGTCCTCGATCGGCATGAGGAACGGCTTATCGGTCTCGCGCTTCGGGAGCTCGAAGTACGTGTCCATCGTGTCGACGAGCTCTTTCGCCTTCTGCGCGTACTCGTCGCTCACGTCTTTGGCTTCGAGCGCCTTCAGGCCCGAGCCGCGGATAATCGGCGTATTCGCGCCGTCGTAGCCCTGCTTCGTGAGCAGCTCGCGGACTTCCTCTTCGACGAGGTCGATGAGGTCTTTCTCCGCGACCATGTCCACCTTGTTGAGGAAAACGATGATCTTCTTCAAGCCCACCTGCTTCGCGAGGAGGATGTGCTCGCGCGTCTGCGGCATCACGCCGTCGGTGGCGGCGACCACGAGGACCGCGCCGTCCATCTGCGCGGCGCCCGTGATCATGTTCTTGATGTAGTCTGCGTGCCCCGGCGCGTCGATGTGCGCGTAGTGGCGGTTCGGCGTCTCGTACTCCGAGTGGTGGAGCGAGATGGTGATGCCGCGCGCCTTCTCTTCCGGTGCGCTGTCAATCTTGTCGACGGCCTCGACGCGGGCGCCATAGCCCTCGCCCTTGAGCATGTCGAGGACGTGGAGGATGCCTGCGGTCAAAGTCGTCTTGCCGTGGTCGACGTGGCCGATGGTGCCCACGTTCATGTGCGGCTTGCTGCGATCGAATTCTACTGCCATACGTTCGTTGGTAATTTACGGATAAATCACGAATAAATTCCGACGCGAGTCGGAAACACGCTCCGGCCCGCTACTCACGAAAGCAGACAAGCCAAAGAGCGACGCCAAGATGCGTTATAGGGAGAGTACCCGAGCCGCTTGGTAAATGCAAGGCACGCCGGCGGAATAGCCGAGAAAAGAAACGGCCGTCCGTTCGCCTCGTGAGCGTAGGGCGGCCGTATGACTTGCGCGATCGTATCGCGCAAGCGTCATCCGTGAGGAAGCGTACTCCTCATGTCCGGCGTCACGTCTCCCGACCCGAGGTAGGGGTCCTTCCGGTCGTACCACCGTTCGGTGACGAGCGGGAGATTATTGAGTCCAGGCTGCCACAGCGTCTTTTCTGCTGGTTCTGATGGCCGCAGCGCAGGCTCCGTAGCGTTCTTGCCGGTTTCCATGATTCCTCCATGTGATGGGATAGGACGAACCGAGGCCTCCGGGTGGAGGCCTCGTTCGTATCTGGTTTCTTTCTAAAATCTAGACACGGGCCAGGCCTCCACCAAGGGTGGTAAGGACGAGGCCGAGGAGGGTATTCGCCTGCAGCATGCGCGTCATAGATTTTATCGTATCGGATCCAGGGAAGCCGTCAATGGGAGGGGTGGGGATGGCCCCGGCTGTGGGTCAGTTCGTGAAAGTGAGCGAGCCGAGGACGGCCTGGTAGAGCGGGCCGTAGGTGTTCCAAGCGCTCGCGGGCGCGATGGCGGAAACTTCGTAGACGCGCGAATTCCGGACGGCGTCAAGCTCGAACATCTGGGTCGGTACGCCGGTCATGCCGTCCTTCCAGGAGACGAGGATGACGCGGGCCGGCGCGCTGCCGATCGTCGTCGTCGCATCGCTCAGGAACTCGAATGACGCGAGGTCATGCTTCAATTTCGTGATCTTCGCCTGCATGTAGGCGTCGAGTTCAGTCTGCGCGGCCGTTCCGGAAGCCGGGGCGGAGACCCAGATCGCAACCTTCATAGCCGACGTGGCGGCCGAGGTCGTGGCGGTCGGCGGCGACGGGATCGTGAACGACGCGGTTGAGCTCGTCGCGCTTCCGGAAGTCGCCCACCCGGCTGGCGTCGTGAGATTGTATCCGTATGCCGTGTTCGCATATGGGACCGACGAGAGCGCAGGACCTGCCGCCGGCGCGGGACGCGTCGTCGTGGTAGTGGTCGCAACGGCGACGTCCGCCGGGTTCGAGGCCGCAGGCGCCGCCGGCGCGGGACGCGTCGGCGCATACGCGATGTAAATGCTGCCGATGACGAGGACAATGAGGACCGCGCCGGCGGCATACCACAAGACGCCGTGCGAGAATGAGCGTTTCGGCGGCGTTATCGGAGCGGCTCGTGCAGGTGGTGCAGCGAAACGGGTAGGATCCGGCTGGTACGACGTCGCAGACACAGGTATGACCGACGACGATTCCGGTTCGAGAATGGGTTCCGGCTCGGCCGATCGTGCGGATTCGACCGAACCGATTATCTCGAACGCCTCGTCCACGATGGGCGCCTTCCAACCGACGCCGAGGAGCGCGCGGGCAAGGTCATCGTGCGCTACTCCTCGCGCGAGTTCGGTCCGGATGTAAGATAGCAATTCTTCGTTCGGCATACGGATCTTATATATAAGAACTATACGGGACGCGGCCGCCCTCCGGGCGGCCGCGTGTGTACAAACGCACGGAAGCGTCTCTGCTTATTTGCGCGCCGCGATTATGTCCTGCGCGACATTCTGCGGCACGACGTCGTAGTGGTCGAATTCCATCGTCATCGAGCCGCGGCCCTCCGTCATGGAGCGCAAGGTCGTCGTATAACCGAACATTTCGGAGAGCGGCACCTTCGCGTGAACCGCCTTGTTCATGCCGCGGTCCTCCATGCCTTCGATCTGGCCGCGCTTGCCGGAGAGCGAGCCCGTGATGTCGCCCATGAACTTCTCCGGCACGACGACCTCGACTCGCATGATGGGCTCGAGGAGGACGGGCTTCGCCTTCTGGAGCGCGTCCTGGAACGCCATCGAGGCCGCGATCTTGAACGCGACTTCGGACGAGTCGACTTCGTGGTACGAGCCGTCGTAAAGGTCGACGGCAACGTCGACGATCGGGAAGCCGGCGAGGAAGCCGCGCGCCATCGCCTCGCGAATACCCTTCTCCACCGCCGGGATGTACTCCTGCGGGACGACACCGCCCTTGATGTTGTTCGCGAATTCGAAATGGTCTTCGCGCGTGACGTTCTTCGCGATCTTCGCGCCTTCCACGACCGGCTCGAGCTTCTTCACCCTTATCTTCACATGGCCGTATTGGCCGCGGCCGCCGGTCTGCTTGATGTACTTGCCTTCCGCATCGGAGGCGCCGAGGATGGTCTCGCGGTACGCCACCTGCGGCTTGCCGATCTCGGCGACGACGTTGAACTCGCGCTTCATACGGTCGACGAGGATCTCGAGGTGCAGCTCGCCCATGCCTGAGATGATGGTCTCGCCCGTCTCCTCATCGCTCGTGACGCGGAAGGTCGGATCCTCGTCCGCGAGCTTCCGGAGCGCGATGCCCATCTTCTCCTGGTCGACCTTCGTCTTCGGCTCGATGCGCAGCGATACGACCGGTTCCGGGAACTTGATCTCTTCGAGCACGATCGGATTCGCCTCCTCGCACAAGGTGTGCGAGGTTTTCGTGTCCTTGAGGCCTACGGCCGCCGCAATCTCTCCCGCGTAAACCTTCTCGACTTCTTCCCGCTTGTCCGCCTGGAGCCGCACGATGCGGCCGACACGCTCTTTCGTCCCCGTCGTCGAGTTATACACGTACGAGCCGGCGGAGAGCGTGCCCGAATAGACGCGGAAGAACGTCAGCGCGCCGACGAAGGGATCGGTCTGAAGCTTGAACGCGAGCGCGCAGAACGGCTCATCGTCGGAGGCATGGCGCTCGACGGGCTCGCCCGTCTTCGGGTTCGTGCCGGTCGCGGGCGGCAGGTCGAGGGGCGACGGCAGGTAGTCGACGACGCCGTCGAGGACGAGTTGCACGCCCTTGTTCTTGAGCGCGCTCCCGCAGTAGACCGGAAAGACCTCGTTGGTGATGACGGCCTTGCGCAGGAGCTTCTTGAGAAGCTCCAAGGGCGGCTCGTTGCCTTCAAGGTAGCTGTTCATAGCGGCGTCGTCTTGCTCGACGATGCGCTCGATGAGCTCCGCGCGGTACTTCTTCGCAGTCTCGCGAAGCGACTCGGGAACCTCGCCTTCGATGACGTCCTGGCCCATGTCCCCTTCGAAGCGATAGGCCTTCATCATGAGGAGGTCGACGACGCCTTCGTGCGCGGCCTCTTCGCCAATCGGGATCTGCATGCGGATGGCCTTCGGCGAAAGCCGGTCGAGGATGCTTTTGTACGAGCCCTCGAAGGACGCGCCCGTGCGGTCGAGCTTGTTGATGAAGCAGAGCCGCGGCACGTTCGCCTCGTCGGCGTAGCGCCAGTTGGTCTCCGACTGCGGCTCGACGCCCGAGACGCCGTCAAAGACGACGACCGCGCCGTCGAGGACGCGCATCGAGCGTTTCACCTCCGCGGTGAAGTCGATGTGTCCCGGCGTATCGATGATATTGAAACGAAATTTCTTTGACTCGTCCTTCTTGTCGGGCTCGGCGGTCCGGCTCCAGAAGCAGGTGATGGCCGCAGCGGTGATGGTGATGCCGCGCTCGCGCTCCTGCTCCATCCAGTCGGTCGTAGTCTCGCCCTCATGCACCTCGCCAATCTTGTGCTGCGCACCGGTATAGAACAAGACGCGCTCGCTGGTCGTCGTCTTGCCAGCGTCGATGTGGGCGATGATGCCGAAGTTGCGAACCTTCTCAAGCGGATAATCCCTGTTCATACGTCAGATAAAAAAATAAAAAGCGCCCGGCGCACCTGTGCCATTACCCTACCACGCGAAGTGCGCGAAAGCCTTGTTGGCTTCGGCCATGCGATGCATCTCGTCCTTCTTTTTGATGGCTTCGCCCTCGTTCTTCGCGGCGAGGATGATCTCCTCGGCGAGCTTCTCCTCCATCGGGCGGCCCTTCTTCGCGCGAGCGCTGCCGATGATCCAGCGGAACGCGAGAGCGAGGCGGCGCTGCTGCGGCACCTCGCGCGGCACTTGATAGTTGGCGCCGCCGACGCGGCGCGAGCGCACCTCCATGAGGGGCGAGGCATTCCGCAGCGCGGCCTCGAAGGTCTCCAAGGGATCGGCGCCGCTCTCCTTCACCTTCTCGAGCGCGCCGTACACGACCGTGCGAGCGGTGTCCTTCTTGCCGTCCCACATGACGGCGTTGATGAACCGGGAGAGCGTCTCCGAGCCGTACGTGAGGTCCGGGCGCCACGCGCGCTTCTTCTTGAGGGGGCGGCGCATGTTAGGACGGGCGCTTCGCGCCGTAGCGGGAACGGGCGTTCCGGCGCTTCTCGAGACCGGCCGTATCGAGTTTGCCGCGGACGATGGTGTACTGGACGCCGATGTCCTTCACGCGGCCGCCGCGCACAAGCACGACCGAGTGTTCCTGGAGGTTGTGCGTCTCGCCGGGAATGTAAGCCGTCACTTCCATGCCGTTCGTGAGGCGCACGCGGGCGATCTTGCGGATGGCCGAGTTCGGCTTGCGCGGGGTCTTCGTAGTCACCTTCGTGCAGACGCCGCGCTTGAACGGCGACGCGTAGTGCGTCGGGCGGTTCTTGAGCGCATTGAAACCGCGCGTGAGCGCAAGGACTTTCGTCTTGCGAACCTTGTCGCGCCGATGCTTGCGGTGCAGTTGATTGATGGTGGCCATTAGAAAAAGAAGACCCGTCGAGGGTCAGGCGCACTATAAATGAATAGCGGCGGGAATGCAACCGATGCCGGCATCACTCGACGGGTTCGCGGTACGGGTCGGCCGTGTAGGGAGGCGCCGGAGGAGCGGGCGGGCGCTGCGGAGGAGGCGCGGGCGGGGGTGATACGGGCGATTCCGGAGCGGCTCCCGGGAGGTTCGGCGGAGGCGGGGCGACAGGGCGAGGCGTAATGGGTACGGCGGGCGCCACAGGACGCAGCGACGCCGGAATCTGCGGGCGCGGCATAGGGGCGGCGGGCGCAGACTCGCACTGCGCTTCGAGGACGTTCAGCCGCGGCATCACGGTTTTCGGCGGCAAGGGCGCGATGTGCTGCGGTATAGCGGATGCAGGCGTCGGCGCAGGAGCCGCGGGCGGGCGAGGCGCTTGCATCGGCTGCGGGCGCGGAGGCATCGTCGGACGCGACACCGGAACCGGAGGAGCGGAAGTCGGACGCGATGCCTGCATCGGCTGCGGGCGTGGCATCGGCGGCTGCCCTTGGCGCGGCGCAGGCGCGGCGCTCCCCTGCTTGCCCGATGCTTGGCGCATCTCTTCGCGCAAGAGCTTAAAGACCTGTTCGTTCAGGTCAGAGATGATGCCGGATACGGATCCTTCGGGAACGCCGCCAGCACGCAGACGCGACATGAACGTATTCGGATCGACAAGGCCGAGAAGCAGATAGCCCACTTCCTTGGCGACGAGTCCCGATTGATCGACATGAAGCTGATACTTATCCTTCAGACCGGCTATGACATTTGTCGTCGCCTCAGCGCTGAAGGCCGCTCTCACCGCATCAGGAGCGGCATTGTAAGCCTTTAGCACCTGTTCTCTTGAGAATGAATCGCTCATACGCGATCAAGACCACAGCGCGGCCCCTGGGCCGGTAGTGATATATTCCTGCGTGTTCTTCATTCCGCCGCTTCGGATATTCGCGCTTATCGTAGTGATGTCATCAGCAGAGAGCTTCTTCTCTTCCTGAAGCGCGACGAGCATCGCAGGCGTCAGTTTCCAGCCGACTGACGGGCTCTTCAGTATCTGTTTCGGCAGCTTCGCGACCTGTTGCGGCGTTAATTTTCCGATCTGGAGAGAGACTGAGGACGCGCCGAGCGTCGGATTATTGAAGTCCGCTTCAATCCGCCCAGTCGCACTGGTGTTGCGCACGAGATTCTTTTCTTCTGCAGTACGTTCCTTACTGTCGGTGAGCATTTCCCGCTGCTTATCAGTAAGTTGGTCGAGCACGATCGGGTCTGCGAGGAGATTCCCCGGCATCGACTCAAGCTCTCCCTTGCTGTAAGAGTTCAACACCTTCTTAACGTCCGCGGCGTTCCCTGAGCCGATCGCAGTAACAATCGGCTTATAGCGAGCATCCTTCAGTTTCTGCTTCTCCTCATCCTTCAATTTGTCGCTCTTCATGAGCGATTCGAACTGTTGCGGCGAGAGGTTCTGCGTCAGGACCTCGACGCCCTTCTTTATCCCGTCGAGCTCTTCGAGTTCTCGCGTATTCATCCGACCCAGCGCCTTCTGGGCGAGAGTGCTGTCATTCTTCGTTACCGCCTCCTGCAACGCTTGCCTCGCATCAAGTTCGTGGGCAGCGCGCTGGTATCCGGCTTCCGATTCCTTGAAGAAGGTCTTGACTGGTTTTACGCCGTACTGCGCTTCGGCAAGCTGATGCGGCGTGAGTGCCGACCCCTTGCCGGCATCGACGCCGAGCGCGCCAAGCGCTTTCCCGGCCGCGCTCGTGTTGCGGACATCATATTTTACGCTGCGTAGACCCCGGCCGAGGAGGACAGGCGCCCGCTTCAGATACTTAGTGCCGTAGCGCCCGGAACTCGCCCATGCCTGCATGCGCTTGCTGGCGAGGACATTTCCAGCGGTTCCGGCCGTCAGCCTTCCACTCCAGGCGACCACGCCGAAGGAGGCGCCGCCCGCGATCCGCGTCGCCCAGCTGGAGCCGAAAGCGGACATGCGTTTGGCGACGACGACGACGGCGAGGAGGAGCCCCATCGCGACGAGGAAGGCGAGCATGAGGCTGCCGAAGCCAGCCAGGTTCTGGTTGTTGACGAAGCCCGTCCACCCGTTCACGCACCACCCGGCCGTGCTGACGCCGGCCGTCGGCGACGTCGAGCACAACCCGGATATGAAGAACGGATCCGTGATGACCGCGAGGGCGACGTAGAGCAGCAGGAGGAGGACGGGCGCGGTGATGGTCTGGTTGAAGAGGGCGCTCCACCACTTGCTCGCCGTGTTCGTGAGCTTCGGCACGGCCCAGCCGGCGAAGCCGATAGGCGCGATAATGATGAGGAAGACGAGCGCGACGAAACGCGCGATGAGGGTGAACGAGAGCGCGAACATCACGAATGCCGTGACCATGAAGAGCAGGATGCCCATGAAACCGATGAGGAAGGAATGGTTCGCGAGGAGCAGCTGCGCGTTCGTGCTCGCGGCGCCGTAGATGTTCTGGAGCCCGAGTTGCGCCATGAGGCGGTTCGAGATGCCTTCGTTCGAGATGCCGCCCGTGATGGACGACGGCGAGGCGGGCACGCCGCCGTTGATCTGCGTATAGAATTCGGTCGCGAAGAGGTTCCCGGCATCGATGACCGCTTCGGTGATGAAGAGCGAGAAATTGAGGAAGACGGCGGCGATGAGGAGTTTCGGCAGCATCTTCGTGCCGCCGCCGTACCAGTTCACGTTCAGGATGGTGGTGATGCCGATGGCGAGGAAGCCGAAGATGAGCACGATGTTGCCGATGTCGCGCAAGATGCGCCAGGCGACGCCAACGGCGGCGAGGTTATTCACGTAATTCCCCATCGTGACGACCGTGTAATACACCGTGTTGTCGAGCGTGATGGCCGCGACGCCGACGAGCCACGCGAAGAGCTCCATGATGGCGCCCATGACCTGCGTGAAGAGGGGGTCAGGAAGGACGCCTTGGGAGGATTGCACGGCGCTCTGCGAGCCATTGCCGACGCTATTCGGAACGCATTGCCACGTCATGGGACCACCATTACTGTGCCCTGACAGGGTGGTTCCCGGTGCGCATGTTGGAGGTGTCGTCTGCGCATGCGCGACCGGCGCATGGACGGCCATGACGCCCACCGCGCCGAGCGAGAGCGCGAGGGTCATGAAGAGGATGGTAAGGGTGCGCCGCATAGGTCTAAGGGCAGGCGAAGGAGTCGCTCAGCGTCGCATTCGCCTGGCTCGCGAGGTTGTTCATGTTCGAGATGATGCCCTGCTCGTTCGCCTGGGCGTTCGCGGCATCGGCGACGGTCGGGGTCATGGTGGAGAGCTGCTGGGCATTGGCGAGGAGCTGGGTCGT
>DATKSU010000009.1:0-17000 GCA_035531495.1 Minisyncoccota bacterium | reverse complement strand
CGATTGACCTGGTGCAGATCAACCGCACGCTGCCGAAGTATCTTGCGGCATACAACGGCACGCGGCACCACTTCGGTCTCGACCTCAAAACGCCGCTGTCAGTATTAGCAGAGTGCGTCCAAGCTATTGATTAGAAAACGGGACGCCGATGGCGACGATGAATCCGGTCAAGGGCGAGAGACCGAGGCCTTCCTTGAGCTTCCCGACCTCGTAGTCGTACTCCTCTTCGTCGCGCGCCGATTCGCGCAGCCACCAGGAGAGGTTCTTCTGCGTCGTCTCGTCGAGCGCGTCCCACGCTTCGCCGACCGTTTCTATGTCGAACACGAGCGCCATGCGGGGAGTATACTATGCGGGCATGCTCGCTCGCCTCCCCCGCGCGCTCGCCGCGTTCGCCCTCGTCCTCGCCGCGGGCGCGGGCGGCTACGCGCTCGGGCGCGCGGCGGACGCGGGCGCAGTCGGCGCGCCCGCCGCCGGCACGACGCGCGTCCTCTACAGCCTCGACGCGAAGCAGAACGACAAGGAAATCATCTCGCTCATCGACGTCGCGACGTCGCACGTCTACTTCGCGATGTACGAGTTCACGCTCAAAGACATCGCCGACGCCCTCGTGCGGGCGAAGGAGCGCGGACTCGACGTGCGCGGACTCGTGGACGCGGGCGAGAGCGCGAGCAGCTACGATGCCCCGATTATCGCCGAGCTCGTGGCCGCCGGCATCCCGGTCGAAACGGAGCGGCACGCGGACGGCACGGGCATCATGCACATCAAGGCCGTCGTCACGGATGCAGCCTACGCGCTCGGCAGCTACAACTGGACGAATTCCGCCACGACCGAGAACGACGAGATACTCGAGATCGGGACGGACCCCGCGCTCCGGCAGGTCTACGACGACCTCCTCAACCGTCTCCTCGAGAAATACCGAGGGACCGCGGCCGCGAAAGCGGCCGCGGCCGTCTCTATCGGCGCCATCGCGTACATGGACGCACCGAACCACGTCGGCGACTACGCGTCCGTGTCCGGCACGCTCGTCGATGCGTACGCGGCAGCAAGCGGCACGGTCTTCCTCGACTTTTGCGCGAGCTACCGGACCTGCCCCTTCTCGGGCGTCATCTTCGCGGACGATGCGGCGAAGTTCGGCGACCTCTCGCGCTACGCCGGCAACGCCGTCACGCTCACCGGGACCATCTCTTCGTATAACGGCCGGGCGGAAATGATTCTCATCGATCCGTCGCAGCTCTCCTCTTGACTTGCGGCAGCGCTTCATTTCGTGCTACTGTTCGCGACACGCAAGTGACTACTGACCGCATCCGCATCAACCAGGAGATCCGCGCGCGCGAACTGCGCGTCATCGGCAGCCAAGGCGAGAACCTCGGCGTGCTCACCGTCGCCGATGCGCTCGCGGCCGCGCAGGCGGCCGGCCTCGACCTCATCGAGATTTCGCCAACGGCGAATCCGCCCGTTGCGCGCATCGCCGATTATGGTAAATTCGAGTACGAGCGAAGCAAGAAGGAGAAGGCCGTCAAGGCCAAAGCGAAAGTCTCGGAGACCAAGGAGGTCCAGATAAAGGTCGGCACCGGCGAGCACGATATGGCGCTCAAGGCCCGGAAAGCCGCCGAGTGGCTCGCCGAAGGGCACCGGGTCCGCGCCGAACTCTTCCTCAAAGGCCGCTATAAGGGCATGGACGAGGCGTTCCTTAAGGACCGCCTCGAGAAGTTCCTGACGCGCATCCCGTACGCTTTCAAGGTCGCGGAGCCGATTACGCGGAGCCCGAAAGGGTTCGCCGGCGTCATCGAGCGCGACCAGGCCGCTCAACAGAAACGCGAGAAGGAACTGAAACCCAACCATGAAAACCAATAAATCATACACGAAGCGAATCCGCGTGACGCGCACAGGCAAGCTCGTCGCGCGTAAGCCCGGCCAGAACCATTTCAACGCGAAGCAGTCGGGCGGCGAGCGGCGCGGCAAGCGCCGCGCCGTCTCGCTGACGCTCACCGCGCGCGTCCGCCGGCGCTTCCTCCCGGGCGCGTAATCCTTGCATTAATCCTGTAATTCTTCCCGTATGGCACGAGTCAAAGGCGGCACGATGGCGCAGAAGCGCCGCAAGAACATCCTCAAGCGCGCGAAGGGCTACCGTGGCGGCCGCTCGAAGAAGGAGCGCTACGCGCACGAGGCCCTCATGCGCGCTGGCAAGTACGCGTTCGCGCACCGCCGCGACAAGAAGAACGATTTCCGCCGGCTCTGGATCGTGCGGCTCAACGCCGCCGTCCGCGGCAACGGCCACGCGTCGTACTCGACCTTCATCAACAAGCTCAAGAGGAACGGCGTCGCCCTCGATCGCAAAGTCCTTGCCGAATTCGCGGCCGAGCACCCCGAGGTCTTCGCCCGCATTGCCGCGAAGGTGAAATGACAGAAGCCGCCCTAGAGGGCGGTTTTCGCTTCAGACTCAGACCTTGCGCACCGATTCCTTCGTGATCTCCCACGCCTGTCCTTCGGCGGGAACGACGGCGTTGCCGTCGAGGTAATCGTGGATGCGCTGGGCGAGGAAGCGCTCGGCGGACGGCTCGCCGAGGGCCGTGAAGATGGTCTTCACGCGCTTGCCAGCGAGCGCTGCTTCGGCGAACGCGAGAAGTTCGTCTCGGTCGGCGTGCGCCGACCAGCCCTCGAGGATCTCCACCTTCGCGCGCACACGCACTTCCTGGCCGCCGAGGCGCACCTTCTTCTGCCCGTCGGCCATGCGCCGCCCCGGGCTCCCGGGCGCCTGATAGCCGACGATGACGAGCGTCGTCTCGGGACGCGGCAGGTATTCGGCTTCCCAGCGGCCGATGCGGCCGCCGTGGCTCATGCCGGCGCCGGCGATGATGATCTTCTGCCCGTGCACGCTCTCGATGTCGTCCGACTCGCGGCGCGAGAGCGTCTTCGTAAGGAATGGGAACTCGAACAGGCTCCCCTCGCGCTTCATCTCGTCTTCGGCTGCCGGCTTGAAGTATCTGCTTCCCCATTTCTCGTAGACCTCCGTCACGTGGATGGCGAGCGGCGAGTCGAGAAAGACGGGGATGCGCGGCAATTCGCCCGCCGCGAAGAAGTTAGAAAGTTCGTAGAGCATGAGCTGCGTGCGCTCGAGCGAGAAGGCCGGGATGAGAACGGTCCCGCCGCGCTTGATGGCCCGCCGCAGGGTGTCTCGGAGCCGCGCGACGCGCTCCTTCTGCGGCGGATGGAGACGACCACCGTAGACGCTCTCCATGACGAGGACATCCGTGTCCGGCACGGGCTCCCAGTCGGGCAGAAGCGGCGAGGGCGAGTTGCCGATGTCGCCCGTGAGCGCGACGCGTGCGCCGTCTTCGTCCGTGAGCCGTACGCTCGCGGAACCGAGGACGTGGCCCGTATTGCGCAAATACGCCGAGAGGCCGGGCGCGACCTCTTTCTCGACGTGATACTCGAGCGTCTCGATGAGCGCGAACGTCCGCTCGACGTCCTCTTCCCCGTACAATGACTCGACGCCGAGGCGCTTCGCCTCTTCGCCCAGGATGCCGACCGAGTCCTTGAGGATGAGCTTCGCGAGGTCGGCCGACGGCGGCGTCATGTAGAGCTTCCCGCGAAAGCCGCTTTTCACGAGCTTCGGGATGCGGCCGACGTGGTCGAGGTGCGCGTGCGTGAGGACGAGCGCATCGATAGACGCCGGGTCGTACGGGAACGGCCCGTAGACGCACGCCTGACAGAAATCCGCTCCCTGCTCGATGCCGCAATCGACGAGGACCTTCCCGCGCTTCCCTTCGATGAGAAAATTTGAGCCAGTCACCGTCCCGGCTCCGCCGTAGAAACTGAGCTTCATCGCTCCTCACTATAGCAAAGAGAACGCCGCACCTCTTCGGTGCGGCGTTCTCGCGGAGTCATTCCAAGTGTGCAACTTACTCTTGCCAGGTGGGTGTCCGCATCGCGCTCGTCGGAACCCTTCGCTAGGCTCAGGACTCAGCCGGAGCGCGTGAATGTAGGACTCCCTGAATGTTGGCAAGTTGCGTTTCTAAGGAACGACTCCGGTCACAGTATACCGCGCGGACTATGCGGCCGCATGTGGAAAATCAGGAAATGGCGCAGTTACTCGAGGATTCCGTCGAGATTGACGTCGTAGAGGATGGCTTCCTGCACGAGACGGTAGTCCGCGAGCTCGTCCGCCTTGAACCAATGCTTTATCTCCGCTTCCGCTTCGGCGACGGAACCCGACGCGTGGATGAGGTTCCGTATCGCGCGGTCGTCCGTATCCGCCATCTGGTAGGAATCGAGGACAAAGTCGCCGCGGATAGTGCCGACGTCCGAGGAACGGGGTTCGGTACCGCCAGTGATCTTGCGGACGAGCTCGACGACGTGCGCGCCTTCCCACGCCATCGCGATGACGGGACCCGAGGCCATATACTTCTTCAGGCGTTCGACGACGGCATCGCCGACCTTGATCGGGTCGTCGGACGGCGGCGTCTGCCCTTTCTTCTGGTAGCTCTGGATGGCCTTCTTGCCGACGTTCTTCTTCCAATCCGGGTCGAGGAGGTAATGCTGCTCGACCATCTCGGGAGTCGGAACGAGCATCTTCATGCCGACGAGCTTGAAGCCCGTGCGCTCGTAGCGCTTCACGATCTCGCCGATGAGGGAGCGCTGGATGCCGTCGGGCTTGATGATGACGAGCGTGCGTTCTTTCTTAGGATGTGCCATATCGGTAAAAAAATAAATCGCCGGAGGCGGGTATGCGGGGAGTATACCGGAAACGCCGCCGGGACGCTACTCTGTCGTGACGACGCGCGCGCCGCCCTGCTCGATGAGGATAGTGTGCTCGAAGTGCGCGGAGCGCGAGCCGTCCTTCGTGCGGTACGTGTAGCCGTCCGGCGCGAGAGTGACGCTGCCCTTCCCGGCGCTCGAGATGGGCTCGAGGGCGAGTACCATGCCCTCGACGAGCGCAGGGCCCGCTCCCGGCTTGCCGAAATTCGGGATGAACGGTTCCTCGTGCACGCGGTCGCCGACGCCGTGGCCACCGAGCGGCTTTACGACGGCGAACCCGGCGCCTTCGATCTCCTCCTGGATGGCGTGCGAGATGTCGCCTACATGCGCACCGGGACGCGCCGCAGCGATGCCGGCGCCGAGCGCCGCCTCGGTCGCGGCGAGGAGTTTCCGCGTCGCGCCGTCGACGTTCCCCACCGGCACCGTGGTGGCCGCGTCGACGACGATGCCGTCGTGCACGAGGCCGAGGTCGAGGCCGACGATGTCGCCGTCTTTGAGCGTCTTCACACCTTCGTTCGGGATGCCGTGCACGACTTCATCGTTCACGGAGACGCACAAGGTCGCCGGGTACGGGCGCGGCGAGCCTTCGGGCGTATAGCCGAGGAAGGCCGGCTCATCGCCGCCGTCGCGAATGAGGCGCTCGGCGAGGTCGTCGAGCGCTTCGGCGGTGACGCCAGGGCGGATCGCCTCCCGGAGCGCCGCGAGGACTCGCGCGAGGCGGCGGCCGGCCTCGATGAGCGTGTCACGTTCGCGCGCGTCCGTGATGGTCATTCTTTGATGCCGAGCACCGCGTAGACGTCGGCGTGAATCTTATCGAGCGGTTCCTCGCCGTTCACCTCGAGGAGCACGCCCGCGTCGCGGAATATACCGATAGCCTTCTCCGTGTACTCGTAGTACTCCTTCAGCCGCTCGCTGATGACGTGATCGTCCATGCGGCCCGAGACCTGCTTGCGCTCGGCGACGCGGCGGTGCACTTCCTCATCTGAGATGGCGAGGTAGACGATGGAGAACGAGCGATCGAGCCACCGGAGCGAATCGATGATGAGCTCGGCTTCCGGCACCTTGCGGTTGAAACCGTCGAAGATGGCGCCTTGGCCTTCCGGGATGGAGAAGAGCGATTTGAGGTAGAGATACATCGCGAACCAGTACGGCTGTAAGAGGCCGGCATCGTTCTCGCTCTTCACCTTGCGACCGAGCGGAGAATCCTCTTCGGCAATCTCGCGGAAGAGGTGTCCGGACGCGAAGACGAGCCATCCGGTCTTCTCGGCGAGGAGCTTCACCTGCGTACTCTTGCCGCAGGCGGGCTTGCCGACGAAAAAAACGGTAGGGGATTTTACAGTAGGCATTGGTACGAGTGTACGGGATGGGGAGAAATCCGCAAGAATGCGGGCGCCGTGCCGCGCGGGATTAGTATTCGCGCAATGACACTTGCGCGTCGATCTTCTGGGCGAGGTCGAGCGTCACTTGGACGGCGATGAGGAGGGCCGTGCCGCCGAGGACGAGGGTCGTGATGCCGGTCAGTCCTTGGATGATGGACGGCGCGACCGCGATGAGGCCGAGGAAGGCGGCACCGGGCAAGGTGACGCGATTGACGACCTTCGCGATGTACTCTTCCGTCTCGCGGCCGGGGCGCACGCCCGGAACGAATGCACCCGTCTTCTGGAGATTCTCCGCGACGCGGTGCGGCTCAAAGGTCACGGCGGTATAGAAATAAGTGAAGAGTACGACGAGGAGGAAGTATACAGTGCCGTACTTCCAGGGGTCGGAGAGGAAGGCCGAGTACCAGAGCGCCGCGGAAGAGGCGAAGGAGAGATTCGTCGCCGTGAGCATCGAGAGCGCCATCTGCGGCAGGAGCAGGAGCGAGAGCGCGAAGATGATGGGGATGACGCCGGCTTGAAGGAGGCGGATCGGCAGATAGGTCGCAGCGCCCTGCGACAGCGCCGCGCCGCGCACGGCGCGCGCGTATGCGATCGGGATGGAGCGCTCCGCGTCGGACACGACGACGACCGCATAGGTCATGATGAGGGCGAGCGCGACGAAGGCGAAGTAGGCGGGGATGTTCGCCGCGGTCGCCGCGAAGAGGCTCTCCGAGATGCCGCCCGGCACGCGCGAGAGGATGCCCGCGAGGATGATGAGCGAGACGCCGTTGCCGATGCCGAACTCGGTCACGAGCTCGCCGATCCACGTGAGGAGCATGGAGCCGCCCGCGATGAGCGCGATGTTCGCGATGAGCGCGACCGTGCCGAGGTGCGCGATGACGCCCTGGCTCTCGAGGAGGAGCAGGAAGCCGATGCCCTGCAGGAAGGCGATGGGGATGGTGAGGAGGCGGCTCCACTGGATGAACTTCGCGCGACCCGCCTCTCCTTCTTCGAAATACGCGTTCTTCACCTGCGGGAAGATGATGGTCGCGAGCTGCATGATGATAGAGGCCGTGATGTAGGGGCCCACGCCGAGCATCACGACGGAGAGCTGCGAGAGACCGCCGCCGGAGAAGATGTTGAGGAGGCCGAAGAACTGGTTGTTCGCGAAGAACGCCGCGAGAGCCGCCTTGTTCACGCCCGGGATGGGGACGGCGGCAAGGAGGCGGAAGAACGCGAGCGCACCGACGAGGAAGACGATGCGCCGGCGCATCTCGACATCGCCGAGTGCGAGTTTCGACTTGCGGATGAAGGAATTAAGCATTGATAGTGCCGCCGGCCTTCGCGAGCGCGGCGCGCGCGCTCGCGGAGAACGCGCAGCGTTCGACGATGAGCGCTTTCGAGACGGGGCCCGCGCCGAGGAGCTTCACGGCGGGCAGGCGGCCGCCCGCGCGGCGCACGAGGCCTTTCGCGAGGAGCGACGCCGGCGAGACCGTCTCGCCCGCCTGGTACGCCGCTTCGAGCGCGGCGAGGTTCACTGGGGCGTAGGAGACGCGTTCGCGGCGGATGGTGCGGGAACGATTTTTGCCGTGGCCGCGGCGCTTCGGGAGTTTCTTGATGAGGTCGCGCACTTCGGGGCGGATCTTGTGGCCGGCGCGGGCCGTCTGACCCTTGCCGCCGCGGCCGGAGGTCTTGCCGCGCTTGCCGCCGCGGCCGACGGGCGGATTCTTGCGGTTCTTCGTGCGGGGCGTGAGCGTGTGGAGCTGCATACGAGAATGGTTACGCGTGCTTCAACTGCGCAAGCGCGGCGACGGTCGCGCGGGCGATGGTGAGCTTGTTCTTCGAGCGCGAGTGAATCTTCGTCACGACGTCGGTGACGCCGCCGAAATCGAGCACAGTACGCATCGCGGAGCCAGCGACGACGCCGCGGCCTTTCGACGGGATAATCTCGACGACCGACGACGCGTACTTCGCAGATACCTGATACGGGATAGAGCCCGAGGCCGTGCGCGGGATGGTGATGAGGTGCTTCTTTGCGTCGCGCACCGCCTTATCAACCGCGAGCGCCGTATCGGCGCCCTTGCCGATGCCGACGCCGACGCGACCCTTCTTGTCGCCGATGACGACGACGACGCTGAAATTGAAGCGGCGGCCGCCGGCCATCACGCGCGCCACGCGGCGCGCGTCGATGGTCACCTGATCGAACTCGCCGCGCTCGCGCGGCGCGCGAGAGCGCGGCGAACGGGCGCGCATCGAGCCGCGGCCGCGGCCCTGCCGTTCGCGCGGCGCGGCCGGCGCAGCTGCCCGCGGCGGCGCGGCCGTTTTCGTCGCCGTCCCCTGCTGTGTCGTCTCGAGTTCCGTATCCATATGTGCTGTTTCGTCCATTAAAACGTCAGTCCGCCCGCCCGCGCCGCGTCCGCGAGCGCCTTGATCTGTGCGCCGTACTGGTAACCGCCGCGGTCGAAGACGATCGCGGAGATGCCAGCAGCTTTCGCGCGCTTCGCGATCGCCTCGCCGATGGCGACGGCCTGCGCGGACTGCGAGCCTTTGAATTCGCGCCCGTGCGCGGCCGCTATCGTCTTCCCTGCGTCGTCGTCGATGAGCTGCACCGAGACGAAGCGGTTGCTGCGGTAAACGGCGAGCCGCGGGCGCTCGGCCGTACCCGCCACGCGCGCACGGATGCGCGCGTGGCGGCGCTGGCGGAGGTCCTGTTTCGCGTTTGCGGTGCGGTTCATATGATTAGACGGCCTTCTTGCCCTGCTTGCGCAGGATGACTTCGCCCTCGTAGCGGATGCCTTTCCCGAGGTAGGGCTCGGGCGGCTTCACGCGTCGAACGTTCGCCGCGAATTGGCCGACCGATTCTTTGTTCGGACTCGTGAGCGTGATGACGTTCTTCTCGACGGCCGCCGTCACGTCTTCCGGTATCGCGAGCGTCACCTGATGCGAGAAGCCGACCGTGAGGACGAGGCCCTTGCCTTTGAGCTCCACGCGATAGCCGACGCCTTCGAGAATGAGCTTCTTCTCGTAGGGCTGCTCGACGCCGCGCACCATGTTCTTCACGTGCGACGCGAACGTGCCCGTGAGCGCCCGCGCGAGGCGCGACGAATCTTTCGCTGCGATCGTCACGCCGTCCGTCCCGACCGCGATGGCGACGGACGGATGCGTGCGCTTAGTCAAGGTCCCCTTCGGCCCCTTCACGGTGAGCGTATCGCCCGCGACCGAGACCTCGGCCTTCCCTGTCGCGATGGGCTTCTTGGCGAGGCGGCTCATATCTACCATATCTCGAACAGCTCTTCGCCGCCGACGCGGTTCTTGCGCGCCTCGGCATCCGAGAGGATGCCGGCCGACGTCGAGAAGATGCGCGCGCCCGTACCGCCCTTCACCGTGTGTGCCGACGCGTGTGACGCGTAGAGCCGTCGGCCGGGCTTCGACAGCCGCTTCACGCCGCGCAGCCGGGGACGGCCGGCGTCGTCATATGCGAGCGAGACGACGAGCGTGCGCTTCGCGTCGTCATGTTCCTTGACCGCGACGTCCGTCACGAAGCCGAGCTCCTTGAGCTTCTTCGCGATCGATGCGAGGTGCGCCGAGTACGGCAGCGCGACATCGCGCGTGCCGATGCGCGCGGCATTCTGGAGCCGGATGATGAAATCGCCGACGCGGTCGCTTACCATGATGCTTTCTTGACGCCGGGAATCTTCCCTTCGCGAGCGAGCTCGCGAAACTGGATTCGCGAGAGGCCGAAGGCGCGCATGTAGCCGCGCGAGCGGCCGGATACGGCGCAGCGGTTCTTAAGACGGACCGGCGAGGAGCTTCTCGGGAGCTTCTGGAGGGCGTCCCAGTCGCCCGCAGCCTTCAGCGCCGCGCGCTTTGCGGCGTACTTCTTCACGAGTTTCGCCTTCTTGGCATACCTCGCCAGCTGGGACTTTTTCGCCATAAAAATAAAAGCTCCGAGGAGCGTGAGCTCACGATATCAGCGTTGTACGGCCGAGTCAATGAGCGGCAGGCCGAGGTGGCGCAGGAAGGCTTCGGCTTCGGCCTTCGACGTCGCCGTCGTGGCGATGGTGACCGCGAAGCCGAAGACGTCCTTAAGATCCTCGTCGGAGGTCTCGGGGAAGATGGTGTGCTCCCGAATGCCGATCGTGATGTTGCCCATGTCGTCGATGGCACTCGGCGGAATGCCGCGGAAATCGCGGGTGCGCGGCAGCGCGATATGGATGAGCTTGTCGAGAAAGTCGTACATTCGCGCGCCGCGCAACGTGATCTGGAGGCCGACCGTGTCGCCCTCGCGCACCTTGAAAGACGCGATGGACAGGCGCGCGGCGCGCGGCGCGGCCTTCTGCCCCGTAATCTTCGCGAGGCGATTCTCGATGAGCTCAATCTGTTTCGGGTCGCGCTTCTTGCCGACGCCCGTCGAGATGATGACCTTCTCGATGCGCGGGCCCTGCATCGGATTCATGTAGCCGAACGCTTCCGCAAGTGCGAGATACGCCGTGCCCTGCCGATCTTTGGTGAGAGACATATGATTTATTTCCCGACGCGCTGCACGTTCGAGGCGTCGACGGGCTGCGGGCGCTCGACGATGCGGCCGACCTCGCCTTCGCGGCCCTTCACGTGACGCTTCGCGACCGCGACGCCCTCCACGACGACCTTGTTCTCGCGCGGGAAGGCGCGCAGGACCGGGCCCGTCTTGCCCTTGTCCTTTCCCGAGATGACCTTCACCGTGTCTCCTTTCTTGATGTGCATACGCGTTCCGTTAGACGACTTCCGGCGCGAGCCCCGCGATCGAATGCCACCCGCGCTCGGAGAGCTCGCGCGGCACCGGGCCGAAGACGCGGTTCCCTTTCGGCGCCATCTCCTTGCCCTGCTTCTCGATGAGTACGACCGCATTCTCGTCGAAGCGGATGTAGGAGCCGTCCTTGCGTGCGAAGGGTTTCGTCTGCCGCACGACGACCGCGCGATAGACGTCCTTCTTCTTCACCGCCTTGCGCGGCTCCGCGATCTGGATGGAGACGATGACCGTGTCGCCGATGCGCGCGTAGCGGCGCTTCGACCCGCCCGGCACCTTGAACACGCGGGCGATCTTGCCGCCTGAATTATCCGCAACGGTGACGATGGATTGAGGCTGTAGCATATTTATTTCTTGAGCGCGAAGCGCTTGCGCTTCGAGACGGGGCGCACGGCGACGATGGTCACCTTCTCACCGACCGCGGCCGTGTTGCCCGGATCGTGCACGAGGTACTTCTTCGAGCGCACGAAGTATTTCTTGTACTTCGGGTGCTTCACGTAGCGGTCCACGCGAACCGTGGCCGTATCCTTCATCGCCGTCTTCACGACGACGCCGGTGAACATCTGGGGACGCAGGGCGGACGATTCCATAAGCTAGGCGGCGGCGGTTCCCGCGCGCTGCTCGCGGGCGCGCTGCTCCGTGAGGACGCGCGCAATGGTCGCGCGCAGCTTCTTCGGCGCATCCGAATCCTTCGGACGCGCGCCGGCAGCCGCAAAGCGCTCCTCGCGGAGCTTCGCGCGCGTCTCGCTGAGGAGCCCTGCGAGCTCCTGATCCGTCTTTGTCGTCATTGAGTCCTTTTTTGTCATATCGAGATGAAGAACGCAACTAGTGGCGCACGACGATAGAGGTGCGCACCGGCAGCTTCATGCCCGCCTGGCGCAGGTGCGCGCGGGCGACGTCCTCCGGCACGCCGTCGAGCTCGAAGAGGACGCGGCCGGGCCGCACCTCGAAAACGTAATGCTTCGGGTCGCCTTTGCCGCTGCCCATGCCGACTTCCGCGGGCTTCGCCGTCACCGGACGGTCCGGGAAGATGCGGATCCAGAGCTTGCCGTTCTTCGCGGTCGCGCGCGTGAGCACCTTGCGAGCCGCCTCGATTTGGTTGCTCGTCATGCGCGCAGGCGTGAGCGCCTTGAGCGCATAGGAGCCGAACGCGACCGTAGTGCCGCGCGTGTCGGGACGGGCGAGTCGCTTCGCGCTCTTGCGCGCGGTCTGCCACTTGCGGTGCTTGACCTTCTTCGGGAACAGCATGGCTAGGCGGCGCGCGCCGGCGCGCGCTTATCCTGATAGACGTTGCCGCGGTAGATCCAGACCTTGATGCCGATGACACCGTACGGCAGGTAGGCCCGCTCTTGCGCGAAATCGATGTCCGCGCGGAAGGTCTGGAGCGGGATGCGGCCCTTCTTGAGTTCTTCCTTGCGGCTCATCTCCGCGCCGCCGAGGCGGCCCGAGAGCGTGATGCGCACGCCTTCGACCTCGCGTGCGGCGATGACCTTCTCAATCGTCTGCTTGAGCACGCGGCGGAACGGCAGGCGCTTCTCGAGGCTTTCCGCGACCATGTAGGCGACGACGGCCGCATCCGTCTCCGACTGGCGCACCTCGACGATGTCGAGCTTGAGCGTGCGGCGGTCGGCGGGCGCGGCGCGGTGCACGACCGCCGCGAGCTCCGTGCGAAGCTTCGCGGCATTCTCGCCGGAGCGGCCGATGACGAGGCCCGGGCGCGCGGTCGAGAGGATGACGCGGAGCTCGTTCGCCGAGCGTTCGATGTCGATGCCGCTCGTGTAGGTGCCGCGCAGGCGCTTGGCGAGGAAGCGGCGGATGGTCTCGTCGACCTTGATGTTCTCGCGGTAGCTCTTCTTGTCGCCCGCGAACCAGCGGCTCTTCCAGTCTCGGATGATGCCGAGACGGTGCGCGTACGGATGGACGGTGTGGGTCATACGAAAATTTAGGAAACCGTGACGGTGAGCCGGCTCTTGCGGCGGCGGATGAGCGAGGCGCGGCCGAAAGCGCGCGGCATGTAGCGCTTCAACATCCCCGCGCCCTCGACTGTGACGTTCTTCACGGTGAGCGCGTCGATACTCTCGCCCGCCTGCGCCGCGTTCGCCGCCGCGCTCTTGATGAGCTTCACGACGGGCGCCGCCGCGCGCTTCGGCAGGAACTCAAGCGCCGCGAGTGCGGCAGGCACGGTCTTCCCTTTCACGAGGTCCGCGACGAGGCGGACCTTGCGCGGCGACTGGTTATAGCTCTCGAGGATCGCGCGTGCCATATATTATTTCGCCGCCGGCGCCTCCTTCACGGACTTCGCCGCAGCGATCTCGGCCTCCTGCTTCTTCTGCTCCATTTCCTTCTGCATCTTGCCGCCGTGGCGGATGAACTTCTTCGTCGGCGCGAATTCGCCGAGGCGATGCCCAACCATCTCCTCGGTCACGAGAACGTCGATGTGCTGCTTGCCGTTATGCACGCCGAGAGTGAAGCCGATCATCTCGGGACTCACCTGGCTCCGGCGCGCCCACGTCTTCACGACCCCCGCTTTGGCGGAAGTCGTAGCCGTGACCTTCTTCAGGAGCTTGGCGTCCACGAAGGGTCCTTTCTTGAGTGAGCGCGACATGTAAAGCAATGAAAAACCCGCGGGGCGGGATAGGGGCTACGATACAGGACGCATACGGAATCGTCAAACAACGCCCGCGTTTGATACACTAGGCCGCATGCGTCGGGACCTCATTATCGGCATCATCGCGCTCGTCGTTCTCGGCGGCGGCGTCCTTTACCTCGCGACGCGGCCGGCGCCCGTCCAGGCACCGGCACCCATGACGGAATCCGGCAACGGCGCCGCACTGCCGGCCGGGAAGTACGTCGAACACGCGCAGTACTACGATATCGCCGCCAACTACCCCACGACGACCCCGCTTGCGGCGGATATCGGCGCACAGGCGAATGCTGCGGCGGTTGCGGACATGAGGGCTTTCATCGCCGCGACCATCGGCCAGTTCAAGACCGACGGGAACTTCGCGAACCTCACGCCGAAGGACATCTCGATGATGGGTCTCGACCAGGGCCGCACGATGACGCTCGGCATCGAGTATCTCATCTCCTCGTCGCCGCATACGGTCTCGTATATCTTCACCATCTATGAAGATACGCTCGGCGCGCACGGCAACACCTTCTTCCATACGTTCACGTTCGATACGTCGACGGGCGCGACGCTCGCGCTCGGCGACCTCTTTACGACCGGCAGCGACTACCCCGGCACGATCTCGACGATCGCGCGCGCCGAGCTTCCTGCCATCATCGGCACGGATATGGCGAGTACGCAGATGCTCGACGACGGCACGGCGCCGGACGCGAAAAATTTCGAGAATTTCTTCATCGACAACGGCCGGCTCGGCCTCCTTTTCGCGCCCTATGCCGTCGCGCCGTACGCCGCCGGCCCTCAGACGCTCTACATCCCGCTCGCGAACCTCGCGAATATCCTTAAACCCGAGTACCGGCCGCAGTAAAAAATAAGAAAGCCCGCAGAAGCAAGCTTTTCTTTTTATCACCCCTTCCGCTTCTTCCCTACCTTCCGACGGCTCACGATAAACACGTTCGAGTACTTCTTCGGCGTGCGGGTCTTCTGACCCTTGCCGGTCGGCTTGCCCCAGAGTGACTTCGCGCGCCGCAGGCCGCGACCCTGCTTGCCTTCGCCGCCACCGTGCGGATGGTCGACCGGGTTCATGGCCGAGCCGCGCACCGTCGGACGGATGCCGAGCCAGCGCGAGCGGCCAGCCTTGCCGATGACGACGAGGCCGTGCTCCTCGTTGCCGACGGCGCCGATGGACGCCCACGCGAGGTCGGATACCTTGCGGATTTCGGTCGACGGAAGCTTGATCTGCGCATAGCCCGCGTCATGCGCGACGACTTCGGCGAAGCTGCCGGCCGCGCGCACGAGGACGGCGCCCGCACCCGGGCGCAGCTCGACGTTGTAGACGAACGTGCCGACCGGGATCTTGCCCAAGGGGAGGCGGTTGCCCGGCGTGAGCGGCGCGTCCTCCGCGACCACGAACGAGTCGCCGGCCTTCACGTCCTTCGGGAGGATGACGTAGCGGCGCTCGCCGTCCTTGTAGAGCGCGAGTCCGATGAAGGCGCTCCGAAACGGATCGTATTCGACCGACTCGATGCGCGCCGGGATGTTCTTCTTGTCGTAGCGGAAATCGACGTCGCGCAGGCGGCGCTTGTGCCCGCCGCCCTGGTGGCGCGTCGTGATGCGGCCGAAGGCGTTCCTGCCGCCCTGGCGCTTCTTCTTCTTGAGCAGTGGCTTGTGCGGCGTGTCGCCCGAGAGGAGTTCCCGATACGGCAGCGTGGTCATGAAGCGGCGGCTTTTGGTCGTGGGGCGATAGGATTTCATAGGCGAAAGGTTAGGCGAACTGGATGCTGTCGCCCGCGTTCAGGTAAACATAGGCCTTGCGGCGCGCAGCGCGGCGACCCTCGCCCCGGCGCGCGCGCAGCGCCTTCGCCTTGCCCGGGAGATTCACGATGCGGACGGCGCGCGGCTTCACGTTGTAAATCGACTGGATGGCGCCTGCGATATCCGCCTTAGTCGCGCGCGGCGGCACGACGAATGCGTACACGCCCTTCTCGGTCGCGATGAGCGCCTTTTCGGAGAACCACGGCGCGCGGATGATGTCGTGCGCGGCGCCGTGCGCGGGCATGCGGGCGCGCGCGACGCGCTTCGCCGCCTTCTTCTCGCTGTCCTTTTTCGCGGAGCTGAAGATCGCCATAGGTTATTTCTTAACGCGCCCAGCGAGCGCCGTGAACGACGCCGTCGGATCGACGAGGATGAGGTACTTGTGCGCGAGGACGTCGACCACGTTCAGGTTGCGTGTCTCCTCCGTCATGACGGCGCCGAGATTGCGGAAGCTCTTCACGGCATTCGCGTCGTAGGACGGGAGCGCGACGAGTGCGGCGTTCTTCTTCTTCGCGGTGAGCGCGTCCGCATGCGCGGACTTGCCGAGCGCCGCGAGCGTGGCCCGCGCTGCGGCGGTCTTCGGCGTCTCGAAGGAGAGTTTGTCGACGAGGATGAGCTCGCCGTCTTTGGCCTTGCGCGAGAGAACGGACGCGAGCGCGCCGGCGCGCATCTTGCGGCCGAGCTTCTCGCCGTAGTCGCGCTCCGCGCGCGGCCCGAACGTGACGCCGCCGTGGCGCCAGATCGGCGAGCGCGTCGAGCCGTGCCGCGCCTGGCCCGTGCCCTTCTGCTTCCACGGCTTCTTACCGCCGCCCGACACTTCCGAGCGGTCCTTCGTGTGCGCGCGGTTCTGGCGGCGGTTGGCCTGCATGCCGGTCGCCACCTGGTGCACGAGGTCGCTGCGCCACGGCGCGCCGAAGACTTCGGCAGGGAGCCGGATCGTCGAGACCGTCGCGCCGTCCATCGAGTATACCGGCGCTTCCATGGGCGCGGCGGGCGCTTTCTCCGCGCGCGCCTTCGGCGCGCGTGCCGTTTTCTTCTTCGTCGTCATTTTCGTAGCCATAGGTATGGAAATTATTCGGACACGACCTCGAGGACGGTGCCGCGCGCGCCCGGCACCGCGCCCGAGACGACGAGCTCGCCTGCGGCAGAGTCAACCGCGAGGACGGTGAGGTTCTTCACGGTGACGCGGTCGCCGCCTAGCCGGCCTGCCATGCGCATGCCCTTGGCGACCCGGCCGCCCGCGCGGCCGCCCGAGCCGCCGATCGACCCCGGCTCGCGTTCGGAGTGCTTCTGACCGTGGGTCCGGGGGCCGCCGTGGAAGCCGTGGCGCTTTACGACACCCGCGAAGCCCTTGCCCTTCGATACGCCCGAGACGCGCACGACGTCGCCGACGGCGAACGTCGCGAGGCCGATGGTGCCGCCGACTTCCGCCGCATCGGTCGTGCGGAACTCGCGGATGGTCGCGAAGCCCTTGCCCTTCGTGTGTCCGAGGACGGCCTTGCCGACGTTCTTCGGCTTACGCGTGCCGAAGCCGACCTGCACGGCAGCGTACTTGTCTTTGCCGTCCGCCGTCTTCACCTGCGTGACGGTGACGCCGTCGGTCTTGAGGACGGTCCCTGCGCGGGCGCGGCCGTCCTCACCGAACAAGCGGGTCATG
>DATKSU010000008.1:0-8312 GCA_035531495.1 Minisyncoccota bacterium | reverse complement strand
CCCCCCCCCCCGCGTCTGCGGAGCGCCTCACGCCGCGAGACCGAGCGACGAGGCGATCTTCTCCTTGTCGAAACCGACAATCATCTCGTTGCCGATGAAGATGACCGGGACGCCCATCTGGCCGGATTTCTGGATCATCTCCTGGCGCTTCTCGAGATCGTGAGCGACGTCGTAATCCGTATAGCTCACGCTGTTCTCTTTGAGATAATCCTTGGTCATCTGGCAGAAATGACACGTCGGCGTGCTGTAGATGGTGACGGTTTTATCCATAAGCGTAAGGGTTAGAGATTCACTATAGCACATTGAGTTATCCACACCTTCTTAGCGGTTTCGGATGATGATTTTGCTCGCGAGAAAGGTCCCGTTCGATTCCCGGGTGCCTGAAACGATGATCTCGATGCCCGAGGCGAGGGAGGTGAACGGGATCGACTGGCCGGCCTTCGTCACGACCGTCTCCGTGTCAGTCACGACGGTGACCGCGGGGCGCGGCGGCCTGCCGGGGTGGCCTTTCGGCGTGAGCGTGAAGGTCCCGGCCGAGACGGCGCCGACCACACCGCCGATGATGCCGCCGCGCTTCGCACGGCGCGCGGGCGGACCGTCGACGATGACGCGCGCATCGATCGTCTCGGGCGCCGTCGTCGTGCCGAAGACGGCGATGGGATCGCCGACCGTGACTGCGGAGAGTGGCGCATCGCTCCCCGCCTTGATGATGCGCGCGTTCCCTGCATCGATCGTGTAGGTCGCGCCGGCATGCGTCGCGAGCGTGATTGAGGATCCGTCGACGCCGGATACCGTGCCGAATCGCCCGCCCCCGAACCGACGATGGCCGGCCGGCGCGTTCGTGCGCGGGTTCTGCGACGCGAGCGCATAGGACGGCACGATTCCGGCCGCCGCGAGCGCGACGCTCGCGGCACCGATGACGATGAGTTTCCGTATGGGCGATGCCATAAGCTACACCCCCTACTACGCGCCGGGTCCCGGCGTCATTCATGTCGCAGGTGCGGAATGGGAGAATCGAACTCCCGCCCGTTGCTTGGGAAGCAACTGTTCTGCCACTAAACTAATTCCGCGTCAAAACCAGCTCAAGATGCGCTGCCACCAGGACGGCGTCGTCGTGGGCGTCGTCGTCGCCGGCGGCACCACCACGATAACCTCTTCCCCAGGCCGCGCAACGCCGAACGCCGTTCGTATGGCAGCATCCGTGCCGCGCGGCGTCTTAAGCGCCCCGAGGCTCGCCTCGAGCGACTGCTTGCGCTTCTCGAGGCCCTGATACTGCGCCTGCGCATCGTGCGCCTGCTGGATGGCGATCTCGGCCTTCCCCGCGAGCCCACAGATGAGCGACCCGAGCCACAGCGCGGCGAGAAGGAGGATGCCGATCACGACTCCCTGCCGCAATTGAGTGGCGCGCATGCTGCCAGTATACCCTCCCCACTCGCACGCAGGAGCGCGGCGCGATCGCTCACCGGTCGCTCTCCTGGACCATCTTCATGAAGACCTCTTCCGGGATGTCCACCGTCCCGCGCGCGAGGAGCTTCTTCTTGCCGCGCTTCTGCTTCTCGAGGAGCTTCTTCTTGCGCGAGACGTCGCCGCCATAGAGATACCCCGTCACGTCCTTGCGCATCGCGGAGAGGGAGCGCGAGGCGATGATGCGGCCGAGCGCTCGCGCCTGGATCTTCGTCACGAAGAGCTGCCTGGGCAGGAGCCCGTGAAGCCGCTCGACCATCTTCTCCGCCTCCTCCTGCACGCGCCGGCGCGCGACAATGCGCGCGAAGGCCGGCACCGGCTCATCGGCGACGAGGATGTCGAGGCGCACAACGTCCGCCGGCCGGTCGTCGAGAAGCTCGTAGGAGAGCGATGCGTACCCCGATGAGACGTTCTTCAGCTTGTCGAAGAAGCCGCGCATGAGCTCGCGCAAGGGCAGCTCCGCCGTGAGCTCGATGCGGCCGTCCTCGTACGTCTCCGTCGCCTTCGTCAGGGCCTCGTGATCGTAGAGGAGCTGGATGAGCGCGCTCAAGGCGGCGGGCGGCGTGATGATGACGGCCCGCGCCCATGGCTCCTCGACGAGCGCGATGTCGCCGTGCTCCGGGAACTTCGCGGGCGTGTAGACGGTCTCGCGTTTCCCGGCCGTCGTGGTCACGGCGTACGAGATGGTCGGGATGGTGACGATGAGCGAGAGGTCGAACTCGCGTTTCAACCGCTCGGTGACGATCTCGAGATGGAGGAGGCCGAGGAAGCCGCAGCGGAATCCCCTGCCGAGGACGCCGGAGGATTCCTCCTCGAAGGAGAGCGAGGAATCGGACAGGCGCAAGCGCTCAAGCGACTGCCGCAGGAGGGGCAAGTCGTCCTGGCTCTCGGGGTACACCGACGCCCAGACGACCGGGCGCGGCCGCTCGAAGCCAGGAAGCGCAGGCAGCTTCCCTTTCGCGAGACCGATCGTATCGCCGACGGCGACGACACCGGCTTCCTTGACGCCCGTCACGACGTAGCCGATCTCGCCGGCCGCAAGCGCTTCCGCAGGCGTTTCCTCCGGCGTGAAGATACCGACGTCGAGGGCCGCGAACTCGCTCTTCGCCGCGCGGAATGAGAGCGGCTGCCCTTTCCGGAACGTCCCGTCGAAGACGCGCAGGTAGACCGCGATGCCGCGATGCGTCGAGTACGAGAAATCGAAGACGAGGCCGCGCGGTTCCTCGCCGGCGACGCCCGGTTGAGGCGGCGGGATGCGCGCCACGATGGCCTCGAGAAGCGCGTCAACGCCCGCGCCCGTCTTCCCCGAGACGGCGAGGACATCGTCCGTCGGGACGCCGAGGAGCCGCGCGAGCTCGGCTGCGACCTCGCCCACGCGCGCCGCGGGCGCATCGATCTTCGACACGACCGGGATGATGGCGCACTTCCCCGCCCGCGCGGCCGCAAGCGTCGTCAAGGTCTGCGCCTGGACGCCCTGGGTCGAATCGACGAGGAGCAGCACGCCCTCGACGGCCTTCAAGGCGCGCGAGACTTCGTATGAGAAATCGATGTGTCCCGGCGTGTCGATGAGATTCAGCACATAGTCGTCGTAGCGCATCCGGACCGGCTGCATCTTGATGGTGATGCCGCGCTCGCGCTCGAGGTCCATGCGGTCGAGGACCTGGTCGCGCATCTTGCGCGCGGGAATCGTACCCGTGCGCTCGAGCAGGCGGTCGGCCAAGGTCGACTTCCCATGATCGACGTGCGCGATGATGGAGAAATTCCGGATGGAAGCGGGATTCACGGCTGCGGCGGCTCGTCGGCCGAAGGAGCGAGTACGGTAGCACGTTCAGCCCGCACGCGCACGAGCCGCGCGAGCGCATTCACGATGGTGCGGAACTCTTCGTTGCCGATGAGGAGGAGCGCGGTCGCGGCCGCGGCGAGGCCGATGACGCCGGCGGCGAGTCCTTGCGCGAAGACGGCCGCGAGCGTCGTCAGGGGCGCGATGCCGCCTTCGAGGGCGAGCGTGACGTACGCCGCGCCGCCGCCCGCGAGCGCCGCGACGGCGCCGTCCGTGAGCGGACGGGCGAGCGAGCGAGCGAGGCCGGGCGCGGCGCTCGCGAGGGCGACGAGCGAGAGGAGAGCGAGGAAGACCTGCCCGAGCGCGAGCGCGAGCGCGACGAGGAGGATGGCCGTGCCGGGCACGTCGCCGACGCGCAGGAAGGACGCGAGCCACGCCGGCAGGCCGCCCTGCGGCATCGCGAGCAGCGCGAGGGCGAGGCCGACCGTGAGGACGCCGCCGGCGAGCTGGTACAGGAGCGGACGCCACGACTGCCGCACCGCATAGAGCGCACGCGAGAAGAGGAGGACGAGTCCTTGCGCGACGAGCCCGACGGCGAGGATGGCGAGAAGCGCCGCCGTGAGGCGCGTCGCGTTCCAATCGAACGCGCCGGTGCCGAGGATGACGCGAACGAGATGCGCGCGCAGGACTACGATGAGCCCGAGAAAGACGATCGACCAGAGGATGATGTGCCGGGCGCTCGCCGAGAGTATGCGCGTGAATTCTGCGCGCCGGTCATCAGCGGATGCCTCCGAGAGCGCCGGGAATGCCGCGACGGCGTAGGACGAGCCGATGAGCGCGAGCGGGACGGCTTCGAGGTTGCCTGCGAGCGTGAAGACGGAGACGGCGCCGGTGCCGAGACGCGACGCGATGGCAGTAAGCACGAGGAGCGTGATCGAGCTCATGCCGAGCGCGAGGGACCTCGGTACGGAATCGCGGATGACGGGTAGCATCGTCCGGACGCGCGGTAGAGATAGCCGCGGGAAAACGCCGGCTTTGACGACGACCGGCACGTTCACGAGCACATAGCCGATGGCGCCGATGACGACGCCCATGCCGATACCCGCGAGGCCGAAGTGCGGATAGAGCACGACGGTCCCGAAGATGATGCCGAGATTGTAAAGGACCGGCGACAGCGCGAAGAGGACGAAGCGCCGGTGCACTTGCGTCACGCTGCCGAGCACGCCCGAGAGGCCGAGAAGGATCGGTTGGAAGAGAAGGAGTCGCGCAAGCAGGACGAATTGCCCTTGGAGCGTCGAGGTGACGAAGTCGGGATACAGGAGCGTGAGGAACTGCGGCATGAAGACCGCGAGCACGGCGCAGATGGCGCCGCCCATGACGACGAGGAAGGTCGCGGACTGCGACAGGAGCCCATGGATCTTCGCGCGGTCCATCCCCGCGATACGCGGGATGAGCACATACGCGCTCACGAGAGATGAGACGAGCGCGAAGACGAGGTCGGGCATGCGGAACGCTGCGTAGTAAAGGTCGAGGACATGCCCGGCGCCGAAGGTGTGCGCGAACGTGCGATCGCGCAAGAGCGCGAGCGCCTGTGAGGCGAGCGTGAGCGCGGCAAGCAGATACGCGGCCTGATGCAGGCCGCGTATCGGTGCTGCGATGCGGTCGAAGAATCGACGGACCATCGCTCTAGAGTATACCTATGGGTCGGTGGGCGTGGAAGCGAACTTATCCGCCGTTCTTCGTCGGGGCCGTCGCGGTCGGCGCCGCGGGAATCGCGAGAAGATTCGCCGGGAACGGATCCTTACCGGCCTGAAGCGCCGTAAGCGGTGCAGCGACGGCCTTCGCATTCGTGTCGGAGAGCGCCGCGATGGCCTCGACCTGCGTCACTGCATCCTTGTAGTCGCCCTGCTTGGCATAGACGGCCGCGAGGAAGTAACGCGCGTTCGCGAACTGCGGGTTCGCGGCGACCGCCGCCGCAAGGGCCTGCGCGGCGCCCGGAAGGTCGTTCTGCGCGGCGCGCAGGATGCCGACCTGGAAGAGGACGTTCGGGTCGTTCGGTGTGAAGTACGCCGCGGCTTCCGCGGAAGAGAGCGCATCCTTCACGTTGCCGGTCTGCACCTCAAGCTGCGACAGGAGCAGGATGGCGGGCACGTAGTCCTGCTTGAGCGCGATCGCGGCTTTCAGGTCCGTCTGCGCGGCCGCCATGTCCTTGTTCGCGATGTCGAGCTGCGCGAGCGTGTACGGGATGGCGGGGTTCGTCGGGTTGAGGTTCTCCGCTTTCTGGTAGGCGTCTTTCGCGCTCGCGTAGGCGCCCGAGACGTTCAGCGGTACGGCTTGCGCGTAGAGGTTGCCGAGCACGAGCCAGCTCTTATAGTCGGCCGGCGCGATCTGGGTCGCGGTGAGCGCCGCGCCAATGCCGGCGGAGAGCGACGCCTGGAAGGCTTGCTGGGCTTGGGCGGCCGGCATCGTCGAGGACGACGCAATCTGGCCCAAGCGGGCGCTTTCGATGACGGCCTCGAGCTCGTAAGCGGTCGCGGTCGGCGCGAACGTCGTCGAGCCTTGCGCGGCCTGGGTGGCGGCATCGAGGTTCCCCGCCGCGTATGCGGCATTCGCCGCCGTGAGCTCGACCGACGCGACGTAGCGCTCGACGAGCGTGTACGCGGCGACGACCGACGAGAGCAGGAGGAGCGTCAGGAAGAAGACGATGACGAATCCGATGCGTGGGCTGCGCGAGAAGACGACGCCCCACTGCCCGCCGCGCGCGGCGAAACGCATCGTCGACGCGAAGACGCCGGCGAAGACGAAGGCGAGCGCGAGGATGACCGTGTCCGGCAAGCCGAAAATCGCGATGACGAAGAGGTAGAGCATCGCGATGAACGAGAGGATGGCCGTGAATCGGACGAACGAGTCCTCCGGCGTGCGCATGATGAGCATGCGCAGCCCGAAGTAGAGGAAGAGGACGAAGAGCGCGAGCCACGCGATGGCGCCGACGATACCGGTCGTCACGAACGACGTCGGGATGAAGCCGATGCCGGAAGTGAAGTCGATGTTCCAGAACACCGTGCTATTGAGCGACGCCGAGCGGTTCTTCAGCCATTCGACGCCGAATGTTCCCGGTCCCGAGCCGAAGACGGGTGCCGTGCCGTAGACGTCATGCGCGACCGAGAGTGTCGAGCCCCACGACGGGCGCACGTTGAGCGCGCTCACGTTGAGCGAGCTCGCGAGCGCGTTGCCGAGCGTGCTGCCGATGAGGAAGAAGAGCGAGATCGCAAGGACGGCGAGCGGCAGGACGAGCGGACGGCTGCCGCCTTCTTCCTCGACCGGCGCTTCGCTCGCGAGCGCGACATCGTCGAGTTCCGCGTCCGCTGCCTTCGGATTGCGCCGCATCACGGCTTCGACGAAGAGGCCGAGCGAGATGAGGGCGAGGAGCGTCCAGACGAGCGAGGAATTGCTCACGGCGAGGAGCGCGAGCGCGCCGACGCCGGAAGCGATGAGGAGCTTGTGCGATTGGGGCGCGAGATCAAGAAAGCGCAGCGTGAGGAGGGTGCCGGCGACTCCGAGGCCGAGGAGGTACGCGAGGTCCTGGGGAGACCCCACGAGCGCGAAGGATGGCGCGACGAAATTCGGCGCCGCCTGGCCGATGAGCACGATGAGAATCTGGACGAGCGTGTAGATGCCGAAGGCCCAGGCGCCCACGCGCAGGAAGAGCTTGTAGTGCTCCGGGCGACGCAGGACGAGCGCGGCGAGCGTTCCGAGCACGACCGCGACGAGGATGAAGCCGAGCGTGTCCGGCTCGAGCGCGAGTCCCCACAGCGCGCTCGTGAACGGCACGCCCGAGAAAACCGAAGAGAGGAGATACGCGAGGGCGGGCAGCCATAGGGCGCCGAGGAGTATGAAGGGCGGGAGGATAATGTTCCCGCGCGACAGCCGGGCGAGGATGTAGAGCGCAAGCGTGATAAGCGCGCCCGCGGCGAGCGCGAAGGTTTTCGTCGTCGTGAACGGCACCGAGATAGACGGTATAAAGATGAAGACGGCGACGACGAGCGTGATGATAAGGGCCCAGACGCTTCCTGTCTCGAACGAGCGGCGGCGCGGAACGGATGCTGATTGCGGAGGCATAATTTATTCAATCAGATTATTCAGACTAATATAACTACTAGTATATATTGGACGCTCACTGTTAAATCGAATTATCAACAGGGATTATCGCAAGGTGGCACCTAGGTAATATCAGTGCAATCTTTGACACCGTAAGGTGTCATCTTATAAAATAAGGTTATGGCACAGAGGGACGTTCCTTTCTCTATTGGGGATTGGTATCACTGTTTCAATGTGGCCATCGAAAAACGCTCTGCGTTCACTGATGCCGCGGATTATCAGCGTTTTCTCGAGCTACTTTACCTAGCGAACGACGCAAAACCCCTCCGGCGTAATGATTTCGGCAATCTGACCTTTGAGAGGGTGCTCCGCATCCCTCGAGGTGGCCAGCTCGTATCAGTCGGCGCATTCTGTCTCATGCCAAGTCACTTTCATCTGGTATTGCGTGAGTCTGCTCCGGGGGGCATCTCCGCATTCATGCGGAAGATCGGAACGGCCTACACGATGTATTTCAACTCCCGCTATGAGCGCGCGGGCAACCTGTTCCTTAAGCCGTTCCGTTCCCGTCATGTGCCGGAGGCTGAGTTCCAGCACCTAGTGAGCTATGTGCACTGCAGCCCGGCGTCGCTCTATGAGCCAGAGTGGAAAACGAGGCACATCGTAGACCCTCAGTTCCTCGGAGAGCGTATAGCGGCATACCCCTACTCAAGCTTCAGAGCCTACGCAGGGATATCTACGCCTTCTGACGCCATCCTAGATGCGAAAATGCTCTCACGAGGACGTGCGGTCCCGATGCAGCGAACATTGAAGGAGGCGCTCACCTATCACGTTGATACCGGCATATCCCGTTTTCTAATCAATAGCTTGGACGCACTCTGCTAATACTGACAGCGGCGTTTTGAGGTCGAGACCGAAGTGGTGCCGCGTGCCGTTGTATGCCGCAAGATACTTCGGCAGCGTGCGGTTGATC
>DATKSU010000007.1:0-17448 GCA_035531495.1 Minisyncoccota bacterium | reverse complement strand
CCTGATCCGTTTCTACGGGCGGCAGATCTATTGAAATCGTATAGAAACGATGATTGAAGATCGCGTAGAGCGTCTTGTATGCGTACGCGGTTTCAGACAGCTCGACTACCGGAACCCCGCTGATTGTTGTCGTGGTACTGAGGCCGTTCGCAATCTGAAAATCGTGGTCGGCTAGGAATGACGCAGTATCCGGCTCGTTCGTTGGCTGGAAGTTCACAACGATGTGTGGACTAAAACCGCGTTGTGTCGGCGTGGTCGTCGCGTCCCTGGTGAATACCACACTGGTACTTGCCGTATCTCCGTCAGGGAGCGCGCTCGACGGCGCTGGCATTAGCAAGTCTGCTGGATAGTCGAAACTGATTCCAAGCGAGGTATTCGCATAAAGCGCCCAGGTATGATTTGCATTACTCGTCGATGCAGGAAGCGTAGATCGGAACGCAATATATCCGCCGAGGACCACGAGCACAGCGATGAGAACACCGATTCGCATTGTGCTTTTCATATTCTTATAGTGTAGCAACTAACTCCCGCATGGACACGGATGGCAAGTTCGAATCCCCTCGGGGTTCCTAGCTTTCTTAAAATCGCGTAGCGTACTAGTGGCCAGAAATAGAAATAAGGCCTGATGCTGGGTGTCAGCGCGTCACAAATACCGGCGCGAAACCGCCGCCTGGCGTGCGAAAGTTCGTGGTTTGCCCGGCATACAGTCGCGCTGCGATCAATTGGATTTTCCCCGCGTACGCGTACGCCCGCACATCGAACTTAAGATTCTGATCGGTCTCGTCCACTCGCACGATCCGATTGCCTGGCCGCACCAAGGATTGCGCTACATAATCACCGGCGAGAATATCCTTCCAGACGCGATGGGTGAGCTTGTCTCCACGGTACACAGCCTTGCTGCCGTACCCCGAATTTGGCTTGAAGAATAGATCACGACGTTGTGCCCATAGTTCATCTGCCTGTTGCAGGGTGACCGGTACAGTGAGGGAGACGCCTGTCGTCAGGAGAGAACGCACGGACTCCGGTACGCCAAGCGCGGACAGATGTTTATCGTCGCTTAAAGTAACTAGATTTCGCTTGTCAGCGTAGAGCGCATGAGCGCGCGGGTCAGGTGTCAGCACAATAGCATCTGCTTCGTATGCCTGGCACAGTGCGGCATGTTCGTGTTCTTCAAGATAAAAATCGGTAAGACGGTTATATACCAGGTCAATGCGTTCCCCTTCGTACCAGAGCATTCCGTTATTCCACACAAGCTGCCGAGCATCCGCGATTACTGCTTCGACACCAAAATTAGAGAAAAGTCGCTGAAAGAGTTTGAATTCCGGAAAGAGGTACTGGCTTGCTGGAGCGTCATCGACGATGGCGATGCGCCCGAGGGGCGTTGTGCCACGTGCGCGGTGCCACTCTTCGGCAAACATCGAGAAGTACGTATCCTCCAAGTGCTTCTGTTGAGCCTGCGGGGTAAATAGAGGTGCCATCTCGTCGCAGCAAGCCTGCTGCGCACGCGCCAAAACCGCGTTGAGGAGCGGCCCGCCAGCGTTCGTGTTAATCTCGATAAGCCGGGGGCCGTTCGCGCCGAGATGGAAGTCAAACCCCATGAATACCCCTTGAGGACCATGCGCCCGCCGCGCGATATGCGGAGCTCGATCAAGAACTGCGCGCTGATATGCAGGTGACGTCGCAACAAGTCCGACGGCGCTCACGATATCAGCCATGCGCTGTGACTGCTCGGGCGATATAAAAACGCTTGTTGCGGAAAAGAGCTGCGGGCGAGAAAGGACGACATTGCCGTAGAGTCCGGCGAGCAGCGGATCGGCCTCAAGTTGAGCTTGCAACCGATTAGGATCGAGCGTGCGGCAAGCACATCCTTGGTTTATCGTTACCGCGCTCAAGGCTGCGTCTATTGTGGGTTGTTTTTCTTCGAAACATCGGGTCATGGCGAAATAATACAAAAATCGTTTTGGGGAAGTTACCGTACGGGAGCCGTTAGCGTTAAATCTTTAGGGAACGTCCTGTAGAGCATATGAAAGACGCCGTCTTCATATACGACGCTCGGATTGAATACAGCAAAAGCTTCCCACGGGACAGCTTCTCTCGGAATCAAAATCGGCTCCGGATGTTGATTGTTCGGGTATCGTTCAAATCGCACTGGCATACGCCAATCATACCTCGCATCGAGATTCTTAGGTGGTGCTTTGCCGAAGCCTGAGTCTTCGAGTCTACCGATACTAAATACTTCCGGCGGAGAGGGTGGGATTCGAACCCACGAGAGGCTTTCGCCCCTGCCGGTTTTCGAAACCGGTTCATTCGACCACTCTGACACCTCTCCTATGCCAGGAATCCTAGCATTTCGACGCGGAAATGATAAGTTTTGCATACGGCCCTATCGTCTAACGGCTAGGACGGCGCCCTTTCACGGCGCAAATCGGGGTTCGATTCCCCGTGGGGTCGCTATAACCGTCCTGAAAGAAATCCCGGGCTCACGCGTTCTAAAGGATAGAGCGTTCTAACAAAAGGAGATTCAAGATGAAGTTCCTGATGCGCACCATTCTGGTCGCATGCGCGCTGGCGCAGTTCAGTAGCCCCGCTTGGGCCGGTACCGGCTCCCGGTTCGCGGGCTATGAGGTAACTGCGCCGCGCGCCGTTCGGGAGTTCGGCTATCTCGTGCATGAGATGAGCGCGCGCTATGGCATCCCTGTCCGCATCCTCATCGGCATCATGCTGGTCGAGAGCACGGCGAACCCAGACGTGCCGGGCGGCCTCATGCAGACCACGTTCGTGGTCAAGCGAGCGACGGGCATCTGGTGCGACACCCGCGAACCCCGGTGCTCCCTGCACCTCGCGGCCGCCTACCTGCACCGGCTGCGATACTACTATGGATTCGAGCGATGGGAGCGGGTCATCCTCGCTTACAACGCCGGTCCGACGGCGGCGGCACTCGCTCGCGTCCCGGATATCCATCCCTACGTGCAGCGGGTCGAGCTCGCCATGATCGCATACCAGAATGCGATAGATGGCGGGTATTTTTAAAATCTCCACTGCCCCGCCGCCTGGTACCCCAGGCGGCGGTTTTTCATGGCTTCCGCCCCGTATTCCGGTTGCTGTCCGGATTTGTTATACTCGCGGCACGCGCGGTTAGCTCAGTTGGTAGAGCACTTCCTTGACGTGGATGGGGTCAGGGGTTCGAATCCCTTACCGCGCACCAATGCGACCAAAACGGCACACGCACCGCGACGTCAAGCGGCACCTGAAGCGCCCGCACCAGATGCGCCGGCGGCCGCACGATGCGTCCCCTGCCGCCGAGGGCAAGATATATATGTACGGCCGCCATGCGCTCCTCGAGGCGCTCCGGAACGCGCCGCACGTCGTCCGCAAGGTCTTCCTCTCGCCCGAAGTCCGCGACACGGAGCTGCGCGCCCTGCTGGAGCGCAACCAGGTCCCGACCGCTACGCTCTCCCCCGGCCGGGGCAAAGAGCTCGTCGGGCGCGACGCGGCGCACCAGGGCGTCATCGCCGTCATCAACCCGGCCTCGCTCCTCACAACGCTCAATGAGTTCCTGAAGACGCTCGAGCTTCACAAGCAGCCGGCCGTCGCCGTCCTCGGCGAAGTGCAAGACCCGCACAACGTGGGTGCCATCATCCGCTCCGCCGCGGCCTTCGGACTCGCGGGAGTGCTCATCCCCGAGCACCATCAGGCGCCCGTGACGGGCGCCGTCATCAAGACCTCCGCCGGCATGGCCTTCCGCATACCGCTCGTGACCATCGGCAACGTAAACCAGGCGCTCGCGACGCTCAAGCAGAAAGGATTCTGGATCTACGGCCTCGCGATGGGCGGCGCGACGACCCTCGGCGCCGAGACCTTCGGCGGGCCGGCGGCCTTCGTCGTCGGCAACGAAGGAGGCGGCGTCCGCGAGAAGACTCTCGAGGCATGCGACGTCACGCTCCAGATACCGATGCACCCGCGCACGGAATCGCTGAACGCGGCCGTCTCGGCCAGCGTCGTCTTCTACGAGTGGTCGCGGAAGCATCCGGAAGCGCTATGACGCACGACCGACACCTCGTCTCACTCCCCTGGCCGGACTACGAACTCCTCGACTCGGGCGACGGCATGAAGCTCGAGCGCTTCGGAAGTGTCACGGTCGCGCGCCCGGAGACCCAGGCGCTGTGGACGAAGCGCCGGCCCGAGCTCTGGAAGGACGCGCGCGCGTCCTTCGCCTTCCATGACAAGAAGGGCGCGTGGACGACGCACAAGGACGTACCGGAGGAATGGGAGCTCTCGTGGGGCGACACGCGCTTCCTCGCGCGTCTCACCGGATTCAAGCACACAGGCGTCTTTCCCGAGCAAGCACCGAACTGGCTCTGGGCGCGCGAGCGCATCGCGGCGCTCGGCGAGCCGAAAGTGCTCAACCTTTTCGGCTATACGGGCATCGCGTCGGTGGTCGCCGCGCAGGCCGGCGCCTCCGTGACGCATGTCGACGCTTCGAAGCAGTCGCTCGACTGGGCGCACGAGAACGCGCGCCGCTCCGGCGTCCCCGAGACCAGCATCCGCTGGCTCCTCGACGACGCGCTCGCTTTCGCAAAACGCGAAGCGCGGCGCGGCGCCTCCTACGACGGCATTATCCTCGACCCGCCGGCCTTCGGCCGCGGCGCCAAAGGCGAGGTATGGCGCATCGAAGAGGACCTGCCGAAGCTTCTCGAGGTCCTCAAGAAACTCCTCGCCGATACGCCCGGCGCATTCTTCCTCGTGAACGGCTACGCCGCCGGCTACGCGCCGCGCTCCTTCGCGCAGGCGGTCGAGAGCGTCTTCGGAGAGACGAACAGCGAGTGCGGCGAGCTGCATATAAAAGAGTCATCGTCGGAACGCGTCATCCCCTCCGGCATCTACGTGCGTTTCGTGCGGTAACATCTACGCATGCACGACAAGGAGACCGTCATCATCTACCACGGCAAGTGCCCCGACGGCTTCGGCGGCGCCTACGCCGCCTGGAAGAAGTTCGGCGACGATGCCGAGTACGTGCCGGCCGATCACGGCGACCCCCCGCCCGACTGGCTCGCGGGCCGCGACGTCTACCTCGTCGACTTCTGCTACGAGTCGGCCGAGCATATGGAGGAGCTCAAGCGCATGGCGAAGCGACTCGTCGTCCTCGACCACCACGAGAGTTCGAGGGCGTCCGTCGAGAGCGTCCCCGACCACGTCTACGACCCCGAGCGCTCCGGCGCGTCCATCGCCTGGACGTATTTCCATCCCGACACGCCGCTTCCCCGCCTCATGCAGTATCTCGAGGACGGCGACCTTTACCGCTACGCGCTCCTCGAGACGCGCGACGTCTTTTCATACTTATTCGTCCTGCCCTACGAATTCGCGGCATGGAATGCGCTCGCGCAGGACCTCGACGACGACGCGAAGCGCCCGGCCATCCTCGCGAAGGCGGCCGCGTACACCGAATTCTTCGAGGCGCTCGCGAAGCGCTCCGCAGCGCGCGCGAAGAAGGTGCGTTTCGAGGGCTACGAAGTGTACTTCGCGGCGACGCATCCGGACATCACGATGAAGTCCTACGTCGGCCACCTGCTCTACACCGAGCTGCCGCCCTTCTCTCTCGTCGTTACCGCGCATCCGAACGGGTACGGCGTCTCCATCCGCGGCGACGGTTCGGTCGACGTCTCGAAACTGGCGGCGAAATACGGCGGCGGCGGACACAAGGGCTCGGCGGGATTCTTCATCCCCAACGGCGAGGCGATGCCGTGGGTCGAGATCGAGGAGGACTAGCGCGTAAAGAACGCGCCGCGATAGAACGCGAGCTCCGAGATGGACGCCATGACGTCGTCTTTGGCGCGGTGCGCGCTCTCGCCCTTGCGGCGGGCCGCTTCCCCGTAGACCGCGGGCGCCCAGCGGCGCGCGAGCTCTTTAATCGTGGAAACGTCGATACAGCGATAGAACAGATGCGCGTCGACGCGCGGCATCTGCAGCCGCAGGAAGTGCCGGTCGACCCAGATGGAGTTGCCGCAGAGAGGCGCCGACTGCGGCGCGACGCGCTCCTCGAGGAAGGCGAGCACTTCCGCTTCGGCATCCGCGAGCGAGAGCGCGCTCGCCGGCGCGAGTTCGACGAGCCCGTTCTTCTCGTGGAGCGCGCGGGCCGACGCGGGAATATGATCGAAGGCCGACGCATCTGCGTGGATGATGAGGTCGGGCCCCTCCGCGACCACGTTCAGGTCTCGGTCGGTGAGGACGACGGCTATCTCGATGATCTGATTGACGCGCGCGTCAAGCGCGGTCATCTCGAGGTCCATCCAGACGAGGAGGTCGTCCCGCGGCATTACGGGTATACTACCACCATGAAAATCCTCGCCATCGAGACCTCGTGCGACGAGACGGCGGTCGCCGTCGTCGAGGCCGAGGGTCCGGAAACGGACGCGCGGTTCCGCATTCTCGGCAATGCCCTCCTCTCGCAGATCGAGCTACACAAGGCCTACGGCGGCGTCTTCCCGGCGCTCGCTAAGCGCGAGCACGCGAAGAACCTCGTCCCCATCCTCGAGGCCGCGCTCGAGGAAGCGGAGCTCCTGCATGAAGACGCGCAGGCCTTGCCCGAGGAGATGCGGGAGGCCGTCGTCGCGCTGCTTGCGCGCGAGCCGGGGCTCGAGGAACAGTTCCTCGCCTTCGTCGGCGAGTGCGAGCCGCCCGCGATTGACGCCATCGCGGTCACGGCGGGCCCCGGCCTCGAGCCCGCGCTCTGGGTCGGCATCAATTTCGCGAAGGCGCTCGGCCTCGTGTGGGACAAGCCGCTCATCGCCGTGAATCACATGGAAGGACACGTCTTCGCGGGGCTCGCGCGCCGCGACGGCGACGCGCTCATTATCCGGGACGTCGCGCTGCCCGTCCTCGCGCTGCTCATCTCGGGCGGCCACACGGAGCTCGTGCTCATGAAAGAATGGCTCGCGTACGAGCTCATCGGCGCGACGCGCGACGACGCCGTCGGCGAGGCCTTCGACAAGGTCGCGCGCATGCTCGACCTCCCCTACCCCGGCGGCCCGGAAGTATCGCGGCTCGCGGAAGCGGCGCGCGCGAGCGGCGAAGCGAATCCGTTCACGTTGCCGCGCCCGATGCTCGATTCTCCGTCGTGCGATTTCTCGTTCGCGGGACTCAAGACGGCGGTTCTCTACCTCCTCAAAGGCCAGCCGGAGATGACGGACGCGAAGAAGAAGCACGTCGCGCACGAGTTCGAGGACGCCGTCGCGGACGTCCTCCTTAAGAAGGCGTCGCGCGCACTCGACGAGACCGGCGCGCGGACGCTCGTCATCGGCGGCGGCGTCTCGGCGAACGCGCACATCCGCCGCGTCTTCGAGGCGAACGTGAAGCGGCGCGCGGGCGTCATACTACGTATCCCCGCCGCCGACCTCACGACCGATAACGCCGTCATGATAGCGCTCGCCGGCTATTACCGCGCGCTTCGCCAGGACTACGCGGCAGCGATAACCGCCAGCGGCAACCGCTCGCTCGCATAAAAAAGCCCCGGATTCATCCGGGGCCGAACCGCTCGAGCGGAGAATTACAGCTTGCTGCTGTATCGCGCGCGGCACGATGATAGACGACTCCGGTTCGCCGCGCAGGCGCAGGAACGCCATTTTTTTGCTATATTCCTAAGCAATGCCGGAGAAATTCCTGAAGCCCTACGACCCCGCGGCGACCGAGAAGCGGCTCTACGACGCCTGGAAGGAGAGCGGGCTCTTCAGCCCGGATGCGTGCGTCGCGAAGGGCGTCGCGAAGCCGGACGCGCCGGCCTACTCTATCGTGCTCCCGCCGCCGAACGTCACTGGCCGCCTCCACATGGGCCACGCCCTCATGCTCGCCGTGCAGGACATCTTCATCCGCTACAAGCGCATGAGGGGCTTCCGCACGCTCTGGCTCCCCGGCACCGACCATGCCGCCATCGCGACGCAATCGGTCGTCGAGAAGCAGGTGAAGAAGGACGAGGGTAAGAGCCGCCACGACCTCGGCCGCACGGAGCTTCTCGCGCGCATCGAGGCCTTTGCGGAAGAGAGCCACGACACCATCGTCGAGCAGCTCGAAGCGATGGGCGCCTCCCTCGACTGGTCGCGCGAGGCGTTCACGCTCGACGAGACGCGCAGCCGCGCCGTACGCGAGGCGTTCAAGCGGATGTATAACGCCGGCCTCATCTACCGCGGCAACCGCATCGTCAACTGGGACCCGAAAGGCCAGACGACCATCTCCGACGACGAGATCGTGTACGAGGAGCGGCCCGGCACGCTCTACACCTTCCGCTACGCGAAGGACTTCCCTATCCCGGTCGCGACGACGCGCCCCGAGACGAAGGTCGGCGACGTCGCGGTCGCCGTGCATCCGGACGACGCGCGCTATCAGGAGTTCGTTGGTAAGGAATACGACGCGACGTTCTGCGACGTTCCCATCCATATAAGGGTCGTCGCGGACGCGGCCGTCGACCCCGAGTTCGGTACGGGCGCCGTCGGCGTCACGCCGGCTCATAGTTCGACCGACTGGGACATCGCGGAGCGGCACGGCCTATCGCACGAAATCATCGTCATCAACGAGTACGCGAAGATGACGGTCGCGGGCCGCTTGAACGGCATGAAGACGACCGACGCGCGCGCGGCGGTCGTCGAGTGGCTCAAGGATGAAGGCCTCCTCGAGAAAGAAGAAGACCTCATGCAGAACGTCGCCACGGCGGAGCGCACGGGCGGCACAATCGAGCCCTTGCCGAAGCTCCAGTGGTGGATTGACGTGAACAAGGAGGTGCCGGGCCGCGGGAAATCCTTGAAGGCGCTCATGCTCGAGCCGGTGCGTTCGGGGCAGATACGCATCATCCCGGAGCATTTCGAGAAGACGTACTTCCACTGGATCGAGAACCTGCGCGACTGGTGCATCAGTCGGCAGATATGGTACGGGCACCGCATCCCCGTCTGGTACAAGGGCGAGGAGATCCTCGTCGGCATCGAGCCCGCCGAGGCCGGCTGGACGCAGGACGAAGACACGCTCGACACGTGGTTCTCCTCCGGCCTTTGGACCTTCTCTACGCTCGGCTGGCCGGACGAGACCGCCGACCTCCGGACCTACCACCCGACCGACCTCCTCGAGACGGGCTACGACATTCTCTTCTTCTGGGTCGCGCGCATGATACTCATGACCGAGTTCGCGCTCGGCACCATCCCCTTCAAGACCGTGTACCTCCACGGCCTCGTGCGCGACGCGAAAGGGCGGAAGATGAGCAAGTCGCTCGGCAACAATCTCGACCCGCTCGACGTCGCGACGAAGTTCGGCGCGGACGCCGCGCGCATGGCGCTCGTCGTCGGTACAGCGCCCGGTACCGACTCGCGCATCAGCGAAGACAAGGTGAAGGGCTACAAGCATTTCGCGAACAAGCTCTGGAACATCGCGCGTTTCGTGCTCGAGAACACGGACGCCGCGAGCCGGACCGCACCCCTGAACGAACGCGATACGGAGCTGCGCGCCGCCGCCGAGGCGCTCCTCGCCGACGCGACGAAAGACATCGAAGAGTACCGCGCCTACCTGGCCGCGGAGAAGCTCTACCACTATATCTGGCACGAGTTCGCCGACAAGGTCATCGAGGAGTCGAAGTCGATACTTCAGGGCGCGGATGCGAATGCGAAGGCCTCGCGTCAGGCGCTCCTCCTTCACGCGCTCGACGCATGCGTGCGCGCCCTCCACCCCTTCATGCCCTTCGTCACCGAGGAGATATGGCAGTCGCTTCCCACGAAGGACGCCGACTTCCTCATGGTCGCGAAGTGGCCGCAGGCGTAATCTTGAGTAAGAGTGGGTTAGAATAGAGGGGTGACTGTAACGACGCTCGGCTACGCATTCATCGGCGGTCTCTTGCCGCCCCTCATCTGGCTCTATTTCCTCCTCAAGGAGGACGCCCGCTGCCCCGAGCCGCGCGCCCTCATCGCGCTCGCCTTCGTCGCTGGCATGCTCGCCGTGCCCATCGCTCTCCCGCTCGAGGAGTTCGCGCATGCGCACCTCACGGGCAACCGCGCCGTCTTCACGTCCTGGGCCCTCATCGAAGAGACGCTCAAGTACGTGATGGCGGCCGTCTTCATCCTCTGGCGCCGCTCGGTGGATGAGGCGCCGGATTATGTCATCTACATGATCACGGTCGCGCTCGGTTTCTCCGCGGCGGAGAACATGCTCTACCTCTTCGTGCCCTTGTCCGCCGGACAGTTCCTCACGGGCGCCGTGATGGACGACCTGCGTTTCCTCGGCTCCTCGCTCATTCACGTGGTCTCCTCGGCGACGATCGGCTTCGCCCTCGCCTTCTCGGCCGGATACCGCCCGCCCGTGCGCGTCCTCGTCGCCGCGCTCGGACTTATCCTCGCCGTCATGTTGCATACGGCCTATAACCTGCTTATCATCAATACAGGCGCCTCCGCCGCGCTCACCGCGTTCTTCCTCGTCTGGACGCTGGTCGTCATCTTCTTCGCGGCCTTCGAGGTGTTAAAATATTTCCAATACCGAAACCTCCCTACTAACACTTGCTAAGCGCCTTATGAAACTCTCATTCTTCGATCGCCTTTCCGGCAACGTCTCCGATGACACGTTCGATTCGTTCGACGATGAAGTGCCGACGACGACGATACCGGCGCGCGGCGAGTCGCGCTCGCGGGGGGGGAATGAATCGCCCGCGCGCAGCGCGCCGCTCGAGGCGAATCAGACGCCGAGCGAGGGCCAGCTGCCGGTGGATGTCTATCAGACGCCGAGCGAGATCGTCGTGCGCGCCTTCGTCGCGGGCGTCCGGGCGGACGAACTCAATATTTCCATAAGCCGCGAGATGGTAGAGATCGAGGGCATGCGCGCCGAGCGCGAACAGATCTCGGGCCCCGACTATTTCACGCGCGAGCTCTTCTGGGGCTCGTTCACGCGTGCCATCCTCCTCCCTCAGGAAGTCGACGTCGAGGCGTCATCGGCGAGCGCCAAAGACGGCCTCGTCACTATCATCCTCCCGAAGCTCGATAAAGCGCGCCAGACGAAACTGCGTGTGAAGGCCGGCTGAAGGTGGCCTTCTACTTGAGCGTTATCGTCGTCTCGGACGGCGGGAGCGCGACGTCGACGACCCTGAACGGGACGCGCGCGATGAGGAGCCCGCCCACGGTCTCCACGTTCACGCGCCACTCCCCGGGCTCCGTCATGAGCACTGCCGAATAGCCGCGGTAGCCGCCATCGCGCCCGCCCGTGATTGGATACGAGATGGCCGCCTTCGTCACCCACTGCCCCGTCGCGGGATCGCGCCACTGCCAGCGATGCACGATGATCGTCGTGAGGTCAGTCGGCGCGAAGACGGCGCTGTACGCGTAGAGCGACTCGCCCGGCACGACGTGAAGCGTCGGCTCGGCGCCGAGGTACCGGACGGCCCAGGATTGCGACTCGTCGGTCGCGAGATACGCACCTGGTACGCGCCATACGGCGTGATACACGCCCGCGGCGGTCGCGGAGAGCGGCAAGGGCGGCAGGATGTTTGTGAAATAGAACAGGTTGATGACGATGAACACGGCGGCGGCGCCGACGCGGATACGCGTGACGTCGGCGAGGAAGCGGGTCCGCCCCGCAATCCGCAGGAGTACGGTGAAGGCCGCGAATAGCGCGATGGCGACCGCGCCGCTCAAGAGGAACGTATTCGTCCCCATCGTATGCGTGAAGACAGGCACGGCGAAGATGGCGTAAGAGTAGAGCGCGAAGAAGAACAGCACGCTCGAGAAGACGAGGCGGTCGTGGTAGTGGTGCAGGAGCTCGTTGCCGATGACCATTGCGACGATGAGCAGCATGAAAGGCCACGAGACGGGGAGCGCGGCCGCGCGGCCGTAGAAGACGAAGAAGCCGCTCCAGAACCCGCCGAGCGAGAATTGCGTCAGGATGGGCAGGACGGAACGCCAGCGCGGCCGCGGACGGCCGCGCTCGACGCGCGATTCTGTCCAGTGCAGGAGCGGGATGCAGGTGAAGCAGACGACGGTATAGGCGGCGAAGACCGCCTGCGTCTGCCAGAGGTCGACGCGGCCGAAAAGGAGATTATCGGCGACGAAGCCCGCGACCATCGCGAGCGCCGAGAGATGGCGCTCGGAGCGATGCATCCACGCAAAGAGCTTCCGCCACATACGGTGCTTGGAGTCGGGCTCGAACCGACGACCCCTTCCTCTTCAGGGAAGTGCTCTACCAACTGAGCTATCCAAGCGTTTCGGCCAGTGTATCAGTTTTCGCATGCCGGCGGAAGCGCGGCCTCACTTCCCCGTCGTCGAGTTCAGGAATTGACCGATGCTCGAGGGGCTCGGCAGATTCAAGATGCTCCCGGCGCTCGCGGAACCGCCGAGCACGTGATACTTCTCGGCGAACGGCACGACGTACGCGCGGTACGCGTAGTACGCCGCGAGGAGGACGAGGAGCCAGAGGATGATCTTCCAGTACGTCTCGAAAAGCTGGTGGCGGCGGACGGTGCGCAGGAGGCGGTGGTTGTCCCGCGCGAGCGCATGCGTCTCCTCGAGCAGCCGTTTCAGTTCCGGATCCATCGTGCCGCTATTCTATCATTCCGCCGCGGCATCGAGGATACGTTCGAGCGTGCGTGTGAACTCGCGCAGCTCCGCCGGCGACAGGGGCGCGAACATTTCGCCGAGGAGCCGTGTTCCGCGCGCGATAGTCACGCCGAGCGCGCGCTTCCCTTTCGGCGTGAGCGAGAGGAGCGCCGCGCGCCGGTCGCGTGAATCAGGGCGGCGGCGGATGAGGCCGTCCGTCGCGAGGCCCGCGATGAGCGAGCTCGCCGACGGCGCCGTGATAGAGAGATATTCCGCGACATCCGTCACCCGCGCTTCGCGGCGGTCCACGATGAACTTGAGCGTCTCGATGCGCAGCCAGGCCGACGGATCGAGCTTCTTGCCACGCGCGAGCGTCGTACGCACGAGGCCGCGTACCGCGAAGAAACGCGAGACGGCGCGTGCGGTGTCTTTCGAGTGATGCCGGTAGTGTCCCATCATGACTAGCCGCCGGCCATCGCCTCGGCGCGCGCCTCGGGCGGAAGATCCGCGCCCTGGTCGTCATCTCGCAGAAGCACGAGGGCGACGATGCCGCCGATGAGCATCGCGAGCGCCCCGTAGGAGAACACGGAACCGTACGAGAGGACCTGCGCCTTGAGGATGATGAGCTGCGCCCCTTCGGCAAGGACGGTCGCGTTGTGACCGAGGATGTGCGAATTCTGCGCGACCGAGAGCACGTTGGTGTTGATAGAGTTCGAGAGCAACGTGCCGAACACCGCGATGCCGAAGGCGCCGCCGATGTTGCGCATGAGATTCAGGAGACCCGATGACATGCCGACCTCGTGCAGCGGAACAGCCGTCGTCGCGGCGTTCGTCAAGGGCGCCATGCCGAGACCGAGGCCGGCGCCGAAGAGGACGAGCGGCAGGACGAAGTCGGCAGAGGTCATCGCCGGGTCGAGCACACGGAGCAGGTAGAGCCCGAGGGCACCTACAGCCATGCCGAACGAGACGGTATAGCGCGGATGGAACGCGATGGCGAGCCGAGCGCCGAGGGGCGCGAAGATCGGCAACGCGAGCGCCATCGGCACGAAGAGATAGCCCGACTGCGTCGCATCGTAGCCGAGGAAGGTTTGGGTGAAAACCGGCAAGAGGAACATCGCGCCCATCATGCCGCCGAACGATATGAATGACACCGCGAGCACCGAGACGATGGTTGGATTCCTGAGCATCTTGAAGTCGATGATGGGATGCGTATGGCGCGTCTCCCAGGCATAGGTAAAGAGGCCGAAGAGGACGGTTCCGATGTAGCAGAGCCAGCTCGCGGTCGAGAGCCAGCCCCACATCTGGCCCTGGTCGAGGACGAGTACCATCGAGGTGATGGCGCCGGCGAGGAGGATCGAGCCGAACCAGTCGAACGTGCCGCGCTCTTCCGGCAGGTCGTGCGGCAGGAAGAGGAGCGTCATGATGAGGCCGCCGATGCCGATGGGCAGGTTGATGTAAAAGATCATCCGCCACGAGAAGTTGTCGATGAGGTACCCGCCAATCAGGGGGCCGATGACGGCTGAGACGGCGAACGACGACGACCAGATGCCGAGCGCTTGTGCGCGCGCCTTCGTATCGGTGAACGATTTCGCGATGAGCGACATGGCCGTCGGGTAGATGGCGGCACCGACGAAGCCCTGGATGACGCGAAATGTGACGAGCGAGCCGAAATTCCAGGACAAGCCTGTGAACACCGAGACGATGATGAAGCCGACGAAGCTCCATTGATAGATGATGCGGTTGCCGATGAGGTCGCCGAGCTTGCCGAAGACCGGCACGAAGACGGCGTTACTGATGATGTATGCGGTCGCGATCCACGCCGCAGTCGTGACCGAGATGCTGAAATCACCGATGATCTTCGGGACGGCGAGATTTACGACGGTGCGGTCGAGACCGATGAGGAGCGTCCCGAGCATCACCGTGATGAGGACGAGCCAGGGATGTCCGACGCGAGACCGCACCGGCTGCTGTGCGACGGCCTCCATACGCGCCTACTGCGGATAGATCCACATCCGCGCGGACATGCCGTTCTTGAGCTCGGGGTACGCGGTCGTGTCGAAACGCGCCTTCACGTCGAACTGCTGCGTCTGACGCTGGTTGGAGATATTGAAGACGATGCCAGAAGCGTTCGCGGTCGGCGCGATCTCGTCGACGACGCCGTGAAATTGCTCGCTGCCGAAGGCGTCAACGGTGAAGGTGACCGGGTCGCCGACCTGCACCTGCGCGAGGCCCTTGTTCTCGTCGAGCTTGCCGACGACGCGCAGCTGCGACGGGTCGATCATCTCGACCACCGATTCGCCGGGCGAGACCTGCGCGCCGATGGTGTCGTTCACCTGCACGATGAGGCCCGCGACCTTTGTCTTGATGACGTCCGTGCCGACGAGCGCGACGGGCGCGTTCGCCGGGAGCACGTCGCCCGGGTTCGCGTAGACGGCATCAAGGCGGCCGCCGACGGTCGGCGAGAGATCGATGAGAGGCGCGGAGATGGAGGCAGTATCGATATAGACCTGCCGGCTCGCGAGGATGAGGTATGCGGCGACGAGGGCGGCGACGAGGATGAGGATGGCCGCGCCGCCGTAGATGGTAAGGCGGCGGCGCAGTCCCGGCGGGAAGGGCCGCTTCCCGTTCTGTGCTGGCGTGGTCCCGTTCATAGCTGCGGTTTCCATATGATTCAATTGCCGGCGCTCGCGCCGAACGTGAGCACTTCCTCGCCAGCCGTGAGGCCGCTCGTGATTTCCGTCTGGCCGGTCGCGCTCACGATGCCCGTCGTGACCGGCGTCTCGACCGGGCCCGCGGACCCTTTCACGTAGACGAACTGCTGCGCGCTATCCGTGATGACGGCGCTCGTCGGTACCTGCAGGACGCTGTCCTTAGTCGCGGTGATGATGCGCAGATTCCCGGACATCCCCGCCCGCACGCGCGGGTCGTCGTTCGTGAAGGTGACCGTGACGCCATAGGCGGCTACGCCGTTCGTCACCGTCGCTGCCGGGTCGATGGTCGTCACGGTCGCCGGGAATGCGACGCTCGGATACGTATCGAACGTAACGTCGACTGCGGCGCCGAGCTTTACCTTCGCGATGTCCGTCTGCGGGATGCTCGCGTCGGCTTCGTACTTCCCGTCCGCCACCATCGAGACGAGCGGAACGCCGGGCGAGACCGTCTCACCGATGTCGGCGTTCTGCGCCGTGATGGTCCCCGCGACGGGCGCGGCGAGCGCGGTCTCGTTCACGGCGACTTGCGCGCTTGCCACCGCCGCTTGCGCTGCGTCGACGAGCGCCTGCTCGGCATTGAGGTCGTCCTGCGTCGCGCCGGCTTTCGCGAGCGTGAGCGCACCGGCGGCGGCCTTGTTCGCCGTGTCAGCCGCCGTGAGCGCCGCGAGCGCGCTCGCGACGTTCGTCCGCGCCGTATTCACGCTCGCCTCGTAACTCGCGAGAGTCGCGGTCGTGAGCGACCCGCCGGCCGGCGTCTCGGCGAGCGCCGAGGCGAGGTCGTTCAGGAACGTGGCGATCGTCTTCAAGTCCGCTTCGCCGGTCGCGGCGGCCGTTTCGGGCGCGCTCCCGGCCGAAGCGAGACTCGTCTGCCAGGTCGCGAATAGGGGCTCGAGCGCCGCGCGTTCGAGCTGGATGCGGTTCGCGAGCATCGCATCGGGCACCTGGATGATGAGCGTCGGGTTCGTCGTGAGCGGATTGTCGAAAAGCTGGTCCGCGTCCGTGTGCACAGCCGCGTCGGCGCTCACATATGCGCTCTGGATGGCGTTCTCGAGAGCGCTCGCGGCCTGCGTCGCATTCGTCTCGTCGATCGCGAGCTGCTCGGGCCGGGTCCCGGCCTGGAGCGAGGCGAGATTCGCCCGCTGCACTTCGAGGTTTGCCTTCGCAGAAGCGAGTGCAGCCGCCTCGGATGCGCCGTCGAGGGTCACGAGCGTCTGCCCGGCGGCGACGTGGTCGCCCACGTTCACGAGGGTGGCGCTCACCTGCCCCGGTATCTGGAACGAGAGGTCGGTGCTATGCGCCGCCTTCACCACGCCGGACACGTCGACCTCTTCCGTGATGGAGCCGGTCGTCACGGGCGCATAGACGCCGGAGGGGGCGACGGAGGTCGTGACCCATACGTAGAGGAGGACCGCCGCGCCGATGATGAGCGCGCCGCCAATCGCGACGACGGGCCGCGAGACGAACGAGAGCACGGCGATGAATCGGTCACGCATGCGGAATACTTAGGTAATCTAAGTATACCACAGCCCGCCGCCGCTGGGGAGCTAGGCGTCGAGGACGGCGCAGGACTCGCCGTCGCAGAGCATCCCGCCGCAGCGCTCGCACTCCATGGAGAAGACGGAGAAGCGGCCGCTGCCCATGAGCGCGATGGCGAAGGAAACCGCGGCGAGGTAGAACTCGATGCCGAGGCCGCGCCCGAAGCCGACGACGAAGGTGGCGACGAGCATCTCGATGCCGAAGACGACGCCGAAAAAGCGGGTGGCGATGCCGAGGATGAGGGCAAGGCCGCCGATAGTCTCGAGCCAGCCGATGAAGTACGCGACCCAGACTGGGAAGCCCATGTGGCTGAACATGCCGACGGTCTGCATCATATCGTTCACCTTCGCCCACCCATGCAGGAAGAAGATGAGACCGGTCGCGACCCGCAGGACGAGGAGGCCGAGCGCTCGCTCGTAGAAGAAGCGGCTGAGAGCATTAATCGAGTCGGCAATCATGGGATTCGAAGCTAATGGCTAATACCTTGAGTATAGCAGTCGGGCGGCTAGGGGTAATCCGCTCGCCGGCGCTCGCTGCTTCGGTGCCCCCTCCAGGAGTCGAACCTGGATCTGCTCGTTAGGAGTGAGCCGTTCTATCCATTGAACTAAGAGGGCGGTGCCCCGAGGGTAGCACGAAACGCGCGCGGCTCCGCCGCG
>DATKSU010000006.1:0-75326 GCA_035531495.1 Minisyncoccota bacterium | reverse complement strand
ACATCGGCAACCTCCTCTACGGCACCGGCCTGTACAACGGCTCCTCCGTCTCCGCCACTCCCGTATACAACGGCAAGATCGGCATCTCCTCCTCGACCCCGGGCACCTCGCTCGCCATCGGCACGACCACCACGAACTTCGTGAACATCTCCGCCACCGCCACCTCCACCTTCGGCCACGGCGTGAACCTCAAGACCGGCTGCTTCGCGGTGGGCGGCACGTGTCTCACGAACTCCACCAACTACTGGACCCTCTCCGGCTCTTCTCTGTACAACAACTCCGGCACGAAGGTGGGCATCGGGACGACCTCGCCCTGGGCGACGCTCTCGGTGAATCCGAACGGCATCACAGGTCCTGCATTCGTCATCGGGAGCTCGACCGCGACGAGCTTCATCGTGTCGAACGGCGGCAACGTCGGCATCGGCACCTCCTCGCCCGAGACGACGCTCACGGTCGTCGGCGCCATCTGCGCCGCACGCCCGGCTGGCACGCAGACGACGGCCTGCGGCACGACGCAAGGCGAGATCTACGCGAACAGCTCTTCGCTCACGGGCGGCTACGACGTCGCGGAGACCTACACGACGGCCGACTCGTCGGTCGCGGCCGGCGACGTCGTCACCATCGATCCGTCGAGGCCGGTCGCCATCATGAAGGCGTCGAGCCCGAGCTCCACCTTCCTCGGCGTCGTCTCGACGCACCCGGGACTCACGCTTGGCACCCAGTCGACGACGACGCGCGCGGTGGCGCTCGCCGGGCGCGTGCCGGTGAAGGTCTCGCTCGCCGACGGCCCCATCAAGATTGGCGACCGACTCACGGTCTCCACGTCGAGCCCGGGCGTCGCGGTGAAGCTCGTCGGCCCCGGCACGTACTTTGGCCAGGCGCTCGAGCCGTACGCAACCTCGACGAAGCAGGGAACCGTCCTCGCCTTCATCAACCCGGGCACGTACTTCGGCAACCTCTCGCTGACCGGCTCCACGACCGCCTCGACGACGGGTGCCTATGACCTCACGAGCTTCCTCGGGCAGATCGGCGCGACGTTCACAAATAGCGTGCTCCACGTCACACAGCTCGCCGCCGACACTCTCTACGCGACGCAGGGCTTCTTCGACCACCTCACGGCGGCGGCGCTCTCCATCGGCACCTCGTCGGCGCCGACCGGTGTGACCTTCTACGACACGGTGACGAAGCAGCCGTACTGCTTCAGCATCGCGAACGGCAAGCCGACGACGACGCCGGGCGCCTGTCCCGCGACGAACGCGACGGTGAATCCCTTCGGCTCCACGACAACGACGTCGACCGCGACGACCTCCGGCCTTACTTCCACCCAGCCGCTCGCAATCAAACTCAACGGCGCGAATCCGACCACGCTCCCCATCGGCGGCACGTACGTTGAGCAGGGCGCCACCGTCTCGGGCGGCAGCGCCGGCGCGTCCTACAAGATATATATGAACGGCGTCGCGACGAGCTCGCCGTGGATCGATACCTCGACCGCGACGAGCTATATCCTCACCTACACGGCGACCGACAGCATCGGCGATACGGCGAGCGCGAATCGCTCGGTCATCGTCGGCAACCCGAACGGCACGCTCTCGAGCACTTCCGGCACGAGCACGACGACGGCTTCTACCGCGACGACCACGACCGCCTCGACCGATACGACGCCGCCGGTGGTCACCCTCAACGGCGCCGCGGCGATGCAGATAACCGTCGGCACGACCTGGGTGGATCCCGGCGCGACCGCCACGGACAACGTTGACGGCAACCTCACCTCGAAGATCGTCGAAACGGGGAAGGTCGGCACCTCGACGCCGGGCATCTACACGCTCACGTACTCGGCGACCGACTCGGCAGGGAACACGGGCAGCGCTTCGCGCGTCGTGACGGTCGTTGCCACGACCACGACGGCGACCACGACGACGCCATGAGAAGGTTCGGCAGCGTGAGATTCGCGGCGTATGTCCTCACCATCGCCCTTGCGGGCGCGGGGACGTTCCTTGCGTCCCCGGGCAGCGCGCAGGCGACGTCGTGTGCGAACGACGGCAGCGTGACGAACTTCGTCGTCTCCGGGTCGCAGTGCGTGGGCTACATCACGACGACGGGGTCTGGAACATTCACGCTCCCGTCCGATTGGTCGAACACGGACACCATCGAGGTCGTCGGTGGCGGTGGCGGTGGCGGGACAAGTAAGATTAGCGGCCCGAACTCGGGCCGCTACGGCGGTGGCGGTGGCGGTGGCGGCGCGTATTCGAAAGTGTCGAATATTACGGTCTCGAACGGCGCGAGCTACAGCGTGGGCACGGGCGCCGGCGTGCAGACCTCCGGTGGAAGCACGTGGTTCAACGGCTCGACCTGCGCCGGCGCCTCGGTCTGCGCGATGGGAGGCACGGGCGGCTCTGGAGCGACGAAAGGCCTCGGCGGCCAGCAGACGGGTAACACGGGCAGCGTCGGCACGGTGAAGAATCTGGGTGGCAACGGCGGCACCGGTGCCTCCGGCGTGAACAGTGCCGGTGCAGGCGGCGGCGGTGGTGCGGCCGGTGGGACCGGCAACGGCAACACCGGCACGTCGGGGAGCGGCACGACGGACGGAGCCGGCGGCTCGGGTGACGCGGGTTCAGGCGGCTCCGTCGGCACGGCAAGCGGAGGCACGGGCGGCAACGGCAGCGAATGGTCTGCCATCAGCGCGGGCTCGGGCGGCGGCGGCGGCGGGAATGGAATTTCGACCGGCGGCACGGGCGGCAATTATGGCGGCGGCGGCGGCGGCGGCTCGACGGCGGGTTCCGGCATCCAAGGCATCATCGTCATCACGTATACGCCGAGTGCTGCCTCTCCCACCGTCACGACGAGTGCGGCGTCGTCCATCACGCAGACGACCGCGATTTTGAACGGCAACATCACGGCGACCGGGGGCGCGAACGCGACGACCGAGGGCTTCGCCTACGGCACGAACGCGGCGCTCGCCACTACCATCGCGACGACGACCGCGAGCGGCTCCTTCGGCGTGAGCTCCTTCACCTACGACGCGTCGAGCCTCTCCTGCAACACGACCTACTACGCCCGCGCATATGCGACTAACTCGGGCGGCACGGGTTACGGTTCTATCGCGTCTTTCACGACCTCTTCCTGCGTCTCGCCGCCCTCCGTCTCAACCCAGTACCCCTCGGGCATCACGGTGTCATCGGCGACCGGTAACGGCGCTATCACGGCGACGAATGGCGCGACGCCGACCGACGAGGGCTTCGTCTACGATACCATGAGCCACGGCGATCCGGGGAGTGTCACCGCCGCCGCCTCCGGCTATGCGAGCTTCGCTTCGACGACGGGCTCATTTTTGGCGGGCGGCTTCACGAAGAGCTTGTCGGGCCTCACCGCGGGCGTCGTCTACTACATCCGCGCCTTCGCGTACAACAGCGCGGGCTACGGGTACGGCGGGGAGATAGAGTTCACCACCGCCCCCTCCGGTCCTGGCGCCGGCGTCTCCATCCGCATCATCCGCCTCGCGGGCGTCACCTTGAGCGGGGTGCGGATTTAGCGGAGACGTCCAGGGAGGGCTATCATTGTTGCATCATATGAAAGGAAGACCGCGGCTCGTGACGATACTTGGCGTCCTCCTTGCCCTCGCGGTCGCCGGCGGCACGTACGCGCTCCTCGGCCGCCCGCCGGCGCCTCCCGCGCCGACGGCGACCGCAGTGCCCGTGACGGCGACGACGAGCGCGTCGGCCGGCGGACTCGAAGTGCCGCTGCCGACCGGCGCCGTGGCGACGCTCTCCGCGGATACGGAGGAATACACGAACAGCACGTATGGATTCTCGCTCGCGTATCCGAGCGCGTACGCCGTGCACGAGTTCAAGGAGATGAACGGCGGCATGACCGTCGTTTTCCAGGGCTCGGGGCAAGCCCAGGGATTCCAGATATTCATCACGCCGTATGGGGAGCCGACGATTACCGAGGCGCGCTTCAAGCTCGACATCCCGTCGGGCGTCGTGAAGGACCCGGTCGAAGTCGTCATCGGCGGCGGCATCACCGCACTCCACTTTTCGAGCGTTGCACCCATCATCGGACCTTCGAGCGAGACGTGGTTCATCCGCGGCGGCCACCTCTATGAATTCACGGCCTATGCTGCGGACGACGCCGAGATGGCCGGCATCCTGAAAACCATCCACTTCACCGAGTAACAAGGTTAAACCTTGTCCTATTTTGGCCTTATACTATGCGGTAATATGACGCGGTCTATTCAAATCGCTCCTGAAGAGTTTTATCACCTCTATAATCGCGGCGTTGAGAAGAGGAAGATATTCCTGCGCAACGCGGATTACGATCGTTTCCTCGCGCTTCTGTACCTCGCCAACCAAGACGAGCCTGCGGACTTAAAATATCAGGGACACTCGCTTCGCGAAGTGCAGCGCGTGCGCGGTACGCAACTCGTTGACATCATCGCGTACTGCCTCATGCCGAATCATTTCCACATCCTCGCGCGCGAGAGGACTGAAGGAGGCATCGCGCGCTTCATGCAGAAGGTGACGACGGGCTACACGATGTATTTCAATAAGCGGAATGAACGGAGTGGTGCGCTGTTCGGCGGAACATACAAGGCGAAGCACGTGAGCGAAGACCGCTACTTTCGCTACCTCGTCGCGTATATCCACCTCAATCCAGTAAAGCTCCTCGATCCATCCTGGAAAGAAAGCGGCATAAAGGATAGCGTGCGAGCCGAACGTTTCCTCACACAGTATGCGTTCTCGAGCTATCCCGACTATTCCGGGGAGGAACGACCGCATGGACTCATCCTCGAACGAACCGTGCTCGAGGACCTGTTTCCCTCGGCCGGGGACTTCAAATCGTGTGTCACGGAATGGCTTACCTACGGTGCGAATCAGGACAAGGTTTAACCTTGTTGGGACTTGTCGGGACGCTCGATTTCAGCAAGTGAATACGTCATTTTTCGGCTGTGCATAGTGCTGCGAGGCGCGATGCTATACTCGGAGCATCGCTCGCATTTTTCCATCTAACTGCTTCCCATCATGGCTATTCGAGTCGCTATCAACGGGTTCGGCCGCATCGGCCGCGCGTTCGCGCGCCGCTCCCACGGGCGCGGCATCGAGCTCGTCGCGGTAAACGACCTCGGCTCTCTCGAGAACCTCGCCTACCTCCTCAAGTACGACACCGTCTATCATCGCGCGCCATTCTCGGTCGAAGCGAAAGACGGGGCGCTCATTGTCGACGGCAAAGAAGTGAAGTTCGTGCAGGAGAAGGACCCCGCGAACCTGCCGTGGAAAGAACTCGGCATCGACGTCGTCATCGAATCGACCGGCTTCTTCACGCACTACGAGGACGCGCAGAAGCATATCCAGGCCGGCGCGAAACGCGTCATCATCAGCGCGCCCGCGAAGGGCGACGAGTCCATCGGCGCCACGGTCCTCATGGGCCTCAACGAAGACCGCCTCGCGGGACATCGGGTGACGAGCAACGCCTCCTGCACGACGAACTCCGCGAGCCCCGTCATCGCCATCCTCGACGCGGCCATCGGCATCGAGAAGGCCGTCCTCTCGACGACGCACGCCTACACGGCGAGCCAGGCCATCGTCGATGGCCCGTCGAAGAAGGACATGAAGGAGGGCCGGGCGGCCGCGCAGAACATCGTGCCGACTTCGACCGGCGCGGCCATCGCCGTGACGAAGGCATACCCGGCGCTCGAGGGGAAGTTCGACGGCATCTCGTTACGCGTCCCCGTGCCGGCGGGCTCAATCGCCGACGTCACTTTCATCGCCAAGCGCCCGACGAGCGCGGAAGAGGTGAACGACATCCTCCGGAAGGCGGCTGCCGACCCGCGCTGGGAAGGAATCTTCACGACGAGCGACGAGGAGCTCGTCTCCTCCGACATCGTCGGCGAGCCCTACGCGTCCATCGCCAATCTCGGCATGACGCGCGTCGTCGACGGGAATCTCGTGAAGGTGCTCGCCTGGTACGACAACGAGATGGGCTACACCGAGGCGCTCGTGCGCCACGCACTAAAAGCAGCAAATAGCTGATAGCGCATAGCGGATAGCAAATGCCGAAGACGAACTCGTTCAAAGACCTGCTTATCTGGCAGAAGCCGGTTTCGCTTGCGAAGGCCATCTATACGCTTACGGCGCACCTGCCGCGCAGTGAAGAATTCGGTCTTTCGTCACAGCTGCGCCGCGCTGCAGTCTCTATCCCGTCGAATATCGCCGAAGGATCGAAACGCGGTACCAGGAAGGATTTCCGTCAATTCCTGCATATAGCGCGCGGCTCGGCCGCAGAACTTGAGACGCAGCTTCTTATCGCCGCTGACATATATCCCAGGATTGAACGGGCGAAAGCGTCCAGTGAACTCTCCACTATCCAGAAGATGTTCACCGCGTTCATACGGACCGTGAATTGAACTATTCGCTATCTGCTATAAGCTATCACCTATGAAGGTCTATCTCGCGAGCGACCATGCCGGTTTCGAGCTCAAGGCCGCGCTCGTCGCGCGCCTTGCCGCGCTCGGATACGCGGTCGAGGACCTCGGCGCGCCCGCGCTCGATCTGGCGGACGACTATCCGGATTATGTGACGCCGTGCGCGAAACGGGTCGCGGGAGAACCGGGCTCCTTCGGCTTCGTCATCGGCGGGAGCGGGCAAGGGGAGGCGATGGCCGCGAACCGCATAGCAGGCGCCCGTGCCGCGGTCTTCTACGGCGAGCCGACGCGCCCGCAGATGGACGCGGCGGGGAACGTCCTCGACATGATCGCGTCGGTGCGCGCGCACAACGACGCCAATATCCTCTCGCTCGGCGCTCGCTTCCTCACGGCCGACGAAGCCGTGCGCGCCGTCGAACGTTTCCTCGCGGCTTCATTCTCGGGGGAAGAACGGCACAAGCGCCGACTCGCCAAGTTTTAGGTATACTATACGGGTCATGTCGGATATCCAATTCGACGAAGAGCCGCAGTACGAGGCCTTGCCGCGCGCGGCGCAGAAGCCAGTGCTCACGAGACTCGCGCTCTCGACCGGCGTCGTGCGTAACGACCGGCAGGCGAATTACGTACTCCTCGGCGTCGCGTTCATCGCGACCGCCGCCGCAGTCTTCATATTCATGCAGACCGCCGCCGCGCAGAACAAAGGCCCCTTGCCGCCGCTCACGCACGATCAGTTCATCCAGATGCAGCAGGCGAGCGCCTCCTCTTGACTGCCATGACGAACCGATACGCCGCCGCCAAGGAACACGCGCCCGTCCGCCGCGGGCTCACCCCGCTAGAGAAACCGGTTCAGGACGCGCCGGCACGCTCGAATAGTTTGCCGGCCCAGTCGAAGCATTCTCTAACGGGGTTCACGCTCATCGAGCTCCTCGTCGTCATCGCCATCATCGGACTCCTTTCCGCCGTCGTGCTCGCCGAGCTCGATACGGCGCGCGCGAAGGCCAATGATGCCGCACGCGCTTCCGATGTGGACGCCATCCGCACGGCGCTCCAGGCGTACGTCAACGATGCGGGCAGCTATCCGGTCGCGAATACGGCAATCACGAGCGCCGCCGGCACCGACTGGATCCCGGATCTCGCGCCGAAATACATCCCGACCGTACCGGTCGACCCGGTCAACGAGCAGAATCCGATGGGTCTCCTCTTCTACTACCTTTCCGACGGCACGAACTATTGCCTCGAATTTTCGCAGCAGGCGTTCACGACCTCGGACTGTGCGAACGATCCCTACAGCTGGGCGACGACGCCCGGCGGCGTGTGCAAGATTATGTACTACACCAGCTACGATTACTGCAATACGAACAGAACCCAGTTCGGCAGCTGATACCGCCCCCCCAGCGCCACGGCGCGCTATACTGGAACCTTAATGGGCCTCATCGTCCCGGCCGTGCTGCCATCCTCGCGCAAGGACCTCGAGGAACGGCTCGCGCTTTTCTCTCGGATGCTCCCCGTCGACCGGGTGCAGGTCGACGTCGTCGACGGGCGGTTCGCGTCGCCCGCCTCGTGGCCATACGCGTCTCCAGGCGAGATGAGCCGCATGCGGAGCCGCGGCGAGACGCTTCCGCAGCTCGACCGCGTCGCGTACGAGGCCGATCTCATGTGTCTCGATCCGCTCGCCGCCGCGGAGGACTGGCTCGCGCTCGGCGCCACACGCCTCACGTTCCATGCCGAAACCGCTGACGATCCTGCCGCACTTCTCGCCGCCGCGAAGGCGCGCTTCGGCGGCGGCGCTGACTTCATCGACACTCACTTCGTCTCGTTCGGGCTCGCCCTCGACCTCGCGACGGACCCCGCGCGCGTCGAGCCCTGCCTCGGCGCAATAAGCTACATACAGTTCATGGGCATCGCGACCATCGGACGGCAAGGCGAGCCGTTCGACGCGCGCGTACTCGAGCGCGTGAAAGCGTTCCGCGAAAAGCACCCGGACGTGCCGGTGCAAGTGGACGGCGGCGTCTCGCTTACGACGGCGAAGCCGCTCCTCGCCCTCGGCGTCGCGAATCTCGTCGTCGGCTCCGCCATCCTCGACGCGCCCGACCCGCTCGCCGTCCTGAAGGGGCTCGAAGGGCTGTCATCACCGTACGGGGTGTAGGGTATACTGGAGCGATAATGGACGTGAACGACGAGACGATAGCGGCGCTCGAGAAGCATGCAGAGTCCATCCGCGAGACCGTCATCCGGATGCTCGTCGCCGCGGGCTCGGGCCACACCGCCGGCCCCTTGGGCCTCGCGGACATCTTCGCGGCGTTCTATTTCCATATCCTCGAGCACGATCCGAAGAGTCCCGACTGGGACGGGCGCGACCGGTTCATCCTCTCAAACGGGCACACGGTGCCCGTGCGCTACGCGGCGATGGCGCATGCCGGCTATTTCCCGGTCGAAGAGTGCCTCACACTCCGGAAGTTCGGCTCGCGGCTCCAGGGGCACCCGGAGCGGCTGCGCCTGCCCGGCCTTGAGACGACCTCGGGTCCTCTCGGCGAAGGACTCTCGCAAGCGGCGGCGATGGCCTATGCGCTCCGCATGGACGGGAAGAAGAACCGTGTTTACGTCGTCATGGGCGACGGCGAGCAGGACGAAGGCAGCGTCTGGGAAGCGGCCATGTGGACCGGGAAGCACAAGCTCTCGAACCTTACGGCCGTCATCGACCGCAACAACATCCAGATTGACGGCATGACCGAAGACGTGCTGCCGCTCGAGCCCCTGCGCGCGAAATACGAAGCAGCGAATTGGCACGTGCTCGAGGCCGACGGCAATGATCTGCGGTCCTTCATCGGTGCCGTGCATGAGGCGCACGCTATCTATGAGAAGCCAACGGTCATCATCGCGCATACCGTCGCTGGCAAGGGCGTGCCGGAGATCGAGTTCGACTACCGCTGGCACGGCAAGCCGCCGACCAAGGAAGAAGGGAAGCGGTTCTTGAAGGAAATCCGCACCATGGGCGGGAAGGTAACTGGCGAATATGCATAAGACAGCCGATAGCGTATGGCTCATAGCGCATAGAAGAATCCTATGTTGAATCCTGACGCAAAGCTCTCGGAGAAAGTATTGACTGACGGCGTCGAGACGGCGCCGACGCGCGACGGCTTCGGACACGGATCGGTGGAAGCCGGGAAGGCGGACGCGAACGTCGTGGTGCTCTGCGCCGACCTCTCCGAGTCGACGCGCGCGGAATGGTTCGAGAAGGAGTTCCCGGAACGCTTCATCGAAGTCGGCGTCGCCGAGCAGAACATGGCCGCGCTTGGCGCGGGCTTCGCGGCCGCCGGCAAGGTGCCCTTCATCGCGAGTTATGCCGCCTTCAACCCCGGGAGGAATTACGAGCATATCCGCACGACTATCGCGCTCAACGAGTCGAATGTGAAGGTCTGCGGCATGCACGCCGGCGTCTCGGTCGGCCCCGACGGCGCGACGCACCAGATGCTCGAGGATATCGGCCTCATGCGGATGCTGCCGAACATGATCGTCATCGCACCGGGCGACGCGGAGGAGGCGCGGAAGGCGGTCGTCGCGGCCGCGAAGCACGGTGGCCCGATCTACCTGCGCTTCGGGCGTTCGGCGACACCGGTCTTCACGACGCCCGATACGCCGTTTTCCATCGGGAAGGCGCTCACGCTCTGGGATTCGGAAAATCCGCAGGTCGCAATCCTCTCGACCGGATCGCTTTCATACGAAGCGCTGCGCGCCGCGAAGGCGCTCGCGGACGAAGGTCTCGAGACGGTCGTCCTCCATGTGCCGACCGTAAAGCCGCTCGATGAAGCCGCCGTGCTCGCCGCAGCCGGGCGCGCCGGGCGCGTCGTCACCGTCGAAGAGCACCAGGCGGCCGGCGGTTTCGGCGGCGCTATCGCGGAATTCTTGAGCGCGCGCCACCCGGTTCCTCTCACACGCGTCGGCGTGCAGGACCGGTTCGGGCAGTCTGGCGATCCCGACGAGCTCGTCGCGCACTACGGGCTCGACGCGGCGCACATCGCGGAAGCCGCCCGCGCGCTCGTGCATAATGCATAACATATGAAAGAGAAGATAAACACGTATTTCGCCATACTCATCATCACCGTCGCCGGCGCCGGCGCGTCGCTCATCATCATCCATACCGCGAACGCGAATGTCACCGCCCTCACGTTCGGCAGCGAGGCAGGGCAATACGCCTCTCTCGGCCAATAGCGCTCCCTAGAGCGGTTCGACCGCGTAGGACGCCGGCGCCTCGGCGAGATACTTCTCGATCGCCTCGCGCGAGAGGAGCCCTTTCTGTGCGCCGATCTCCTGCACGACGGACATCGAATTCACGGGACCCCAGAGAAGCGCTTCCTCAAGCGGTTTGCCGAGGGCGAGCGCGACAACGACGGTCGAGGTAGACGCGTCGCCCGCGCCCGTACGATCCACGGGCGGTTTCGGATCCGGGTACATCGGCACCTTGAGCTTCTGCGAACCGTCGGAGGCGTAGGCGCCGTTCGGGCCGTCGGTGATGAGGACGAGCTTCGGGCCGAGGCTATGCATTTTGTCGAGAAGCTCCTTCACGTCGGTCTCGCCGATCTCGAGGATGCGCTCGGCCTCTTCCTTGTTGCAGGCGACGAGCTCGGTCGCCCGGTAGAGCGGCGCGAGCTTGTCCTTGCCCATCTCCATTTGGAACGTGCCCGGCTGGAAGGCGAGCTTGGTCTCCGGGTGCGCGGCGACCCACGAGGCGAGTTCGCCGTGGAAAACCTCCGACTGCTCGCCTGCCGAGGAGAGGTAAATCCACTTCGGCGGCTCAAATCCGTCCGGGAGCTTATAGGAGTACGCTTCGTGCCGGATGAGGATGGTTCGTTCCGCATTGAACAAGAGCACGTAATGATGGTTCGTCGGTATGCCGTCGTTGACCGTGATGTAGCGCCGGTCCACACCCTCGCGCTCGAAGGCGGCGAGCACCTCGTCGCCGAAACGGTCCGAGCCCACGTTCGAGACGAAGCCGCTTGCGAGGCCGAGGCGCGCCGCCGCGACCGCCGCGTTCGCCGCGTTCCCCACGCCCGGCACGAGCACCGAGAACTCGTAGGGTATCTTGTCGCCCCAGTTCATCGAGATGGTGCACGCCTCGTGGTCGATAGCGCAGTGCACCTGCGCATTCTCGAGCTTGATAAATTCATCGACCGTCGTGTCGCCAATCGCGACGAAATCCATCTGTGCCATATGATGCCGAGTGTAGCACGCGCTCCTGTCCCTTCTCCACCGGCGAGAAAGCGCCGGAGTGCGCGTGCTACGATGGATTCATGACCGACCTGAACGCTATCGCCCGAGCGCTCGTCGCACCGGGCAAGGGGCTCCTCGCGACTGACGAGAGCACTCACACGGCGACCAAGCGCCTGTCCTCGTACGGCATCGCGACGAGTGAGGAGATGCGCCGGCAGTACCGCGACCTCTTCCTCGGCGCCCCCGGTATCGAGGAGCACCTCTCGGGCGTCATCCTCTTCGAGGAGACGCTCGCGCAGAAAGGCGGTGACAAGAAGCTTTTCCCGGTATCGCTTGCCGCGCGCGGCGTCATGCCCGGCATCAAGGTCGATCAGGGAACCGAGCCGTTTCCCGAGAGTCCGGACGAGCTCATCACGAAAGGCCTTTTCGGATTGCCCGAACGACTTGCGGCTTTCAAGAAGCAGGGCGCGGTCTTCACGAAGTGGCGCGCGGTCATCCGCATCGACGGCGACCGGCTGCCCTCGGCGCAGGCCATCCATGAGAACGCGACGCGGCTCGCCGGCTACGCCAAAGACGCGCAGGCCGCCGGCCTCGTGCCGATTCTCGAACCGGAAGTGCTCCTCGACGGGAAGCACTCGCGCCAACGCGCCCGCGCCGTCATCGAAACGACGCTCAGCACGCTCTTTTCAATGCTCGAAGAGCACTCGGTCGATCCGTCAGGCGTCATCCTGAAGACCGCGATGGCGCTCTCGGGAAGCGAGAGCCCGCGCAAGGATGCGCCGGAGGAGGTCGCGGAAGATACTGTCGCGGCGCTCATGAAGTGCATCCCGCGCGCGGTGCCAGGCATCGTCTTCCTCTCGGGCGGCCAGACGCCGGACGAGGCGACCGAAAACCTCGCCGCCATCACGCGTGCGGCGAAGGGGAAAAGGGCGCCATGGCCGCTCACGTTCTCGTATGCTCGCGCGCTCCAGGAGGAGGCGCTCGCGCTCTGGAAAGGGAAGGAGGAGAACGTGCCGGCGGCGCGCGATGCGTTCCTCGCGCGGCTCGCGAAAGTCTCCGCGGCACTCGCGGCCTGATTGCATTTCGGGTGCCGTTCCCGTATAGTCGCTCATCATGCCTACGCTTGCTATCGAGAAGCGCGCGGCTGCCGGCGCGAAGGCGCCGGCGCTTCGTCGCGCTGGGAAATTGCCGGGCGTCGTCTACGGTCGAAACCAGGAAGCGACGCCGATTGCCGTCGACGCGCGCGCCTTCGCGAAGGTCCTCACCGAGGCCGGCGAGTCGACCATCGTCTCCTTGACGGGTCTCGGCGCGGGAGACGTCCCGACGCTCATCCATGAGGTCGATCTCGACCCCATCTCGCACCAGCCGCGCCACGTGGACTTCTACGCCGTCACGAAGGGCCAGAAGGTCGAGGTCGCCATCCCGCTCGAGTTCGTCGGCGAGTCGCCGGCGGTCGAGGCGGGTGCGAACCTCGTGAAAGTGCTCTACGAGCTCCTGGTCGAGGCGGACCCGATGAATCTCCCGCACGACATCACGGTCGACCTCTCGTCGCTCGCCGCGATTGGCGATCAGATACACGCGCGCGACCTCATGCTCCCCGCGGGTGTCGCGCTCATCACGGAACCGGAGGAAGTCATCGTGCTCGTGCAGGAAGTCGTCGAGGAGAAGGAAGAGGAAGCGGCGCCGGCGGATCTCTCGACTATCGAAGTCGAGGAGAAGGGTAAGGAGAAGGCCGCCGAGGAAGGAGAAGCGCCCGCCGCCGAAACCGCGTAGGTTCCGCGTCACGCGATACGAGCCCGCGCGAGCGGGTTTTTCGTTTGCTATACTGCTAGTTCATGCAGAACGTGCGCGCGGTCGCCGCTTGTTTCGTCATCCTGATACTCGTCGCGCCGCTCGCGGCGCTCGCGCAGGCGACGAGCGTGTCCGACCAGGTGGCGCAGCGCCAGCAGGAGCTCCAGAATCAGCTCGACCAGGTCGAGAGCCAGATTGCGACCCAACAGACGCTCCTCGACAAGGCCCAGAGCCAGCACCAGACGCTCCAGAGCCAGATCGACGCCTTCGACGCCGAGATCAAGAAGACGCAGCTGCAGATCCAGGCCATCACCATCACCATCGCGCAGCTCTCCGACAACATCGGGCAGCATAACCAGACGCTCTCCTCGCTCTCGTCGCAGCTCGCCGCGGAGAAGGAGTCGCTCGCGCAGATATTGCGGCAGACGCAGGTGCTCGACAGCTACTCCGTCGTCTCGGTCGCGCTCGGATCGCAGGATGTCTCCGGCTTCTTCAGCGACCTCGACGCCTTCACGTCCATCAAGAGCGCGCTCGCGGATTCCTTCAATCAGATACAACAGACGAGCTCCTCGACCGAGGCCGAGAAGGAAGCGCTCCAGGCGCGGCTCGCGGAAGAGGAACAGCTGCGCACGGTCGCCCAGCTCGCCAAGCAGTCCGTGCAATCGCAGGAAGCGGAAAAGCAGCAGCTCCTCGCGGAGACAAAGGGCGTCGAAGCGAACTACCAGAAGCTCATCGCCGTAAACCAAAAGACGGCGGCACAGATCCGCTCCGAGCTCTTCCAGCTGCGCGACACGGCCGCCATCCCGTTCGGCACGGCGCTGACTTATGCGCAAGCGGCCGAGAAAGCGACCGGCACGCGCGCCGCGCTCACCCTCGCGGTCCTAAAGCAGGAGACGAATCTCGGCCAGAACCTCGGCACGGGGACGTGGCGCGTCGACATGAATCCGACGCGCGACCAGCCGGTCTTCGTCTACATCACGAAGACGCTCGGCTTCGACCCCGACAAGATGCCGGTCTCGAGGCGCCCGTCCTACGGGTGGGGCGGCGCGATGGGTCCGGGGCAATTCATCCCGTCGACCTGGGTCTGCTACGGCGGCTTTGTGAACGTGAACACCGGCACCTGCACGCCGCCCCCCGGCTCTGGCAGCGCCTTCTGGCAAGGGCCGTGGCAGTACGTGGCGAGCCAGGACCGCGTGCGCACGCTCACCAGCGGCTCTTCGCCGAGCAATCCCTGGAGCCCGCAGGACGCCATCATGGCGACCGCGATGCTCATGGCGGACAACGGTGCCGGTACGCAGACCTACGCCGCCGAACGGCTCGCCGCACTGCGCTATTTCGCCGGATGGGCAGGAGCGAACAATCCCGCCTTCGCGTTCTACGGCGATAGCGTGATGCAGTTCGCCGCGCAGTTCCAGCAGGATATCGACCAGCTGAACGCCTCGTAGGCGAGCGTCGTCCTTGACAGTTTTTCTTATTGAAGTATAACTTAATCCGGGAGAGCAATCCTTGCGCCCGCAACCCCAATATGAGGAGGCAGTCATGTCTCAGAAGCTTTTCGCTCTTGCACTCGTTTCAGCTATGTTCTGTGCCAGTGCCGATGGCGCTCCTGCAGCAGTGGAGCGGCCGGTCTTAAAGGTCGGCGATTCGTGGACGTACAAGGTCATTGACAACTGGCGTAATACGTCGGTCGACACCTACACCCAGACCGTCTCGAAGATCGACGGGTCCAACGTCACGTTCGTCCGCCAGTCCGAGAAGCACGGCACGATGAACGTCACGGAGACACCCGACTTGAACGCCCTCACAGGCGTCTCGGCCGCCGGATCGACGATGAAGTACGCGCCCGACAGCCAGCTCCTCGCGTTCCCGCTCACGGTCGGCAAGACGTGGGAGTCGAAGGCAAAGTTCGACAAGGTCGGGAGTGTGCTGAGCGGCACGTACGACCTGTCCGCGAAAGTAATTGACTGGGAGACCGTGAACGGCTACCAGGCGCTGAAAATCGTCTACGGTGGTGGTTATCAGTCGAGTTTCGGCGCAAGGTCCGGCAGCGGACAGATGCACGAGACAATCTGGTATTCGCCGCGGGCGAGGGCATACGTGAAGCTCGAATACCACGACACGAACTGGGGCGGAACCTTATATAACCGCTTCACCATAGAACTCGTGTCCGACCACGTGCAATGAATCGGGTTGATTTGACCGGGCCATGCGGCGACGCATGGCCTTTCTTTATTCGCCGTTCGTCTCCCGCTTCGGCGCCTTCCGCATAGCGCCGTTCTCGCCCGGGCACAGGAGGACAGCATAGATGGGCTGCTCGACGCTTTCATCGAGGTCGAGGAGCGCCGCGATTCTCTCGTCATCGAAACCGGCCATCGGCCGGCTGCCGAACCCGAGCGCCGTCGCCGCGAGGAGGAGGTTCTGCGCCATGTGGCCGGCCTCGAGGAGGCCGAGCAGGTAAGAGAAATCGCCGTACTTCACTGCGGAGCGTTCCCAGACGGATGTGAAGACGATGACAATCGGCGCGCGCGGCGCATCTTCCGTACGCATGAGATCGGAAGACGCGAACGCGGCGGGCGTTTCCCAGAGGAATTCAAGCTCGTGCGCGTTCGGCTGGTAGTGGAAGGCGCCGGGCGGATGCCCTTCGAGGACGGTCCCGATGAGATACGTCTCTATGGGGAAGAGCCCGCCGCCCGACGGGTAGCGCCGCCGCTCGCCGTCGCGCATGCCGAGCGCGTTGCCAAGCAGCGTGCCGAGCTCCGCTCGCGTGAGCGCCCGCCCGCCCGCGCACTCGAAGAACGATGCACGCTCGCCGAGCGCCTGGTGGAGCGGCACGGAGAGCGCCCCGGGCGCGGGGAGCGCGATGCGCGGCATGCGGCGATATGCTTTCGCCGCGCTCGCCGGCGAGGAGTGCTGCTTTGCGGGCGTATCGTGCGGCGCCCGCGCGCGCCGGAGGTATGCATGGATGCGGGAGATGAATGTGGCCATACAGAGCGACTCACGCGAACGGATGCGGATCCGCGAGATACGGCGCGCGCGGCTCGAATCCGAACCGGCGCGGGATATCCGTAAGGCGCGCTCCGCCGACAGGCGGCAGCTTCTCGAAATGATTGATCGGCTGCAATTCTGGAATGACGACCATTTCGATGTGCCAGCCCGGCAGGTTCGCGGCTGCTTTCGTTAAGCTCACCGATGCGAGCTCGTACCCGCGCTCCCGGCACCAATCCGTTATGCGCTGGAAATGCTCCTCGTCCGAATCGCGCTCCCACGCTTCCTGCGCGAGCGGCCGGACGAGACCCTTGACGAGGAAACCGAGGCGCTCCGCGCGGCCCGGTTCCGCCCAGTAGAGCCAACGGTCGAGGTGCCCCACATCGGCGGCCTTGCGCTCGGAATCCCAGTCGTCCTTGAGCGAAACCGCAAGTTCGCGCGTGTTCGAGCGCGCCCGCATGGCCTCGAGGAGCGCGCCCTCCGCCGCGTGCGCCGCATCGCGGTCGGCCTTACAGCCGAGCGTGAAGCGGGGCAGCGAGCCAGACGCGTCTTCGAGCACGACGCCGAGCGCATACGCGGGCGCATCGGTCGGGAAGCGGAGCATGTGCGGTTCTAGCCGATACCGCCGGCAGCGCTCGACGAGCCGTGCGAGCGATTCCCGTTTCCCGGTGAGCTCATCGACGTCTATCCGCGGCGGCGAGAGCTGATTGAACCACGTGATGATATAAGCGTCGCGCTCGATAATCTCGAGCGCGCCCGAAAGGAGCGCTTTCGCGCGCTGCGGATGCGTCGCGAGGCCGGTCGTAATCGCGAGGCGGATGGTCGGTTCGACGTGCTTCTGCTCGCGCGGCAAAAGCGTCGCGTGCCCGCTTACTGCCTGCGCGGGTATCCAGACCGCCCGTCCGCGCGTCCACGAATGCCCCGAGACCAAGTTGAACGAGCTTCCTGGCTCGATGCGCAGCGACGGATGCTCGTCCAACTGCGCATCGCTGAAGCCGGCGAAGCGTCTCGGGTCGATGAACGCGTCGGTTGTCATGTCCTCGAGTCGCGCAACGCGCAGCGTCGGGAACGCGTCGAGAGAGCCGAGCCATACGTAGCGCTCAAGCGCCTCGGCGAGCGTCACGGTGAGCGCGTGCCGGTCGTCGTCCGCCGATGCGCCGCTCGCCATCTCGCGCCGTCCTCCCTGGATGAGGAGTCGCGCCTGCCAGCGCGAGAGCCGCGGCTCGTCGGGAAGGCTTCGCGTTCTCGCGTACTGCTGGACGACGTTCGCCGCCCGCAGCCGCTCGGCGAGCTCGAACAGATCGATGAGGTCGGGCGATTCGTATCCGATGCGCGCAGCGTCGTAGGTGACGGAGGCGCCAAGCTTGCCTTCAAGGAATCGGATGAACGCCGCCGTCGCTTGCCCGGAGCGCGACTTCCCGTGCAGGCGCGGCCATACGTGGTCGAACGGCATGATGTCCTTCAGCATCGGAGCCATCATAACAGCGAAAACGCTCGCTTATCCACAGCGCTCGACGGATACCGCAGGCGGGCGCGATAGTATGACAAGAGCTTATGGCAACGATGCGCACCCCGAACGGCTTGAGGAGCTTCATACGAGGCGCCATTGTCGCGCTTTCCATCCCGCTCGGCTTCCTCTCCGTATTCTTCTACGGGACGACAAAGCTCTGGACCCCGGGGAAAATGAACCAGAACCTCTCGCGAAGCATTTTCTCCCCAGACATCGCGCATGCTGACGTCGCTGCGCCTGCCAGCACAGGTGGCGGATGCTCCTCCTGTTGCGGTACATGCAGCTGTTCTGACGGCGATTGCTCGGGCGGCGGTGGTGGCGGTGGTGGCGGTGGTGGTGCCTGTTGCTGACTCTCCGGCGTATGCAAAACACGAACCAGATACTCCGCTCGGTAGCACTCATCGCGTTCGGCGTTATGATTGTCGTCATGGCGGTCTTCCTGTGGCAAGAGAAGCAGGCGGCGACGCTCACTGCGCAGGAGGCGCAGTTCCAGGCCGCACGCGCGTCATACGCTGCCGGCGATATCTCGGGCGCCGCAGCGGAGCTGCACACGCTCCTTGCCGAGAACATCCTGAACGCTGACCTGAAGGCGCAAGCGCAATTCCTCCTCGCGAACACGATCCTGGATAACTACAGCCCGGCAGACCCGAGTACGAAGCCGGCGCTCGAGCAGGCACTCGCGACTTACATGAGCATCGGCTCTGACGCCCAGGTGGGCGCCTGGATACGTTCCGCGGCGCTCGCCTCGATCGGCTACGCCTACGAGCTTTCGTATTTCGATGCGGCGTCCTTCCGCACGCTCGTCTTCTCGCAGAGTCCCTATTCGCGCTATTACGACCCTGCGCTCGAGAGCGCGACGAGCGCCGACCCGTATGCGCTCTCCGTGCTCCGCGGCATCCGTTCGCTCTACGAGGTCGCCGACACCCTCTATCCGACGCGCGGGTCGAAGGTCGAGCTCGCGATGACGTACGCGCAGGAGTATTCGCTCTTACGCGGTTCGCTGTCTACGACGACGGAGGCGACCGCATATGGCCAGGACATACAAAAGCTGCTCGCCGAGGGCGATGCGCTGCCGGCACCGAATACGAAGCTCGTACCCTCGAGTCCCACGAGCTATCCCGGACGGATGTACCTCGCGCGCTTGATGTATCTTAATGCGCTCGCCTTGAGCCTCGAGACGCAGCTCCTCGGCACCTCCGCTGATGCGCAGATAGATTCCCTCTACCAGTCAGCCGTCACGTATAGCGATCCGTCCGCCGCTCCTTCCGCCATCGTCGACAAGGTTACGACGTATAATTTCATCATCCGCGTCAGCTACGCGATATCCATCATACGACGGTACGGACAGGGCGGCGTGACGCAGACCGCGATGCTCCTCGTTCCCGTTGAGGCCAAGGGAACCCTGCCGTCCTTCGAGTACTGGCTTTCCAAACAGATATCGTCAGGCACCATTCTCGGCAGCGGCATCATGCGGGTCGCGCGCGATATTCCCGCATTCGGGAAGACGGTCGCTGAGGCGCAAAAAGCGTATCCGCCAAGCTAGCGCGTACGCGGCGCAAGCGGGACGAATGCTTTGAATTTCTTCGTACCGGGGTCTATCTCCCTCACCTCTTCGACGGTGACGCGAATCTTGCCCTCGTAAAGCACGTCAATCCGCTTCTTGAGTTCGCGGATGACGGCGGGACCGAGTATCGCGTCGCGCGGCTCGAGGAGTATGCGGAGCGTGCCGAGCTCTTCCTGCCGCACTTGCATCCGGCGGATGCGCGTGAGGAAGGGATCGGCGGCAAGCAGCTTGAAGACGCGGCGGACTGATTCGGCGGAACCATCCGCGAATCGGATGACGTCGACCGACCGACCCTCGACTTCGAGGAGCGGATTCGGGTTCCCGCACGGGCAGGAGACGCGATGCCGCAGCGTGCCGACGTCGCCCGGCTGGTAGCGGATGAGCGGCATGAAGAGGTTATCGAGGCAGGTTACGGTGATATTGCCGCGCTCGCCGTCGGCGACCTGCCTTCCCGCGTCGTCGAGTATCTCGACGATGACCCGCTCGGCATACGTGTGATACCTGCCCGGCGCATGGCGGCATCCGGCGCCGATAGCCGCGGTCTCCATCGTGCTGTAGTAGGGGATAACGGGACAGCCGAGGAGGCGTTCGGCGTGCTCTTGGAATGCCTCTTCAATCGGCTGACCCACGAGGAGGCAGCCCGTCATGGGAGGTTGCCGGCCGAGTGCATCGAGCGCGTGCAGGAACGAGGCGAGTTCGGTCGGGTTGCATAGGAGCACCGACGGGCCGACCTCTTCGATTGCGGCGACGATAGCGCGCGCGTCTTCTTCAGCGGCGTCTCCGCGCGGCCGGAGCCGGAAGTTCTCTATGAAGAACATCTGGAAGACCGCGTTGCCGCCGCCGTAATTTATCTGGAAGAGGAAATCGCGGTGCGCGCTCGTCGCAAGCGAGAAGCCCCGCGCGTCGAGCTCCCGCAGGTGATACGACCACACCGCAAGCGGCCAGTCCCATGCGTACGAACCCCAGATGAACGGCGTGCCAGTCGTGCTGCCGGAGGAACGCATCCAGTAGACGGCATTGTCCGGCAGCTTCTCCGTCGCGGAAGCGTCGCGCGGCACGTCGATGAGGCCCGTGCGGCCGACGGGCGGGATGCGCGCGAGATCCGCGAGCCGTCGAATGTCGCCGGGATTGACGCCGGAGCGCTCGAAGACGCTCCGCCAGTACGCGCTCGCAGCCGCGCGGCGGAGCAACTTCTCGAGTCGCAGTTCCTGGAATCGCCCGACGAACGACGGCCCGCGCCGGCGGATGTCCTCGAGGACGGCGATGTACCGCTCAAGCTCCCGCGCGTAGCGGCGGAATGCCGAGCTCTCTTTGTCGGCTCGCGCTCCGGAGTCCGCGACGAGCTCAAGCGGCAAGGCGCGGACGCTGCGATCCAGCCGGAACCGGTACCAGCGGGCGCGCACGTCATCGATGAAGCTCGCGGAACGCATGATGCCGCAATGCGGATGCCGCCATGATACCAGAGAGGCGATGTGCCCAGATAAAAGAAAACGCGCCCGCTCGAGAGAGCGGGCGCGCGGCTAGTTGCCGCCGAACGCGGTGACGCGGTAATCATCCCAGGTCCAATACCGGTCACAGGAGCCGAGCCACTTCGCCGCCGGTACATACCAGCACGTATCGGTGACCGGCGCCGCTTCCAGGCGATCGAGACGGTACGTGATCTTCAGCGCATCGAATTTCCGTTCGCCGACGTACCATGACTGCCAAGGACCGGCGATCGCCGAGACATGATAACTTCCCGATATTCCGGTTGCCGTCCAGGTGACCCATCCGCTCCACTCCTTTCCTGCCCAGAGTGGGAACGAGAGCGGCTCGTAGCTCGGATACCAGTTCGTCCAGTGAGTCGCGCGGCCCATGAGGCCGCCCGGACCTTCCACGAGCGCGCCGCCCTTACGGAAGACGACTGTGTGCGGCTTCATGAGGCCGAACGGGTCGCCGACCGTCGTCCGCACGAGATCGCCGTCGACGGATGTCACCGTTACCTTCCAGACAGAGCCGCCGTTCCGCTCAATCCACCAGTCGCCGGGCCGCACGTCCGGCTCCTCGACAAGCCGTACGCCGGGCGGCGGCGTCTGCGGCGCTTCGATGGCCGCGCATGCGCCGAGCATGAGCGACAACGACAACAGGATGGCGCTTTTCATAGGAACCTCCGTTTCCGTTCGTGTGGCGCCCTCCCGGGCGTTTCCGGCGCCAGGATGACACGGATGGAAGCGTTAAGCAAATTCCGACAGCGCTTCGTCAGCCGGGTGCGTCGCGCAGGCCGCGACTCCGCTGCCGGAATTCCTCAACCCAGGCATCCGTCCGGCCATCCGCTTGGCGCGCCATGTTCTTCGGCGGAATGTGCTCCGGAACGGTGAGTTCGAGGAATCGCAAGACGCGCGCGACCGTCTCCTCATACGCCGCATCGAGCTCTTCGTAGGTGAGCCGCAGCGGCACGATATCGTTCTCTGAAAAGAACTGCTCCCATCGTCCGGCAGTCGACTGTACATCCGCGAGGCAGCGGCTGATGGCTTCGAAGTCGAACACATCTTCGGCCGTCTCACGCTCGGGGGGCTGGTAGGCGTAGAGTGGCGGTTCTTCGTCAGGGAACTCCCACCAGATATTCGTCTTCTGCGCCCGGTAAAGGGATATCGCTTGCCGTACTTCGTCTCTGCGGCGCAGCCACACGTACCGCAAGCCGGGGAAGCGCGCCGCGAACGCCGCCGCCGGCGATGCGCCCGCGGCGCGCCCCTCCGCCCCGATGCGTTCGAGGAGAAGCGGCAGCTGGCCGAAGTGTATCTTCATGCCGAAGACGCCGTTCGGCGTCGTCGAGAGCTCGACGACGCGCGGCAGGTATTCGGCATCCGCCGTGATGCCGAGATGGTCTTTCCGGAACGCCGGCGTGTCGAGAAGCGGGTTGAAATATTCCCCCGGCCTGCCGGCGATGCTCGTACGCCGCAGCGCTTCGCACAGGAGCGTACCGCCAGTACGGCGATCGCTGCAGACGATATACGACAGGCGAGGGGCGGTTCGTGCGCGGCGTAGCGGCAACATACGGCTGGTCGAAAGGTCGATGCTATAGTGTATCGCGTATGGACGGGACGAGCACGGGAACGATTCCTCGGGAACGTCCGTCGTGCAAACGCGCAATCCAATTCGTGTGCTTCGCCGTCCTCGCCCTCGTTACCGCACTCGACCTCGTCATAGTCATCGTCTTTTGCACGCCGCTGTCGACGGCCGCCGCCGAGTATCTCTGGCGGAATAATGACACCAGCGCAGCGCCGCTCATCCTCGTGCTTGATGAACGCGACGCACAGCTTGCCTTCGACGTCGGCAGCTATGCCTTCGGTCTCGGCGCCTACGACTTGCCGCTCGCCGAACATGCCTTTCGCAGAGTCGTCGCCATAGACCCGAGCATGCTCTGGGGCCACTACGAGCTCGCACGCATCCTCCTCGTCGAAAACCGGCTCCCCGAAGCTGAAGCCGCGGCGGACGGGGAGCTTTCGTATCATCCCGACAATTTCCGCACCTACTATGTTCGCGGGCTCATACGCGCCTACCGCGGTGACCTCGCCGGTGCCGAGAGCGATTTCACGACGTTCGTCTCGTGGGCGCCGACCGAATGGGCGGGCTACAATGACCTCGCCTGGGTGCTCGGGCAGGAAGGGAAATACGCCGAAGCGAAGACGCTCCTCGAGCGCGGCGTCACGATGGCGACGGGAGGCGAAGAGAATCCATGGCTCTGGAACAACCTCGGCGTTCAGGAGCTCAATCTGAACGAATTCGCGGTTGCCGCGAACGCCTTCGAACGGGCGCAGACGCTTGCGGCGGGCCTCACGGAAGCATCCTGGGTCGCCGCGTATCCCGGCAACGACCCGGCGATGAGCGCTGCGGGCATCAAGTCCTTTCAGGACGCGATAGCCGTGAACCTCGCCCGCGCGCGCGTGAGCGGCCTGTAGCCATCCCGCGTGTGGATAGCGCTCATGCAAAGCGCGGCCACGGTATACTTCTAAGTATGCGGCATTCGAGGGGCCTATTCGCGATACTCGTCTTTGTTAGTGCTGCCTGCGCTGCTACCATCCCGACCGTCGCGGCTGCCGCCAGCCTTCCCGCGGCGCTCGACACCTCCGGACTCACGCAGTTCGGCTCCGCCATCATCGCCGCCGCGACGAGCACGCCGGCGTCGGGCGGAACCTCCTGGCTCACGCAGGTCGGCTCCGGCATCGTCGCGCCCGCCTGCGGGTCGTCGAGCATAACGTCCGGACCGACGTGCAATAACGGCAGCCCGGTCGTCTCTCTCCAATGGACGGCTGCGCCCGGCTCGGCATGCACCACGGCGACGCCCGTTTCCATCTCCATGAACGGCACGGTCGTCGCGACCAGTCAGCACTGCAACGGCACCTATACCTGGAATGGCGGGTCATCCGGACAGAGCTATACGTATTCAATCTTTTACAGCTACGGCGGCTATTTGCTCACATCGACGACTGACGTCATCTCCACGAACAGCTTCACGATGCCGTACTGCACGACCTGTTCAGCGACGAACGCCTGCGGGCAGACCGCGACTGGTGTCGTCGTCGGCGGCATCTGCACCTCGAATCCGCCATCCAACTACGTATACACGAACACGATAACGCCTTCCGGCCACTGGCTCGGGACTTACGACGACTTCCGCGGCAACTACAGCGGTCAAAGCGTCTATACGGCCGAATCGATGGTCTGTCAGCTCGCGGGGAAGCCCGCTCCACTCGGCGCTACTGAATACACCGACTATGCTCCTGCCCCGGACCAGAATACGTATGGTTATCTATCCGGAACATCCGATGGATATGGCGGTTTTACCTACTCTTGCAGTCCAACGTACATCTCCTGCACCCCCGTTTGTGATTCCTACTCCGGCAGCTGCACCACCTGCCCGCCCTTGCAAGGGCAATCTTGTGTACTCAGTTACTACGCGGAATCTCGACATAACGGTGGGGGCTCTGCCTATGGCGGTAGCACGAACTATGGCGGCTGGGGAAATTTCGTCGCCGGTCAAGGGTGGGATACGACCAGTCAAAATACCGGCATCCAGTGGGTCGCCTGCGGCACCCCGACGCCGCTTTCGCCGCCGCCCGTGCCTGCCAATTTCGGCCAGACCTGCACCGCGACGAACGCCTGCGGGCAGTCGAATACCGGCACGATAGAATGCGACGGTGTCACGTGTTCTGCAACAGCGCCGCCCGACTCGCGTTGCACGCTGCCCGGCCTCTACGCCGGCCCGACGACGGTGACGCCGACGCCGGTGGTTGCAACCGTCAACGAAACATTGTCCGCTCCCGTGTATAACGTCGGGACCGCTACTGCCTATAACTTCGACAACCTCTTCCAGATCGCGCAGCATTCTGGCGTGGGAGGCGCGACAACGACGGTCGCGCTGCTCGATGGCGGCACCGTCGCTTCGCTCGCCGTGAACGCGAACACCACCATCTCTGCGACTTATCAGTTCCCCTCCGCCGGCACGTACGAGGTGCGCGCTTGCGCGAACCACAATACCTCGTGGCAGCTCTCGGTGAACGAGACGAACACGGGCGACGACTGCGGCCCGTGGCTCTACCTCACGGTCGCGAATCCGCCGCCGACGGTGACGCTCTCCGCCGACTCGTACACGATCGACCAGGGACAGTCCGCGACTATCACATGGACCTCGTCGAACACGACTTCCTGCACCGGTTCCGGCTTCTCGACAGGCGGCGCGACGTCCGGCAGCGTGACGGTCACCCCAGCGGTGACGACGCCGTACGGCATCACCTGCACGGGCCCCGGTGGTTCTTCGCCGTCCCCATCCATCACGATTACCGTCATCCCGCCGGGCGCGACCATCACGGCGAGTCCCGCGCGCGTCCATACGGGAAGCCAATCGACCATCTCGTGGTCCTCGCAGGCCGTCAAGAGCTGCAAGGTCTCCGGCCCCGGCGTCTCCTCCGCGGCACTCTCCGGCTCGCAGACCGTCGCCATCAATAGCCAATCCGTCTACACCATCTCTTGCCAGACCTTCGAGGGCACGATGATCTCGCAGAAGACAACCGTAAACACGGTGCCGACCTTCCAGGAATTCTAGGGGTGTGCTAGTATCGCCCGCATGAAGAAGGATATCCATCCGACGGAGTACCGTCCCGTCGTCTTCGAGGATCTCGCCTCCGGCGAGAAATTTCTCATCGGCTCGACCATCAGGGCGACCGAGACCACAAAATACGAGGGGAAGGAATATCCGAAGGTGACCGTCGAGATCTCAAGCAAGTCGCACCCGTTCTACACGGGAGAGGACCGCATGCTCGACAAGACCGGCCGCGTCGAGCGCTTCAAGCAGCGCGCCGCGAAGCGAGGCAGCCGGTAGCTGCCGAAGCCCGTCCACACGTCTTCGTGTGTTGGGAAGAAATAGGGCGCTCGCCTGATACGGATCGGGAGTACGCGTCGCCTGCCCGCTGGGGCAGGCGCGCTCGCTCTCGGCTCGCAAATTTCGTCGCGGCCTCCCTTCGGCGCCGAAATTACCATGCTGTTTCGCTTCCGAGAGCCTCCCGATCCGCATCAGGCTCGCTGAAGAGGATGGGGGTGATAGAGTGAGGGAGAACACGATGGAATATTCGCCAGAGTTTAAAAAGAACTTCGCGACCGCCTACCTCGCGGAAGAATATGAACGCCTCGAGAATGAGGCGGCGGACGCGCGCGCCGCGGCCGGCGCGGACGCGGAACTCCTGCGGATTGCTGCCGAGGACGACGCGCGCATCCGGACGCGGCAGGGAGACATCCTCGCGGAGATCGAGCGCATCCTCGCGCGCGAGAAAGAGGAAAAGGCGCGGCCGACGTCGGTCGTGGTGGAGCTGCGCGCCGGAGCGGGCGGCGACGAAGCGGCCATCTTCGCGCGCGACCTCGAGAACATGTATCTCAAATACGCGGAGTCGCGCGGCTGGAAGACGCGCATCGTCGACGACCTTACCTTCGAAGTCGCGGGCGCCGACGCCTACGACGCGCTCCGGTATGAGACCGGCGTTCATCGCGTCCAGCGCGTCCCGGCGACGGAGAAGTCCGGGCGCATCCACACCTCCACCGCGTCCGTCGCCATCCTGCCCATCCGCGCGAAATCGACGGTGGCCGTCAATCCCGCTAACATCGAGATAGAGTTCTCCCGAGCCGGCGGCGCGGGAGGCCAGAACGTGAACAAGGTCGAGACGGCCGTCCGCCTCGTCCATACGCCGACTGGCATCGAGGTGAGGAGCCAAGCGGAGCGCAGCCAGCAGGCGAACCGCGAGAAAGCAATGCAGATCCTCATGGCGAAGCTCGAGCAGCTCCAAGAAGAGAAGGAGGCGAAAGCGCACGCGGCCGAGCGCAAGGCGCAGATCGGCACGGGCGACCGCTCGGAGAAGATCCGCACCTACAACTACCTCCAAGACCGCGTGACTGACCATCGGCTCAAGGAATCCTGGCATAACCTGCCGAAGGTCATGGCCGGGGGCATCGGCGACATCATCGCCGCGCTCCATGCCGCCGCGGCTGCGGGCGGCGTCGGGCCGGCAGAAGAGGCGTGACGTCGCGCCAGCTTGCGTTTGCGGCCTTTCCCGGCTAGAGTGGCGGGGTAATGACGACCGCAGCCGATACGCAGGAGCTCCAGCGCCTCTTCGACACAGGGGCGCATTTCGCGCAGGTGAAGAGCCGGCGCCACCCCTCCATGAAGCCGTTCCTCGTCGGCGCGCGCGGGCGGCATGAGATAATCGACCTCACGAAGACGGCCGAGCAGCTCACGGCCGCGAAGGCCGCGCTCGCGGCGTTCGCGAAGGAAGGGAAGACGGTCCTCTTCGTCGGCGGGAAGACGGAGGTCGCCGCGCTCGTGAAGAAGGCGGCCGAGGATGTCGGCGCACCATACGTCGCGACCCGCTGGCTCGGCGGCACCATCTCCAACTGGACCGAGATAAAGAAGCGCATCGACCGGCTCGCGGAGCTTACGGAGAAGACGGCGACCGGCGCGCTCGCCAAGCAGCACACGAAGCTCGAGCTCGTCCTCCTTGATCGCGAGAAGCGGCGCCTCGAGACGCGCCTCGACGGCATCGTCACGCTCGCGAAGCGTCCGGATGCCCTCCTCGTCGTCGATACGAAGCGCGAGAAGCATGCCGTGAAGGAAGCGAAGGACGCCGGCATCCCCGTCATCGCCATCATGAGCTCGGACTGCGACCTCGCCGACGCGGCGTTCCCAATCGTCGCGAACGATGCCTCGCGCGAGACCGTCGGCCTCCTCCTCTCGGAACTCGCGGACGCTTATGCGTCGGGGCGCGCTTCCTAACGCACTCCCGGCACCATCCGAAAGATCTCAGATACGGACGCCGGCGGCCTGATCCGCCTCATTCGAGGCCTCTATGAAGCGGAGGATGGCCGCGTCGGAATACGTGCGGCGTAGTTGCGTATAGGGGACGATCTGGAAGTTCGCGAGCGGTTCCTGCCGTTTCGTTTCGAAGAACGACACCGGCGCCGGCGCGATGCTCCCGTTCCAGGCGAGGTAGAACAGAGACGGATACGAACGGGTGAAGTACAGTCCGAAGAGCGGTATGGGGCCCGCCTTCATGCGGTTGATGGCTTGCGAGACCGCGTTCGTCGCGACGGCCGTGGCGATCTCCTTGCCGAAGGAAGCCGATTGCTCGCGGGCGAGGGCGATACGGCGTTCGGCTTCGAAGACGGTGGCCGGCGAGGTCTCCGCGGCCAATTCCGTCTCGCCGTCGGTATTCACGAGGGTGGCGAGGTCCCCGACATAGCGTGCGACCTCGGATTCGAGGATGACCGGACTCTGTGCGATACGGCGCTCATCCGCCTGGACCTTCATAAGGGCGGGGTCTGCGACGGTCGTCGTCGCAAAGAGCGGCCGCGTGGCCGCGTCCTGCGCAAGCGCGTAGAGCGTCGCGACCTGCATCGCTTCGAATCCGGAATCCGGGCATTCATAGAGATTCGATACTCCGAAGTTGAGGTATCGTATGCCGCTCGCTTTGAGGAGCGCCGCGTAGTACGGCGAATGCGAGGTGTCGACTTTCGCGCGCAGGTCGTAGAAATACAGATCGTTCAAGGGAAGGTACCGCAGTTCCGGCACACTGCTCGTAGCCTGCGTCTCCCAGAGATATGCGTAGAACGGTGAGAAATCCGGTACGCATGCGCTCCCCGCGAGTACCACGATGCCGAGCTGACGGAACGTCTCGCCGAGATCTGCAGCGTGCTTCGACCCGGACGCGTCGAGGAGCGACCGGACGTGCATCGCAACAGGCGGCACGGCCGACGGAAGGGGCGGCACATATGCGGGCGGCTCGAGCGCGGCGAGCGGCGCACAATCACCGTTCCCTTCGAGGCATGCGAGCCGTGCCGCCGCTTCCGCTTCAGCCGCCGCCGCGTCGGCATCGAGCGACGCGAGGCCTGTAAGGTTCGCCGAGGGCGACGTGGAGCCCCCGGGCACCACGTATTCGAAATTTGTCGAGGTCGCCTCGTTGAAGCTCGAGAACGCGTCGAAGCTCTTACTAAGCGCGGTACGATACGCCTTGAGCGCCGCGATGAGATCCGTCCCGTACTGCATGGCATCCGCGTACGTCGGATGCGCAAGTACAGCGCGCCGCTCGGCTTCAAGCGAGGGCAGTGTCTCAAGGAACGTCACAGGGTAGAAGCTGTCCGCGAGCAGCGCTTTGCCCTGTGCATCGTAGGGCGCTGCAAGCGCGTCAAGGGAATGTTTGAGCGCCGCGACCGATGCGGCGAGCGATGTCGTAGACGTCTCATCGAGCGCGAGGATGGGATCGAGGCGGTTCGCGACCGAGAAATACGCGAGCCGCAGGACGGGAAGCGCCGCCGCGCCCGTGACGACCGTGCCGTCTCGCCGCACTCCGCCGCTGTCGACCGTATACGTCGCTTCTCCGTTCCCGATGGTCGGGACGATATAATCCTGGAGCGCGTGCCCGAGCGCGTCCGCTTGCGCGACGTCGGCGATTTCGGCATTGTAGTAGAATGCTGTGCCACCGATTACGAGCGCTAATCCTCCGATGAAAAACAGAACCCATCCGCGCCCGCTAGGCATGTGGATAAGTGATTGGCGCGCGGAGAACATAGCGCCTATACTACACTAGTCAAGCTAGATTTAGCTCGGTATGCCACGATTCATCCGATTGCCAGCCCCGATTGCGCTCATGGCGTTCGCGATTGGCGCAGTCGTGTTCGCTCTCGGCGCGTTCCTCTACGAACGAATGGCTGCTCCTTTCGCGCATCCGCAAACGAGCCTCCAGGCAGCGGCATCATGCACGGTTCCCGTCGGCGGGCCGGTCGTGAACGAGCACAAGCAGCTCTACATCAGCTGCGCCGGTTACTTGGATTAGCCGTCATCTCGCTCATCTCTCGTTTCAGGTGGGCGGTCTTTTTGCCGCGCGCAATCGCTACGACACGTTGCGCGCGCATCGGTTCGAAGATCCCCGCCTCGATAACCTGCGCGAGCGTACGCGTCTTCGTCACGAAGAGCGTGCGGGCGAGGTGCGCTGCGAGCTCGGTCTCGAGCACGGTCGCGCCGTCCTTCGGGACGAAGTCGAGCGTCGCCGTGCCGACAAGCTTCTCTCCCCGCTCTGCCTCGCCGACGCGCAGCTGGTAGTCGGCGAGGCGATCCGCGAAGGGCTCGAGCGCGCGCTCGATCTCGCTCTTTATGAATAGCGCCCCCAAGACTTTGAATATATCGAAGTTCTTCCGCCCGTAGAGCACGAGCGTCGGATGCTCCCCGCACGGGCACGGAACAACGTCCAGCTTTCCCAGATCTCCGGTCCGATAATTCTCGAACTCATGTGTCGTTACGATGATTTCTCCGATGCCATTCTCGTCGGGATCAGCAATGGAGAGAGTCGTCGGCGAGTCTTTAAACACGTGGTATCTGTTTTCATCGGTCGCGGGGCAATTAGCGGTCGGGAAAGCCGATTCCGAAAGAGAATAATAGTTGCGGAGCGTTGCATTCGGGAGCAATGCGCGCATGAGTTTCTGGTGGGACGCAACCAATTGCTCTCCGGAGAGATGGACCGATCGTATCCGCTGGCACAGCGTCTCTCCGCCGAAATCACGGACAGCTTGCGCCCAGGCGAGTACTTGTGACGGCACACCATTGACCACCACGGGCTCATAGTCGTTCATGATGCGAGAAAGGTTCTTAGGAATGAGATCGCGCTTATCGAGCACAATGATGCGATTCGCCGCTCCGGTCATAAGCGCGCAGTAGAAAAACCGAAGCGTTCTGCGGTGGTTGTGCGAGATTCGTACAGTGCTGTGTAGGGAAGCGAACCATTCCCGATACGTGCTATCGCGGCTTAGCAACGGCCAAAACATGACGAGGAACGTGGGAAGTCCCGTCGTCGTTCCGCTCGAAGCGGTAAGATGTAGATCGCGCGTTGAGGGGTCTCGCGGCCGATACCGCTCGATACCGTATACGCGCTTCCCGAGATCTTTTTTCGTGAGGTAACGCATGGATTATTCCGCGAACTCGAAACTCTCGTCTGCATCGCATGCACATGTGTTTTCGAGAAAACGGACTCCGATGCCGGTTCGATAGCGCACGAGCGGCGTCGGCAGCAACCGGCCGTCAGTGATCGTCAGATCGTGCCCGCGTTCGATTAAGCGGTGCGGCGCTGCGTGGAAGACCGCGCGATCGGCCTCAAGCGCCGTCGGGCACGAGACGGCGATGCTGCCGGTCTCCGGAAGGTCGAGCACGAGAGTAAGCGCCGTCCCGGGGAACATCCGCACTATGAAAGGCACGTTGAACGATATGCCAATAACGCTCACGTGACGGATGCGGTTGAGCGGGAAGCGGCTCGCGAGCGCGGGGAGCAGCGTCGCGAGCTCGGCGGAGTCGGTCAAGAGTGCATCAATCTCGTAGCGCTCGGCGAGCATCGCCGTGATATCGCGATCACCATCGGCGATAAGCGGCAGCACGTTCTTGCTATAGCACCACAGCGATTTCTCGATTCCTTCATGCAAGCTCGAGAAAGCGACGAGCGGGCGGTCGCCCGGGTCTCCGTAGGACTCTCCGGCAATATCATCGAGATGGCGTCCGATGAGGAAAGGATCCCCTTCGTGGTACGCGACTTTCGTGAAGAGTCCGTGCGTGCGGTAGAGGCGGGTGAGGAATGGTGCGCGAGCATACTGTGCCCGCGTGAACGGCGGGAGACGCTCGAGCGGCGTACCCGCGGGCGTATCCTTCCAGACGGCGGTTCGATAGAAATCGGATGCATCGCTCTCATGCACGATTCTCTCAATCGGCATACCGGCAGAGTATAGCACCGCTCGAGAACGCGGTTGCGCGCGCCCGCTCCTTCGGCTAGAATCAAGCCCATTCCTCCACATGGAACTCACGACTGACCGCATCAAGGCACTGCGCGACGCGACCGGCGTCTCCGTCATGCAGTGCAAGAAGGCGCTCGAGGAAGCGGGCGGCGACCTTGCGAAGGCCGAGGTCATCCTGCGCAAGCGCTCCGCGGCGTCGGCCGAGAAGAAGGCCGACCGCGCGCTCGGCGCCGGCGCCATCGGCAGCTACGTGCATGACGGCGCCATCGGCGCGATGGTACTCCTCTCGTGCGAGACGGACTTCGTCGCGAAGAATCCCGAGTTCGCCGCGCTCGCGCGCGAGATCGCGATGCAGGTCGCGGCGACCGGCCCGACGTACGCCGCGATGAGCGATATCCCGGAGGACGCGATGCAGGCCGCCACCGCCGTCTTCGAGAAGGAGGTCGAGGGCAAGCCGGCGGAGATGCGCGCGAAGATACTCGACGGGAAGCTCGCGAGCTATTTCCGCGATCAGGTGCTCCTCGAGCAGCCGTATATCAAAGATGACGCGAAGACCGTGCGCAATCTCCTGAACGAGGCGACGCAGAAATTCGGCGAACGCGTCGAGGTGAGCCGCTTCGCGCGCTTCTCCGCGCGCTAACCGCCGTGACCTACGCCGCTCCCATCCTCATCGCGCTCGCGCTCCTCACGGGCTTCCTCGCGCTCACCGCCTACGAGGCGCGCCGCGGCCTGCGGCTCTTCGCAGCGCCGCGCGCCGAATTCGATCGGCGCGTCGAACGGCTCGCGTTCATCGCAACGCATGTCGATCTCGGCGCGTTCGTCCGGGATGAGCTGCGCCGCATGGCAGGCCGCGTCGGGCATGACGTCGCGCAATTCTCGCTGCAGGCGGTCCGCTTCGTCGAGCGGCTCCTCACGCGCATCGTGCGCTATTTCCGCACGCATCATGATATAAACGCGGGCTCGCGCGAGCATGCGCGGGAATTCGTTCGGACCTTGTCCGATTTCAAGACGGGACTCAAGGCAACACAGCCCGACATCCCCGACCTCAGTGCGGGAGAATAATCCCGTTCCGCCCCTCGCCGGGGTATGAGTACATACCCTGACCTCGTTCGTTCACAGAAGCAAAAGTATGCTACTTTTGCTTCTGTTCGCTCACTCGGCCGGGGTAGCTCAGTTGGTCAGAGCAGCTGTTTTGTAAACAGCAGGTCGTGAGTTCGAATCTCACCCCCGGCTCATCGGTAGTCAGCTGCCGCTCGCGGCCGTGCTCGTCGCGAGCGCGCCTTTCGGGAAGTGCGACTCGAGGTCGGCGAGCGACGTGAAGCCGTAGTACGTCTTGCCGTCGATGACGAAGGCCGGCAGCGTATCCTTCACTTTCGTGAGCGAGATGAGCGTCGTGAGCGCGCCGAGGTCGAGGTTGTAGTCGAACGAGTAGACGCGCAGGGACGGATACGTATTGCGCAGGTACGAGAGCGCGTAGCCGGCCTTGTCGCAGTCGCTGCAGTCGCCGGCATTGCTATAGAAATAGAGCACCGTGACCGGCTTCGTGCCGCAGGCTGCGGCGAGCTGCTTCGTGATGAGGTAGTCGCGTATCTCGAGCAGGGAATACTGCTCCTTCAGCCGTATGACCTGCGGATTCGTGCTGCCGAGCTGATCTTCGGCGTATGCGAGGCGGCTGCCGAGGTCCGCGAGCTCGCCCGTGAGCGCGGTCGAGGAGGCGGCGCTGTCGCACGGCGCCGCCTCGAGGAGCGAGAACTGCGTATCGAGCGAGAGCGTGTCGATGGACAGCTGATCCTCGATGGTCGAGAGTTCGCCGACGCGCGCGTTATTCAGGTAATTAATAGCGAAGGCGACGGTTCCGGCGAGGACCGCCGTGATGGCGAGGGCGATGAGCGCATTGCGCTTGACGATCGACATGGCGGGACGCTAGCGCCACGAGCGGCGCTTGCCGAAGGCGACGTCGGCGGTCGCGCCCACGAGCCACAACGGCACGACGAAACCATAGAAGAGCGTGTAGGAAACGAGGCCGAGCGCAATCGTACCCGGCGTCCGCGAAAGCCGGCGGCCCACGAGGATGAGCGAGAGGGCGGCGATGAGCGCTGCGATGCCGAGGAGCGTATAGAACGTCGCCGGGAGGTAGAACCAGTCGAGCGAACCGCGCGGGGTGAGCGAGTAGGCGAGTGGGATGCCCGCATTCAGCTGGAACGTCGTGATCGCTCCCTGCGTGAGCTGGAACAGCATGAGGAAGAAGAGGAGGATGCCGCTCCCGATGGCAAGGAGCGCCGTGGGGAGGACGAGGACGCCGAGCGCGCCGTGGCGGCGGCTGCCGACGAGGCCGCGATACTCGTTCGAGATGTTGCGCAGGAAGCCGGTCGTCCAGCGGACCCGCTGCTTAATGAGCTTCCCGACCGTATCCGGCACCTTCGTGTAGACGCGCGCATGCGGGGCGTTCTCGATGCGGTACCCCGCCTGCTGGATGCGCAGCGCCATCTCCATGTCCTCCGTCTGGTAGCCGTAGCGGAAGCCGCCAAGCTCCTCGAGGACGCTCCGGCGGTAGAAGGAGAACGGACCCGGCGTGACGTAGATGCCGTTGACCGATGCGATGGCGTGGCGGAACGTGATGCCGAAGACGTACTCGGCGTGCTGCATGTGCTCGATGAGCTTCTTCGGTTCGTATACTGACATCGCGGCCGTCGTGGCCGCGACGCGGCCGTCCGTGAACGACGGCATGATCTCGCGCAAGGCGTCGGGCTCGACGAACGAGTCGGCGTCGAGGCAGCCGATGAAATCGGCGTGTGTCATGGCGATGCCGGCATTGAGCGCCGTGTGTTTGCCGCCGTTCTCTTTACGGATGACGCGCACCTGCGGATGCTGCGCATAGCGCGCCATCGCGGCAGGCGTGCCATCGGTCGAGCCATCGTCGACGAGGATAACCTCGAGCTTGTCCGCGGGATAGTCGAGGGCGAGGAGCGATTCGGCGGTCCGGGCGACGGTGGCTTCCTCGTTGTAGCAGGGGACGATGACGGCGACCGAGGGGGTCGCCGTGCCGAGGGCGTGCGGGGCGCGCCGACGCGCCTCGCGCGCGGGCTTCGAGAGGAGCGTCACGAGGATGAACACTTCGAAGTAGATCGCGATGAAGAGGAAAGGATACGCTACCGATTCCGGGCTCATAGCGCAGAGCATAACACTTTGTTATCCTTTTTCCATGTCAGACACGCCGCCCGTCCCCGAAGGGCGTTTGCATCCCGTCACGCTCGCGCTGCGCGATTTCGCGGATATCTTCGGCCGCATGGGGTTCGGCGTCGCGTACGGTCCCGAGCTCGAGACCGAGTGGTACAACTTCGACGCTTTGAACATCGCGCCCGACCATCCGTCGCGCGACATGTGGGACACGTTCTGGATAAAGGATCCAGAACGTGGGAGGCCGCCGTCAGGCGGCAGTAACGACAGCGTGAAGACCGCGCCGGGCGAGGAGCGGAAGCTCCTGCGAACCCACACGTCGCCCGTGCAGATACGCGCCCTCGAGAAGCATGGCGCGCCGATACGCATCATCGCGCCGGGCAAGGTGTTCCGGAACGAAGCGACGGACGCGACGCACGAGGCGCAGTTCTACCAGCTCGAAGGGCTCGCCGTCGGCGAGGGCATCACGCTCGCGCACCTCAAAGGGACGCTCGACCGGTTCGTGCGCGAATATTTTGATGCGAGCGCGAAGCTGCGCTTCCGCCCGAGCTATTTCCCGTTCACCGAACCCTCGGTCGAGGTCGACATGTGGTTCCCGGCGCAAGGGAAGTGGCTCGAGGTCATGGGCGCCGGGATGGTGCACCCGAAGGTGCTCGAGAACGCGAAGGTCGACCCGGCGAAGTACCAGGGGTTCGCCTTCGGCGCCGGCATCGAGCGCCTCATGATGATCAAGTACGGCGTTCCGGACGCGCGCCTCTTCCATTCGGGCGACATCCGGTTCGTCTACGGCTTCGACGAGAAACCGCTATGAAAATCTCCCGAGCATGGTTGCTGAAGAAGTACCTCGACAAGCAGTCGCTGGAAGACGATCTCGGCAATGGGTCGGACGCGGAACGGCTCGCCGATGACTTCACCTTTCATGCATTCGAGGTTGAGGGATATACGGACGACCTACTCGACGTGAAGGTGCTGCCGAACCGCGCTGCCGACTGCCTCTCGCACCGCGGGCTCGCCAAAGAACTCTCGGCCATACGCGGCATCCCGCTCAAGAGAGACCCCTTGCGGGAGCCCGTGCCGTCGTTCCCGAGGGCGAACGCGCTCACGGTGGAGATAGAGGACCCGACGAAGTGCCCGCGCTACATCAGCGCCGTCGTGAAGGGCGTCACCGTCGGCCCGTCGCCCAGCTGGCTTCGAGAAGCGCTCGAAGCGGTCGGGCAGCGCTCCATCAACAACGTCGTCGACGCGACGAATTACGTGATGCTCGACATCGGCCAGCCACTCCACGCCTTCGACGCGGCTAAGCTCGCCGGCAAGGAGGGCCGGTACGCCATCGGCGTGCGCGGCGCGACGAAGGGCGAGAAGTTCACGACCCTCTCGGGCGAGGAGTACGCGCTTCCGGAAGGCGCGCTCCTCATCACGGACGCGCAGCGCAATCTGCCGATCGGCATTGCCGGCATCAAGGGAGGGAAAGCGGCGGAGGTGACGGAGGCGACAACGGACCTCGTCATCGAGTCGGCGAACTTCGACGGCCCCTCAATCCGCCGTACGGCGCAGGCGCTCGCGCTCTTCACGGAAGCGTCGACGCGCTTCCAGAATAAGCCGTCGCCCGGGCTCGCCGCCTACGGTATGCGCGATGTCCTCGCCCTCATCACGGACATCACGGGCGGGGAAGTGATTGGCGTCGTGGACGAATATCCCGCTCCCGCTCCCGCGTATCCGCCGGTGAGGGTCTCGCTCGCGCGCATAAACGGTCTCCTTGGCCGCAGACTCGAGGGAATGGCTCCGGTTACCGACGTTTTTAGCCGCCGCTTCGGCTTTTACTGCGTGGCTGCCGGAGAAACGATCATCGTGACGCCGCCCTTTGAGCGCACCGATCTCGCGATTCCCGAAGACCTCGTCGAGGAAGTCGGCCGCATACTCGGCTACGACAGCATCCCCTCGGTCGAGTTGCCGCCCATGGGCGAGCCCGACCAAGCCCGCTTCCGCGGCATCGAGCGGATGAAGGACCAGCTCATCGAGCAGGGCTTCACGGAGGTGTCGACCCAATCCTTCGCGCCGAAGGGCGACGTCATGCTCGCCAATCCGCTCGATAAGACCAAGTCCATGCTGCGCACCTCGCTCGAGGACGGGCTCGCCGACGCGCTCACAAAGGCGCGGGAGTATGCGCCGCTCGTGCTTCCGCCGAACGCGAAGCCGAAGCTCTTCGAGGTCGGAAGCGTCTTCCCGAAAGAAGGCGAGTACCTCGAACTGCGGATGACAGAGACTGCGTGGAAAGGCGTTCCTGCGCACGACAATCTCTCCAAGGCGAAGCTCGAGGATTACGGCAAGGACTACGAGCCGAAGCGCTACAAGCTCGGTATGTACAAGCCGTTCTCGCAATATCCGTTCATCGTGCGCGACGTCGCCTGTTGGGTGCCGGCCGATACCGACGAAGCGTCGGTCGGGGAACTCATCCGCAAGCATGCCGGCGACCTCGCTGTCCGGCTGGATCGATTCGATACGTTCGAGAAAGAGGGAAGGACGTCGTACGCGTTCCGGCTCGTCTTCCAGTCGTTCGAGCGCACGCTTACCGATGATGAAGTTAACGCCATCATGGAGAAGGTTTACGCCGCGCTCAAGGAGAAGGGATACGAGATACGCTAGTCATGGATTACGTTACGCTCGACGCCTTCAAGATTCGCGGCACGCACGGGCATAATGCGCGCGAGCGGCGCATCGAGCAGGAGTTCGAGGTGTCGCTCAAGGTGCGCTGCGACCTGCGCGCTGCCGCGTCGTCGGACGACCTGCCGGACACGATCGACTTCGATTTCCTGAAAAAGTGCGTGACCGACGCCTTCGCGCGCACGAAGTACTACCTCGTCGAGGCGCTTGCCGAGGACATCGCCCGCGGCGCTCTCGCTGATGCGCGCGCCGAGGAAGTCACGGTTTCCATCAAGAAGAACGCGGTCTGGCCGGATGCCATCCCGGGGGTCACTATCACCCGAGTCCGGTAGCGCCTCCAGGGAGGCAAAATCGAGCGCTTCGTGCTATACTAAAGGCACGAAATACCGCTGATTGTATGGCTAAAAAGGCTCTAAATACGGCAGAAAATCGCGGCGCCAAAGGCGCCGCGGGACATGCATACGACGCGTCCTCCATCACTGTTCTCGAGGGGCTCGAGCCGGTCAGGAAGCGCCCGGGCATGTACATCGGGACGACGGGTCCCGACGGCCTCCACCACCTCATCTGGGAGATCTTCGATAACGCGCGCGACGAGGCGATGGGCGGGTTCGCCGATGACATCGAGGTCGCGCTCCTTCCTGACGGCTATGTGCGCGTCGCCGACAACGGCCGCGGCGTGCCGGTCGGCATCCACCCGAAGACGAAGGTCTCGGCGCTTGAGACCATCATGACGACCCTCCACGCGGGCGGCAAGTTCGGCGGCGCAGACTCGGGCTACAAGGTCTCGGGCGGCCTCCACGGCGTGGGCGCCTCGGTCGTGAACGCGCTCTCCGTGCACACGGTCGCAACCGTGCACCAGGACGGCGGCGTCCACCGGCAGGAATACAAGATCGGCAAGCCGCTCGCGAAAGTGAAGAAGATCGGGACGACGAAACTGCACGGCACCATCGTGAAGTTCAAGCCGGACACGGCCATCTTCACCGATGGCATCGAGTGGAATTGGGAGAAGATCGTCGCCCACCTGCGCCAGCAGGCCTACCTCGTGAAGGACGTGCGTATCAGCATCCTCGACGCGCGCGGCCTCGCGGCGGTCGACGACGATGCGTGCTTCTACCTGCGCGAACTCGGCCTCGACCTGCCCTCCATGACCTTCTACTTCGAAGGCGGCCTGCGCTCCCTCGTCGCCTTCTACAACCGACACCAGGAGCCCATCCATAAAAACATCTTCTACGTCGACAAGGAACAGGACGGCGTCGCGGTGGAAGTCGCGCTCCAGTACATCGACGACATCACGGCGCGCATCACGGCCTTCGCGAACAACACCTACAACGCCGAGGGCGGCACACACGTGACGGGCTTCAAGACGGCGCTCACGCGCACCTTGAATACCTACGGCAGGAACGCGAATATCCTCAAGGAGAAGGACGAGAATTTCACCGGCGACGACGTCCTCGAGGGCATCACGGCCATCATCTCGGTCAAGTTGCCCGAGGTTCAGTTCGAAGGACAGACGAAGGCGAAGCTCGGCTCGGTCGAGGCGCAGGGCGCCGTCGCGACCGTCTTCGGCGACGCGCTGGCGTCGTTCCTTGAGGAGAATCCGGACGACGCGCGTGCCATCGTGAACAAGGTCCTCCTCGCCTTGAAGGCCCGCAAGGCCGCGAAGGCGGCGAAGGATTCCGTCCTGCGCAAGGGGGCGCTCGAGGGCATGACACTCCCGGGCAAGCTCGCCGACTGCCAGGTCAAGAACGCCGAGGAAGCAGAGATTTTCATCGTGGAAGGCGACTCGGCCGGCGGGTCATCGAAGCAAGGTCGCGACCGCCGCACCCAGGCCATCCTCCCCTTGCGCGGCAAGATCCTCAACGTCGAGCGGGCGCGCATCGACCGCATGCTCGCCTCGGTCGAGATCCGCGCCCTCGTCGTCGCCCTCGGCACCGCCATCGGCGATGTCTTCGACATTTCCAAGCTGCGCTACCACAAGATCATCATCGCGACCGATGCCGACGTCGACGGCGCGCACATCCGCACGCTCCTCCTCACGCTCCTCTACCGCCACTTCCGGCCCATCATCGAAGGCGGGTTCGTCTACATCGCCCAGCCGCCCCTCTACAAGATATCGAAGGGGAAGGCTATCGCGTACGCGTATTCGGATAAGGAGAAGGCGGAGGTGCTGAAGGAGTTCGGCGTCGCCGCTTCCGACGTCTCCGAGAATCCGGCGGAAGGCGAGGGAGAGGCGCCGGAAGAGGGGGAGACGGCAGCGAAGGCGGCCCGCCCAGCGAAGGCGAACATCCAGCGCTACAAGGGCCTCGGCGAGATGAATCCGTCCGAGCTCTGGGAGACGACGATGGATCCCGCGCGCCGGGTCCTCAAGCGCGTCAACATCGAGGACGCCGCCGCGGCCGACCGCATCTTCGACATCCTCATGGGTACGGACGTCGCGAGCCGCAAGTCCTTCATCCAATCGAACGCGAAGCACGCGACGCTCGACGTCTAGAGCCGAGCCTGCGCAGCCGGAATGCGAAGACCGCCTCGAGGGCGGTCTCTTCATTCGCGGAAACGCGGGGAGCGGGATTACCGTCCGAGGATGGTCAGCTGCGCGGACGCGCTGTCGTTGTTCGCGTTCGATTCCGCAACCGCATGGTCGAAGTTCGCGGTGATGGAGACGGTCTGGTTCGCGCCCGAGTTCGCCTCGGTGAAGCCGAGCGTGTACTCGATGCTATCGCCCGGATTAAGCGACTGTTGCGGCAGGGACTGGTAGATATACGCGGTCTGCGTCGGGATGGACGCACTGAAGCGCCAGGGGCCGGTCGCGTTCGTACCGATGTTCTTGATGGTGAACTTGACCGCCGGGCGGCTGCCGGCCGGGACGGTCGACGTCGCGACGAAGGAGGTCGCGGAGGTCGTCGCGAGGTAGCCCGTCGCGTCGATGGTGACGGTGAAGTCAGGGAGGCCATAGAGCGCGGGCGTCGTCGCGCCGCCGACCTGGATGGTGCGCGTCGTTTCCTTGCCGGTCGCCGGCGTCGGCGAGGGGGCAGGCGATGCGGTCTTTACGGGCGCGGGCTCCGCCGTCGACACCATCGTCGAGCTCGCGCTCGAGAAGGGAAGCGTCGTCGTCGCGGCCGGTACGACCGAGAGGCCCGCCGGAGCACCCCTCGACGCGAAGATGCTCGAGAGCGACACCGCGGCCGTGCCGAGGTTGCCGATGGCGGTCGGGACGTAGCGCGCGGAATAGACCGCGAGCCACATTCCGCCCGCGACGAGCGCGACGAAGCCGACCGCCGCGAGGGAATTCACGGCTGCCTGGCGGCCCGGAGAGACGGTATTGAAGATGCGCATAGGACGGGTTCTAGATACCACTATCCTCGGGGCGTGTCAAATCCGCCTCGATTGACATAATTGACAACTCGGCGTATGTATGGGCGAGACAATCATGGTAAGCGTCATTCGCATCGTCGCGCGGCTCATCCGGGCCGGGAAGCGGGCCTATGGGAGGAAGTGGAGCTTCCTCGTCATTTCCGTATTCGTCTTCGGCGCGGGCGTCGCCGTCCTCGCGCGGCTCGACCTCCTGCCGGATCCGGCCGCGCCGGCCGCGCCGGCGGTGGCGCTCTCGTCGGACGTCCTCGTCGCAGCGGGCACGAGGGCGCCCGCGCCCGCAGCGGGCGCCGAGTTCCCGGTAAAGATATCAATCCCGTCAATCGCGCTCTCGGCGGCCATCGCGAATCCGGACACGACGAATATCGATGCGCTCGACCAGCTGCTCCTCAAAGGCGCCGTGCGCTACCCGACCTCCGCGGAGCTCGGGGAGCCGGGCAACGTCGTCCTCTTCGGCCACTCGAGCTATCTGCCGATCGTGCTGAACCAGGCCTATAAGACCTTCGACGGCATCCAGAAGCTCGAGAGCGGCGACTCCATTGAGGTGGACTCCGCTGACATGGCGTACGTCTATGCGGTCGTGAGCATGACGAAGGAGAGTGCGAACGATGCCGCTATTCCGCTGTCGGTCACAGGTCGCGTCCTCACCCTCTCGACCTGTGACTCGTTCGCCTCGAAATCCGACCGTTTCGTCGTTGTCGCCGACTTTGTTGAAAGTCATCCGATTCCCGGGTAGTGTGGAGTCGGATGGCTCTCCGCAAGGGGGCAGGGCATCTGCGCAGCCGAAGGCCGGCTGCCGTTTCAGGGCGTAATCACATGCATACCGACCACGACCTCATTTCCCATACGATCCGCCGTCCGATGCTCATCGGCGTCCTTGCAATATCCGCGACGCTTCTTCTTGGCGCTGTCGTCGCACTGGCGACCGGTGCGATTACCCCGGCGCAGGTGTTCGCGCACGACCTGACCGGCGGCTCCTTGAGTTCATCCTACGCCGCGGCCTCGTGCTCGCTCTCCGCGAGCGCGACGAGCATCAACGGCGGTTCCGTGACCGTCATCTCGTGGGCGACGGCGAACGCGACGTCGTTCACAATCGACAACGGTATCGGTCCCGTGACGCCGGTCGCGCACGGTTCTGTCACGGTCTCGCCAGCTGTGACGACGACGTACACCGGTACGGTCTCGAGCGCGACGGCGACGGCCCACTGCTCGATTACAATCACTGTCACGACGTCCCCGCCGCCCGGCCCGTGCTCCTGCACACTCTCCGCGAGTCCGGCATCCATCGCGAAGGGCGACTCGACGACGCTTACCTGGTCCGTGAAGAACGCGGCGTCCTTCTCCATCAATAACGGCGTCGGTTCCGTCTCGCCCGCGTCCGGCGGCTCGGTGACGGTCTCGCCGGCCGTGACGACGACGTATACGGGTACGGCGACGGGGTCGGACGGCAAGACCGTGCACTGTACGACGACCGTGACCGTCACGACGCCCCCGCCGCCCGCGGCACCCACGTGCTCGCTTTCGGCAAGCCCTCCGTCCATCCAGAACGGCGGTTCCGCGACGCTCTCCTGGACGACCTCGAATGCCGCTTCCTTTTCCATAGATAACGGCGTCGGCTCCGTGACGCCCGTTGCGAGCGGCTCGACCTCGGTTTCCCCGACCGCGACGACGACGTATACCGGCACGGCGACGGGTTCCGGCGGCACGGTTCACTGCACGGCGAAAGTGATCGTCACGACGCCCCCGCCCGCGAAAGGCTGCATCTCTATACTGAAAGAGACCTTCGATCCGAACGGCAACGAACTGAAGCCGGTTGCGCAATTCACCTTCACGCTTGATGGCGGACTGACGACGCAGAATGACGCGAATGGCAACGCATCGTTCAGTGGAGTCTCCGTCGGCATGCATCAGGTCACCGAAGTGCCGGCCGGGAGCACCTGGAAGCTCCTGTCCGTCACGCCGGCGGACGGGAAGGTCGACGTGCCGGTCGGTCCTGTCTGCGCAGCTGTCGTCTTCAAGAACCAGCAGGTGATATCGCCGCCCCCGCCCGCGGCACCCATGTGCTCGCTTTCGGCAAGCCCGTCGTCCATCGCACCCGGTGATACCGCGACGCTCTCCTGGACGACCTCGAACGCCGCTTCCTTTTCCATAGATAACGGCGTCGGCTCCGTGACGCCCGTTGCGAGCGGCTCGGCGACGACATCGCCGATCGTGACCACGACGTATACCGGCACGGCGACCGGTTCCGGCGGCACGGTTCACTGCACGGCGAAGGTCAAGGTGACGACGTCTCCTCCTCCTGCCGTCTCCTGCACGCTTTCCGCGAATCCCGCATCCATCACGAGCGGCAGTTCGGCGACGCTCTCGTGGACGTCGGCGAACGCGACGTCCTTCACGATCGATAACGGCGTCGGGACGTCGACCCCGGTCGCGAGCGGCTCTACATCCGTCTCGCCGATCACGACGACGACGTATACGGCAACGGCTATCGGCGCCGGCGGTACGGCCCACTGTGCGGTGACCATCACCGTCTCGACGCCGCCGCCCGCGACGCCGACCTGCACGCTCACGGCGACGCCCGCGTCAGTCACGACGGGCGACACCACGATCCTCGCCTGGGCGACGACCGATGCCGATACGTTCTCCATCGACCAGGGCATCGGCAGCGTCGCGCCAGCTGTAAGCGGGACGACGACCTCGAAGGCCATCACGGCCGACACCGTCTTCACTGGGACGGTCGTGAGCCCGATGGGTAGGGTCGGCACCTGCACCGCAAGCGTCACGGTCGGCGGCGGCGGGGGAGGCGGCGGTCCGTCCTGCACGCTCGCTGTCAGCCCGACGAGCGTCGTCTCCGGCAATGCGGCGACCTTGAGTTGGGGCGGCCTCGGCATCACGGGAGTTTTCATCGATAACGGCGTCGGCACGACGACGGCGGTCTCAGGCTCGGCGAGCGTATCCCCGACGAGCATCGGCAGCCATACGTACACGGGCACGTTCCACACGGATACCGGCCAAACCCTCATCTGCACGGCGACTCTCGACGTCACGAGCGGAGGCGGCGGAGGCGGCGGAGGCGGTGGTGGTGGAGGCGGAGGCGGCGGAACGCCTCCTCCGACCATCACGCTCGCGGCGCTCCCGCACGTGAGCACGGCGCCGCTCGCGTACCTCTACCTTTCGCAGATTCCGTACACCGGCCTCGACCTCGGTCCGGTCGGAACGACAGTGTACTGGCTCGTCCTCATAGGCCTTTCGCTCGCTCTCGCATACTTCGTGCTCTTCAGCGCGGTGCCGTTCGTCGTCCGCTCCGGACACTCGTTCGGTCTGCGCCTTTCGGATGCTCTGAACGCCGAACAGGAGCCGGCGCATGAGCTGGCGCCACAGCCCGCGCCTGCCGCGCTGCATGCCGAGGCGCCCGTCGACGCACCGCGCGGCTATTCGCCCTTCGAAGGGTTCAAGTCGTTCAGTCACGCCACCGGCGCGCTCTCCGTCGACGACATTGTAAAGGGCCTCACGCGCGAGCGCGAGCCGTCGGCAGCTCGCCGCGCGGAGCGCCCGGCGCCCGCGCCGCAGACGGAGCCGGTCTATGAGCACGTCGAACCCGTGTTCGAACACGTCGAGTCGTTCGAAGCGGTCCCTGCCGCCGCCGGCGCGGCGTTGCCGCCGGCGCACGTGCGCGGCTTCCTCGCGGCGCTCATCGAGGGCGACCGGAGCGCGGTCTTCGCGGCTATCCGCCAGCAAGCGCGCGGCGGGGAATCCCCGGAGAAGATGCTCACGGATGCCGTTTGCATGCTCGACGACGCCTACCGCGCCCGCATCGAGGGCACGCCGTGCGACCCCGACGTCGTGCGCATGACGGCGCGCTTCGACACGCCGACCCTCGAGAAGCTCGTCTCCTCCCTCACCACCGCTATCGACTCGAGCTACACGGCGAGTGTGACCGGCGCGAAGCTCGCGCTCACCCGCGCGTTCGCAGCCATCGGCGCGTAACTACGCGCTCGCGGCTATTTTCGTACTGAAATCTCTTCGCGGGCGCGCGCGATGAAGTCGGAGAGTGGGAGGGCGTCGAGCTTCCCGTGGTCGCGGCTTTCGGCCGTCACTGTCTTCGCCTCGGCCTCCTTATCACCGACGACGAGCAGGTAGGGGATCTTCTCGGCTTTCCCGTTCCGTATCTTCTTGCCGAGCGATTCATCCGAATCGTCGAGCTCGGCGCGGATGCCGGCGGTTTTAAGTGCTTCGAAGACCTCGCGCGCATAGGCCGTCTGCTTCTCCGATACCGAGAGCACGCGCGCCTGCACCGGCGCGAGCCAGAGCGGCAGCATGCCCGCGGTGTGTTCGAGCAGGACAGCGGTGAACCGTTCAATCGAGCCCATGATTGCCGAATGAATCATGACGATTCTCTCGCGCTCACCCTTTTCGTTGATGCAGCAAAGGTCGAAACGTTCGGGAAGGTTGAGATCAAGCTGAATAGTCGCGACTTGATGCTGGCGACCGATGGAGTCGCTTGCGATGAAATCGAGTTTCGGCCCATAAAGCGCAGCTTCTCCGGGCGCTTCGAAGGAAGCGGCACCGCGCTCATGGGCGATTTCCCGCAATGAGTCCTCGGCATGCTTCCAGATTTCCGGCGTGCCGAGATATTTTTCCGGCGTCTTCGGATCATGGAACGAGAGGCGCACCTTAAGGTCGGCAAATCCAAATTGCGTGTAGAACGTATCGATGATGTTCCAAATCTTGAGGAACTCTTCCTTGATCTGAGACGTGCGGCAGAAAACGTGGCTGTCGTCCTGGGTTATCGAGAGGACGCGCGTGAGGCCGTTCAATTCTCCCGACTGTTCATCGCGGTACACCATCGTCGTCTCCGCATAGCGCTGAGGCATCTCGCGATACGAGTGCGGCCGGCGCGCGAATATCTGCGTGTGATGCGGGCAGTTCATCGGCTTGATGGCGTATTCGCGCTCATCGCGCGAAGTCACCTTGAAGAGGTCTTCGGCGAATTTTTGCCAATGGCCAGAGGTCTCATAGAGGTTGCGTTTCGTGATATGTGGGATGGTGACGCGCTGATAGCCATACTTCGAACGAAGCTCCCATACGAACGCATCGAGCTCCTGTCGAACCAGCGTCCCCTTCGGTGTCCAGAGCGGGAGGCCAGCGCCGACCAATTCAGAGAACGTGAACAAATCGAGCTCTCGTCCGAGCTTCTTGTGATCACGCTCCTTATCCGGCTGATCGCTCATGGGGCAGAGAATACCACAAACCTAACCGAGGAGCTTCAGGTCGTCGATGGCGATCGAGGGCTCGCCGTTCCTCACTGTGACTTTGCCCTTGGCGATGATGCAGGCGCCGGGCGCGAGGGCGCCATTGTGCTTCTTGAAGAGCTTCGGGAACACGACGGCTTCGAGCGAGCCGGTCTTGTCCTCGAGCTTCAGGAAGGCCATCTTCTCGCCGCTCTTGGTGAGGATAGTCCGGACGTCGCTCACGAGAGCCGGCATGATGACCGAGAGGCCTGGCTGCGGTTCTTCCTTGAGCTTCGCGAGCGACACCTTCACCTTCGCCATCGTCGCCGGATGCGCGTCGAGCGGATGGCCGGAGACGTAGATGCCGAGGAGCTCCTTCTCCCAGGCAAGCTTGTCGGTGAGCGATATCGGCGCGCCGGGCGCGAGCTCCAAGGGCGGCGGCGCCATGAGCGCGCCGAAGAGGGAATCCTGCGGCGCTTCGGCCGTCGCCTCGCGATGGAATTCGAGCAGGGTCTCGATGCCGCCGAGGAGCGCGCTCCGGTCGCCGAGCGAATCGAGCGCGCCGCACTTAATGAGCGCCTCGAGCGACTTGCGGTTCAAGTTCTTCGAGCCGACGCGGGAGAGAAAGTTCGCGAGCGAAGCAAACGGACCGTGCGCCTCGCGCTCCGCGAGGATTGCGCCCGCGACGCCTTCGCCGAAGTTCTTGATGGAAGAGAGGCCGAAGCGGATGGCGTCCTTCTTCTCGCCGACGACCGTGAAGTCCGAAGAGCTCTCGTTCGCGTCCGGCGGCAGGACCGGGATGCCCATGCGTTTCGCTTCCGCGACGAGGACGGCGATGCGGTCGGTATCGCCCGAATCCGCCGTGAGGAGAGCGGCCAGGTATTCGACGGGATAGTTCGCCTTCATGTAGGCGGTCTGGTAGGCGACCTTGCCGTAGCTCGCGGCGTGCGCCTTGTTGAAACCGTAGGCGGCGAAGGGCTCGATGAGCTTCCAGAGCCGCTCGGACTTCTCCCGAGAAAGCTTGCCGTGCTCCATGAACCCTTTCATGAGCTTTTCTTTCTGCGCGGCCATCTCCTCCGGTATCTTCTTGCCCATCGCCTTGCGCAAGGCGTCGGCCTCGAGCCAGGAGTAGCCGGCGAGCGTGATAGCGGTGAGGAGCACGTCGTCCTGGTAGACGAGGAGGCCGTAGGAGGCGTCGAGATATTCCTTCATACGCTCGTCCTCGAAGCGGATCATGCGCGGATTGCGCTTGCGCTCGATATAGCCGGGGATGGTCTCCATCGGGCCCGGGCGGTAGAGGGCGACCATGGCGTTGATGTCGTGGATGGTCGAGGGCTTGAGCTCTTTGAGCCAGCGGGTCATGCCGGAGCCGTTCAGCTGAAAGACGCCCTCGGTGTCGCCCTTCGCGAGCATCGCGAACGTCTTCGCGTCGTCAAGCGGGACATTCTCGATGTCGACGGCGATGCCGCGCGTCGCCGCGACGCGCGCGACCGCGTCGGCGAGGATGGAGAGGTTCTTGATGCCGAGGAAGTCGAACTTGAGGAGGCCGACCCCGCCGTACTCGTCGGTAATCGAGTACATATCGTACTGCGTGATGAGCTTGCCGGTGCCTTTCGGGTCCGGCTGGATGGGCGTCCACTCGACCAAGGGCGTCGGTGCGACGACGACGCCCGCTGCGTGCACGCCGACGTGTCGCACGCAGCCCTCAATGCGGCGGGCGAGGTCAATAATCTCGTGCGCGTCCTCATCCTCGTCGTAAATGGCCTTCAGATCCGGCTCGAGCTCGAGCGCGTGCTCGATGGTCATCGGGAAGCCCTGCGAGCCGATGGGGATGAGCTTCGCGATGCGGTCGCCGGTCGTGTAGGAATGGCCGAGCGCGCGCGCCACGTCGCGCACGGCCGCGCGCGCCATCATCGTACCGAACGTGCCGATCTGCGCGACGTGGTCGTCGCCGTACGTGCGCTTCGCATACGCGATCATCTCGTCACGGCGGTTGTCAGCCATGTCCATGTCGATGTCGGGGGCCTTCGGGCGTTCGGGGTTGAGGAAGCGCTCGAACGGCAGCTTATAGAAAAGCGGATCGACATTCGTGATGCCGACGAGATAGGCGACGAGAGAGCCGCCCGCCGAGCCGCGCGTCGTCGTGAGGATGCCGGCGCTCTTCGCGAAAGCGAGGAGGTCGGCGACGATGAGGTAGTACACGGCGAAGCCTTTGTCGATGATAATCTTGAGCTCGTACTCGACCCGCTCGATGATGGCGGGCGTCTCCGCGAGCCCGCGCGCCGTGATGCCCGCATACGCTTTCGCGCGCAGCTCCTCATCGTGATTCGCGAAGCCCGGCGAGACCGGTACGGCGGGGAAGGTCCACTTCCCGAGCGTGAATTCGACCGAGCAGCGGTCGGCGATGGCGCGCGTGTTTCCAATCGCGTCAGGGAGGTCCTTGAAGTACGCGATCGCCATCTTCTCGCTGATGAAAGAGAAATCCTCTTCTTCGTTCCGGCCGCGCTCGCCCTGGCGGATGCGGCGCATGATCTCGGTCGCAACGCGATCGTCGGGCTCGAGGTGGTAGACGTCGTGCTGGGCGACGAGCGGCGTCGCGCTCTCGCGCGAGAGCGCGACAATCTTCTGCATGAGCGCCTCGTGCCCGCGCACGCGCGGGTGGTGTGTGACCTCGAGGAATAGCCGGGGTTCGCGGCCGCTCGCCCCGCCATCGGCGGGGAAGATGTCCGTGAATTCCGCGGCGGCCGCCGCGGCGCCGTCTGGGTCGCCGGCGCGCAGGAGCTGCGCGACGTCGCCCGAGAAGGACGGGAGGATGGCGATGATGCCGTCCGCGTGCTCCCGCAGGAGCTCCTTGTCGACGCGCGGCCGCTCGAAGAAGCCCTCAGTCCACGACTTCGTCACGAGGACGAGGAGGTTCTTGTAGCCGGCGTCGTTCTCCGCGAGGAGCACGATGCGCGAGCGCTTCGCGTCGAGCACGCGGTCCTTCTCGTGCCGTGAGCGCGGCGCGAGATAGGTGTCGACGCCGAGGATGGGCTTCACGCCCGCCTTCATGGCCGCTTTATAGAATTCGATGGCGCCGTGCATGTTGCCGGCGTCGGTGAGCGCGAGCGCGTCCATCCCCTCGGCCTTGGTTTTCTCGACGAGCTCATCCACTTTCGGCAGCGCCTGGAGGAAGCTGTAGTGGCTATGGGTGTGGAGGTGGATGAACCGGCTCGCCATGCCCTTCCAGTATACTTTCTGGATGCGATTCGTGCTCGGCGTCGATGAGGCAGGGCGCGGGCCCTTGGCCGGTCCGGTAGCGGTCGGCGTCGTCGCAGTGCCCGAGGGATTCGACGTCGCGCGGGAATTCTCCGGCGTCCGCGACTCGAAGCAGCTGTCGGGGAAGAAACGAGAGGCGCTCTTCGCGCTTCTCGAGCGCCGCGCTGCGCAGGGCGACGCGCGCTTCGTTGTCGAGCTCGAGAGCGCGGCGGCCATCGATGCGGAGGGCATCGCGACCGTCGTGCGCCGCGCGGTCGCGCGCGGCGTGAACGCGCTCGCGCCGGACGCGGCGCTCGCCACGGTCGAGCTCGACGGCGCGCTACGCGCGCCCGCCGAATACGTGCAGCGGACCATCATCGACGGCGACGAGCTCGTCCCGCTCATCTCGCTCGCGTCCATCGCGGCGAAAGTGACGCGCGACCGCCTCATGCAGCGCCTCGCGCTCGAGCATCCGGCGTACGGCTTCGAGCGGCACAAAGGGTACGGGACGAAGGCGCACTATGCGGCGCTTGCTGTGCATGGTCCGTGCGCTATCCACCGCCGGTCGTTTTTGCACCTTGCATCCCGTCGCGCACGGGATTAGAAGGAGGAGAGCCGGGCATGCGCCCGGTTTGACCTTTATGGAGATTCCCTTGAGCGAGACCCTTTCCCACCCAAGAAGCGCTCATTATGACGGCGCGCTCCTCGCGACCGTCAAGAAACTCAGAGATGCAAAATTCGACTGCGTGCGAGAAGCGGACGGCGTCTACCGGAAATGCAGCGGCGCCAACTGGTACTTCCCGCCACACGACCCGGACGGCGGAGGCAGATCCACGGTCGTGAAGTGCGAGATCCTCGATCAACTGAAAGTCCCTGAGGAGACGATCGGCTGTCCCTATTGGTCATCCGATGAACTCCCCGATGGCCGATGAGGCCCGGTGCCGGGCGCCGCTCAACGAGCAGCGCCCGCCTCTTTATCCACCGCCGGCCGTTTTCACGCCTTGATTTCGGCTCTGAATGGGATTAAAACTATGGCTGCCTCGGGCATGGGGCTCAGGCAAGCGCAGTCCTCAACGAGAAGGAAATTACCAGTGCTGAATAAACAGAACTCCCCATCACGGGTGTCGAGCCGCACGGATCGCGCCCTCATCGAGAAGCATGCGCGACAGCTCGCTGGCACGGGGTTCGAGCGTTGTGCCAGCTGTAACGGGTGCTCCGGCAGGACGAGGGAAGTCGACGGCAGGTGCGAGATGCTCTGCGGGCATACGGGGCAAGTCGCGACGTACGTGACGATCGTCCAAGTTCAGGCATGCGACGGCAGCTCGCCGCTCCCTATGGTCCGGAATCGGAAACGACGGAAGGGCCCGCACCCGTTCGTCAAAGAGGTCATAGCGATGCGTGAATCGCAACGCTGACGCCACAACAAGCTGTACCGATCTTTCGCCATCGCGGTCCTCGACGAGGACCGCTTTGCTTTTCATTCTCTCCGTGATAAGGTGCGCTCATGTCAATCCGCATGCGCCATACGAGGGGTCACACCGGCAACCGCCGGTCGCACCACGCACTCACGGGCATCCGCGCTGTGAAGGACGCGGCGAGCGGCACGCTCGTCCTCCCGCACCGCGTCGACGAGACGACGGGCATGTACCGCGGGAAGCAGATTTTCGCGCCGAAAGGGAAGCAGGCGCGCGCGCCGAAGGCGAAGAAGGGTCCGGACACGGAACCCGTGTCGGCGCACGCGCATGAGCATGCGCACGCGGAGCACGTGAACGCCGCAGCGAAGACGTCGAAGGGTTTCCTCGGCAAGCTTGCGGCCGGCAGCCGTCCGAAAGCAAGAAGCGGCATGGGCGGGCAGGCGTCGTAACGCATCGCGAGAATCCACAGAGACGGACCCGCGCCGCGTGCGCGGGTCTCGTTTTTGCGATATCATGAGCGCAGGATCTTTCCATGGCGAATCGGCACTTAGCGCGTTCGGTCGTACTGCAGACGCTCTTTGAGTGGGATACGACGCACCTGTCCGAGGAAGACGCGGCCGGCGTCCTCGCCCGCAACATCGAGGAATTCGCGGGCGACAGCACCGACCAGCCGTTCATGGAACAACTCCTTTCCGGCGTGCTTGCGAAGCACGCCGACCTCGACCTCGTCATCGAGAAGGCTGCGCCCGAGTGGCCCTTAGACCGCATCGCGCCCGTCGACCGCAACATCCTGCGACTCGGCCTCTACGAGCTCCTCTTCGCCGACCGGACGCAGGTGCCGGCGAAAGTCGCCATCAACGAGGCCATCGAGCTCGCCAAGACCTTCGGCGGGGAATCCTCCGGCCGCTTCGTCAACGGCGTCCTCGGCGCCGTCTATAAGGAACTCGGCGAACCCGGCAAGGACGAGCAGGGGAAGAAGAAAGTGCGGCGCGAAGAGCTGCCGCTCGAGAAGATGGGCGGCGCCATCGTCTACGCCAAGCACGACGGCCAGTATTATCTCGCACTCGTCCATGACGTCTTCGGCCACTGGACGCTCTCGAAAGGCCACATCGAGGCCGATCCGACGCCGCAGGAGGGCGTCGTGCGCATCATCAAGGAGGAGCTCGGGCTCACGGCGGCGGTTGAAGGTCAGGTAGGTGAGAACGAGTATGTCGCCTCGCATCCGGAGAAAGGGCGCGTCAGGAAGCATGTCTGGTTCTTCCTCGCGTCTTCCGCGTTCGAGCCCTTGACGCTCAAGAAGAGCGGCGGACTCGACGACGCCAAGTGGTTCAGGCTCCAGGACATCATCGACCTCAATTTCTATGACGACATGCTGCCCATCGTCACGGCGGCCGTGCAGAAGCTGCTCGATAAGAGCGGGCCGACGCCGTAAGCCGCGCCGCCGTTTGATTTTCTTGCCGCCTGCGGCATACTGCGAATGATTCCACTATGCCTGATTTCGCCTCACTCGCTTCGGCGCTCGGGATATCGTTCTCAGACCCCGACCTCCTCACCGAGGCGCTCACGCATCGTTCCTACCTGAACGAGCACCGCGAGTACGCGGGTAGCCATAACGAGCGGCTCGAGTTTCTCGGTGACGCCGTGCTCGAGCTCGCGGTGACCGATTTCCTCTTCCGGAAATTCCCGGCGAAGCCCGAAGGCGAACTCACGAGCTACCGCGCCGCGCTCGTGAACACGAGATCGCTGTCCGAGAGCGCGCAGGCGCTCGGCGTGAATGAGTATCTTCTCCTCTCCAAAGGCGAAGCGAAGGACACGGGCCGCGCGCGCGACGTCATCCTCGCCGATGCGTTCGAAGCCATCATCGGCGCTATCTATCTCGACCAGGGGTATGCAGCTGCGGATGCGTTCATCAGGGCGCACCTCTCGAGCAAGATCGATGACGTCATCGCGAAGCGCGCCTATCAGGACGCGAAGAGCCGCTTCCAGGAAACGGCGCAAGAGAAGCGGGGTGTGACGCCGTCGTACGAGACCTTGGCGCAAGTCGGACCCGATCACGACAAGCGATTCACTGTTGGCGTCTTCATCGGGCGCGAGGAGATCGCGCGCGGTGAGGGGAGGAGCAAACAAGAGGCGGAACAGGCGGCTGCGCAGTCCGCGCTCGATGCGACAGGATGGTGAACGGGGTATACTGCCGGCATATGGCGAAGATTCCCGAAGAGATGGTCACGCAAGCGTTCGAACTGCCGGGTTACCGCATCGTCGTGAACCACGGCGTCGTGCGCGGCATCATCGTGCGTTCGCGCAATCTCATCGTGAATATCGGCGCGAGTCTCCAGACGCTCGTGGGCGGCAACATCACGGCATACACGAACCTCTGCGAGCGCACGCGCACCGAGGCGTTCGAGAAGATGCTCGACCATGCCGCGGACAAGGGGGCGAACGCGGTCATCGGCGCGCGCTATGACGCGAACGACGTGGCGAATGGCGTGACGGAGGTGCTTGCATACGGTACGGCGGTCACCGTAGAGCCGGCCTAGGGGAGCATGCACAACAGACCGCCTGCCCGGCGGGCGGGCGCCCTGTATACTGTGATAAATGCTGAAGCGCCTTGAAATCGCTGGCTTCAAGTCGTTCGCCAAGAAGACCGTCTTGGACTTCTCGAACGCGACGACTGCCATCGTGGGGCCGAACGGCTCCGGTAAATCGAACGTCGCCGAGGCGTTCCGCTTCGCGCTCGGCGAGCAGTCGATTAAGAGCATGCGCGGCAAGCGCGCTGAAGACCTCATCTGGGGCGGCTCGCACTCCGTACCGCGCGCGAACCGCGCGGGCGTCTCCATCGTCTTCGACAACTCACACCGCGTGTTCAAGGTCGATTTCGACGAGGTTGTCATCGAGCGCGTCGTGCTGCGCGACGGGACGAGCGAATACTCCATCAACGGCTCGCGCGTGCGGCTGCGCGACGTCGCTGAGCTCCTCGCGAGCGCGAACATCGGCGAGACGGGCCACCACATCATTTCGCAAGGCGAGGCGGACCGCATCCTGCTCTCGAACGCGCGCGAGCGCCGCGCGACGCTCGAGGACGCGCTCGGACTCAAGCTCTACGAGTTCAAGAAGCAAGAGGCGGAGCGTAAGCTCGTGAAGACCGAGGAGAATATCGCCCAGGTGCAATCATTGCGCCGCGAGCTCGCGCCGCACCTACGCTTCCTCGAGAAGCAGGTGGAGAAGCTCGAGCGCGCCGACGAGCTGCGCCGCGAGCTCGTCGCGCTCGCGCGGGCGTATTTCTCGATCGAGGACGCGTACCTCGCCCATGAGACGCGCGCGACGGCCGCGGAGAAGCGGCGCGCCGCGGAGCGCCTCGCCACTGCGAGCGCCGAACTCGACCGCGTCGCCGATGCGGCCTCCGGCGATGGCGAGACGGCGAAGCTCACCGAAGCGCTGCGCGCCGCCGAAAACGGGGTCTCCGCGCGAGCGAGCGAGCGCGCCACGCTCTCACGCGAGATGGGGCGCGTCGAAGGCGCGCTCTCGGAAGTGGAGCGCCGCGCGAAAGCGGCCGCGCGCGAGCCGTACGCGAAGGTGCCGCGCGAGGAGCTCTCGGCGCTCCACGAGGAGGTGAAAAAGCAGACGACGGGCGCCGGCGATAGCGTCGAAGCGCTGCGCGCCGCGCTCGCCGCCATCCGCACCGCCATCGAGACATTCTTCTCGCGCCACGGCGCGCCGGGCGATGCGTACCTCTCCGACGAAGAGGATGCCGCGTACCGCTTGAATGCGGAGAAGACGGCGCTTGCGGAGAAGTACTCGGCCATGTCCGCGGCGCTCGAGAAGGCGGAGTCGGCCCGCGCCCGCGCCCGCGAGGCGATGCTCGCCTTCGAGGAGACCGGCCGCGAAGCGCGCCGGCGCATTCTCGATCTCGCGCAGTCGAAGGCGCACGAGGAGGGGGAAGTCGCGAAGCTCGAAGCGCGTGAGCACGAGCTCATCCTGTTGGCCGAGGCGCTCGACCGCGACAAGGCCGAGACGCTCACGGTCGGCGGCGCCGAGGCCGTGTCGTACGACGCGCTCGCCGCGCTGCCGCAGGAAGAACGCCGCGTACAGGAAGAGCGCCGGCGTACGCTCGAGCGCACGAAGATTCGTCTCGAGGAGGCCGGCGGCACGGGCGAGGATATCCGGCACGAATATAAGGAGTCGTCGGAGCGCGACCTCTTCCTCGCCGCCGAACTTGACGACCTCGCGAAGTCGGCGGCGAGCCTGCGCGCCCTCATCGAGGATTTGAATACCGAGCTCGCCCGGCATTTCGCCGACGGACTCGCGAAGGTGAACGCGACCTTCAGCGAATATTTCGCGCTCATGTTCGGCGGCGGCGGCGCCCGCCTCGTGCTCGAGGAGCCGGAGGATGCAGAAGAGGACGAAGGCGAGGAGGAAACGCCAGAGACGCCGGAAGCGACGCAGCGTCCCGGCATCGAGATCTCCGTCAACCTGCCAAAGAAGAAAATACGTTCCCTCATGCAGCTGTCGGGCGGCGAGCGCGCGCTGACTTCCATCGCGCTCATTTTCGCGATGAGTCAAGTGAACCCGCCGCCGTTCCTCATACTCGACGAGACCGACGCGGCCTTGGACGAAGCGAATAGCCGCCGCTACGGCGATATGATAGAGAACCTCGCGAAGAAGTCGCAGCTCATCGTCATCACGCACAATCGCGAGACCATGAGCCGCGCCGGCATCCTCTACGGCGTCACTATGGGCGGCGACGGGGTCTCGAAACTCCTCTCCGTGAAGTTCGAGGAGGCGGTGCAGGTGGCGAAATGACTCCCATGATGTTAGGGTACGCGCACCCTGTTCTCACGGAGGGTTCATGCTCTTTCTCGCATCGCTTCTCCCGTTCGCTCGTCCGAAACCGAAATTCGATACTTGCACGCTCGTGAAAGTCCGCGACGAGGCATCGGCGGATGAGTTGCCGTCGTCGCGGTATCTTCTCATCGTGAAGCGTCGATGGGTGAAGCCGGAAGGCCTCACGCGCAAGCAATGGGTCTATGACGGGCCTATCTATCGGGTAACGGAACGCGGCTTGGCGTACGCGACCACCGGCATCTGCTTTCTCGAAAACCGTTTACAGCGATTCTGAATACCGAATCCCGATGCCGGCCTTGGGCCGGCTCTTTTTATCCGTCGTGTCAGGAGACAGGTACGAAGTCGAGCTCGCGCTCGTGGATGCGCGCGGCAACGAGCCGGACGCGGACGGGGTCGCCGAGCTGGAAGACCTTCTTCGTGCGGCGGCCGACGAGGCGATAATGCTTCTCGTCGTATTCGAAATAATCGTCGCCGACGTCCTTGATGCGGATCATGCCGTCAGCATGCGTCGTCCGCTCTTCGACGTAGAGGCCGCGGTCGGTGACGCCCGAGATGACGGCGTCGAACTCATCACCGATGCGAGAGGCGAGGTACTGCACTTGCTTCATCTTGACGGAGTCGCGCTCGGCATCGGCCGCCGCGACTTCGCGCTCGGAGGCATGCAGCGCGATCGTGTCGAATTCCTCCATCTCCGCCCGCGTGACCGGCGCGCCGCCCGCGTGGGCTTTCACGAGCCGATGGATGACGAGGTCCGGGTAGCGGCGGATGGGCGAGGTGAAGTGCGTATAGAAATCGAAACCGAGGCCGAAGTGGCCGATATTCTTCGTCGTGTAGACGGCCTTCGCCATCGAGCGCAGGGTCGCGGTCTTCACGAGGTATTCTTCCGGCCGGCCCTTCACGGCGTCGAGGAGACGGTTGAGCTCCGTACCGGTCACGCGGCCGGCGTGCATCTTCAGATCGTAGCCGAGGATGCGCAGGAGGTTGGCGAGGTTCTCGATGCGGTCGGCGTCCGGCGTATCGTGCACGCGGTAGAGGGACGCGAAATGCGGGCCGCCGTTCTCGGTGAGCTTTGCGAGATGTTTCGCGACCGCTTCGTTGGCGAGGAGCATGAAGTCCTCGATAAGAAGGTTCGTATCCTTGCGTTCCTTGAGCACGATGCCGATTGGGTTGCCCTCGGCGTCGAGCTTCACCTTGACCTCCGCGGTATCGAATTCCACGGCGCCTCTCGCTTGGCGGCTCCGGCGTATCTTCTGCGCGAGGTCGCGGAGCGTCGTGAGCTCCGCGTGCATCGCGCCCGTGCCCGTCTCGAGGACAGTCTGCGCCTCCTCGTACGTGAAGCGCTTGTCGGAATGGATGACCGTCTCGCCGAACCACTCGCTAAGGACGTTCGCATTCTCGTCGAGCGTGAAGACGGCGGAGACGGCGAGTCGGTCCTGGTCGGGATTCAGCGAGCAGAGGTTGTTCGAGAGGATCTCGGGGAGCATCGGGATGGTTCGATCGACGAGGTAGACGGACGTCGCGCGCTCGAGCGCCTCCTTGTCGAGAGCGGTTCCGGGTACGACGAAGAAGGAGACGTCCGCGATGTGGACGCCGACCTCCACCTTCCCGCCCTCGAGCATCCGCACCGAGAGCGCGTCGTCGAAGTCCTTCGCGTCGAAGGGGTCGATAGTGCAAGTCGGCGCCGCGCGAAAGTCCTTGCGCGGGCTTCCGTCGCCCATGCGCGCCGCTTCCGCCGCGATGAGCGCGCGGCCGTGCTCCTGCAGGTTCTTTATCTCGGCGCCGACGCCCGGCGGGAACTCGGTCGAGAATCCCTGGCCGAGGACGAGCGCGCGCATCTCGGTCTCGTGCACACCGGCCTTGCCGATGACTTCCTCGACGACGCCCCACGGGTACTCGGCGCCGTCCTCCCAGCCTCTCAGGCGCACGAGGACCTTGTAGCCGAAGTCCGCGCCCTTCGTATCGCGCACGAGGATCGGGATGTGCATCCGCTTGTAGTCCGGCTCGAGGAGAACGCGCCCGTCCGTCTCGACGAGCGTCCCGACGAATATCTCGCGGGCGCGCGAGACGACGACCACCACCTTACCGGCCGCGCGCGGCGGCATGCGCCCCGAGGGGTCGCAGTAGGTGCCGGCCGGAACGACCTGCACGACATCGCCCGCGAGCGCGTGGTTCGTCCACTCGGGCGGGATGAGGAGGTCCTCCGCGTCGTCGCCCATCGGGAAGAACCCGAAGCCTTTGCGGGTGATGACGATGGGTCCCTCGTACTGCTCCTCGGCGGCCATTTCTGCCACTCTAGCAATATCAAGCGTCTTCTGCTATAGTGCGGCCCACATGTTGATGATCCGATTCCAGCGCATCGGCCGGACGAATGACCCGGCGTTCCGCATCGTGGTGCTCGAGAAGGAGCGCGCGGCGAAGTCCGGCGCGACCATCGAGCAGCTCGGCACCTACAACCCGAAGAGCAAGGCGCTCACGCTCGATGCGGAGCGCGCGAAGATCTGGCTCGCGAACGGCGCTCAGCCGACCGACTCCATCCGCAACCTCTTCATCACCAAAGGCGTCATGGAAGGGAAGAAGGTGAACGCGCTGCCGCACCGGACCGTCCAGAAGCTTGCCACGCCGGAGGCGGGGAAGGAGGGCGAGGAAGCGGCGGCAGCGGCTCCCGCGGCGGAAGGCGCGGTGCCTGCGGCGCCGACCGAGGCAGAAGTGGCTGCGGAGGCGGAACCCGCGCCGACGGAAGAGAAGGCGCCCGAAGCGCCCGCGGAGCCCGAAGAGAAGGCCGAGGAAGCCCCTGCCGAGACGCCAGCGGCGTAACCCGGCGCCGGCCCGCTTCGCGGGCCGCGATGCTATACTGCGCACTACTATGGAACCGGATCAGGCGTTTCTCGAATATGTCGTGAAGGCGCTCGTCGACCGTCCCGACGCCGTCGTCACTACGCGCACCATCGACCAGATGGGCGTCCTCCTCACGCTCACCGTCCACCCGGATGATATGGGCAAGATTATCGGCAAGAGCGGCAAGACGGCCGAGGCGCTTCGCATCCTCCTGCGGGTCGTGGGGATGAAAGGCAACGCCCGCGCGAATCTCAAAATCAACGAGCCGGTCGGTGGCAAGCGCGCGCCGGAAGTCGCGGACGAGCCGAAGACGAAGACCATCGACGACGTCGTCGACGAACTTTAGGCCTGGTCTTCGTTCGGGCGTGCGGTTTCGGTGTACGCAGTCGCCGTCCCAGCGGGCGGCGCGCTCGCTCTCGGCCCGCAAATTTTTATGCAGTTTCTCTTCGGCGCAGAGATTGCCGTGCTGCTTCGCCTGCGAGAGCCACCAATACCGCATGTCGCTAGCTCCGTCTCCGTACTATATGCTATAAGCCATCTGCTACGAGCTATGCTTAATTTCCACCTCATCACCCTCTTCGAAGACGCGTGCGGCGCGTACCTGTCCGCGTCCATCGTCGGCCGCGCGCGCAAAGAGAAGAAGATTTCCGTAGCGTACCGCAACCCGCGCGATTTCGTGGAGAACAAATGGGGGAAGGTGGACGAGCGTCCCTACGGCGGCGGCCCCGGCATGGTGATGCAGGCCTTGCCAGTGGTGAAAGCGGCAGAGAAGGCGATTGGTGCGAGAAGGGGGAAGAAGGTCGTCGTGTGGCTGCGTCCCGGTGCCAGGCAATTCACGAACAAGAACGCCGACGCGCTCCGCAAATACGACGATGTCGTTCTCGTCTGCGGCCGATACGAAGGCATCGACGAGCGGGCGAAGAAGATGCTGAAGGCGCTCGCACCCGTGAAGGAATACTCAGTCGGCGAGGCTGTGTATACGGGCGGAGAAGTGCCGGCCCTCGCCGTCGTCGACGCCGTTACCCGCCGCATCCCGGGGGTGCTCGGCAAGGACGTATCGGTCGAGGAGCGCCGCGTCGCGAGCCGCGCGGTCTACACCCGCCCCGAAACCATTTCCTATAAAAAGAAGAGCTACCGTGTTCCGAAGATCCTGCGTACGGGCCACCATGCGAAAATTGATGTGTGGCGCCGCGGGCGCTGACCATTATCCCCAGACCCCCTTGCGCGAGGCGGGGGTGGTCTGGTACCTTAGGGACACAAGATACGAATGAGTTCCGGGGGCGGGGAACAGAGGGCACCATACGGGCGAAAGAATAAACGCAGAGCGAGAGCGGACAGCTGTCCGTGCGTTCGCATTTATATATTTTTTACCAAGCCGCTTCACCGACACGCTACATGTCTAAGAACCTCATCCAGAAGACCTTCGGTTCCTTCCGGCCGCCGAAAGTTCCGTTCCCGGATCTCGTCGGGCACCAACGCGGCTCGTTCGACTGGCTGCTGGCGGACGGCCTCACGGAGCTCTTCAAGGAGTTCACCCCCATCTCCGATTATTCGGGCAAGAAGTTCGAATTGCGCTTCGACGGCTTCGAGATCGGCGAGGCGAAGTACGACGAGGAGTTCGCGCGCGAAAACATGCGCACCTACGAGGCGCCCCTGAAGGCGACCGTGACGCTCGTCAACAAGACGCTCGGTTCCGAGAAGAGCCAGGAACTCTTCCTCGCGGACGTGCCCATCATGACGCCGCACGGTTCCTTCATCGTTTCGGGCGTCGAGCGCGCCATCGTGCCGCAGCTCGCGCGCAGCTTCGGCGCGTTCTTCGTATCCGAGCTCATCCGCGGCAAGCAGTACTTCGGCGCGAAAATAATCCCGTTGCGCGGCGTCTGGGTCGAGATCGACTCGGAAGCGGACGGCGCCATCTTCGTGAAGATTGACCGCAAGCGCAAATTCCCCATCACGCAACTTCTCACGATATTCGGCGGCGGCGTTGGCGAGGCGGTGGCGAAGCATTTCGCGGGTGACGAGCTCGCGCTCGCGGCCATCAAGGCTACCCTCGCGCACGACGAGGCGAAGTCGGTCGAAGAGGCGTACATCGAGATCCACCGCCGCATGCGCGACGGCGACCTCGCGACGCCGGAGAACGCGAAAAACTTCGTACAGTCGCTCTTTGCAGCCGAGCGCTACGACCTCGGCAAGGTGGGCCGCCACCGCATGAACGCGCGTTTCGGCGCGCCGACGACCGAGAAGGCGCTCGAGAAGCGCATCCTCGCGCTCGCAGACTTCGCGCGCATCGTTTCCGAGATCACGCGGTTGAACGCGGATTCCTCGGCGCGCCCGGACGACATCGACCACCTCGGCTTCCGTCGCGTCCGCTTCGTCGGCGAGCTCCTGCAGGCGCGCATGCGCGTCGGCATGAGCCGCATGAAGCGCAACATCCAGGACCGCATGTCCACCATCGAGAGCGAGACGACCCTGCCTTTGGCGCTCGTGAACCCGCGCCCGTTCCAGGCGTCCGTACACGAGTTCTTCACGGCGAACCAGCTCTCGCAGTTCATGGACCAGCAAAACATTCTCGCGGAGCTCGAGAACATGCGCACGCTCTCGGCGCTCGGCCCGGGCGGCCTCACGCGCGAGCGCGCCGGCTTCGAGGTGCGCGACGTGCATCCGTCTCACTATGGGCGTCTGTGTCCCATCCATACGCCGGAAGGACAGAACATCGGCCTTATCCTGCGCCTCGCCACCCACGCGCGTACGAACAACTTCGGCGTCATCGAGACGCCGTACGTGCGCGTTAAGAACGGCAAGGTGACCGACGAGATCGCTTACCTGAACGCGCTCGATGAAGAGCTCGAATTCGTCGCGCACGGCGCGACGAAGATCGACGCGCACGGCCGCATCATGGCGGAATCCATCGAGGCGCGCCACAAGGGCGACCCGGTCATCGTGCCGCGCGAGGCGGTGACGCTCATGGACGCATCGACCTACCAGATGTTCTCCATTGCTACGTCGATGATCCCGTTCGTCGACCATGACGACGCGAACCGCGCCCTCATGGGCTCGAACATGCAGAAGCAGGCGACGCCGGTCCTCATCCCCGAGGCGCCGGTCGTCTCCACCGGCATCGAGTCGCACGCGGCGCGCTCGACCGGCCGCCTCATCATCGCGGAGGAAGCGGGCGAGGTGACCTACGTGGACGCGCGCAAGATTGTCGTCATGGACAAGGACAACAAGAAGAAGGAGTACCGCCTCCAGGGCCTCACGCAGACGAACCAGAACTCGGCATTCATGCAGCGGCCATCGGTGCGCACGGGCGACAAAGTCAAGAAGGGCGACGTGCTGGCGGACAACTCCTCGACCGATCGCGGTCAGCTCGCGCTCGGCCAGAACGTGCGTGTCGCCTTCATGAGCTGGAACGGCGCGAACTACGAGGACGCCATCATCATCAGCGAGCGCCTCGTCGAGGACGCGAAGTTCACGACGCTCCACATCGAGGACTTCGAGTGCGTCGTGCGCGATACGAAGCTCGGCCCCGAGACGACGACCCACGATATCCCGAACGTCGGCGAGCTCCGGCTCAAGAACCTCGACGAAGAGGGCGTCATCCGCATCGGCGCGGAAGTGCGCCCGGGCGACATCCTCGTCGGCAAGGTGACGCCGAAAGGCGAGACCCAGCTTACGCCCGAGGAGCGCCTCCTGCGCTCCATATTCGGCGACAAGGCGAAGGACGTGAAGGACACGTCGCTCCGGATGGAAGGCGGCAAGCGCGGCCGCATCATCGGCGTGCGCGTCTTCAGCCGCGAGAAGGGCGACCAGCTCGAGAGCGGCATCATCAAGAAGATCATCATCACGGTCGCGCAGGTGAGGAACGTCAGCGTCGGCGACAAGCTCGCCGGCCGCCACGGCAACAAGGGCGTCATCAGCCGCGTGCTGCCGGTCGAGGACATGCCGTACGACAAGGACGGCAATCCGGTCGACGTCATCCTCACGCCCTTGGGCGTCCCGTCCCGCATGAACCTCGGGCAGATCCTCGAGATGCACCTCGGGCTCGCCGCGCACACGCTCGGCTACCAGGCGGTGGTGCCGCCCTTCGCAGGCGCCACCGCCGACGAGATCAAGGACGAGCTCGTCGCGGCTGGCTTCGACAAGAGCGGCAAGATGCGGCTCTTCGATGGCCGCACGGGCGACGCGTTCGCGCAGCCGATCGCCGTCGGCTACATGTACGTCCTCAAGCTCCACCACATGGTGGAGGATAAGATTCATATGCGCTCCATCGGCCCGTACTCGCTCATCACTCAGCAGCCCTTGGGCGGTAAGGCGCAGAACGGCGGCCAGCGCTTCGGCGAGATGGAAGTGTGGGCGCTCTTGGGCTACGGCGCGGCATACATGCTGCGCGAGATGCTCACCATCAAGTCGGACGACATCCAGGGTCGTTCGGCGGCATTCGACGCCATCGTGCGGGGCGAGCATATCTCGCACACCGGCACGCCGGCATCGTTCGCCGTCCTTACCAACCAGATCCGCGGCCTTGCGCTCGACCTCGAGCCCATGAACCTCCCGCCCGAACCGGAGGCGTAAACGCGATTAATTTCGAATCCTATGGCACTCAATCCACGCAAAATGCTCCCGCCGCGCGACACCTGGAACGGGCTGCGCCTCGCGCTCGCGTCGCCGGAGCGCATCCTCTCTTGGAGCCACGGCGAGGTGACGAAACCCGAGACCATCAACTACCGCACCCAGCGCTCCGAGAAGCACGGGCTCTTCGACGAGAAGATCTTCGGTCCGGAGAAGGACTATGAATGCTACTGCGGCAAGTACAAGGGCATCCGCTACAAGGGCATCGTCTGCGACAAGTGCGGCGTTGAGATCACGCGCTCCATCGTCCGCCGCGAGCGCATGGGCCACATCGAGCTGTGCACGCCGGTCGCGCACATCTGGTTCCTGCGCTCCGTCCCGAGTCGCATGGCGCTCCTCCTCGGCACGCCGGCCGCGGACATCGAGAAGGTCGTCTACTTCGCGGGCTATATCGTCACGAAGGTCATCGACGAAGAGAAGAAACGCCTCCTCGCCGAGCTCGAGAGCGAATACAAGTCGAAATACAAGGCGACGACGGACGACAAAGAGCGCGACGCCTTGAAGGAGAAGATGACGGTGGCGAAGAATGAGATCGAGAGTATCGTCGTCGGCACGGTCCTCGACGAGCTCGAGTACCACCGCTTCTCGGTCAAGTATGGCGGCCTCTTCGAGGCGCGTATCGGCGCCGAAGCCATCTATGACATCTTCCGCGCGCTCGACCTGAAAGAGCTCGAGAAGACGCTCGCCGCGCGCTACGAGAAGGCCGGCGTCGCCGAGCGCGAGAAGCTCGCGAAGCGCCTGTCGCTCATCGCGGGCATGCTCGCCGCAGGCGTGCGTCCCGAGTGGCTCTTCCTCACGCGCATCCCGGTCATCCCGCCGGCCTTGCGCCCCATGGTGGCGCTCGAAGGCGGCCGCCATGCGACGTCCGACGTGAACGACCTCTACCGCCGCGTCATCAACCGCAACAACCGCCTGAAGAAGCTTCTCGACATCCACGCGCCGGAAGTCATCCTGCGCAACGAGAAGCGCATCCTCCAGGAGGCGGTCGACGCACTCCTCGACAATTCCATCCGCAAGGGCGGCGCATCCGCCGGCGCGATGACGCCCGCGCAGCGGCGCCCTCTGAAATCGCTCGCCGACTACCTGAAGGGCAAGCAGGGCTATTTCCGCCAGAACCTTCTCGGCAAGCGCGTCGACTACTCGGGCCGCTCCGTCATCGTCGTCGGCCCCGAGCTCGAGCTCGACGAGTGCGGTTTGCCGAAGCACATGGCTCTCGAGCTCTTCCGTCCGTTCGTCATCGCCGGGCTCCTCTCACGCGAACTCGCCTTCAACATTCGCGGCGCCGGCCGGCTCATCGAGGACGGCGTGCCGGAGGTATGGGAAATCCTCGAAGAGGCCATCCAGGGCAAGTACGTGCTCCTGAACCGCGCGCCGACCCTGCACCGCCAGGGCATCCAGGCCTTCCGTCCGCGCCTCATCGAAGGCGATGCCATCCAGCTCCACCCGCTCGTGTGTAACGCGTTCAATGCGGACTTCGACGGCGACCAGATGGCCGTCCACCTGCCGCTCTCGGAAGAGGCGCAGTGGGAAGCGGCGAACATGATGAGCGCGAACAAGAACATCCTCAAGCCTGGCTCGGGCGACATGATCGTGCTCACGGGGAAGCCCCTGGACATCATCCTCGGCGTCTACTGGCTCACGAAGGCCGTCCCGGGCGCCAAGGGCGAGGGCGAGCACTTCGCGTCGCCGAACGCCGCCATCTTGGCGTCGGAATTCGGCGCCATCGACCCGCGCGCGAAGGTTCACGTGCTGCCGACCGCCGACAAGGCGAAGTACGCGCCGTTCGACGGCAAGGCGTTCGAGACGACGGTCGGACGGCTCCTCTTCAACACGGTGCTCCCGTCGGACTATCCGTTCGTGAACGACACCGTCACGAAGAAGGTGCTCTCGCGCATCGTGAACGACTGCATCGTCCGCTACGGCCTCGACGCCATCCCGAGCATCGTGAACAAGGTGAAGCGGTTCGGCTTCGAGTACGCGACGCGCTCCGGCATCTCCTGGGCCATCGACGACGTCTCGGCGCCGGAAGCGAAGGGACGCCTCATCGCCGATGCGAGCGCGAAGGTCGCGAAGATCGAGGAGGACTACAAGAACGGCCTCCTCTCCGAGGAGGAGAAGCGCCGCATGGCCATCGAGATCTGGCAGGGCACGAAGCAGGAAGTCGAGAAGCTCGTCGCCGAGAATCTCGACCCGATGGGTTCCGTCGCGGACATGGTGACCTCCGGCGCCCGCGGCTCCATGGGCAACCTGACTCAGATGGCCGGCATGAAAGGCCTCATCCAGAACACGGCGGGCGAGACCATCGAAGTGCCCATCACGAGCTCGATGATCGATGGCTTGAACCCGATCGAATACTTCATGTCCACGCACGGCGCACGCAAGGGCCTCACGGACACCGCGCTCGGCACGGCGAAGGCCGGTTACCTCACCCGCCGCCTCTTCGACGTCGCGCAGGACTGCATCATCACCGAGAAGGATTGCGGCACGAAGCGCGGCGTGAAGATTAACCGCATTTCCGCCTCCGGCATCCAGATCGACTACGCTGACGCCTTGCGCGGCCGCGTGCTCGCGGAGGACGTGAAGGACGCGGACGGCACGACGCTCTTCAGGCGCGGCCACCACCTCTCCATCGATGACGCCGAAATGCTCGCGGCCGCCCAGGCGGTCACGTCGGTCGTCGCGCGCTCTCCGATGTCGTGCGAGACCCGCTACGGCGTCTGCCAGACCTGCTACGGCATGGACCTCACGAGTCGCGAGCCGATCGACCTTGGCGAAGCGGTCGGCACGGTCGCGGCGCAGGCCATCGGCGAGCCGGGTACCCAGCTCACGATGCGCACCTTCCACGCGGGCGGCGTCGCGTCGGTCGGCGGCGACATCACGAACGGCCTCCCGCGCGTCGAAGAGATCTTCGAGAAGCGCTCGCCGAAGAATCCGGCCGTCATCTCCAAGTCCGACGGCATCGTCGCGGAGGTGAAGGACGTCGGCCGCGAGAAAATCATCGTCATCGCGCCATCGGCCGGCCAGGGCAAGAAGGACGGCACGGCGTACGAATACCTTGCGCCGTATCCGCGCGTCCCGTTGGTGAAGGAAGGCGATACGGTCGCGAAGGGACAGGTCATGACCGACGGTTCCTCTGATCTCGACGAGCTCTTCGAGCTCGCGGGCCGCGCCATCGTTCAGGAATACATCATCGCGGAGACCTCGAAAATCTACGAGCTCCAGGGCGCGTCCGTCTCCCGCAAGCACCTCGAGGTCGTCGTGAAGCAGATGTTCTCGCGCGTGAAGGTCACCGAGGCAGGCGACACCGATTACTCGGTGGGCGACGTCATCGAGGACTGGGAGTTCGCGAAAGCGGTCGCCGAGATGGAAGCCGCGGACAAGCTTCCGCCCGTGGCGCGCGACATCGTGCTCGGCATTAAGGAAAGCGCGCTGTCGCGCCGCTCGTTCCTCTCCGCCGCGTCCTTCGAGCAGACGACGAAGATTCTCATCAACGCCGCCTTGAAGGGCTCCGTGGATCGCCTGCGCGGCCTCAAGGAGAACGTCATCCTCGGCCGCCTCATCCCGGCCGGCACCGGCTTCAGCGGAAGCAAGAAGCATGCGTCCATCGCGCAGCTGCAGGCCGCGCGCCCCGCGCCGGAACCGGTCGAGCAGCCGGGCTACGCGACGCGCACGAGCCGCGCGCTCTAGAAATATGGCGCGGGATACGGTCGCCGAGATCAAGGACCGTCTCTCCATCAATGACGTCATCAGCCCGTACGTGAAGCTGAAGCGGGCAGGGAAGTCGCTCGTCGGCCTCTGCCCGTTCCACAAGGAGAAGACGTCGTCCTTCCACGTCTCGCTCGAGCGCGGGACGTGGCACTGCTTCGGCTGCGGTCTCGGTGGCGACCTGTTCTCCTTCGTCGAGAAGGTGGAGGGCGTCGATTTTAAGGGCGCTCTGAAGATCCTCGCCGAAAAGGCGGGCGTCGAGCTCGTCTACGACTCGCGTTCGAAAGAGCGCGCGAGCCGCACGGAACGGCTGCGCGAGGCGATGATGCGCGCGACCGAATGGTACGCCCGCACGCTCGCGGACAGCCCGGCCGCGGCGTATGCGAAGAAGCGCGGGCTCGCCGACGAGACGGTGGCGGCCTGGCGGCTCGGCTATGCGCCGGACGGCTGGCGGGCTCTCCTTGAGACGCTCGCGGCCGAAGGTTTCTCGGCGAGCGAGCTCGCGGCGGCCGGCCTCGTGAAGGAAGCGGACGGCAAGCCCGGCACCTACTACGACCGGTTCCGGAATCGCCTCATCTTCCCGATACGCGACGTCGCCGGCCGCGTCGTCGCCTTCACGGGTCGCGCGCTCGCGGTCGACGAGCCGGCCAAGTATCTGAATAGCCCCGAGACCGAGCTCTACCATAAATCTGACATCCTCTTCGGCCTCGACCGCGCGAAAGACGCCATCCGCACCCGCGGCTTCACGCTCCTTGTCGAAGGGCAGATGGACGTCCTCCTCGCGCACCAGGCGGGGTTCGGAAACGCCGTCGCTCTCTCCGGAACCGCGCTCACTGCCGCGCACCTCGCGCTCATGAAGCGCTACAGCGAGAACCTCATGCTCGCGCTCGACGCGGATCCGGCCGGCCTCACCGCAACCGCGAAGTCGGCCGCGCTCGCGCTCACGCAGGGTCTGCGGGTGAAGGCGGCGCGACTGCCGGCCGGCAAGGACCCGGCGGACCTCGTGCTCGAAGACCCGAAGGAGTTCTCGCTCCGCATCAAGGAGGCGAAGCCCGTCGTCGAGTTCTTCCTCGCGTCGCTCGCCGAGCGCGAGACGGATCCGCACCGGCTCCTGCGCGCTGCCGAGCGCATCGTGCTCCCCTTGATTGCGGCCATCCCGAGCCCCATGGAGCGCGAGCACTTCGTGCATGTCACGGCCCGCGCGCTCGGACTCTCCGACGAAGCCGTACGCGGTTCGGTGCCGAAATCACCCGTCATCAGGGAAGAGGCGCCGGCCACAGCGTCGGCGAAGGCGCCGGCCGCCGCGCGATCCCCGCGGGAGATGCGGAGCGAGCAGCTCCTCGCCGTTATCCAGGCCTATCCCGGGACGCCGCTTGCCGAGCGCGTGCGAGGGGAGTACACTCGTATCACCGAAGCTCACCAGCTGCCCTCGGATGCGCTCCCGGAAGCCGCGCTCTTCAAAGCGGAAGAGATGCTTGGCGAGGAGCCCTCGGAGGACGCTGCGGATGAACTTCTCCGCGCCTTTGAAGAAGCGGTGATCCGCGAGGCGTATCAAGAAGCAGTGAACTCACTCCGAAGAGCCGAGGCCGCAGGCGATGCGGCCGCGGCTGGACGTGCGCAGGCCGAGTGCGCGACGCTCTCGGCACGGCTCGCGCGCGTCGGCGAACATCACTAAAATCTTATTTACTTACCATGGCGAAACGTCCCGTACAGAAGAAGAAGCGCGCGACGAAGAAAGCCGCTCGGCGGCCGGCGAAACGCGTATTCGCTACGAAGCGTCGCACGGCCGCAAAGCATAAGGCGCCGAAGACGACGCGCGCCAAGCGCGTCGTGCGCGCAGCCGTCTCCTCCGCGAAGGCGAAGGCACTCATGCAGAAGGTGGCGTCTGCGGAGCAGCTCATCGAGAAAGGGAAGGAGCGCGGCTACGTGACCTATAGCGAGATTCTGAAGGCGTTCCCGCACGTCGAGGACGACGTGGACTTCCTCGAATCGCTCTACGAGCGATTCGCTACTGCGGGCGTCGACGTGCTCGAAGGAGGTATGCTCGAGGACAACGCCGACGAATACCTCGCCACACGCAATATCAAGGACCGCCACTCGACCGGCTATGACTCCATCCAGATCTATCTGCGCGAAATCGGCCAGTATCCGCTCCTCACCGCCGCGGAGGAACGCGAGCTCGCAAAGCGCATCGAGAAGGGCGACGCCGAAGCGCGTAACATCCTGGCGAGGAGCAACCTCCGCCTCGTCGTCTCCATCGCGAAGAAGTACGTGGGCCGCTCGCCCGACCTCACGCTCCTCGACCTTATCCAGGAAGGGAACCTCGGCCTCTTCCGCGCTGTCGACAAGTTCGACTGGAAGAAGGGCTACAAGTTCTCGACCTACGCCACGTGGTGGATCCGCCAGGCCATCACGCGCGCTCTCGCCGACCAGTCGCGCACCATCCGCATCCCAGTCCACATGGTCGAGACCATCGCCAAGTACAAGCAGGTCTCGCGCCGCCTCGCGCAGGCCCTCGGCCGCGACCCGCAGCCGGAGGAGATAGCGGTGGAGATGGGCGTCGAGCCGGAGAAGATTTACCAGATCGAGAAGATCAATCAGGACACGCTCTCGCTCGAGAACCCCATCGGCTCGGACGACGATGAGAAGTCCACGCTCGGCGATTTCATCCCCGACGACAAGATCCCGTCGCCCATCCAGGAATCCTCCGAGCGCATTCTGACCGAGCAGGTGCGCGCCATCCTCGCCGACCTCTCGCCGAAGGAGCGCAAGATACTCGAGATGCGCCACGGCCTCATGGACGGCGTCTACCACACGCTCGAGGAAGTGGGGAAGGAGTTCGGCGTCACGCGCGAGCGCATCCGCCAGATCGAGGCGAAGGCGCTCGAGAAGATCCGCCTCCACGAGCACGCGCGGCACCTGAAATCCTATTAATATTAAGCAGATAAAAAACGGCGGGGTTCCCCGCCGTTTCGCTTTTCTTCCTCGGTTACGGTTGTTCAAGACGAATTTTTCTGCCATCGTTGCGGCGGGCTACCTCGTGCCCTAACGCCGGGCGCGGGCGCTATGAAGTGTTGGGGTACAATGCCCGCATGAAGAAGGCGCGTAAGTCCGCACGGAGGAAGGTCCTGCCTATCGAGCACTGGAGCCATTCATCGCTCATGGCGTTCCTCCGGAACCCGCTTGCCTGGCACAAGCGCTACGTCGAGAAGATATACGACGCGCCGCGCTCGCCGTCGGCCGTCGTCGGGAGCGCGGGGCACAAGGCGCTCGAGCATTTCTACCTCCAGGTGAGCGAGCGCTATGCGAACGCTGGAGGCACCGCTTCCTCGGAAGCACTTTTGAGAAAGTGTTATAGCGGCGCGGACAAGGCGACGGCGACCGCGCTCGGCCTCGAGTACCTGCGCGCCGTGCCTGACTTCGAGCTTAATTTCGGGAAAGCGGCGACGCGCGCCGCGCAGAAGGCCAAGCGCGCCTCGATGGAACGCGAGTACCTGCAGGCCATCGGTTTCTATCTGGCGCGGGCGCCGCGGCACGACGTGCTCGGCGTCGAGGTCGCCGCCGTCGCTGCGGTCGAAGGCTTCGCGCTCCCGCTCAAAGCCGTGTCGGATCTTGTCGTCGTCTCGCGCGAGGATCCGGACGCCGTCGACGTCATCGATCACAAGTTCGTGGACTCGTTCAGCTCGCTCGGGCCGGCGAAGCCGCTCTTCGTCATCCAGGCCCTTTTCAATTACTTCACGGTGCGCGACCGTTTCGGCAAGCCTGTACGCCGCTTCATCGTCTACGAATGCAAGAAGCGCCGGAACGCGGATGGCGGGGCGCAGCTGCGCCGCTACGTGCTCGATTACGCCGCGCACGCGGAATCTTTCGAGGTCTTCCGGCGGCTCGTGAACGACGCGACCGCGGAGCTCGCCCGTCCGCGGCTCTTCCTCCCGAACCCTTCCGACATGTTCGAGGGCGAGAACTCGTTCGATATCTACCGGCTCGGCCTCTCTTAAGGCGCCGTCGAGGAAGCGATGGCGGCGAGCGCCGCGTCCACGAGCTGTCTCACGGCGTCGTAGGAATACGCGCCGTCCATGACGACCGGCGGCTGGTCCGGCGCGAGAATGATCGAGTAAGGCGTGCCGTGCGCGCCCATCGAGAGCGCGTTGCTGCTATCCGCCTTGATACGCGCGTCGACGGTCGACGACGCGTTCGCGTAGCAGGATGCGAAGGCGCTGCCGGATAGGCCGACCGCGGCGGCGAGGGCGCCGAAATCGGACGGCGATACCGGCTGGTTCGCGAAGAGGGTATCGGCGAATTTCCAGAAGGCGCCGTTGCCGCCGACCGTTGCCGCGCATTCCGCCGCCTCGGCGAGCTTGAGCGAGGCCGGGTGGACCTGGGTGAGCGGGAATTCGCGGAAGACCCACGCGACCGAGCCGTTCGCGCCTTCCGTCGCGATGACCTCGTGCAGCGTATCGTTGAAGCCCTTGCAGTACGCGCAGTCGAAGTCCGAGTACTCGATGATTTTCACCGGCGCGGCAGGATTGCCGAAGATGTGGTCGGAGGATTCCACGGGGCGGATGAGGCCCGGATTATCCGCCACGGCCGCAGCCCCGTGATTCTTCGAGACGGTGACGTAGACGGCGGCCGCGATGATGATTCCGGCGGCGACGATGGCGATAGGGATTGTCGCAGCCGGTCTCATAACGGGAGCGCGTGGGTCAAGGATGGCGCCGCGATAGCTTTCCCCCAGCGGGAGGTATCGAGCTTGAGGTCGCGCACGTCGCGGAGGTCCTTGTATTTGAGGGAGCCCTTCGTACGGGCGTATTCATAGAGTTCCTTCGTGAGGCGCACGTCCTCGAGGCAGTACTCGCGGACCTTCTCGACTTCGCCCGCGCGCCACCACTCGACGGCTTTCAGACCGTCGCCTTTCTTCCCCTTGCCGAGCGTCGCTTCCGCGAGCGACTGGAGCCGGATGCGCCGGCCGAGCGCTTTCTGCACTTCGGCGAGGAGGTCGAGGGAGCGCACATGCGTGAGGTCGCCCGGGTAGTAGCGGTTCAAGAGCGGGATATCGAAGGTATCGGAATTGAAGCCGATGAGGAGGTCGGTGCGCTCGATGAGCGGCCAGAGCTTCGGCAGCTCCTCTTTCACGTACGAGGAATAGGCGTCGGTCCCGGAATCGTAGACGCCGACGAGGGCAAGCTCGAGGCGGTCGAGGTCCGCGCGCGCGAGGCCCGGAAAGGTATTGGCGGTCTCGATGTCGAAGACGAGGTAGCGCATGGCTAGCTTCCGGCTTTGAGCCGTGCGGGAAGCTCCGAGACCGGGAGGCCGGATTCCTCGCCGGTCGCGAGTATCTTCATGCGCACCGCGTTATTCGCAATCTCATTCGCGCCGTAGGCGATGAAGAGCGGGATGCCGCGCTTCACGGCTTCGCGCACCTGGTCGCCGAGCGACCGGTCGGTGAGGTTCACGAAGATGCGGCAGCCCTTCTCCCGCAGCGTATCCGCGAAGGCCTGCGCGGCCGGGATGTCGGCGGGCGACGGCGTGCCGAGGTAGAGCTGCGGCCGGCCATTCGCGCCGTCGGGGGCGAGGCCATGCGTCTCGAGGAAGTCGGCGAGCGTCACGTCGCCCGTCGCGAAGCCGACGGCCGGGACCGGGTCTCCACTGAAGAGGGCGACGAGGCGGTCGTAGCGGCCGCCGCCGAAGAGGGCGCGGGCGTTCGCCGGGTCCGTGTCATACACCTCGAAGACCATGCCCGTGTAGTAGTCGAAGCCGCGCGTGACCGTCGCGTCGAAGACGGCGTTCGCGACGCCGCGCGCCGCGAGCGCCTTGATGCGTTCGAGAACCTTCTCCTTCTCGGCCGCGACCTGCGGGTCGGAACCCGCGTCCTCGATGACGGCGAGCGGGTCCTTCGCGGCGATCTTCTTCGACTCGGCCGCGAAATCCTCCGCGCTCATCTTGTCCTTCTTGTCGAGGAGACGCAGGTAACGGCGCGCGTCGCCTCCTGAGAGGCCGGCGGCAGCGCACGCGGCGTCGAGGAGCGGGCGGGAGTTCATCCGGATGACGAAATCGCCGTCGGGGGCGCCGAATCCTTTCAGGATGGCGGCGGCGAGCCGCACGACTTCGAGGTCGGCTTCGCCCTCGGGCAGGCCGACGAGGTCGATGTCCGCCTGATAGAACTCGCGCAGGCGCCCCTTCTGCGGGCGCTCGTAGCGGAAGCGGTTGCCGATAGAAAACCAGCGGAGCGGGAAGGCGAGCTCGCGGCGCTTTTCCGCAACCATGCGGGCGAGGGTCGGCGTCATCTCGGGGCGCAAGGTGACCCTTCGAGCGCCGCGGTCGGTGAAGGTATAGGTCTGCTCGTTGACTATCTCCTCGGACGTCTTGGCCTCGTAGAGCTCCGCTCGCTCGAGCGGAGAGGCGTTGTATCCCTCGTAGCCCCAAGCGAGGAGCGTCGCGCGGATGCGGCCGAACATGGCCTCGAGCCGCCCCCAATCGGCGGGATAGAAATCACGGACGCCCTTGTACGGGTCGGTCGAGAGCGGCTCGGACATATACGCCGATTGTAGCAGATACCGTCGTCCGCTTTCAGCGGACCGTGATGACGCGCGGCTTGTCGTACTGATCGGGAAGCACGGCCGCATCGAAGCCCTCCACTGCGAAGAGTTCGCGCGCGGCGTCCGCGTGCGCGCGGTCGCACTCGATCCACGCGACGCCGCCGGGCGCGAGGTGCGCACGGAGCCCCGTCGCGATGCGGCGGATGACGTCGAGACCGTCCTCGCCGGCATAGAACGCGCGCACCGGCTCGTAGTCGGCGACGCTCGGCGGGAGCGCTCGGGTGCTCGGGACGTATGGCGGGTTGGCCGCGACGACGTCGAACTCGTCGTCGTCGAATGGCTCAAAAAGGTCCCCGATGCGGACGTCGGCGCAGGCCTCGATGAGGCCGTTTGCGCGGATGTTCGCCCGTATCGTTGCCTCGTGGGAGGGGTCTATTTCGCCGAAGGAAACGCGCGCGTCCGGCAGCCACGCGAGCGCCGCGCAGCCGATGGCGCCCGAACCGGCGCATACATCAAGGAATTTCAGCCCGCTGCGGGAGCCGAGCCCGTCGAGGAGCCGCTCGGTCCACCACTCCGTCTCGGGGCGGGGGATGAGGGGGCGCGAGTCGAGGCCGATCGTGAGGCCGAGGAAGGGCTGGTTGCCGATGACGTACGCCGCCGGCTCGCCGCCCGCGAGCCGGCGGCGGTCCGCCTCATAGGCCGGGGACGCCTGGCCGCCGTGCTTCTCTTCGAGTACCCACCGCTCCTCCGCATTCATGGGGAGAACGCTAGCACACGCATGGTAGAATCCGTAGCACATGCGGACGCACTTCTGGCATATCGTGTTCCTGTTCCTCTACGTCATCCTCGCGTACCTCGGCTACGCCTGGCTCGCCGCGAACGGCCGCCTCGCCGCGTGGATTCCGCTCACGGACTTCTTCCTCATGGCGCTCGCCATCATGCGTCTCGTGCGGCTCTTCACCTACGATCTCAACACCGCCTTCATCCGCGGCTGGTTCGCCGACGCGGATCCGCGCTCGCTCGCCGGGACTCTCGGCGCGCTCATCAATTGCCCCTGGTGCACCGGACTCTGGTGCGCGCTTCTCGTCGTCTTCTTCTACTTCGCGACGCCGATCGCGTGGTACGCCATCCTCGTCCTCGCGCTCGCCGCCCTCGGGTCCTTATTCCAGCTCATCGCGAACCTCGTCGGCTGGTACGCCGAATATAAGAAAGACGAAGTGCACTCTATCGCGCTACCGCGATAGCGGCGTATTTCCTGCATGAAATGACGACGACGCCCGCGCCATGAAGGCGCGGGCGTCGTCAATATCCCGGCGAGGGATTAGTACCCGCCGCGGCCGAAGCCGCCGCCGAAACCGCCGTTGTCACGGCGCGGCGGACGCTCGCCCTGCGGGCGGGCGAAGGAGACCGAGAGCGTGCGCCCGTCGAACTCCTTGCCGTCCCAGCGATCGACGGCCGCCTGAGCTTCCGCGGAGGAAGCCATCTCGACGAAGCCGAAGCCGCGCGAGCGGCCCGTCATGCGATCGCTGATAATGCTCGCGGAGACGACCGTGCCGGCCTCTTCAAAGGCCTTCTTGAGGTCATCCTCGGTCGAGCGGTAGGGGATGCCGCCCACGTAGAGCTTGTTCCCCTGCACTGACTGCTGATTGTCCATGTGATGGTACTGACTGGTTAACCTCGCCGAAACTGAACGCTTTGGACGGGTTGCGGCCGAAGCTCGAATACTCTGCGAGTGGCGCAAGTATGACAGGAATACCCGGAAAGAGCAAGTACCGCTGCGGTCCCGCGTTTTCTAATCAATAGCTTGGACGCACTCTGCTAATACTGACAGCGGCGTTTTGAGGTCGAGACCGAAGTGGTGCCGCGTGCCGTTGTATGCCGCAAGATACTTCGGCAGCGTGCGGTTGATCTGCACCAGGTCA
>DATKSU010000005.1:0-108871 GCA_035531495.1 Minisyncoccota bacterium | reverse complement strand
ACCCCGAACCGTCGGCCGGCCTCGGTCGGAGAATGCCCGTGCCGCACCATAGCGGCGGCGTCTCTCCTCACCTTGGGCATGTATGGATTCTTGGTGTACATGACGCGATGGTATCGCGTCCAAGCTATTGAACCATTACGGCGTCCTCGACACGGAGACGAAGAAGGGTGCCGTCTACTACGCGACGGGGAGCGACGCTCCGGACGCGGAGCGCGAGGATGGCGGCGTCACATACCGCGCGATGGGGGAGAAAGAGATGCTCGAGCAGTTCTGGCGGGTCGCGGGCGCGTGCCGCGAGTTCGTCTCCTTCAACGGCCGCTCCTTCGATGCGCCGTTCCTCGTCATCCGCTCGATGGTGCACGGCGTGAAGCCGACCAAGGATCTCCTCACGAACCGCTACCTCTCGCTCCAGCGCGGCGCGGCGCACATAGACCTTATGGACCAGCTGACCTTTTACGGCGCAGCGCGCTTCAAGAAGAGTCTCCACCTCTTCTGCCGGGCCCTCGGCATCGAGAGCCCGAAGTCGGGCGGGACGACCGGCGACGACGTCGCGACGCTCTACCGCGGGAAGCGCTACCGCGACATCGCGCGCTACAACGCCGGCGACCTCGCCGCCACCGCAGCGCTCTACGAGCGCTGGAAAGAGCTCGTCCGCTAGCTATCCACAGCCTCTGGGGCGTCCGGCGCATGCTATGCATGAAGCATTAGTCGAGTAACCGCCCATTCATGAAAATCCTCGCCATTTCCGGAAGCTTGCGTAAAGATTCGTCCAATACGAAGCTCGTGCGCGCCTTCGCGAAACTCGCCCCGTCCGGGACGACCGTCGAGATCGCCGACATCGGCAGCTTGCCGCTCTACGACACCGATCTCGAAGCATCATTCCCGGCGCCGGCGAAGGCGCTGAAAGACCAGATCGCTGCGGCCGATGCCGTCATCCTCGCGACGCCGGAATACAACCGCTCCGTCCCCGGCGTCCTCAAGAACGCCGTCGACTGGGCGAGCCGCCCGTACGGCCAGAACTCGTTCGCGAGGAAACCGGTCCTTGTCGCGGGCGTCTCGAGCGGGAAGATCGGCACGGCGGTCGCGCAAAGCCACCTGAAGCAGGTCCTCGTCTACCTCGACGCAGACGTCCTCGGCCAACCCGAGCTCTACCTCGGACCAGCGAAGGAGGTTTTCAACGAGAACGGCGACATCGCGACGGACGAGACGAAAGACGCCCTTACGAAAGCGCTCGACGCGCTCGCGCGCCGCGTGCGCGCGTAGGGCGCCGCGACAAGAGCGTGCGTGCTACGCTCTTGGCATATGCCGCCACAAGCGAAGATTGAGGGGCGCGACACGGACATCCTCTGGATATTCGATATCGCGCTCGTCCTCAAGGCGATTGACGGCGTGCTCGAAGTGCTCGGTGGCCTCCTCGCGCTCGCCGTATCGCCCGCGCTCGTCGTGCGACTCATCGACTTCGCGACCGCAGGCGAGCTCGCGCAAGACCCGAACGACCTCGTCGCGAATGCGCTCGTCGGCCTCGCGCACGCGTTCTCGGTGAGCAATCACGTGCTCATCGCGGCGTACCTCGTGCTCCACGGCCTCATCAAGGCGCTGCTCGTCATCGGCATCTTCGCGAAGAAGCGGCTCGCATACCCACTCTTCATGGGAGCGCTGCTCGTCTTCGGCACCTACGAGGTCTACCGCGGCACCGTCCAGGATGAATTCCTCCTCCAGGCGCTCGCGGCGTTCGACTTCGCGCTCCTCGTGCTTACGGCGTACGAATACCGGCGCCGGTATCCACGCGCTGCTTGACCAGGTTGTGCCGGGCGACGAGGAAGAGGGCGGCGACAAGCGCCGCCGCGATGCCCCAGCGCACGGATCCGAGCCATTCCGACGAGAAGCTGCCGAACCAATACGAGAGGCTGAAGAGAATGGTCGTCCATACGGAGGTCGCGACGACGGCCGTGCCGACGAAGGTCGAGAGCGGCGAGCGGAAGAAGCCGCTCGCCGTGTACGTCGGGAGCCGCGAGCCCGGGATGAAGCGCGCGGAGAAGATGGTGAGGATGTAGCGGCTCTCGAGCCATGCGCGGAAGGGCGCGATGAAGTCGTGGTCGACGTAGCGCGCGAGGCGCGGATGAGTGCTCGCGAGCCAGCCGAGGCAGTAAAGCCCGATATCGCCGATGATGATGCCCGCGTACAGCGAGAGGAGCGCGAGCGGGACCGCGATGACGCCGTCGGCCGCGAGCACGCCGACGATGATGGTCGTCGGATCCTCGAGGATGAACGTGCCGATGATGATGGCGAGCGAGAGGAGGAGGGAACTGCCAATCGCGCCGCCGATGAAATGAGCGAGGAAGAGAGAAGGAGACATGTGAACCCCCGCAGTATAGCAGGTCCGACGCTGCGGAGAAACGTGCGCCGCGCGCGCCGCGTATTAGAATAGGCGGATGCCGCCAGACATGACCGACGAAGAGATCGTCCGCCGGACGCTCGCCGACAAGGACGCGTTTGCGCTGCTCATCGAGCGCTACGAAGCGAAGCTCGCGCGGTATCTCGAGCGGCTCGGCGTCTCAGTCCGCGAGGATCGCGAAGACGTCCTGCAGAACGCGTTCATTAAGGCGTACCGGAACATGAACAGCTTCGATCCGACGCTCGCGTTCTCGTCCTGGATGTACCGTATCGTCCACAACGAAGCCATGAGCTTCTTCCGCAAGAAACGCATCCGGCCGCAGGTCATCCTCGACGACGAGGGCGGCGCCATCATCGCCGAGCTCGAGGACGAGCAGGCGGACACGGCGGCCCTCGCGGAGCTGCGGCTCTCGCATGACGAGCTCGTGAAGGCGCTCGCCGTGCTCGCGCCGCAGTACCGGGACGTCCTTACGCTGCGATTCTTCGAAGACCGTTCCTATGCCGAGATGTCTGATATCCTCGAAGTGCCGGTCGGGACGGTCTCGACCCTCCTGCACCGGGCCAAGCGTGCGCTGCGCGACGCGTTCCCGAAACCCTTTTCATCATGACTCCCGACCACCCGCATACCCCCGACCCGTTCGCGAAACGCATCCTTGAACGCATCAAGGGCGAACGCCTGGTGCCCCGCCCGCGCTGGGAATTCGTCTTCAAGAACTATTTCTTCTGGACGCTCGGCGCCATCGCGGTCATCCTCGGCGCCATCGCGTTCTCAGCGGCGCTCTTCCAGGTCGAGAATGCCGGCTGGCGGCTCTCAGTCGTGACGCACGAGAGCTTCCTCTCCTTCGTCCTCGATACGGCGCCCTTCCTGTGGGCTTGCGCACTCATCCTCTTCATCCTCATCGGCTACGTGAACGTGCGCCGTACGAATCACGGCTACCGCTATCCGCTCCTCCTCATCGCTCTCGGCGCGGTGCTCACGTCGGTCACGCTCGGCACCGCGTTCTATGCGACCGGCTTCGGCGGCGAGATCGAAGAGGCGCTCGGCGGCCATCTGCCGTTCTACCGCCCCATCCTCGTCGAAGAGCGCTCCTGGTGGGTCGCGCCGGAGAAGGGGCTCCTCGGCGGCCGTGTCCTCTCGGTGACCCCCGGCGTCGCGTCCTTCATGCTGCAGGACTTCGACGGACGCACGTGGGAGGTCGACGGCAGCGACCTGCGCGGCCCGGACCTCACCATCGTCGCGCGCGGCGGCGAAGTGCGCGTCGTCGGCGTGCCGGCGACGACGACCGCTGCTGTCTTCCATGCCTGTTTCGTCTTTCCCTGGCAGACCTATGGCCTCGTCGAGAACGGCCCCTTACCGGTGCCGCTCGCGTTCTTCTCGACGACGAGTGAAAGAATCGCGACGACGACGCGTAGTGAACTATGTAGGGGCATCCGCCCTTACCAAGAGCTCCGCACTCTCGACGAGAACGGCATATGATGCCTTACGGCAGCCATTGCGAGCTGGCCGCCGTAGCTCGCCGGCGGGCTGCAGGGTTCCTGAAAGAACGGCCCCGTCTCCTGACGGGGCCGTTTCGCGTCTCGGAGCCTGCCGCCCGCGTTATGCACAGAGGTTCCCCCGCGTTTTTCCGCGCCCCCGCGCGGCCGAAGTATCATAAGGATGGCGCCTCTCCGCCAAAGCGGGCCGCCTTAGCAGCCCTAACGGCCATTAATGACAAAAACACTAGCTATCATCTTCGGCATCATCCTGGTGCTCCTCGGCCTCCTCGGATTCACCTCAAACCCGCTCATCGGCGCGAACGCACTTTTCGCGGCCGATGCGATGCTCGACAGCATCTACATCATCCTCGGCGCGATACTGCTCATCGTCGCATTCTGGGCGAGCGAGAGCTCCCGCGTCTGGCTCAAGATCGTCGGCGTCATAACCTTCCTCATCGGTCTCATCGGCCTCTTCAGCGTCCCCTCGGCCGGCGGGATGCTGCTTGGCATCGCGTACGCGAACGGCGCGTCCAACTGGCTCAACCTCGTCGCGGGCGTCGTCATCTTCATCGCTGGCATGTACGGCAAGGATGGCGCGGCCCCCGCAGGCGGCGGAATGTCTCCTCCGTCAGGGTCCGCGCAGATGCCCCCGGAACAGCCGCGCGCGATGTAGCGCTCGTCGTTCCCGCATCTCGATACGACAAAGCCGCCCGCAGGCGGCTTTCGTATTTAGTTTAGCGGGGGTGTAAGGGTCCCGGCATGCGCGGCGAGCATTCCGGCTGCCGCGAGCGCTGCCTGCGAACTCTGCAGGAAAACGACGGCGGTGCGGGCAAGCTGCGCGAACACGGAAGGCATGAGATGCGCGACGATGACGAGAAAGAGGCCGGAACCGAGCGCCTGGGTGATCCGCATGGGACGACGATGATCGATAAGCCGGTTCGCGCGAACGAACGGCAAGACGCGAGGCGGCGTCTCCGCGGTCCCCGTAATGAGCTCCTACCGAAAGAAAACCCGCCATCGGCCGCACCGGTAGCGCCCATCGCGGGCATTTGCGCGTTGGCCGCCGCCCGCGTATTGTGGGGCTATATATGAAACGGGCGAGCGTCGTCCTCATCCTCGTGCTCGCGTTCTGCGGCCTCGCCGATTCGGCCTATCTCGCCCAGAATGAGACGGCCGGCACGCCCCTTCTGTGCAATATCCAATACCTCTCGGGCTGCAATACGGTCGCGGCGAGTCCCTACTCGCGCCTCTTCGGCATCCCGCTCGCCGACTACGGCGTCCTCTTCTACAGCATCATCTTCGCGCTCGCCGCCCTCGAGCTCTTCGTCTACGACCGGCGGCTGCGGCGCACGCTCCAAGGGGTAGCCATCCTCGGTCTCGTCGTTTCGCTGTACTTCACGCTCATAGAGGTATTCGCGATACAGGCGTACTGCATCTATTGCCTCGCCTCGGCCCTCATCGCGCTCATCATCTTCGTCCTCGCGGGATTCATAGAGCCGCTGCGCCGGCCTGCGCCCGAGGCGCTGCCGCCATCGCTCTCGATGCCGCCCGCGGCATAGCCGACAGACGCATGTACCGCACGCTCTTCGCCGCGACGTTCGTCCTCTTCCTCCCGGCGAGCGCATTCGCCGCTGCCGCGCCGGCTGCGCCATCGCTCCTCACGGCGAGCTCGTCGCGCGGGAACGCCTATGTCGCCGGCCCGTCGGTCGTGCTGACCTCGCCCGTCGCGGGCGACCTCTCGGCCGCCGGCGGTTCCATCATCGCCGCGGGATCGGTCGCAGGCGACGAGCTCCTCTTCGGCGGGACGGTGAGTTCGCGCGCGCCCGTCGCGGGCGACTTCCGCGCAGCCGGCGGCTCGATCAGCGTCGAGAAGCCCATCGGCGGCGACCTCATCGCCTTCGGTTTTTCGGTGCAGGATGCCGGCCGCGCGGGCGGTAACGTCCTCATCGTCGCGGCGAATGTCGTCATGGCCGACGGCGCCGCGGGCCCCGTCACCATCTACGGCAACGATATCTCGCTCGCCGGTGATTTCGCCGGCAACGTGACAATCGTCTCGAGCGGCAGCGTCAGGCTCGCCGCGAGCACGACCATCCAGGGGCGGCTGTCTTATGAGGCGCCGGAACCGGCCGACATTCCGACCTCCGTCGTCGTCACGGGCGGCGTGCACTACGCGAACGCATCCTACTTGCCGAGCGCGAATACCTCGCGCGTGCTCGCGTTTCTCAGCATCGCCATCTTCCTCCTTGTGCGCATCCTCGGCGCGCTCATCCTCGCCGGCCTGCTCGCCGGCCTCTTCCCGAAGCTCGCGGAGGCGGTCGCCGAACGCGCGTACGCACAGCGGCTGCGCGGCCTCCTGCTCACGACGCTGCTCGGCTTCTCGGCGCTCGTCGTCACGCCGGTGCTCTTCATCATGCTCCTCCTGACCTTCGTCGGCATCGGCCTCGCGTTCCTCCTCATCATCCTTTACGCGCTCCTCGCGCTCCTCGCCGTCGTCTATGCGGGCATCCTCGTCGGCAGCATTTTCGTCCGCCGCTTCGAGAAGCGCGAGAACGTCCTCTGGCGCGACGGCGTGCTCGGCATGTTCGCGCTCTCGCTTATCGCGCTCCTCCCGCTTCTCGGCTCGCTCATCGTCTCCCTCTTCACGTCGTTCGCCGCCGGCACGCTCCTCCTGCTCTTCTTCCATGCCGTCTTCCCGCGCGACGACCATCCCTCGGTGCTATAGTGGGGCCGATGGAGATGCCGAAGCTCGGTTCCGCGGCGCCTGATTTCACGCTTCCCGACCAGGATGGGACGGCGCACGCGCTGTCGGAGTACCGCGGGAAGCCCGTCCTCCTCTATTTCTATCCGAAAGATGACACGCCCGGCTGCACCGTCGAGGCGTGCGCGCTGCGCGACCAGTTCGCGAGCTTCTCGACGATTGGCGCCGTCGTGCTCGGCGTCTCGACCGATTCGGTCGCGAGCCACAAGAAGTTCGCGGCGACGTACGCGCTTCCGTTCACGCTCTTGGCCGACGAGCACAAGGAGGTCGTCGGCCGCTACGGCGTCTTCGGCGAGCGGAAGTTCATGGGCCGCGCCTACATGGGCACGAGCCGCACGTCGTTCCTCATCGGCGCCGACGGGACGATCCTGAAGGTCTACGAGCGCGTGAAGCCCGAGAAGCACGCCGCGGAGGTCGTCGCCGATCTCCGGGCGCTCGCGCGATGACGAGCGCGAGATTCCAGGAACGGAAGCGGCGCGCAACGCGCATCGTCGCGTACCTGAAGAAGACGTATCCGCGCCCGAAGAGCGAGCTCGCGTACCGTACGCCGTTCCAGTTCGTCGTTGCCGTCATCCTCTCGGCGCAGTGCACCGACAAGGCGATCAACAAGCTGACCGCGATCTTGTTCAAGAAGTACAGGACGCCCGCGGATTTCGCGCGCGCCAGACCGGCGGCGTTCGTGAAGGAGATTTCCTCCATCCCGTTCTTCCGCAACAAAGCGAAAGCCGTCATCGGCGCGGCCGCGGCCATCGTCGCGCAGCGCGGCGGGCGCGTGCCGCGCACGGAAGCCGCGCTCGTCGCTCTGCCGGGCGTGGGCTACAAGACGGCGCACGTCATCCTCGGCGAGCTCTTCGACATATGGGAGGGCATCGCGACCGATACGCACGTGAAGCGGTTCGCCAAGCGCTTCGACCTCACGGATAACGACGACCTGACGAAGATATCGAAGGACCTCGAGGCGCTCATCCCGAAGCGGGACTGGAAATACGTGAATAACGGCCTCGTCCTCTACGGCCGGTACGTCTGCCCGGCCCGGCCGCACGACTGCGCAGCGCATCCCCTGACGAAGCTCTGGCCGAAAGCCGCAACGCGGTGGCCCAAAGCGAAGTAAGGTACGATAGGGCTATGGAGAAACGCCGCGTCGCCGTCTTCGACATCGACGGCACCATCTTCCGCTCATCGCTCCTCATCGAGCTCGTCGAGCGCCTCATCGAGAAGGACGTCTTCCCACCACCCGCGCGGGACGTGTACGAGGCGGACCGCTTGAAGTGGCTCGATCGCAAAGGCGATTACGCCGCTTACATCAAGAGCGTCGTCACGGCCTTCGAGGGCCAATTGAAGGGCGTCTCCTTCGAGGCGGTCGCGAACGCCGCGGGCGAAGTCATCGAGGAGCGCTGCGACCGCGTTTACCGCTACACACGCGACCTCGCGCAGGACCTCAAGGCGAAGGGGTACTATTTGCTCGCCATCTCGCATTCGCCGAAGTTCATCGTCGACGGCTTCGGCTACGAGCACGGCTTCGATAAGGTTTACGGCGTCTTCTACGCGAGCGGGCCGTCCGGCAATTTCACGGGCGAGATCGAGGACGAGGACATCATCTTCAACAAGGCGGCCATCCTCCAGCGTGCCGTGCGCAAAGAGAACCTCACGCTCGATGATTCCGTCATCGTCGGGGACACGGAGAGCGACATCCCGATGCTCGAGATGGCGACGACGTCAATCGCCTTCAATCCGAACGCGAAACTCTACCAGCACGCGAAGCGACGCGGCTGGAAGGTCGTCATCGAGCGCAAGGATGTCATCTACGAACTCTAAGGCCGTCTCCGCGTTCCGGCGCGCGGTTTGGACCGCATATCGCACGCACGGCCGGCACGACTTGCTGTGGCGAAGGACGCGCGACCCGTGGCGCATCCTCGTCTCGGAAGTGATGCTCCAGCAGACGCAGGTGGAGCGCGTCATCCCGTTTTACACGCGTTTCGTGAAGCGGTTTCCGACGGCGGGCGCGCTCGCGCGCGTCCAGCTCGCTGACGCGCTCCGCGCGTGGCAAGGGCTCGGCTATAACCGCCGGGCGAAGCAGCTCCACGCTGCCGCGAAGGAGATCGCGACGCACGGCATGCCGCGGGATGCGGCGGCGCTCGAGCGGCTGCCGGGCGTCGGTCCCTACACGGCGCGGGCCGTTGCCGCCTTCGCCTACAACGAAGACGGCATCGTCCTCGAGACGAATATCCGCACGGCCGTCATCCATCATTTCTTTCCGAGGCGCCGCACAGTCTCTGATGCAGAGATAGAAGCGGTGCTCGCGATATGCCTGTCGAAGAGGAGGGCGCGCGCGTGGTACAGCGCGCTCATGGATTACGGCGCGCGCCTGAAGCGTTTCGGCGTCTCGCATAACGCGAAGAGCCGTCACTATGCGAAGCAGCCAGCATTCAAAGGTTCCCTGCGCGAGGCGCGCGGCGCTATCCTGCGCGCACTCGCGCAGGGAAGTGCCTCTGCTCGGCATCTCACGGGTCTCCTCGGTCCCGCGCGTCGCCCGCAGTTGCGCATCGCGCTCGCCGCGCTCGCCGCCGAGGGACTCGTCGCGCGCTCACGCGGGCGCGCCGCGCTCGCCGGCTAACGGAAGTCCTTGATGAAGAGCGTCGAGGCGATGCCCGCGAGCGCGATGAAGCTGCCCGTGAAGAAGAAGAGGAGATGAAAATTACCGACGAAGAGGATGACGCTGCCGACGAGGGGCGCGATGAGGTCGGCGAGGGGCCAGATGCCACGGAAGACGCTCACGGTGTTGATGTCCTTCTCCGAGACACGCCGGAAGAAATGCCCCTCGGTCATGCTTTCGACGAAGGCCGCGCCGGCGCGCGAGACGACGAGGATGATGAGGATGGCGACGAGCGGCGTGCCGCGTGTGAGGAAGCCGAGGGATGCGAGCGCGACGCCAGCGAGGAGGTACCCCGCGAACATGAGCTCCTTGTCGCCGAGCCACCGGTCGGCGATATAGCCGGCCGGATACTCGATGAGCACGAAGGGCACGAGCATGATGGAGAACATCCAGCCGAGGTTGACCCAAGAGACGCCGATGACGTCGTGCAGGAAGACGGGCGCGTACAAGGGCGCCCATACGTAGAAGAGGTAGAGGAGCAAATGCCCGAAGCTGACCGCGGCGAGGTCGCGATCCTGGACGATGCATAAGAGTGTATCGCCCATAGCCGAGAGCCTAGGCACTTCGCCCTTCGGCAGCCGGCGCGCGGCGAAGAGCACGGTGAACGGCACGAGCGCGGCGGCAGCGGCGAGGAAGATGCGGCCGTACGCATCCGAATTAGCGAGCAGAGCGCCTATGAGGAGCGGCGCGGCGAGCGCCGCGACGTTCCACGCGGTGAGGAAGAGCGTACGCACGCGCCCAGTCGTGCCTTCCTCGGCGACGGTCGCCTCGAGAAGGAGGTCGAGCTCGTAGGCGAGGAAGGGCTGGAGCGCGACCGTGAGCGCGACGAGGACGGCGGCCGCGACGGCGCCGGGCGAGGCCGCGAGGGCGAAGAGCGTGATCATCTCGGCGAGCGCGATGACGAGGGCGAGCTGCTGCGCGCCGTAGCGCGCGACGAGGCGCGGGAGGAACGGGAACGCGATGCACGCGACGAGCGCGCCGCCCGCGACGACGAGGCCGGTCGCCGCGCTCGGCATGAAGGTCGAGAGGTAAGGGAGGAGGATGTAGATCGTGAGCGTTGCGAAGAGCGAGAAGAAGAAATTCCCGACGGCGAGCACGATGCGCGGATGCATTACGGAGAGCGTAGCATATGAAAACCGTGGCTCGTCAGAGGCGGTCCGAGAGCGAGCGCGGCCTCCCTTAGGGGAGGCCGACGCATGCTTCCGAACCGCACTAGGCGTGATGATTTACATGCTGATGAGGACGGGGATGACCATTGGCGCCTTGTTCGTGCGCGTGAAGAGGAAGCCCGCCATGGTGTCGGTCAGGTTGTTCTTCACGTAATCAAGGTCGATGGGGTTCATGCCATGCGTCGAATCCTCGATGGTCTTTTTGATGAGGAGCCGCGCCTGGTTCAGGAGGTCCTGCGACTCGCGCAGGTAGATGAAGCCGCGACTGATGATGTCGGGCGACTTCCGGAGCTTCCCGGTCTTCATGTTGATGCTCGCGATGATGACGAACATGCCGTCTTTGGCGAGCGACTGGCGATCGCGGATGACGACCTCCTGCATGTCGCCGATGGTGAAGCCGTCGACGACGAGCGGCGCGGAGGGGACCTTCTGCTTGTGGATGGAGAGGCGCTCGCCGTCCTCGATATCGATGACGAGGCCGTTGTCCGGAATGATGACGGTGTCCTTCGGGCGTCCTGCCTGCTCGACCGCTTTGGCGTGGCAGGTCGTCATCGAGCGGTAGCCGTAGTACGGCATGAAGAACTTCGCGTTCACTTGCTTGTTCATCCAGACGAGCTCGCCCGTGTTGCCGTGGCCCGTCGAGTGGACGTCGGAGGAGCGGTAGTGGATGAGCGTCACGCCATGGCGGTAGAGGTTGTCTTTCAACCGTTGCACGTTGATCTCATTGCCCGGGATGACCGACGACGATAGCACGATGGTGTCGCGCTCGTTGAGCGTGATGTTCTTGTGCTGGCCGGTCGCGATGCGCATCAGTGCGGCGAACTCCTCGCCCTGCGCGCCGGTAGAAAGGATGACAATCTTGTCCGGCGGATAGCTGCCGATGTCCTGCGCGGGGATGATCGTGCCTTTCTCCACCTTGAGGAGGCCAGTCTTCTCGGCGATCTCAAGATTGTTGCGGATTGAGCGGCCCTCGGTTACCACCTTCTTTCCGAGCTTCTCCGCGCTCTGGATGATGCGGATCATGCGCTCGAATTGCGACGCGAACGTGCCGATGATGAGGCGGCCCGACACCGTCTTCACGATGTCCTCCAAGGTCTGATTCACGCGCTTCTCCGAGATGGAGAAGCCGTCCTTCTCGGCGTTCGTCGAGTCGGCGATGAAGAGGATGTTCTTGTCCTTGCCGAGCTCGCCCCACGTCTTGACCTCGCGCTCGGACGGGATGCCGTCGTCGTGGTCGAGCTTCAGGTCGCCCGAAATGACGACGTTGCCGTGCGACGTCTCGATCGACACGCCCATCGAGTCAGGTATGGAATGCGTGACGGGGAAGAACCGCACTCGTGTCTTGCCGATCGTCATCGACTCGCCGGCCTTGACGGTGACAATCTCCGGCTTCGGGACGTCCGGGTATTCCTCTTGACGCTTCTTGATCATGATGCCCGTGAGTTCCTGGGTGTAGATCGTCGGCGTGCCGAAGCGGGGAAGGACGAACGGGATGCCGCCGATGTGGTCGAGGTGGCCGTGCGTGATGATGACGCCTGCGACGCGGGCCTGGTTCTTCTCGAGGTATTTCGTGTTCGGCAGGAGGTAGTCGACGCCCGGGCCGCTGTCTTCGGAGACGAACTGGAAGCCCGCGTCGAAGACGAGGATGTCGCCGGTCGCGCCCACGTCGAGCGCGAGCATGTTGCGGCCGACCTCTTCGGCGCCGCCGAGCGGTATGACGCGCACGACGTTCGCCGCCGGGCGCTCCGGGTAATAGTCCGCGCCCTTCGGCGCCGAGCGCGGCATGGCCGTCGGACGGCGGAGCATGCGCTGGATGCGGCGTGAGACGCCGCCCGGGCGTCCGGTGCGTCCGCCGCGCTGCGCGCGCGGACCGCGGGCGAAGCGCTTCTCCCCGTCGCGCGGCGGGAACGGCCGGGACCGCTCAGGCGGATGCGAGCGTCCGGGTGCGGGGGCTGGTGCTGGTGCTTGATTCATACTGATGTCAGTTAATTAATTTTTGTGTATTCGGGCTTACGAAAGATACTGATGAAACCCGTACGAAAATGCTCCCGTCATCGCGCGAAGAACGGCCAGACCTTGTCGGTCACCATGTACCACTTCGTGACGCTCGCGAAGCGGTCGGACGGCGTCACAATCTGCGGCAGTGCGACGCCTCGCAGGGAGCTCGGCACGGCGTAGATGAAGTCCGGCGCGTAGATGAAGGCCGCGGGATACTCGGACGCCACCGTGCCCTCGATCCCTTGCAGGTCCTTCGCCCGCGCCTGCGGATCCGGGTTCGTGCGCGCGTCCTCGAGGAGCCCGTCTACCGTCTTGTTCGCGTAGAGCGCAATATTCAATCCCGGATCGTTGCGTTCCTGCGAATCCCAGAAGGCGTAGAGGTCCTGATCGCGGCCGATGACCATGCCGTAGAGCAGCGCCTCGTACTTCCTGGGGCGGATGACGTTCTGCGAGAGGTCGCCGGGCTCGTAGAGCTCGATGTCGACCGAGATGCCGAGCGCCTCCCAGTTCCTCTTCACGGCGCTCGCGACGCTGCGCAGCTCCGGGACGTTCGATGTGCGGATGGTGACGCTCGAGAGCGTCGCTTTCTCCACCGTATTCTTCCATTCGCGCGCCGAGCCGTCGTACGTCCAACCGGCCGCTTCGAGCACCTGAGCCGCCGCTGCGGTCGGGTCGCCCGCGGCGGGGATTGGCGCCTGCTTCACGCCGCTGCCCGGCGGCACGGGGCCCATGATGGGCGTCGCGTAGCCGCCGAGCACCGACTGCACGATGGCGCTGCGGTCGATGGCGATTGAGAGCGCCTTGCGCACTTCCTCATGGGCGTAAACCTGGCTCTCGTTCGGATTCCAGAAGACGCCGAAGATGCGGGAGTACGGCGCCGTGCGCGCGCCCGCGGCCGGGACGTCGTACGCGCTCGCCACGGCGCCGCTCGCGAGCGCTTGCGCGAGATCCTCCGTGCGCGCGTAGAAATCGAACGTGATGCCGTCGAGGTACGGGCGGCCGAGCGCGTAGGAGGGATTCGCGACGAGCGACACGCTCTGGATGAGGCCGGACGCGCCGCGCGATACACTCGCGATCTTGAACGGCCCCGCGCCGACGGGGTTCGTCTCGAGATTCGAGAACGGGAACTGCTCGTCCGAGATGCTCTGCCAGAGGTGCGCGGGCAGGATGCCGAGCGTCGTGAGCCAGAGGAAGGGTGCGTACGGCTTCGCAAGCGTGAACTGCACGGTACGCGTGTCGAGGGCCTGGACGGTGACGCCTGACCAATTCGCGTACTCCGGGCTCTTGAGCGCGGTATCCTGCGCTTTCTGCACCGTGAAGACCACGTCGTTCGCCGTCACCGGCGTCCCGTCCGAGAACTTCGCGTCGGAGCGCAGCGTGAACGTATACGTCTTGCCGTCCGGCGAAACGGTATAGCTCTCAGCGAGGACCGGGACGAGCGTGCCGTTGCCCGCGAGCCCCATGAGCCCGGCGTACGTAAGCGTCGCGAGGTCGCGGTCGGCGTCGCTGATGGCGAGGAGCGGGTTGATGAAGCGGGGGCTGCCAACCTCGCCTTCGACGAGCGTGCCGCCGTACGCCGGCACTTCGACGAGGAGCGACTGCTCGAGCGCATAGGCGCTCGCGACGGACGCGACGCCGACGATGAGCGCGAGCACGTAGAAGATGACTCGGTCGCTCGCCGAGAGGGAGCGGACGTGCGCGGTCACGCGGTCGAGCCAGGCGACGGCGCGGGAGCGCGTGAGCTGCTGCCACGCACGCGCAAACCCGCCCTGCGCACCATCCGTCATGCGCCTGACAGAAGGAAGTTCGTTATCGCCGCGAGCACGAGGAGAATGGCGATGACGATTGTCGCGTTGAATAGGAATTTCTCGGCGCCTCTGCGCTTGTAGAATGTCGACGCGAAATTATCGCCTCCGAAGGCTCCGCCTAACGTCGCGCCGCGCTGCTGGAGCACGATACCGACGATGAGGAGGATTGAGAGGATGATTTCCGCGTACGGCAGTGCCGATACGAGTGCCTCCATCTGTGTCGGCGAGCATACCACGGACCCGCGGTGCCGTGCAAGAACTTGCCCTACGCCCGCCGGTTCCGTATACTGCACGCCGCAGGGCGCTTTATCCGTTTTATATAATATATAAGCTGTAAGCAGCGAACATATGGCGAAAAAACTTTCATTGAAGCCGCTCGCCGATCGCGTTGTGGTCAGGCCGGCGGAGAAGGAGGGCGAGAAGAAGCTCGCATCCGGCATCATCATCCCGGCATCGGCTGACAAAGAGAAGCCGATGACGGGCGAGGTCGTCGCGGTCGGTCCCGGCAAGTACGAAGACGGCGCGCGCGTCCCGATGGCGGTCGCCGTCGGCGACCGCGTCCTCTTCAGCAAGTACGGATACGACGAAGTGAAGGTGGACGGCGAAGAATACTACATCCTGTCCGAGTCGAGCATATTAGCGGTCCTCAAGTAACCCAGCGACAACCATGGCGAAACAGATCATCTTTTCCGAAGACGCGCGCAAGGCGATCGCGAGCGGCATCTCCCAGGCGGCGCGCGCCGTGAAGGTCACGCTCGGCCCGAAAGGCCGCAACGTCGTCCTCGAGCGGAGCTACGGCGGCCCGCGCATCACGAACGACGGCGTCTCCATCGCGAAGGAGATATCCCTCAAGGACCGGTTCGAGAACATGGGTGCCGACATCGTGAAGGAGGTAGCAGGGAAGACGAATGATACGGCCGGCGACGGCACGACGACGACCGTCGTCCTCCTCGAGGCGCTCGTGGCCGAAGGTCTCTCGCGCGTCATGAAGGGCGCGAACGCGATGGCCATCCGCGCCGGCATGGAAGCGGCGAAAGACGCGGCGCTCGCGGAGCTCAAGAAGCTCGCCAAGCCCGTGTCCGGCAAGGCGCAGGTGAAGCAGATCGCGAGCATCTCGGCGGAGTCCGAGAAGCTCGGCTCAATCATCGCCGAAGCGGTCGAGAAGGTCGGCGCGCGCGGCGTCGTGACGGTGGAAGAGAGCCAGGGCACGGAGCTCTCCTATGACGTCGTCGAAGGCCTCGAGATCGACAAGGGTTACGTCTCGCCGTACATGGTGACGAACCCGGAACACATGGAGGCCGTCGTGAAAGACGCGCTCATACTCATCACCGACAAGAAGGTCGCGAACGTGCAGGAGATCCTCCCCTTGCTCGAGAAGGTTGCGCAGTCGGGGAAGCGCGAGCTCGTCCTCATCGCCGATGACGTCGAAGGCGACGCGCTCACGACGTTCGTCGTGAACAAGCTGAAAGGCGCGTTCAGCGTGCTCGCGGTTAAGGCGCCGGGCTATGGCGACCGCAAGAAGGAGCTCCTCGCGGACATCGCCGCCGTCGTCGGCGGCCAGGTCGTGACCGACGATGTCGGCATCACCTTCGAGAACATGACGCTCGCCATGCTTGGCAAAGCCGCGCGCGTCACGGCGACGAAGGACACGACGACCATCGTCGGCGGCAAGGGCAAGAAGGCGGACATCGCCGCCCGCATCGACCAGCTCGCGGCGCAGGCGGAAGCGACTGAATCGAAATTCGACAAAGAGCGGCTCGAGGAGCGCGCCGCGAAGCTCTCGGGCGGCGTGGCCGTCATTTCGGTCGGCGCCGCGACCGAGACCGAGATGAAGTACCTGAAGGACAAAATCGACGACGCCGTGAAGGCGACGAAGGCCTCGATCGAGGAAGGCGTCGTCGCGGGCGGCGGCACCGCCCTCGCGAAGATCGCGAAGAAGCTCGCGGCGCAGGACAACACGCGCTCGCCTGACGAGGCGGCCGGCTACAGTATCGTCATCAACGCGCTCACGGTCCCCTTGGCGCAGATCATCATCAACGCCGGCAAGGACGACGCGTCCGCCATCGTCGAGAAGGTGCAGAACGGAAAGGCCGCCGCCGGCTACGATGCCGTGGCGGACGAGGTTGTGGACGACATGATCGCGGCCGGCATCATCGATCCGGCGAAGATGTCGCGCATGGCGCTCGAGAACGCCGTTTCGGCCGCCGCCATACTCCTCACGACCGAAGCGGCCATCGCCGACATCCCGGAGCCGAAGAGGGACGCTCCGGCTCCGGGCGGCATGGATGGCATGGGTTTCTAGGGCACCGGGGTTGAGCGTGCGCGCAAAACCGCGGCGTGCCGCGGTTTTTGCGCACTACGCCGCACGCGTCCTGAAGCTCGACGATGGTAGACTGATAACTGATATCTGACTGACGAGCGACTATGAGCAGCAAGACACTCATCTGGGGCGGGCTCGCTATCGGCTCCACGATCGGCAGCTTCCTGCCGTATTTCTGGAACGGCGGCATCTTCTCTTACGTGATTTGGAGCGGCATCGGCGGCATCGGCGGCATCTGGGCCGGCTTCAAGCTCGCGAAGGCTACGGGCGCGCTCTAGGCGATATGCGCACGGATGCGCGCGGAGAAGTCCGCGGCGTCGGGTGGAATCATCCGCGCGAGAGGGTTTATGAGTCGGCGGGCGCGCGCCTTCTCCGTAAGCAGTGCCGGAGCGGCAAGGAACCCTTCCCGTGCGAGGTGGTGGTCAAGGTGCTCGGTGAAAAAATGCGACTGATGCACGGGCAGCGGACGTCCCGCCGCTCGTGCGAGGTGGCGGAGCACGTTCGAGGAGCAGCTATTCATTGCTGAGTTGAAACGCTCGAACGAGTGCTGGTTCACGTGGTCAGCGCGCAGGAGCATGTCGGCGAAGAGGTGTTGCGCCTGCGCTGGTGAAAAGGCGAGTCGGTACAGGTAGATCGATTCGCCTGCACGCACGTCGGTGCGGAGCCGGAAGACATCGTCCTCGGTCGCGATGACGTACGAGAGCCAGTAGTGCGGATAGAGCGTCTTCCAGAGCGCATACGGCTCGCCATCGCGGTAGCGTATCTCGACGGAGATGGCGAGGTGCGCGCCGTCACGCATGCCGAAGCTCGTGACGAGGTGCGCGAAGTGCGGGCGGAAGGGAATGACGGAGAGCCATGCGCTCTCGATCTCCGCAAGCGGAATATCGCGGTTGAGATACCGCTCCTCGGGCTTGTCCTCGATACCCGACGGATAACGGAAGTCGCGGATGTCGCGTATGTGCGCGACGTCGCCTTCGAACGCGATCGATGCGAGCGTACGGTGCGTTACGCGCCAGGATTCCTCAGGCGGAGTCATCGGCGTGTAGTCTACCGCACGAAGGAGATATGCGTCGTGCCGAAGACCGGCAGGCGCGAATCGGCTAAGCGCCCGCGCGGCGCCGTCGCGCCTTGCTCTGCCTAGCCACGCTCGCGCATACCCGCGTGCTCGCGGGGCCCCAGTGCTCGCCTTCGAATCCCTCCCTCATCTCGCAAAACATAGCCGCGGAACGCTGCGCGTCTCGCTCGTTGTTTTGCGGAGAGGGAGGGATTCGAACCCTCGATACGGCTATTACCCCGTATAGCGGATTAGCAATCCGCCGCTTTCAGCCACTCAGCCACCTCTCCGTTGGGAGCACCTTATCAAATTTAATGTGCGAGCGCGACCGGGAGGATGCGCGCCACGCCCGCATTCGCGAGCGCGTCGATGGCCGCCTGTAGGGTCGCGCCCGTCGTGAGGACGTCGTCGAGAAGGATATACGTCATCGACGGGGACGCGGGATGCGCGGCGCCGAAGGCGCCGCGCATGTTCTCTTCGCGCTCGCGGCGGCCAAGCGCGGTCTGCGAGGCGGTCTCGCGCGTGCGCGCGAGGAGCTCGGCATCGACCGCGATGCCGAGCTCCGCCCCTACCCGCCGCGCGACTTCTTCGACTTGATTGTAGCCGCGCTCCCGCCGCCGCGACGTGCCGAGCGGCACTGGGACGAGGATGCGCGGCCCCGGCATCGTTTCGTCGCGCAGGAAACGCGCGAGCGCCGCGGCGAGGAGCGCGAACGCCTTCTCGCTTCCGTGATATTTCGCCTCGTGCACGGCAGCGCGCACGCGCGCATCGGAGAAGGGCAGGAGCGCGATCGTCGCGGGGCGCGTGCAGTCCGTGCGCCGGGCGTCCGAGAGCGCGGCGAACGCAGCTGCCGAGACGCCGCGCAGCGCGCGCTCGTCTGCACGGGGAGGGAAGAGCGCATCGAGCCAGTACAGCATGATAGTATTATCCTACATGTCGTTCCTCGGCGGTCTTTTCGGAAGCAAAGGGAAGAGCGTCCTCGGCGTCGATATCGGCTCTTCGTCCTTGAAAGTCGTGCAGCTGCGCAAAGAGCACAGCCAGGCGGTGCTCGAGACGTACGGCGAGCTCGCGCTCGGCCCGTACGGCGGCGTCGAAGTCGGCCAGGCGACGAACCTCTCCGCCGAGCAGGTCATCGAGACCTTGAGAGACCTCCTCCGGGAGGCGAAGGTGACGACGGAGAACTGCGGCGTCTCCATCCCTTTCGCGCGCTCCCTGCTCACGCTCGTTGAACTGCCGTATCGCAAGAACGTCGCCGAGCAGAAGACGGTCATCGAGCTTGAAGCGCGCAAATACATCCCGGTACCCGTGAGCGAGGTGCAGCTCGACTGGTTCATCGTGCCGTCGCGCGATCCGGCGCATGGCGCCGTGCACGACAAGGTCGACGTGCTGCTCGTTGCTGTGCATAACGACGAGCTGCGTTTCCTGCAGCGGGTCGTCTCGGGCGCGAAGCTTGCCGCGAGCTTCTACGAGATCGAGATCTTCAGCACCATCCGCGCCGTCGTCGACGAGCTCGTGAAGCCCGTCATGGTCGTCGACGTTGGCGCTGCGTCGACGAAGACCTACGTCGTCGAGAGCGGTATCGTCGCGTTCTCGCACGCTATCAGCGTCGGCAGCCAGGACATCACGCGGGCGATCGCCGCTGCGCAGGAAATCCCGTTCGCGCGCGCCGAACAGTTGAAGAAAGAGGCGGGGCTCCGCGACGATTCGGGGCTCGAGTCGCCGGAACTCACGTTCTCGCGCATCCTCGCGGAAGTGCGGCGCGTCCTCATCCAGTACGAGACGACGCACCACAAGGCGATCAGCGCCATCATTCTCACCGGCGGTGGCGGCGTGACACGGGACCTCGAGTCATACGCGAAGACAGTATTCTCCATCGACGTGCGCGTCGCGGATCCGTTCGCGAAGACCGAAGCGCCGGCATTCATGCGGCCGGTCCTGAAAGAGATAGGCCCGGAGTTCGCGGTCGCGGTCGGCATCGCGCTCCGCAAGCTCGACGAAGCGTGAATGCGCGCGTTTGTCCCCAGACGCGACTGAACGCCGCGCCGCGCGCCGTTCCCTGCGCGGTATACTGACGCCCAGTGGCACTCATTCCCAACATCCCGACCTCATTCGTCCCGAGACCCGATTCGACGTCTCGGCGCCGGTTCAATACGAGCGACTTGGGCAGCGCGCTCGGGTTCGTCGCGTACGGAGCTATCGGCGTCGTCCTCGCGATTGCAATCGGCTTATTCATCTATGGGCACATACTCGATTCCGTGCTTGCCGGGAAGGATGTCCAGCTCGCGAACGCTCGGGCATCGATAGACTCGGCGAAAGTCGAGAGCTTCCTGCGGTTGAGCGACCGCCTCAAGGCAGGCGAACAGCTGCTCGCGAACCATATCGCGCTTTCCGGCTTCTTCGACGATCTCGACGCGCAGCTCCCCGTCTCTGTCCGCATCTCGGAGCTGAGCGTCGCCACTGACGATAAGGGAGCCGTCAGCGTGACGGGCGCCGGCATCGCGAAAGATTTCAATTCGCTCGCGGCGGTATCGTCGGCGCTCGCGGCGGACGGGCGGATTAAAGACGCCATCTTCTCGGACATCGCGGTCAATCCCCAAGACGGTTCCGTCTCGTTCGCGCTCGCGGCGGCGCTTGATCCGAAGCTTGTCGCCTTCTCGCCGTCTTCCGCGACGCCGGCCGCGACGCCGGCCGCGACGACGACATTGCCATGATGAGCCGCATCTATCCGCTGATCTCAGTCATAGCCGCCATCGCCCTCTTCGTGGGGTACGTCGGTCCGACGTGGAACGGGAGCATCGCCGGCACGAAGAACGCGATCGCGAGCGACGATCAAGCGCTCGCGGCGGCGCAGGCCTACGCGACCGAAGAGAGCCAGCTCGTGTCGGAACGCGACGCCATGAACCCCGCGGACATCGCGCGGCTCACGACGCTCCTGCCGGATTCAGTCGATAACGTGAGCATCATCCTCGACCTTGATGCGCTCGCCGCCCGCTCCGGCCTCACGCTCTCGAACGTGAACGTCTCGGCGCCGGCGGCGAGTTCCGCGTCCGCGGGCGCGCCGGCAGGCCTCTCGACGGGTGGTACCGGCGGCATCGGGTCAGTCGACCTGGTCGTCTCCGCGACGGGATCGTACGCGGCGTTTCAGAAGTTCCTCCGCGGCGTCGAGTTGAGCGAACGGCTCCTCGATGTCCGACAGCTTTCCGTGAAGGGCTCCGATACCGGGATTTACATTTACCAGATGAGCCTGCGCCTGTACTGGCTCCGGTGATAGCGACGATACGCACGTATGAAAATGAACTTCAACACCATCGCCACGATCCTCGTCACGTTCGCCGCCATTGGCGGTACCTACTGGTATTTCTTCGGCGGCAATAGCAGCCAGGGCTCGCTGAGCTCGAGTAACGCGACCTCGACCGTCGCGCAGCAGCAGTTCCAGACCCTCGCGAGCGAGCTCCAATCGATTTCGTTCAACACGAGCATCTTCACCGATCCGCGGTTCGCCGCGCTCGTGGATATCGCGACGCCAGTGACGCCGGAGGTCTCCGGCCGACCCGATCCGTTCGCGCCCATCAGCGGCGTCGGCGGAAAATAATCACGACAGCCGCCGTGGCGTGGCGTTCGCCATGGTACGATAATGACAGTATGCACGACCGCATCGGCATCGATTATTCGCGCACTGTGCAGGCCGCTTGAACGCGGTCGGCCCCCGTTCGAATGAATCTCCTCGCACTACTCGTCGACAAGGGCATGCTCTCGGCGCAAGGCCGCGCGACGGTCGAAGCGGAGCTCGCGAAGAAGCGGCCGCTCGAGGAGGCGCTGTCCGAACAGGGTATCTCGCTCCCCGACGCGCTCGCGGAAGCGGGGAAGGAGTACGGTCTGCCGACGCGCATCCTCGGCGATTCGCCGGCCGACGAAGAGACGTTCAGCTATATCCCGGTCGATTCGGCACGCCATTACGGCATCGTGCCCCTCGACATGGCCGACGGAGCTCTCGAGGTCGGCATCGTCGATCCCGACAACATCGAAGCGCTCGATGCGCTGCAATTCATCTCGGGAGAATCATCCATCCCGTATAAGGTCTTCCTCATTACGAAGCAGGATTTCGATCGCGTCATCGAGGCGTACCAGAATCTCTCAGGCGAAGTCGGCAAGGCGCTCTCAGAGTACGAGACGACGACGAAGCCGTCGGCGAACGTTTCCGGGACCCCGGCGCCAGCCGATGAAGCCGCGACGGGCGCCGAATCACTCGACCTTTCGGGCCATTCCGAAGCGCTCAAGGAGGATGCGCCGGTGACGAAGATCGTCTCCACCATCTTGCGGTATGCCATCGAAGGGCACTCTTCCGACATCCACGTCGAGCCGACGCCGAAGAAGACACGCGTCCGCTTCCGCGTCGATGGCGACCTCCACACGTCACTCGAGCTGCCGAGCAAGGTTCACGAGGCGGTCGTCGCGCGCATCAAGATCCTCGCGCGCCTGCGCCTCGACGAGAAGCGCAAGCCGCAGGACGGCCGCTTCTCGGCGACGGTCGACAAGCGCCGCATCGACTTCCGCGTCTCCACCTTCCCGACGCAGTACGGCGAGAAGGTCGTGATGCGCATCCTCGACCAGTCGGCCGCCACCGCAACCCTCGAGTCGGTCGGGTTCGACGAGGCGCAGCTCAAGGTCGTCCGCGAGGTCATGAAGGTCCCGTACGGCATCATCCTCATCGCCGGGCCGACGGGTTCCGGCAAGTCGACGTCCCTCTTCGCCATGATGTCCGAGCTCGACCGCGAGACGTCGAACGTCGTTTCGCTCGAGGATCCGGTCGAATACGAAGTGCCCGGCGTCTCGCAGAGCCAGGTGCGGCCGGAAATCGGCTACACGTTCGCGAACGGACTCCGCAGCATCCTGCGCCAGGATCCGGACGTCATCATGGTCGGCGAGATTCGCGACAAGGAGACCGCAGCGCTCGCCGTGCAAGCCGCGCTTACGGGCCACCTCGTCTTCTCGACCATCCACACGAACACGGCCGCGGGCGCCATTCCGCGCCTCATCGACATGCGCGTCGACCCGTTCCTCATCGCGCCGACCTTGGTCGCCGTCATCGGCCAGCGTCTCGTCCGGAAGCTGTGCGACGGCGCGGGTGAGCCGTTCCCCGTTTCCGAGAGCCTCAAAGGGCTCCTCGACCAGGAGTTCGAGGATTTGCCGGAGAAATACCGCGCGAAGCTCCCGCCGTTCAAGAATTTTTATCATGCGAAGCCGACGGCGGAGTGCGCGGACGGGACGCGCGGCCGCACAGGCGTCTTCGAGATACTGCAGATGAACAAACCGCTCGAGGAAGCCGTACTCAAGCAGCCGACGGAGGAGAACATCTATGCCGCGGCCCGCGCGGGCGGCATGCGCACGATGCGCGAAGACGCGATAGTGAAAGCGCTCGCCGGCGCCATCCCGTTCGAAGAGGTGAATACGCTCGGCGGCGAGCTTTTCCCCGAGCCGGAAGATATTGACGGCGCGGCATAGTATACTGGCTAGCAATGGCCTATCGCGTGTACCTCGTCGACGATGACCGATTCCTGCTCGACCTGTACGCGGTCAAGTTCAGGAGCGCGGGACATGAGGTGAACGTGTTCGACGGCGGAGAGAAGCTTCTCGATGCGCTCCGGAAAGGCGGGGTGCCGGCCCCGGACGCTATCCTGCTCGACCTCATTATGCCGGGCATCGACGGCTTCGAAGCGCTGCAGACGATCCGCAAGGAGAAGCTCGCGTCGGACAGCAAGATCATCATCCTCTCGAACCAAGGACAGGATTCCGACATCGAGAAGGCGAAGCAGCTCAAGGCCGACGGATACATCATCAAGGCCTCGGCCATCCCGTCGGAAGTCCTCGCTGAAGTCGTGCGCATCATCGAGGGCGGGAAGCCCGCGTCGAGCTAACATGACGATCGACAAGCGCCTCAAGGAGCTCTTCGACCTCGTCATCGCCCAAGGCGGCTCCGACTTGCATATCTTCGCGGGCGGGTCGCCGGTCATCCGCGTCTCAGGCGAGCTCGTGCCGCTCACGCGATACCAAGCGTTCACGGCCGCAGACACCGAAGTGATGTTGCGTTCAATCGTGCCGGAAGGTCGCTGGGAGACGTTCGAGAAGGACCAGGCCGTCGACCTCTCGTACGCGCACCATGAGGACTCGCGGTTCCGTATCAACGGCTATCGCACGCAAGGCACGATTGCGATGGCCTCCCGGCTTATCCCGAACAAGATCGCGACGCTTGCCGAGCTTAACCTGCCGCCAATCCTCGAGACGTTCACGCAGCGCGCGCAGGGATTCTTCCTCGTCGTCGGTCCCGTCGGGCAAGGGAAGTCGACGACGCTCGCTTCGATGCTCGAGCACATCAACGAGGTCGAAGCGCAGCATATCCTCACGATCGAAGACCCGGTCGAGTACCTGTTCATGCCGAAGAAATCGCTCGTCCACCAGCGCGAAGTGCATATCGATACGCCGGACTTCCATACGGCGCTCCAGGGCGCTTTCCGCGAGGATGTCGACGTCATCATGGTCGGCGAGATGCGCGACCACGAGACCATCTCGGCCGCCGTGACGGCCGCCGAGACTGGCCACCTCGTCTTCTCCACGCTCCACACGAATAACGCGGCGCAGACGATCGACCGCATCATCGACATGTTCCCGGCCGAGCAGCAGGACCAGGTGCGCGTGCAGCTCTCGGGGTCTCTCGCCGGCGTCTTCTCCCAGCGGCTCATTCCGCGCATCTCGGGCGGGCTCATCCCCGCATACGAGCTTCTCATCAATAACAACGCCGTGGCGAACCTCATCCGCGAGAAGCAGACGCACGAGATCGCCTCCGTCATCCAGACGGGTTCCCAGGATGGCATGATCAGCATGGATCGCCTCCTCGCGGACTTCGTGCGGCGCGGGGAGGTAACGGTCGAGCACGCGTACGAGCACGCGATGGACCCGAAGACCTTCGAGCGCTACCTATGACCCGGCCGGCCGCCGTGCGATAACCGAGCATGCTCTTCACCTACCACGCCATCGACCAGGACGGGCACGAGCGGGACGGCTCCATCGAGGCGCCGTCGCAGGAAGTCGCCGTCTCCGCGCTCCAGCGGCGCAACCTCATCATCTCGAAGATAGAGTCGGGCGAGAAGCGATCCGTCCTCCAAATGGATATCCCGTTCCTCAACCGCGTCTCGAACAAGGACGTCGTCATCCTCTCGCGACAGATCTCGACCCTCTTCGAAGCGCAGGTGTCGGCGCTGCGCGTCTTCCGCCTCCTCGCCGCCGAGGTGACGAACAAGCGCCTCGCCGACGTGCTCTCGGTGGTGGGAGACGACCTCCAGGGCGGCAGCTCCATCAGCAAGGCGCTCGCGCGCCACCCGGAAGTCTTCTCCGTCTTCTATGTCAACATGGTCCGCGCGGGCGAGGAATCCGGCAAGTTGTCGGAGACGTTCGTCTACCTCGCCGACTACCTCGACCGCAGCTATGAGGTCATGAGCAAGGCCGAGAACGCGCTCATCTATCCGATCTTCGTCGTCGCCGTCTTCTTCGGCGTCATGGGGCTCATGCTCACCCTCGTCATCCCGAAGATCAGCGCCGTGCTCATCGACTCCGGCACCCAGGTGCCGCTCTATACGCGCATCATCATCGGGTTCTCGAACTTCCTCGTCGAGTATGGCATCTTCATCCTCATCGGCCTCATCGCGCTCGGCTTCTACCTCTGGCAGATGCGCAAGACCGAGCGCGGCAAGCTCATCCTCGACACGCTGAAGATCTCGACGCCGTACGTCGGCGATCTCTACAAGAAGCTCTATCTCGCGCGCATCGCCGACAACTTCTCCACGATGCTCATGTCCGGCGTCTCGGTCATCGAAGCGCTCGAGATATCGGCGTCGGTGGTGGGGAATGCCGCTTACGCAGCCGCGCTCATAGACATCGAGCTCGACGTGAAGGGCGGCTCGTCCATCGCGAGCGCGATGAGCAAGCATCCGGAGATGCCGGGCATCATGGTCGCGATGACGCGCGTCGGCGAGGAGACGGGCGAGCTCGGAAAGATCCTCACCACGCTCGCGAAGTTCTACAGCCGCGAGGTGACGAACTCGGTCGACACCCTCGTCGGCCTCATCGAACCCATCATGATCGTCATGCTCGGCGTCGGCGTCGGTGTCCTCCTTGCCGCCGTCCTCATGCCTATCTACAACCTCGCGAGCGCCATCTAGGGCGGGGTTATCCACAACCCCGTCCCGCGACCCCCGCCAGTGCCGTATACTTCTGATATTAACCGTATGCACAGAGCTTCAATATTTACCATGAAAAATCGTTTCCGAGGCTTCACCCTCATCGAGCTCCTCGTCGTTATCGCCATCATCGGCATCCTCTCGGCGGTCGTGCTCGCGTCCCTCAATACGGCCCGCCAGAAGGGCAACGATGCGGCGGTCGAATCGGACCTCAACACCGTCCGCACGCAGGCGGAAATCTACTACGGCGACAACAGCAACAGCTTCGGCACCTTGACATGGTCGACCGGCGCGGCCTGCACTACGGCTGCGGCGAGCATGTTCTCAGATCCGGTCATCCTGCAAGCGATGAAGTCAGCCTATGCTGATAACGGCCAGGGCAACATCGCCTGCGCCACTGGCTCTGCCGGCCAGTCGTTCATCGTCGCTGCCGCGCTGACGGCAGCCGCTAATACCTGGTGGTGCACGGATTCGACCGGCGCGTCGAAACTCGAGTCCGGAACCAATGGAACCTTCCCGGCATCCGCTATCACCACGTGCCCTTAAGACGCTCTGTATCGTTCTCGAACACGCCCCGTCCTCGGGGCGTGTTCGTTTCATCTGCTATGATAGGCGGCACCATGCGCAGAGGCTTTACCCTCATCGAGCTCCTCGTCGTTATCGCCATCATCGGCATCCTCTCGGCGGTCGTGCTCGCGTCCCTCAATACGGCCCGAGAGAAGGGCAACGATGCGGCGGTCCAGTCGAACCTCTCGACCATCCGCAGCCAAGCTGAAATCTACTTCGACGGCAACGGCTACCATTATGGGACGAACGCCTCGACGGAAAGCAACTGCGCGGCGGCCGACAACATGTTCAGCGACCCGACCATCCATTCGGCGATTGCGAGCGCCGACGCCGCGAACGGCCCGGGCTCCATCGTCTGCAACGTGAGCGCGAACGGGACGGCGTACGCCGTCTCCGCCGAGCTCACTGCGACGTCGAACTCGTGGTGCATCGACAGTGAGAGCGTCGGCAAGTATGAGCCGTCCCCGCTGACGAGCGCCGAAACCGCGTGCCCGTAGCCCCCGTCCCGGGGCGCAGCAGCTCCTGCCCCAGGCGGGAGCTTGCTATCATGCACCCATGACGCTCCTCATCGCGGCCGCGCTCTTCGCCCTCGGCGTCGTCGTCGCGAGCTTCATCGGCGTCGTCGCGGCGCGGCTCTACACGGGGGAGGGATTCCTCGCGGGCCGCTCCCGCTGCGACGCGTGCGGCGCGCCGCTCCCGCCTGCGGCGCTCATCCCCGTCGTCTCGTACCTCGCGCTTCGCGGCCGCTCCCGCTGCTGCGGCGTCCGGCTCTCCGCCGCCGATCCGGTCGCGGAGCTCGTCCTCGGCGCGCTCTTCGCGCTCGCGTACGCGAAGCTCGGCCTTTCGCCCGCGCTTGCCCTCATGCTCGTCTCGCTCGCACTCCTCCTCGCGCTCGTCCGCTACGATTTCGCGCACCAGATACTGCCGCCGCCCGTCCTCGCCGCCTTCGTCCTCGCGGCCGCCCTCGCGGGATACCTCGCCGCACCGTCAGGATACGCGTTCCTCAGCGTCCTCCTCACGGCATCGCTCCTTGCGCTCTCCCTCGCGCTCATCCACGCCATCTCCCGCGGGCGGGCGATGGGTCTCGCCGATGCGCCGCTTACGCTCGGCCTCGGGCTTCTCGCGGGACCTGTCGCGCTTACCGGCTTCGTTTTCTCGTTCTGGATCGGCGCCGCCATCGGGATACTGCTATTGGCGCGCAGGCCTCGGGGCTCTAGAATGAACAGCGAGGTACCGTTCGCGCCTTTCCTCGCCGCCGGCTTCCTCCTCGCGTACTTCACACAATGGAACCTCTTCGCTTTCGCCGCGGTGTGGCCTCGCTAGCGAAACGTCGCGGCCGCGCGCGCGGATTCACGCTCGTCGAGATGCTCGTCGTGCTCGCCATCATCGCCATCATGGTAGCCATCGTCCTCACGAACCAGCGCTCATTCAACAATTCGTTCACGCTCGCGAATACCGCGTACGACATCGGCCTCACGATGCGCTCCGCCGAGACCTACGGCCTCGGTACGCGCGGCCTCGGCGCGAACGCGAACATCGGCTATGGCCTCCATTTCGATACCTCGTCGAACTCCTCGTTTATCTTCTTCGCCGATACGTCCCCGGCGCCAGACACGAACAGCTGCTACGGCCCGTTCGCCTTGGGCGCGAACGCGCCGAATGCAAAGCCGGGCGATTGCGTCTATACGGCCGGTTCGGACCAGGAGGTGTCCCCCTACATGATCAACAACGGCATCACGATAAGCAATTTCTGCGTACACGTGTCGCAGCTCATCCCGTGGGTGTGCGAACACGGCTGGTACACCCCGCTCTTTCAGGCGACCCTGACAAGCATGGATGTCGTGTTCTCGCGCCCGAACGATACGCCCTACATCAGCATCGGTACGACTTTCTCGCAGCCCGCATGGTCGGCGTACTACACCTCGGCGTGTCTCGCGCTCCTCTCGCCACAGGGCGGGACGCGCTACGTGTCGGTCTCGACGACCGGCGAGATTAACGGCGATGCCGCCTCATGCCCATGAACCGCGCCATGACATTCGCCAATGACCGCATCCCGGTACGTTCCGGCTTCACGCTCATTGAGCTTATGGTCGCCGTCGGCCTTTTCGCGGTCGTCATGACAATTGCGACCGGCGCCTACCTCATCATGATTGGCGCGGACCGGGAAGCGCACGCCGTCACGACCGGCATCAACAACCTCTCCTTCGCGCTCGAAGACATGACGCGCACGATTCGCACGGGTTTCGATTACTGCCTCGGCACGACGAACACCTGTTCGGGCACCGATTTCTCGTTTTCCGATGCGACCGATCCGCCAGGGGACTACATCAAGTATTTCTTGAATTCGACGACCAATGGGATTGATCAGTACGATTCCAGAACCGGTGCCACGACGCCGCTTACCGATTCGTCCGTGGACATCACGTCGCTCCTGTTCACTTCCTATAACGCGCAGACAGTGCGGCAGGGCGATTACGGGCAGGCGCGCGTGACCATCGTCATTTCGGGCCAGATCTCGTACGGGCATGGGAAGACCCAATATTTCACGGTCGAGAGCAGCGCGACGATGCGCGGTTCCGATATCTGATTTTTTATGAGAGAGCCAACCACTAAGCGAGCGACCGGCGAAGCGAACGCGCGGCGAGCGTTTACGCTCGTCGAGACGCTCGTCGCCATCGCGATACTCGCGCTCGCCATCGCCGGCCCCTTGTACACGGCGGACCGCACGCTCGTCGCCACCGAGCTCGCGCGCGAGCAGCTGACCGCCACCTACCTCGCGCAAGAGGGAATCGAGTACGTACGCGCGCTACGCGACAATGCCTATTTGAGCGCCTATCAGGCCGGCGGGACATCGGTCTCGGCCAATGCCTGGAGCGCGTTCCTCTCCAGCCCCGTCTCGCAGTGCGTCAATTCGGCATGCACGGCCGACCCGTGGTTCACCCCTCCTGGGTTGCCATCATGGTGGTTCGGCACGCTGCAGGCATGCACCGTCGGCAGCACCTGTACGCCGCTCTACTTCGACGGCGGCTCGGCGCCTTCCTATTCCGGCGCCATCTACTCCCAGCGCGTTACCAGCGTCGAGACGCCCTACACGCGTACGGTTCAGTTCTACGCCGTCTCGCCGAACGATGAGCGGGTCGTCGCGACCGTGACCTGGGATTTCCACGGGACGACGGAGCGCGCGATTGTCACTGACCAATTGACGCCATGGCAATGACTCCCCGCCGTCCGCATAAGCGCGGCATAGCGCTTCTCGTCGCGGTCATCTTCATGTCCGTGATGCTCGCCTTCGGCCTCGAACTCGGCGCGCTCGGCTACAAGCAGATCGTCCTCTCGTCGACCGCCCTCGCGTCGCAGGACGCGTTCTACGCTGCCGACGCAGGACTCGAGTGCGTGCTCTACGCCGACCAGCAGCTGAATTCGTTCGCGTACCCATGGCCTCAGCCGGCGTCTGCACCCCTCATGGCGTGCGACGGTCGAAGCGCCTCCTACCCGCCGGACGTTCCCACAGGCATCGTTTCGTACACATCGTCCCAATGGGTCGTCGCGGAGCGGCTCTCGCTCGATTCCGGCCAGCACTGCGCGGACGTCACGGTCTACAAGCAGAATGGGACCGGCCCGACCTACCTCTTCTCTCAAGGGTATAACGTCTCCTGCGCGACGGTCGCGAACCCGAACGGCGCGCGTTTCTCCTCGCGCGGTATCTACGCCCATTATTAGAGGGCCTGCTATAGTGGCGGCATATGGCCACCCCGCGGGATGCGGTGCTCCGGGCGAAAAAATTGCGCGAGCTCCTCGCGTACCACGCCCATCGCTACTACACGCTCGACAGGCCGGAAATCTCGGACGCGGCCTACGACTCCCTCGCACGCGAGCTTGCCGCGCTCGAGGAGCGCTATCCGGAACTCGTGCGCGAGGAATCCGTCACACAGCGAGTGGTCGGCGAAGCGCTGCCCGAGCTCAAGAAGGTGCGTCATGCGGTCGAGCAGTGGTCGTTCAACGACGCATTCACCGAAGCGGAGGTGCGTGCTTTCGACGAGCGCGTGCGCAGGAGCGTAGGCGCTGCGCCGTCGTACGACCTCGAGCTCAAGATTGATGGGCTCAAGATCGTCTTTACGTACGCGGACGGCGCGCTCGTCCTCGCGGCGACGCGCGGCGACGGGGTGACGGGCGAAGACGTGACCCATAACGTCCGCACCATCCGCGAGGTGCCCGCGCGCCTCGCGCGGCCCATCTCGCTCGTCGCCGAAGGCGAGGTCTACCTCACGCGCTCAGGGTTCGAGAAGCTCAACGTCGAGCGCACTGCCGCTGGGGAACCTGTCTTCGCCAATCCGCGCAACGCCGCCGCCGGTTCCATCCGCCAGCTCGACCCGGCCATCGCGGCGGCGCGCCCCCTGGGCGCCTTCATCTACGACCTCGCGCGCACGTCCGAGACGCCGCCCGAGACGCAAAGCGAGGAGCTCGCGTATCTCGCCGCACTCGGCTTCCCGGTGAACCCCGAGCACGCGCACACGGATTTCGTCGACGGCGCTTTCGCGTACTGGGAGAAGTGGAAGGGTCCGGCGCGCGATGCGCTCGATTATCAGCTCGACGGCATCGTGCTCAAGGTCGAAAGCCGAAGGGCGCAGGAGGCGCTCGGCTATACCGGCAAGGCGCCGCGCTTCGCGCTTGCATACAAGTTCCCGCCGGAGCAGGTCGAGACCATCGTGGAAGACATCACGCTCCAGGTGGGACGGACGGGGAAGCTCACACCGGTCGCGCATCTCGCGCCGATTGCGGTCGCGGGGACGACGGTGGCGCGCGCCACGCTCCACAATGAGGATTTCATAAAGGAGAAAGACATCCGCATCGGCGACACGGTCATCCTGCAGAAGGCGGGCGACATCATCCCCGAGATCGTCTCGGTCGTGAAGGGGTTGCGCCCCAAGCGGACGAAGCCGTGGACGTTCCCGACGCATTCGCCCTTGTGCGGCGGCGACGGCGCGACCGAGCGCGTACCGGGCGAAGCCGCGCATCGCTGCAAGGTCGCGGGGTCCTTCGAGCAGCAGGCGCGGAAGCTCATCCATTTCGCGGGGAAGAGCGCCCTCGACATCGACGGCATGGGCCGCGAGACCGTCCGGCTCCTCATGGAAGAGAAGCTCGTATCGGACTTCGACGATTTCTTCGAGCTCACGAAGGACGAACTCCTCGCGCTCGAGGGTTTCGAAGAGACGAAGGCGGCGAATCTCATCGCGGCCGTGAAGGCCGCACGCAGCGTGACGCTCGATCGGCTCCTCATCGGGCTGGGCATCGAGCACGTGGGCGACGAGACGGCTTTCCTTCTCGCCGCGCACTGGAAGACGCTCGGCGCGCTCGCGAAAGCGAGCGGTGAATCGCTCGCGCGCGTGGACGGCGTGGGTCCCGTCATCGGCGCATCGGTCGCGCGGTGGTTCAAGGACGCGGGCAATCGCGCGGTCCTCGCGCGGCTCAAGAGGCATTTGAAGATACGCAGAGTGAGCGCGCCAGCGCGCGGGCCCCTCTCCGGCCAGACGGTCGTCATCACCGGCACCTTGCCGACGCTTTCGCGCGAGGAAGCGGAGGCGAAGGTGCGCTCGGCGGGCGGCAAGGCGGCAGGTTCGGTTTCGAAGAAGACTTCCTTCGTCGTCGCCGGCGAGAATCCGGGTTCGAAACGCGAGAAAGCGCGCTCGCTCGACGTGCCCGTCATTGCCGAGAAGGAATTCCTCAAACGGCTAGGCGCGTGATACAGTGCGGCCATGGCTACGACCGAAGAGGTGAAGAAGCTCGCGGCGCTCGCGCGCATCGCTATCGCCGACGAGGATCTCGCGGCGTTTACGAAGGAATTCGACGCCATCCTCGCGTACGTGGGGCAGCTCGAGAAGCTCGAGCTGCCGGAGGCGGGCGCGGTAAAGCCCGCGATGCGCAACGTGATGCGCGCGGACGGCGAACCGCATGCGCCGGGTCTCTATACGGAGAAGCTCGCCGCGCAGTTCCCGGCGCGCGAGGGCGATGCGCTTTCCGTAAAGCAGATCATCACGCATGAATAAGGCGCTGAACGAACTCAGCATCGCTGAAGCGGCGCAGGCGCTCCGCGCCAGGGAGTGCACTGTGCGCGAGCTGTGGGACGCCTGCGCCGCCGCGGCGCGCGCGAAGAACGAGGAGCTGAACGCCTACCTCGAGCTCTTCGACGCCGACGCCGCGGCGATCGGCGCGGCGCAAAAGCGTATCGATACGGAAGGGGAGCGGGCGCCGCTCCTCTGCGGCATCCCGCTCGCCGTGAAAGACAATATATTGATAGACGAGAAGCTCGCGAGCGCCGCGTCGAAGATGCTCGAGAACTACCGCGCGACGTACGATTCGACTGTCATAAAGAAGCTCAAAGATGCCGGCGCGCTCTTCCTCGGTCGCACGAACATGGACGAGTTCGCGATGGGTTCCTCGACCGAGCACTCGGCCTTCGGCGTGACGAGGAATCCGCGCGACCCGTCGCGCGTGCCGGGCGGCTCTTCAGGCGGCTCGGCCGCCGCAGTCGCCGCTGACATGGCTATCGCCGCGCTCGGAAGCGACACGGGCGGCTCCATCCGCCAGCCGGCGGCGCTCACGGGTCTCGTCGGTTTGAAGCCTACCTACGGCGCCGTCTCGCGCTCGGGCCTCATCGCTATGGGCTCCTCGCTCGATCAGATAGGCCCCTTGGCGAAATCAGTCGAGGACGCACGCATCCTCTTCGACGCCATCCGCGGAGTCGATCCGCTCGACTCGACGACGATTCCGGACGGCCTCTACCCGGCGCGCCCGGTGCCGAAGAAGCTGCGCATCGGCGTCCCGATGAAGCTCCTCGCAAGCGGCGTCGACCCGGATCTCAAAGCCGTTTTCGACGCGACGCTCGACGCGCTTAAGAAGGCAGGGCACACAGTCATCGGCATCGATCTGCCGGCGAGCTCGCACGCGCTCGCCGCGTACTACGTCATCATGCCCGCCGAGGTTTCGACGAATCTCGCGCGCCTCGACGGTATGCGCTACGGGCACGCCACGCGCGGGAAGACGCTCCTCGACGATTATGTGCAGTCGCGCACGGAGGGGTTCGGCCCGGAGACGCGCCGGCGCATCCTGCTCGGCACCTTCGTCCTCTCCTCCGGCTACATCGACGCGTACTATCGCAAGGCCGATGCATCGCGTGCCGTGCTGCGCGCGGAGTACGACCGCGCCTTCGAGCGCTGCGACGTCATCGCCTTCCCGACGACGACGTCACCGGCCTTCAAGTTCGGCGAGAAGAGCGACCCGCTCTCGATGTATCTCGAAGACATCTTCACGGTGACGGCGAACCTCACCGGCATGCCAGCGCTCTCCGTGCCGATGGGCACGGTCGCCAAAGGCGGGAAGGACCTGCCGGTCGGCATGCATTTCACGGCTCCGCACGGCGCGGAGCCCGTCCTCTTCGCTGCGGGTACGGAAGTGGAGAAGCTCGCCGGCACGTAGCGCATTTCGTTTATACTGGAAGGAATGACCGGCGGCTCGTTCTCCGCTTTCTTCAATAACCTCGTGCATGGCAACAGCGCGGCGAGCGGCGCGACGTTCGGCGCGCTTCTCGCGAAGGTGTGGCTCTGGATCATCGGCGTCGGCTATGCGCTCTCCGTCATCGCGCTCTTCGTCATCATCTATACGCTCTTCCGTCTCTTCGACTTGAGGAAGCGCGAAGACGAGTTCTACGGCACGCTCGTCGCGGCGCCCGAATCCGCCGTCGCCAACCGCCGCTGGGAGCATATCGAATCCCTGATGGAGGCCGGCAGCCCGAGTTCGTGGCGCGAGGCCATCACGGAGGCCGACATCATGCTCGACGACATGCTGAGCGAGCAAGGGTACCGTGGCGAAGGCATCGGCGAGAAACTGCGGCAGGTGGAGCCGTCCGATTTCGATACGCTCCAGGACGCGTGGGAAGCGCATAAGGTGCGCAACCAAATCGCGCACGAGGGTTCAGCGTTCGATTTATCGGAGACGCTCGCGCGCCGCACCATCGCGCGCTACGAGAGCGTCTTCCGCGAGTTCAGTTATCTCTAGCTTGCGCGCGCGCGCGGGAACGGTATAGTGTCCTATACGAGCGGGCGACCGCGCGGGAGAGCGAATGCGAAAGCGCTCCGGATGGGCTAGAAAATTATATAGCGGGGTAGAGGAGAGGTACCTCGGGAGGCTCATAACCTCCAGACGCGGGTTCGATTCCCGCCCCCGCAACACGGTAGTGCGGCCTGTTAATCAGACCGCCCGGCATCAAAAATGCCGAAATTCAGTTCAAGACCGACACGGTCCTAAAGCGCATAAAACCACGAAAGTGGTTTTTGCGTTTCTAGCATATGCACCATATTTTCAGTTCAATTCCCACGTTTGAGGATGGTTCGTGTCGCAATTACAGTAAAATTGGTTAACATTGAATTACTTAGAGAGCAGCTTCACTTATACGTCATAAGTGAGATAATGGTTGTATGGATAATGAGAATGGCTCCAGCTACAAGATATATGTGCTCTGCGAGAATTGCTCCTTCCGGAATGAAATTGAAGTTCCTAAAGGAACTCTTATCTCAGAGACCCCATGTCCTGAATGTGGAAATTTAAAACTAGATCGGGATTATAACGCTCACATATTTCACCGACCATCCGGGCCGCGTGATAATTTTCGCTAGACTATAACTATGGATAAAAAGCAGAAAATAGAATATCTCGAGAAATTTGAAACTCTAACTTCAGAATGGGCATGTAAGAAGCGGCTCTCAGAGATCGAGAATGAATTTGAAGAAATACAAAGAGATGTTGAGGACGAACCGAAAGAGATGCCTGAATAGGGCAAAGTCTTGCTGTTGGTAACCTATTTCGCAAAACCTTAGATCTAAGCTAGGGTCTACAAGGATAGCTGAAAACGAGCTATTATGTACAAGTTCGACACACGAATAGAAATGGCCTAAACCTGCGGGATTCGTCCCCGGGCATGGTCGACAATCGTAAGCCACAGAAAACCCGTTATCAGGGCGTGGCTTACGTTATAGGGGGAAACTCCTATAGAGGCCGCAAGGCCTTCCTGGTAGCGGGTTTTGTGCTACCCGCCCATCAGGATTTACCCCTAACCCTGACGCGGTATGACAACGAAGATCGGGAGTTCACGTAAGATATTTTGGATCGCTGGCGGATTCTTTCTGGTGGTCATACTCGTAGCGTCCGCAGGATCGTCGAATTCGTCGAGTGCTGTTGCAACATCGTCGCCAACCTCAGTGACCGCGACCACATCCTCCGATACTCAAGTAGGGAACAGTGTGCCGATTAAGGTTCCAGACTTGCGTGGAACGTGGCGTGGCGAATTGAAGAGCGATTGGATCGACCCGAAAACTGGCCAATCGATCGCACCGGTCCCTGTCATTCTGGTGATTCGTCAGAGTTTCTCGGACATAAATATCACTCTCATGACGAAAGAGTCGACTAGCTACAGTACCACCACCAGCATAAACGCAACGGCTAACGGCGAGGATCTGTATCTGACCTATAACTACACGAATCGTCCGAAGGCGTCCCTTTGGGATAGGAGTGCTATTCATGATGGTGCGGCGATCCTAAAAATTATCAAGCGACCGAATCGCCGCCTAGAGGGTGAGTACTGGACTGGCCGCAAGACGCGAGGCGATCTTTCACTTCAGTTCGATTCCAACGTTTTGGCCGAGAGCTTTTTCTAAGGGGGTGTGTCTCATTTGTCTCATTTTGGTTCAAGACCGACACGCTCCTAAAGCACCTCGAAAGCACCAAAGTACGCCCAATCTATCTCAAGATCGTATGAGTCCGGTGCGCCTATTCCAAGGAGAGAGAAGGGAGCTGGGAAGACCCTTAGATACCTTATATGGTGGGGTGCACGACCGACATGGGCAACACGGTTGTGAAGCCAGGAACTGCTTCCGGCCCCCATTGGGATCAGTACAGTACCGCTCGGGGGAACCAGTACCGTTCCTCGTCAAAGTCGGTACAGTACCGCTCGGCATCACGGTAGCGAAAGGCGCCCGAAAGGGCGCCTTTCGCGGTATCAGGCTCAAGCTATACTCATTCGCATGAAGATTCCTCCCAAAGGAACGCTCCATGGGGAGATCGCCGCGCTTCTCTTGCTCGCGATCACGTTCATCGCGGTTTCCGTGCTGGCCGAGCGGTATCACGCGGCGCTCGCGACCCTTGTCACGCAGGGCGGGATACTCGGCGTTGCTGCATACATCCTCCTCACGGCTGTCTTTGTCATATTCATCATACCGCTCGACATCGCCCTCTTGATTCCCATCGGCGCGGTCGCGTGGGGACCACTGCCGACGGCGCTCATGAGCATCGCCGGATGGACGCTCGGCGCGGCAATCGCATTCCTTATAGCGCGCCGTTTCGGCGAGCCGGTCGTCGCGCGGCTCATCGGTCTTGAGCGCATTCGCGCAATCGAGAGCCGCATCCCGAAACGGAATCTTTTCTGGATGGTCGTCCTCATGCGCATACTCGTCTCGGTTGACATCTTAAGCTACGCGCTCGGGCTGTTCAGCGCGATGCCGTGGCGTTCCTACGTCGTCGCGACCGCCATCGGCGTCGCGCCGTTCGGATTCTATTTCGCGTACACGGGGGCCCTTCCTCTCTGGTATCGCGTCGCTGCCGTAGCGTTTGCAGTCGCTCTCGCTACCCTCGTCATCCTCCGTTACGGCGTCCGGCGGGAACCCTGAAGCGATGGTCAATTGTGAATGGTAATAGATTGACAGTTCCCTGAAAACCGTGTGTACAAGCTGCTCGGGCCAGCTTGCGCTTGGTACAATTACTCCATGCCGCTTGAAGAGGCCTTTGTCGGATGGCGCGGGATCTCAGGGCTTGAAGTACTCAGTGCGGAGGAAGCGACTGCCGCGTACCACGCTAATACGCTCGGTACGAAACGCTCCATCGCCGGAGCGCTACGGCCGAAGAACGCCGAGGACGTCCAGAAGATTGTCGCCATCGCCAATACGCATCGCATCCCACTCCACGCGTTCTCGACCGGACATGATTGGGGGTTCGGCAGTTCGCTCCCTGTGGCGGATAACTGCGTCATTCTCGACCTGTCGGGGATGAAAAGGGTTATCGAGTGCAATGAAGCGCTGGCGTATGTGACTCTCGAGCCCGGCGTCACTCAGCAAGATCTGTTCGATTATTTCGAAGAGCACAGCCTTCCATTCATGGTGCCGACGACCGGTGGCGGCCCCTCCTGCAGCATCATCGGGAATGCACTTGAGCGAGGATACGGCGTGACGCCAGACATCGACCATTTCGGCGCAGTGATGAGTCTCGAGGCGGTACTCCCGAACGGAGAATTGTACCGTTCCGCTTTCCACGCGTTCGGGGGAGTGAAAGCAGACCCCGTCTATAAATGGAAAGTCGGCCCGTATCTCGACGGGCTGTTCGCCCAGGGGAATATCGGCGTTGTCACGCGGGCGACGATTGCGCTCGTGCGGAAATCCGAACGGATAAGCCAATTCGTAGCATTCATCGATGAACAGCACATGGAAGACGCGGTGCGTTCTATCGCAAAAACGAAAGAGCGACTCGGCTCACTCATCGGCGGGCTGAACCTCATGAATATGCGGCGAGTGCTCTCGATGGTTGAATCGAAGAATGAATGGCTCATCAAGGGTGTCATACCAGAAAAGCACTTGCTCGAACTCTCGAAACGCCGACACGTCTCCGACTGGGTCGTGCTGATTGGCATCTACTGCCCGCGCGATCTCGAGCGCGGCGTCAAACGCTCGATTCATCGTGAATTCAAGTATGCGCTGCATTCGGTCTTCATGAATAGGCCGCGCGCCGCGCTCGTAGGGAAGGTGTTACGCTTCATGCCGAACTTCGGATTCAAGAAGTCGTTCGAAGGCATGCAGGACGCGCTCGACGTGCTCGAAGGGATACCGAGCGAGGTGGCGCTGCCGCTCGCCTACCTGAAGAATCCGCATCCCATGCCCGCCCATCATCTACATCCTGACCGCGACGGCAGCGGCCTCATCTGGTACACCCCCGTGCTCCCCGTGGATGCAACGCTCGTGCGCGAGTTCGTGCGCGGCGTCACGGACATCTTCCTCTCCGAGCAGCTTGAGCCACTCATAACGCTGACCGCCATTTCGCAGCGGGCATTCGCATCGAACATCCCTATCGTATTCAATCGCGATGATGCCGAAGAATGCGAGCGAGCTCGCCGCGCGTTTAAGCGCATGCTGCAATTCGCCAGGGAACTCGGAACATTCCCCGACCGGCTTGATATAGATACCATACGCGAACTCTACGACCATGCTGAGGGCCCATGTTTTGAACTTACCGAAAAGATAAAAGACGCCGTCGATCCGAACCGCATCCTCAATCCCGGCCGCTACGGCAAAGCAGTCAAGTAGTGCGGAAACGAGTGGCGATGGCCGCTGCAAGCGGCAGGCCGGTCCGGTAGAGGATGAGGCCAGATGCCGACCACGTGACTACCCACCACAGGACGTAATACGGGACACCGTACGACCATTGCCCGGTGGCTGTGCCGAGCGCCTCTACGATGACGCCGAGGGCTGCGAGATACAGAATGTAGCGGAAATCGGTTTTCGTATGGAATAGGAAAAGCGCAACGCCGAGTTCGATGCCGATGAGTACGGCAGAAACGAAGGTGTCTGAGACGAGAGTCGCGGTAGCCGCCACAGTCACGGTAAGCACGATGCCGGGCAACAGCCGGCGAGGGAGAGCGCCACCGAGCATCCTCTTCGCGTGAAGGAAATAGAAGCCCCACATAAACGGTTCGTAATACGGCAAGCCGAAGAAGTCCGCATGGCTGAAACGGAACACTCCTCGTTGGACCACGGCGATGTCAGCTACCGTGTAAAAGAGGCATGCGGTAAGAAAGAGTACCGCGTCTGCACGGGAGAGCGGGTAGAAGGTGCCAGCCCACAGGATAAAGAGGAGCAGCGTCTGCAAAAGCGTACCAGGTACACACAGTAGTATCACGAGCGTGCCCGCGAGCTGTAGGAGCAGAGTGAGGCGTGAGTTGCGTGCGCCCATACGCCTATGGTAGCGCATTAACTGCACAGTTTGAGAATCACTCGCCCGTTTCTGTCTCGGGGGTGGCGAGGACGAGGGTTTCAGCGAACGGGGGGACTTTCTTTGTGATGCCGACGATCGCATGCGGCCAGCCAACACAAGCCAGGTGTCTGGGGCGCCTCCGGAGACGTGTGCTAACGGATAGGCGCTGGGTCTGATTCGCGGAAGACGATATTGCGCGCAACCATTTCGGCCCACATCCGGTTGTACCAGAGCCGGTACCCCTCGCTGTTCGGATGCATGCGATCTTTCGCGAAATACCGCCCGGGATCTTCCATGAACGGGTTTGTTGCGAATTTGTTGACGTGTTCGTGCGTGTACAGCTCGACGAGCGGGACATCAAACTGCCTGGAAACGCTTTCAAATACGCTATACACCCGCTGGGTCCGCCGCCTCATGAGGGTGCGGATGGGACCGGGGAATATCGGCGCGCCGCCGAGGTTGGCATAGAACAGCATAAAGGCGTGATGGTTGCTTCGTTTGACGGCTTCGTCTGCCAGACGAACGAGATCCCGTGCTATCGATGCGACACGGATGAAGCGCAAGATGTCATTGCCGCCTGTGCAGATGATGATAAGGTCAAACGGCCCTGGGCCGGCCTTTCGCAACTGGTTTACCGCATCGCGCACGGTCGACCCGTTAACCGCCATGTTGATGATGGTCGTGTGCGGGAAATCGTACCCGAGGCGCCCAGCAATCGTGTCTTCGGGGCGATCCGCACCGGTCCCGTACGCCGTGCTGTCGCCGACAATGAGAATCCGCTTCCCTCCGGCGCGAATCGCGCTATAGGCCTTCGGCCGTCGGAAATGGATCTCGTGCGACAGGAACCATATCATCTGCAGCACCTTAAGCGTGATGGCGATAAGGATGAGCTGTCCGAACAATATGGCGAGCGGAACCAGCGCACCATACGTTGCCGTCCCGCCAGCGCGGAAGGCCATCACGATAGTCGCGATATTGGTCGCGGTGTTGGCCGCGATGAGCGACCAGAGGCGCGTCATGAATTCCCCTGCCTGGACTGCGCTACTCGATACCAGTTCCATCGTGGCCTGCATGAATATCGGGAATCGCTTCTTTTATCCGATTGTACCAGACCGCATACCCTGCATCGTTAGGGTGCGTCTTGTCAGCCGAGAAAAGATGCTTCTCGACGAGCTCGTCGGGATGTTCTCGGAAGAGCGACACATGGATTACGCCAGCATCATGCGCCGCCTCGGCATAGACCGATGCGAACGCTCCGGCGCGGCGCCGGTATATGCCTGACAGCGGGGGGCGGAAGAGCGGCGCGGCGCCAGGATCGTTTGAACTCACGAGGACGACAGTACGGCTGCACCGTTTCGCATGCGCGAGCATGCGGTCGACCATCTTGCGCACCGCGGACAGCCGCGTGCCATAAAGCACGTTCATCCCTCCGACCATGATGATCGCCAGATCGAACGCCCGCTGCGCCGGATCGTCTGCTTTCCGGCGCAGCAGGCGTTCCGCACCTTTCAATTTTCTTCCGGTCTTGCTGCAGTTCTCGATATACGCGCTTGGGAAATCCGCGCCTAGTCGGCCGACGAGCGAATACCGCTCATGGCTCGTCCCCGTGCCGTAGCCGGTGCTGTCGCCGACGAACAATATCCGCTCAGTTCCGGGCGCATCCAGACGCTCGAACCGCATCGTAGAGAGGGTCATCAGCCGGGAGATGCAGAGGTACCACGTGATGCGCAAGGTCTCGAACAAGACCGCGCCGAGTACGATACCGACACAGACAGCGAATGCGATGGAAATAGCGTTCATTCAGGCACGTAGCAGTCGTCGGCCATCCGCATGAAGTCCTGCACATTCCGCACATCGGCGAGCCGCATGATGGGGGAAGTATATCACCGCTATTGACAGGCGTCGTCAAGGATCTCTCAAGCGTTTGACCGCCCCGGAGTGGCCGTACGGTATACTTATGCTATCGCATGGAGAAAGCGACTGACGCTCTGAATTTCTCTTACCGCGACGCTTTTGCGCGTAACCGGGGGCTCATTCCCGACGCGCATCAGGACGTCTTGCGCACGACGCACGTCGCCATCGCCGGGCTCGGCGGGGTAGGCGGCATTTATGCGACGACTCTCGCGCGACTCGGTGTCGGCGCCTTCACAATCGCCGATTCCGATGCGTTCGAGATGGCGAATTTCAATCGCCAGGCCGGCGCCTCGATGGCGACGCTCGGAGAAGAGAAATCGCGCACCATCGAACGTATGGTGCGCGATATCAACCCGCACGTCCGGATTCGCGTGTTTCCTGCCATCTCGAGCGAGACCGTCGCCGCTTTCCTCGAAGGCGCGGACGTGGCGCTCGACGGCATCGATTTCTTCAATATCGAGGTGCGGCGACTGCTCTTCCGTGCCGCGCGCGAACGCGGCATCCCGGTGCTGACCTGCGCCCCCATCGGTTTCGGCGCCTCTCTCCTCACGTTCGCTCCGAACAGCATGAGTTTCGACTCCTACTTCGCGCTCGATGACTCCCTGACGCGGCGCGAACAGCTGCTGCGCTTCGCCATCGGCATCTCCCCCTCGCTCGTTCACCGCTCGTACTACAAGTCGGACGCGATTGATTTCGAAAAGGAAACAGCGCCGTCATCCGTAGTCGCGACGCTCGCGTGCGCGAATCTCGTCGCGACGGAGGTGTACAAGATACTCACCGGGCTTCCGTACGAGCGCGCTCCCGTGTGCCGGCAATTCGACCCATACGTGCAGAAGCTGCGCCGTACCGAACGGCACAACGGCCACCTCTTCCAGCGGGCGAAGCGCTGGTATTTTTCCCGCATCCTTGATCATCACATATGATATTCCGATTCGCAGGACAGCTCGGCGTCGCAGCTCTCGATAATGCGCTGTTCGTCAGCCAGATCGCGACATGCCCGTTCGACTGGTGGCTCAGCGGACGCATCCGCTTGGAAGCGCATATCCCGAGAGGTTTCCATGTGCCGCGCGGCTCCTTGGTGCTCGCCAACCACCGCAGCCTGTTCGACCCGTTCCTCATCACGTATTACCTCGGTAAGCAGAACTGGTTCGCGACCGTACCGATGCGCTATCCGACGTCGTCCGCCTATGCCCGCCGCCCCGTGCTCGGGCGCGCGCTGAAGATGCTCGGTGCTTACGATATCGGCACGACGGCGATCGAACGCGCGAAGAAGCTGCTCTACACGCGGGATCTCCTCGACCGTCACCGCACGGTCTTGCTGTTCCCTGAGGGGAGGATCGTCAACGGCGAGATGGCGGTAGACGAGTTCAAGAAGGGCGCACAGATGCTATTCGCGCGTGATTACCCGACCATTTTCGTCCGCCTGTCGGGATTCGACACGCAGTCGTTCCTGAAGCCGGAAACCGTGACAGACGCCCGCCTGCATTGCAGCGAGGTCATCCGCGGGGACAGCGATACGAAATTCGATAAGATGCGGCAGTTCTTCACGGCAGGTACGGTATGACGACCGCGCTCACACGCTGCACAGGTGGCAGTCCGCAGGCCTTGCATGAGGCGGGGGAAGCAGCAGCGCGGGCGGCGGTACGCGAAGCGCTGAAGCCGTCTCTGGGGATGGTCCCGACACGCGATATCGTGATCGCGAAAGACATGCTCGGCAAACCATCCGCGTACGTTCCTGGCAGGGCCGCCCCAATCGCCATCTCTATTTCCCATGCGTTCCCATTCGCGCTCGGTATCGCCGAAACGCGCCTCGGCGTACGCCTCGGTGCCGATATCGAACGCGTGCGCGAGTTCACGCCGCTCGTCCTGAATGCATTCCTCACGCCTGCCGAACGCGCGCTCATCGCGCAGGAGCTATGCGAACGACGTCCGGCGGCCTATACCCGTTGCTGGTCGATCAAGGAGGCCGTCCTGAAAGCGCTCGGCGTCGGCTTGCGCACGCATCCGCGGCATATCGACACTGCAGACGCGTTGGCATCGGATGACGGATGGATCGCCATCAAGGGAGTTCGTTGCGAGGCGTCTATCCGCACGTGGCGCGTCCGCGAGGACGTGGTCGCTGTGGCCGTCGTACTGCGCCAGAATTCCGTATCATGGGTACCGACCGACCTGACCCGCTATGCAGCCGCGTGAAAGAGTCATTGCCATCATGAGTGATACGCTCGGCGTGCCGGCGGAAACCATCCGCGATGACGGCAAGCTCGCTGACATGGCCGCGGATTCCATCGCATTATTTGAACTGCTCATCCGCCTCGAGTCGGCGTTCGACCGTCACGTGCGATACGATGATATCGCGCATATCGAGACTGTCGGGGACGTCATCGCGTACGTGGAGCGGTCCGGCACGAGCCCGACCGATGCGGGCGCGCACGCATGACCAGCGGTACGAACGCAGTGCGCGCCATACGTGACGAATCAGAACGCCTGATAGTGCGAGCCGTGGTCGCTAAGGCGTACGCAGCCCAAGGGTATGCCGTCGGAACCGATGCAATCACGCGGTACCTCGACGGCCCGCACGCGACCACGTTCGGCCTTTTCGCGGGTGCCGTCCTGTATGGCACGCTTTCGGTCGTGAGAGACAGCGAGGAGGGGCTGCCGATGAGCACGCTCTACGCGCGCGAGCTCGCATCCGTTCGCGCGGGAGGGAAGCAGCTTGCGGAAGTGGTGCAATTCGCGGTCGATCATGATCGCTATGCCGACGCGACTGGCAAGCGTGCATCGCCCTTTGTCGCCTCGCCCCTCTTCTCTGCCGTCCTCGCGCATGCGCATGAATGCGGAATCGATTACCTCTGCATCGCCATCAACCCGAAGCACGACCGTTTTTACCGATTGCTCGGTTTCGAACAGATCGGGGAGCAAAAACACTATGCCGCGGTCGACGCGCCCGCCATCGCCCGGGCGTTGTACGTGCCGGGACGGAGTGCCCGCTCGCTCGCCGCGCTGCTGTCGTAAGCGAGACTGCTTCGTGAGGCGTGGATAATCTCGGCCGGCGCCGGTCTGCCTCGGTCTTCCCGTCATCCCGCTCCCGGCCCGCTTGGCACGAATATCGTTATTTCAAGAAGTATCGCGTGTTCGCGCAGTGACATGGCGAGGCCGAGAAGCGTTGTTTTCATGCGAAAAGGATTGTGTTAATAATGTCCATTGACCCGAATACCCCCTAGGGGTATTCTAGGCCCATGAAACAAACCGTAAAGCGCACGGTAGTGCGCAGATTGAAGACCATAGAGGGCCAGGTGCGCGGACTCCAAAAACTGGTCGAGAATGATGCCTACTGCATCGACGTCATCACGCAAACCTCGGCTGTGCGCTCCGCGCTTTCTGCGGTGGAAGATGCGATGCTTGAGAACCACCTTTCGACATGTGTGGTCGAACAGATGAAAAGCGGCTCCCAAACGAAAGCCATCCGCGAGATCCTGTCGGCATACAAAGTGTCAAAGAAGAAATAGCGCTATGAAATACGCATATGTCGCCATCGGAGTTGTAATCGTCGGCCTTCTCGGCTGGACGGTTGTCTCTCAAGCATCCGATCCGACCATAGTCGCTACCCACGGCCTCCACTGGCATTCGCACCTCTTCATCACGGTGAAAGGTCAGAACGTGACGATACCGGCTGGCATCGGCCTTGGCGCGGCAGAAATGCCGATACATACGCACGACGACACCGGCACCATCCACATGGAGTTCCCGGGCGTCGTGCACGCGAGTGATCTTACACTCGCGCAATTCTTCAAGGTCTGGGGCAAGGATATGTCTTCATTCGGCTCGAATATGCAGATGATCGTGAACGGGGCGACAAGCACCGCGTATGGGAGCTACGTCATGCACGACGGCGATACCATCGAACTGAGCTATGACTGAGCACGAGCATCAGCATATGCACGACGGTCACGGCATGGGACACGGCTCGGCCGCAAGCTACCTACGCCGGTTCTGGATTGTCACCATCCTCATCATCCCGCTCGCGCTCACGAACCCGCCCGTTGCGGCGTTCCTGCACATCCCGGCGCTTTCATTAGGGCCATGGATTCAGCTCGGTCTCGCGACCGTTATCTTCGGCTTCGCGCTCGTGTTCTTCCAGCACGCGTGGCACGAGATAAAGGCGCGAGCGTTCGGCATGATGACGCTCGTCTCGCTCGCCGTCGGCACGGGATACGCGTTCTCGGTCGTAGCGACCTTCGTCCCCTCGCTCGGCGTCCAGTTCTACCTCGAAATCTCCACCTTGGTCTGGGTGCTCCTCCTCGGTCACTATCTCGAGGCGCGTTCGGGCGCCGCGGCTGGCGACGCGCTCGCGGAGGTCGCCAAGCTCTTGCCAAAGCAGGCGCATAAGCTCGTGAACGGAGCCGAGACCGAAGTCGACATCGCCGAGCTCGCGGAGGGCGACACGGTACTCGTGAAGCCCGGGGAGAAAGTTCCCGCAGATGGCGCTGTCATCGGTGGACGCTCGAACGTGGACGAATCGCTCGTCTCTGGCGAGTCAAAGCCCGTTGAGAAAGCGGAAGGAGCGAACGTCATCGCCGGTTCCATCGCGCTCGACGGGTCGCTCACCGTTAAGCTCTCGCGCGTGGGCGAACACTCGACCATCGGGCAGATCCAGTCGCTCATCGCTTCGGCGCAAATGACCAAGCCGCGCCAGGCGCGCATCGCCGACACTGCTTCAGCCGTGCTCACGTTCACTGCGCTCGGGGTCGCCATACTCACGCTTCTCGTCTGGTCGCTTGTCATCGGTTCCTCGTTCGCCTTCGCGATCACGCTCGCCATCACGGTCTTGGTCATCGCGTGCCCGCACGCGCTCGGACTCGCCATTCCGACCGTGACGACCATCGCGACGTCGCTCTCAGTGAAGAACGGCGTTTTCATCAAGAATTTCTCGAAGATCGAGACGATACGGAAGACAAATTACGTTGTTTTCGACAAGACGGGAACGCTCACTAAAGGGACTTTCGGTGTCGTCGGCGTCGAATCATTCGGCGATGTTTCGAAGGATGAAGTGCTGCGGATCGCCGCATCACTCGAACGACATTCCTCGCACGTTATCGGAGGATCCGTCGTCGCCTACGCCGGAAAGAATGGGATATCGCTCGCGCCGGTCGGTGATTTCAAGAACATTGCGGGCAAGGGTATTCGTGCAGTTATCGACGGCATGCGCTACGCAGTCGGTAACAAAACGCTCATGGAGGAGGAGCATGTCATGCTTGACGAGAGTGTGCCGATGTTCGAGCGGTTCTCGCGAGACGGCAAGACCACAATATTCGTGGCGGATACAAAGCGGGTTCTCGGGCTTATCGCGCTTGCGGACGAAGTGAGGCCGGAATCAAAGGAGACTGTGCGTAAGCTCCATGATCTCGGGCTCAAGGTAGCGATGCTCACGGGAGATTACGAGCAGGTTGCCGCTGCGGTCGCGCGTGAACTCAATATTGATACGTACTTCGCCCAGGTGTTGCCGAAGGATAAGTACACCCGTATCAAGGAACTTCAAAAGAAGGGAGATGTCGTTCTTATGGTCGGCGACGGGGTCAATGACGCGCCTGCACTCACCCAGGCGGACGCCGGAATCGCCATTGGTTCTGGCACCGATGTGGCAGTCGAGGCGGGTGACGTCGTGCTCACACGCAGCAACCCGGGCGACATCGTGCGGCTCATCATCCTCGCCCGTGCGGTGTATCGCAAAATGCTCCAGAATCTCTGGTGGGCGCTCGGCTACAACATTATCGCGATACCTGCGGCCGCCGGCATCTTCGCAGCGTGGGGTTTCTTTCTCCGCCCCGAGATCGGCGCGCTTCTCATGAGCGCTTCAACGGTTATTGTGGTCGTTAACGCTATGAGCCTGCGACGGCTTGATTTGGGTAGTACGTAATCAGAATGAGGAATTACGCGACGGACGAGTGAGAGCGCAAATCCCGTTCCCGCAACAAGCAAACGAAGCCCGGTCTTGAGCCAGGCCCCGCACGCTTAATGTGTGTACATCCATATCCAGCGCAGTCCTTCCTTCGAAGGATTCAACGAAGATCGCGAAACATTCGTGGAATATTTCGTATGCGAGAGCTGTAATCTATCGGTAAGACAATATTTGCAATACGACGATGCCGAGCACGATAGTTGAGAGTCCGCTCGTGATCCATAGCGGCTTGTTGCGGATGTAGAGGCCATAGAAGAACCAGCAGACGACGGCAATGAGCGCGATAAGTTCCGTCGTGAGCGAGATGCCCACCACGGTATGCGTCTGCCAGATCTTGATGACCTGCGGCACGCTTGAGACGGAAGCGATTCCGCCGATACCTGTCATGAGCGCGTCGATGAGCGTACGCGGGCGGCGCGCCTTCTCGAGTTCGCATTCATGCAGGCTATGCGGGTTGTACATACTGCCCGTTGCGGTCGCGCGTGATAGCGATAGATATAAGTATATACTGACTCCTGATGCCGAAAAGCGCGAATGCACTCCGCGTGTACACCATCGGGCACTCCAACCGGCCGCTCGCCGATTTCCTCGCGCTGCTCGATGCGCACGGCATCCGGCAGGTCGCCGACGTGCGCACGGTGCCGAAGTCGCGGCACAATCCCCAATTCAACGCTGAGAACCTCCGGCGCGCCCTCGAGAAGCGCGGGGTAGGGTACGCGCGCATCGAAGCGCTCGGCGGTTTCCGCCACGCGAAGAAGGACTCGAAGAATCTCGGCTGGCGGAATCTCTCGTTCCGCGGCTACGCTGATTACATGGCGACACCCGGATTTTCCGGAGGGCTCGAAGAGCTCGAGCGCATCGCGCGGAAACGGCCGACGGCTGTCATGTGCGCCGAAGCCGTGCCGTGGCGCTGTCATCGCTCGCTCATCGCCGATGCGCTCGCGAAACGGAAGTGGAGCGTACTCGACATCATGACCCCGGCCAGTGCCCCTAAGCACCGACTCACGCCGTTCCTCAAGGTCCGCTGCGGCGTGCTCACGTATCCGGGCGCGCGAGGGCGTGCAAGGTCCGCGTCTCTCGTACGTCTCCGGTAGGAGCGCTATACTAGGCGCCTGGGTATGACCCGCAAAATCCTTGCATTCATCTTCGTGCTCTCTTTCGTCGGCTTCCTGCCGGCCGCAGCCGCGGCGTCGACCTTGACGACTGCGCAGACGAGCGCCATCGTCGGCCTCCTCGAGGCGTTCAACGTCGCGCAGGCCATCGTGGACCAGGTGGAGCGCATCCTCACCTCTGCCGCCGCGCCCGCCGCCGTCGCGGCGGCGGGCGCCCCCGACCCGGTCGCCGCGACATCCACGCCGCCCGTCCCGCATGTGCCGGTCATCGGCAGCCTCTATCCGTCGTCGAGTGTGGGTTACGACCTCTCGTTCAACACGCGCGATTACCCGGTTATGCCCTTCGGCTTCGCGGTGGTCGGCGTGACAGGTGGCAAGGCCTACGTCGAGAGCGCGCGCCTCGCGTCGGAATTCTCATGGGCTCGCCTCGCCGCGAGCGTGCGGCCGACTCTTTACATGAACCTGAACGCGCCGTACGGAAGCACGGCGACGGACGCGCACCTCTCCTCGCCGAAGACGTGCGGCGTGCTCTTTTTCGCTGCGACGTCGTCGGCGGGCGCGTATCCCGAGCCGACGGTCTGCGCCGCGTATAACTACGGCTTCAACGCGGCGGCGGATGCGTTCGCTTACGCGACGAAGAACAGCGTCTCATCGCCCTTCTGGTGGCTCGACATCGAGGAAGCGAACAGCTGGTCGGACAACGTCGCCGTGAACGACGCGACCATCCAGGGCGCAATCGACTACCTGAACGCGCAGGGCATTCGTGTCGGCCTCTACTCGGTCCCGTCCATGTGGCGGAATATCGCGGGCGCGAGCTTCACGCCGACGCAAGCAATCGGCGGCTCTGCCGTCCCCATCCCGAACTGGTTCCCGGTCGGCATCATGACCCAAGTCAGCGCCATCAATTCGTGCCTGACCGCGGCGGGCTTCACAAATGGCAGCCCCGTCTGGATCGTCCAGTATGAAGCGAACTCGACCGCCGTCGACCAGAACATTGCCTGCTAGGCCGAAAAAATAAGCCGCGCGAAGCGCGGCCTGTGGAAGAACCCGGAGAGCAGCTAGCGGTATCCGCCGTCGACGTGGAAATTCTGCCCGTACGCGAATGATGCAGCCGGGCTCAAGAGGAAGGCGACCCAGCTCGCAATCTCTTCCGGCTCGCCGAACCGCTTCGTCCAGGTCTTCCGTATTTCCCGCTGCCGGTCCGCTTTAGGGAGATTCGCGTTCATCTCCGTCTCGATCCATCCTGGCGCGATGCTATTGATGCGGATATCCGGCGCGTAATATTCTGCCAAAATTCTCATCACCTGCGCCTGCGCGGCTTTGGAAGAATCATAGTGAGCGGAATTTCCCGTTCCAGAGTGAGCGATCGTGCCCGCATTCGAGGTGATGAGGACGATGGAGCCCTTGGTGGACTTCTTCCGCATCCTTTCCGCGATGGCACGAGCCATAGCGAAGCAACCGATGACATTCACGTCATAGACCTCCCGCCACTTCGCGATGGTTTGGGTACGGAGCGGGCCGACCGGCGACGTGCCGACAGTATTTACCGCGACGCCGAATTCTCCGCCGATCGCGGCCGCCGCCTCTTCGAGGAACCGTTTGAATCCTTTCTCATCGAGCGGGTCAGCATGGGCGCAGTACACGCGGATCCTCTTCCGGCGGAGTTCCGCCGCGAGTTTCTTCGCCATGGCCTCGTTACGTCCGTACGTGAAGGCGAGCTTGCGCACGCCGCTCGCGACGAGGGCCCTCACGATCTCGCGACCGAGGCCGCCCGTCCCGCCGAGGACGAGAGCGGGCACGGTTATCTTCGTTTTCGACTCGTACTTCGGATAGGGTTGCATGCGGTTTTCTCCAAGGGTGATATCGATTCCGGGCGGACTATAGCACATTCCGTACTACGCGCGCCGGCGGGATTACATCTGCACCTCGGCTTCCTCGGATTCGATCTGGCCGGCGATCTTCGCCGCGACCTCTTCGGCCGCGTCGGCGTTCATCCCGGGACGGCCGGCGGCGGAGGAGTACGGCGTGCCGAGCGCGTTCGCGCCGAACTCGGTCGCCGTCATCTTCGGGTGGAAGGCGCTGACGACGATGTGCTCGCGCGCGAGCTCCTCGCGCGCGGTGAGCGTGAGCGCGTTCAGCGCGTACTTGGTCGAGGCATAGGCGGCGAGGGAGGGGAAGTAGTACTTCGAGACGAGCGAGCTGATATTAAGTATCATGCCGCCGCCCTGTTCCCGCATGACCGGGATGACGGCTTGCATCGCCTCGAGCGCGGCGAAGACGTTCAACTCCATGATGCTGCGGTACTCGTTCATGTCGATATCGCCGACGCTGGCGCGCAGCCCCTGGCCGGCGTTGTTGATGAGGACGTCGATGCGGCAGAATTTCCGCTTCGTCTCGTCGATGAGGCGGCGGACCTCCTCGGGCGTGCGCATGTCCGTCGGGATTGCGAGGGAACCCGGGAGTTCCTTCTCGAGCGCCGCGATCTTGTCTCTCGAGCGCGCCGCGAGCACGACTCGCGCGCCGCGTTTCGCGAGCTCGCGCGCCGCAGCAAGGCCGATGCCGCCTGAGGCGCCGGTGATGATGATGACGGAATCCTTGATTTTCATAGGGGGTGAATCGTTAGGGCTGTTATCCACAGGCGGGCCGCTCGTGCGGGTCACTACTATGTACTACGTTACCAGTTCACATAACCTGACGCTATGAAACTTTATTACTCTCCTGGCGCGTGCTCGCTCTCGCCGCACATCGTCGCCTGCGAAGGCGGACTCCCCGTCGAATTATCGAAAGTCACTTTCTCGGCCGAGGGCCGGACGACCGAGGACGGTGAGGATTTTTATGAGGTGAACCCGCGCGGCGGCTATGTGCCCGCCTGCCGGCTCGACGACGGCGACGTGCTCATCGAGGGTCCGGCGATTATCCAATACCTCGCGGACCAGGCTCCCGGGAAGAAGCTCATGCCCGAGCGCGGCGCAAAAGCGTATTACGAGATGCTCTCCTGGATCACGTTCGTCAGCACGGAACTGCACAAGGGGTTCGGACCGCTCTTCAATCCGAATCTGCTGGAAGGCCAGAAGACGGCCGCGATCGACCGGCTGAAGAAGCGCTACGCGTACGTGGACGCGTCGCTCGCGGGGAAGGACTACCTTCTCGGCCGCGACTTCAGCATCGCGGACGCGTACTGCTATACCATCATGCGCTGGTCGCCGCGCGCCGGCATCGCGCTCGCAGACTATCCGAACATCGCCGCCCTTATGAAGCGGATGGAGGCGCGCGCTGGCGTGAAGAAGGCGCTCGAAGAGGAAGGTCTCGAGCCGGTCACGCCGGACTAGCGCCGCTCAGAGCTTCTCGACGGCGCACGCGAGCTTCTCTTCGGCGCGGCGTGCGACCGAGGCGAGCGCCGCGTTCTCGATGACGCCGAGCATTGCGCTCGGCTTCACGGCCGAGACATACACGACCCCGCCGTTCTCGTACACGACGACGTTGCATGGGAGAAGGAGACCGACCTCATTTTCCGCCTGGAGGGCCTCGTTCGCGAGCGCGGGGTTGCAGGCACCGAGGATGACATACGGCTCGCGCGCGACGCCGAGCTTCGACTTAAGCGTCGCCGCGACGTCGATTTCCGTAAGGACGCCGAACCCTTCCTCTGCGAGCGCGGTTTTCGCCTTCTCTATCGCTTCCGCGAACGGGTAGGGGACCTTCTTCGTGATGCCGAGGGACGATTGCATGCGGCTATCATACGCGGCGCGGCCGTGCGCGCCAATCCCGAGCGCATTTCCCATGGGTGTTCGGGAGTAGTAGTATCAGGTACGGTTATCAGCCTAACGAATCACGACTATGTGGGGATACGGCTATTACGGGCATCCGATGATGGGCGGATACGAAGGATTCGGCATCATGGGCATCCTGTTCTCCATCTTCTGGGTCATCGTCTTCATCGCCGCCATCGTGGCGCTCGTGCGCTTCGCGCGCGGGAAGTCCATGTGGCGCTGCCGGCACGGGCACGGCGAGGCGGCGCTCGACATCCTAAAGGAGCGCTACGCGAAGGGCGAGATTGGCAAAGCGGAGTTCGAAGAGAAGAAGAAAGACCTCGGCTAGCGCGCTTCAAGCATGCGAGCCGGCCTAGCCGCGCCCGGGGCGCGGCTAGAGCTTTTTCAGCCGCGGCAAGCCGCGCGGGCGGAGCGAGCGATGCAGGAGCGGCAGCACGTAGCGGTCGCCGCCATAGTAGCCCGCGACGCGCCACGCGAGGACGAGGCCGACCGAGAGCGTGAAGAGGATAGGGTTCAGACTCACGGTTCCGGCGAGGAGATAATTCAAGTTCATGAAAAGGCCGAAGAACGCGGCGATGCCGGTCAAGACACCGAAAATGAGCCCAAGGCCGACGAGGAACTCGCCGATGGCGACTGCGTTCGACCAGACGACGAGGTGGGGGAGGACTGTGCTCTGGAGGAAGGCCGCGTACCAGCTCTGCACGTCCGGGTGCGCGCCGCCCGTCTTGCCGAGCGCGCCTTGGACGAAGCCGTTCAATGCCGCGCCGGCGCTTGAGCCGAACCACGCCGGATTCTGGAACTTCTCCCAGCCGGCAGAGAGCCACTCCCAGCCGACGTAGAGGCGCACGAGGAACCAGAACGGGGCGCTTTTCGTGCTGGCAACGAAGAAATGCGAGAACGGGGATTCTTCGACGACGTAGTAGGCCATTGCGGGTTCGGTAAGCGGGTAAGAAGTACCTCCGTCTATTGTAGGGCATCGGATGAAACGAAACGGCCGGATGAAGAGTAATATGGGTATATGAAAAAGACGTTGCTAGCGCTCGTACTTGTCGGGGCTTCGGCCCTGTATGTTTTTTCCCGCTCGGCGGGGGCATCGGCGCCGTCCGGCATCCAGATTTCAAATAACGTGACGGCGCCAGCCGGGGGCGGTGCGCCTGCTGCGACGCCACCGGCACCCGTGCAGCCGTCGTCGGCGAACTCCGGCAACCCGCCGCCGGCCGCAAATCCGGCCGCTACGCCTGCGACGCCGCCGCCGGCGAAGAGCGGCTACAAGGACGGCACCTACACCGGCGCCGTCGCGGACGCCTACTACGGCCCGGTCGAGGTGCAGGCGACCATCAAGAACGGCGCCCTCGCGAACGTCTCCTTCCTCCAGTACCCGAACACCCACTCGACCTCCGTCTATATCAACCAGCAGGCGATGCCGATGCTCTCGCAGGAGGCGCTCTCCGTGCAGAGCGCGAACGTCGACCTCATCTCCGGCGCGACCGACACGAGCATCGCGTTCCGACAGTCGCTCGCCGCCGCGCTGCAGCAAGCGCAGAGCTAGTCCATGCGCGAGATTCGCCCCGTGATGGGCATGCCCGTCGAGATTGAGATCGTGGGCGAGGGGACGAAGCCGGCCGTTGAGGACGCCTTCGCGTACCTCCAAGCGGTGGACGAGCGTTTCAGTACGTACAAGGACACGAGCGAGATATCACGCATCAATCGCGGCGAGTTCGCGCCCGAGACCGCGAGCCGCGAGATGCGCGAGGTCTTCGCCATCGCCGAGCGGACGAAGGCGGAGACGGGCGGCTACTTCGACATCCGCCGGCCGGACGGGTCACTCGACCCGTCCGGCATCGTGAAGGGCTGGGCGGTCAAGAACGCGGCCGCGCGCATCCGGGAGAACGGCCAACAGCATTTCTTTGTGAACGCCGGCGGTGACATCGCCATGAGCGGACAGAATGCGAACGGCGAGCCCTGGAAGGTCGGCATCCGCAATCCGTTCGCGACTGACGAGATCGTGAAGGTCGTCTATCCGAAGGGCGCCGGCATTGCGACCTCCGGCTCCTATCTGCGCGGAGCGCATATCTACGACCCGCACGATCCGTCGCGCGAGCTGCGTGATATCGTGAGCCTGACCGTCATCGGCCCCGACGTGCTCGAAGCCGACCGTTACGCCACCGCGGCATTCGCGATGGGGAAGGACGGCATCGCTTTCATCGAGCGCACGCCGGGGCTCGAGGGGTACGCCATCACGGATACCGGTACGGCGATATTCACGAGCGGTTTCGTAACCTACACCACGCCATGATCACCGCTCTGAAGCGCCTCATCGACCGCACGACGATGTATCGGCTCGTGCTCTACTACCTCGTCGTTCTCTATGTCGTCGCGCTCGCCTTCGGCGTATTCGGCATCCTGCCGTACGCGCCCGTCCCGCTCCTCTATACGCTCATCGTGCTCGTCGCGGGCTCGTGGGCGACGAACCTCATTTTCGCGAACATCTTCGACGCGGTGACGAACGCGGAATCCTCGCTCATCACGGGGCTCATCCTCGTCCTCATCCTGCCGCCCATCTCGGCCGGCAGCATCGGCGCAACCATCCTCTACGCGCTCATCGCCGCCGCCGGCACCGCGTCGAAGTACATCTTCTCGCTCGGGAACAAGCACGTCTTCAACCCGGCGGCGTTCGCGGTCGCGTTCTCGGCCTTCGTCTTCGCGGTGAACGCGACGTGGTGGGTGTCGGGGAACCTGCCTTTGCTGCCGTTCGTCGTCATCGGCGGGCTCGCCATCGTCCACAAGCTCCGGCGCTACGACCTCGTCATCGCGTTCGGCGTCGCCGCGCTCCTCGCCACCGCGTTCACGTCGCTCAGCCCCGTGACCGGCCTGAACGAGACCATCCTCCACTCGGCGTTCTTCTTCCTCGGCTTTGTCATGCTCACCGAACCCCTCACGATGCCGCCGTCGCGCACGCTGCGCATCATCTATGGCGCGCTCGTCGGCGTGCTCTTCGTGCCGGCCGCGCACGTCGGCTCCTTCTACTTCACGCCGGAGACGGCACTCCTTGCCGGGAATCTCTTCTCGTACGTCGTGAGCCCGAAAGGCCGCTACATGCTCACGCTCACGGAGCGCCATAAGCTCGCGCGCGGCATCTACGAGTTCGTCTTCCGGCCCGATCGCCCGTTCACCTTCCGTCCGGGGCAATACCTCGAGTGGACGCTGCGCGATGTGCCGTTCGACAGCCGCGGCAACCGCCGCTACTTCACTATCGCCTCGGCGCCGGAGGACGGCCAGATCCGGCTCGGCGTCCGCTTCTACGAGAAACCGAGCGCCTTCAAGCGCGCGCTTGCGGCCATCCCGCAAGACGGCGTCGTCACGGCCGCATCGCTCTCGGGCGATTTCACCATGCCGGTCGACAAGAATCACAAGCTCGCCTTTATCGCGGGCGGGGTGGGCGTCACGCCCTTCGCGAGTATGGCGCGGCACCTGGTCGCGGCGGGGGAGTCGCGCGATGCCGTCCTCCTCTACTCGAGCCGCACGGCCGAAGAGGTCGCCTACCAGGACGTCTTCGCGAGCGCGGCGACCCGCGGCTTGCGGACCGTCTACGCCATAACAGACAGCACGACCCTCATGCCGGGCGCGCACGCAGGCGCAATCGACGCGGCGTTCATCAAGCGCGAGATTCCCGATTATCGCAACCGCCTCTTCTACCTCTCCGGCCCGCCGGGCATGGTGGACGCCATGAAACGCGCGCTCCACACGCTCGGCGTCCCGCGCCTTTCCATCAAGACCGACTACTTCCCGGGACTGGCGTAGTCAGAGCGCTATCCCCACAGGCGTTTACACACGCCAATTTATGTGGTAACGTGCGCGCATCCATGCGACAGAGCCGGCAATCGGCTTATGTGCGTACCAAAAAGACCCCAGCACGGCCTCGTATTTTTTCGGTTTCCCCGGCCTTCATCACGAAGCTTCGCACGAACGAAAGCGCGGACTGGTCGCGCGCGACGAGCGCGGCCATCCTGAACCGTTTCAAGTATGCGCTTAAGAACGTCCCGGCATACCGCAGCTTCCTCGAACGGCTCGGTTTCGATGCCGGCTCCATCCGCGGCAGCAAGGACGTAGAGCGCATCCCGCCCATAACGAAGGCGAATTACCTGCGCGTGCACCCGTGGGATACGCTCTGCGTCGCGCACGCGCTCGCCGAGAAGCCGCTCGTCCTCACCGCGACGTCCGGCTCGACCGGACAGCCGTTCTACATCCCGCGCATGGATGATACGCATGAAGCGTCGATGGTGTACCACCGGCTGTTCGTCGAGCGCAGCGGCCTCGACCCGAAGAAATCGACGCTCGTCGTCATCGGCTTCGGCATGGGCGTGTGGATCGGGGGCACACTGACATATGAAGCGTTCCGCCGCATCTCGGAGAACGGCTGGCCGCTCACCATCATCACGCCCGGCGTGAACAAGAAAGAGATATTCGAGGCGCTCACGCGCGTGGCGCCGTCGTACGAACAACTCATTCTCTGCGGCTACCCGCCGTTCATGAAGGATCTCATCGACGAAGGTCCCGAGCACGGCATCGAATGGGCGCAGTGGGACATGCGCATCGTCTGCGCCGCGGAGGCGTTCTCCGAGCATTTCCGCGAGTACCTCATGAAGAAGACCGGGATGAAGGATCCCTACCGCAGCATCATGAACATCTACGGCAGCGCCGAGCTCGGCTCGATGGCCACCGAGACGCCGCTCTCGATACTCTTGCGCCGGCTCGCCCTGAGGCATGACGCGCTCTACCGGAAGCTTTTCAGCGAGGCGCGCCGCTTGCCGACCCTGGCGCAGTTCATTCCGGACTTCGTCGCCTTCGACGCGGGGAAGGAGGGCCAGATTCATGCGACCGGCGGTACGCCGCTCCCGTTCATCCGGTACGACATCGGCGATCAGGGCGGCGTGCTCACGTATGATGACGTCGTGAAGATGTGCACAGACGTCGGCATCAATCTCGCCGCGGAGGCGAAGCGTGCCGGAATCGATGATACCGTCACACAGCTGCCGTTCGTCTATCTCTACGAACGCTCCGACCTCTCGACGAAGCTCTACGGCGCCATCATCTTCCCGGAGCACGTGAAGATCGGCTTGCAGAATCCCGCGATCGAGAAATCCATCACCGGACGCTTCACGATGACGACTGAGCACGACGCGAAGCATAACGAATACCTCGAAATCAACGTCGAGCTCGCCGCGGGCGTAAAGGATAGCGAATCCATCAAAGATGCGCTGACGGAAAGCATCATAAAAAGCCTTTCAAGTTCGAGTGACGAGTATCGTTATCTCTATGGTTCGATACGCCAGAAGGTCATCCCTCGCCTCGTCTTTTGGCCGCACGAGCATCCGAAATACTTTCCGCCGGGCATCAAGCAGAAGTGGGTCATAAACGGCCATTGATACGCCTTTAACCATCTCATATGTCGAAAAATCTTGGAAACGTTCTGGACAAGCTCGCGAGCGAACCCGTCGAATCCAAGCCCACTATTCTCGACCTCTCACGCGAGAAGGATACCACCCGCCTTGAGTCGCTCGTGAAAGAAGGCGCTATCAAGCAGATATCGGACGACTACGAAGAAGAGCAGCGCGAGCTTTTCGGCATAAAGAATCCCTCGAAGGTCTACACGCCCGATTTTGAGAAAGAGTTCCAGGCGTACTATAAATCGCTCCAAGACGAGAAGCCGCTCCATGAGCACGGCAGGTGGGCATACCTCCCCTGGCGCTATCTGGCCGCGCACATCCTTCCGGAAGACGAGTACCGCATCGTGCGCACGGCGCGCAACCGGAACCTCGTCACGGAAGAGGAGCAGGAGAAGTTCTATAACGCCGCCATCGGCATCGCGGGCTTGTCTGTCGGCTCATCGGTCGCGTTTGCAATCGCATTGTCCGGCGGAGGGAAGAAGATGAAGCTGGCCGACATGGATCGGCTCGCGCTTTCGAATACGAACCGCATCCTTGCCGGTGCTGACCGGCTCGGGATGCTGAAGGTCGAGATGGCGGCGAGAACCATCTACGAGATAAATCCCTATACCGAACTCGAGCTCTTCCCTGACGGACTGACGGAAGGGAACATCGAGAAATTCTTCGACGGTCTCGACATAGTGGTAGACGAAATCGATAATCTCGCGCTCAAGTATCTCATCCGCGAACAGGCGCGGAAGAGACGCATCCCCATCGTCATGGGTGCCGATAACGGCGATAACGCTCTGATTGAGATCGAACGCCATGACATGAAGCCGCACCCTGAATTCTTCCACGGGCGCATGGGTGACGTCTCCTACGAGACGCTCAAAGGGCTCGACAAGTTCGGCATCGGGAAGATGATTACGAAGTGGGTGGGCGCCGATACCGTCACCATCCGTATGCAGGAATCCCTAAAAGAGATGGGCAAGACCCTCGTCTCATGGCCGCAACTCGGCATCGCGGCTATGGTGAACGGCGCGGCGGTCGCATACTGCGTCCGCAAGATACTCGCCGGCCAGCCGCTCATCAATGATCGGGCACTGATTTCTCTCGACGAAAAGCTCGAGTCCAGCTACGACTCAAAAGAATCACAATCACGCCGCCGCGCCGCCGCCGAAGCGTTCGCGCGATCCTTCGGATTGTAAGATCTATGGATACCGCGCTGGAACGTATCCTTGCTGCAGCGAACCAAGCGCCTTCCGGAGAGAATTGCCAGCCGTGGCGCTTCGTCGTCTCCGGTCTGACGGTCGAGATTCACGTACGCCCGGAGCGCGATCAGTCCTACTACGGCTGGGGCCAGCGCGCGTCGTATCTCGCCTGCGGCGCGGCGCTCGAGAACCTCGTTATTGCCTCTTCGAAAGAGGGATATGCGGCCAATGTCTCGTATTTTCCGGACAAAGGCGACGCGTGGCATGTCGCGACGGTCACGTTGCGCAAAGACGCTTCCGCGCCGAGAGACGTGCTCGCGGATTTCATTTATGAACGCATCTCGAACCGCAAGCCCTACGCCACCGAGCCGTTGACGCAGGCCGAAGAGGACACGCTCCATAGTGCCGCCGTGGGAAGCCGTCCAGGATCACTCAAGCTCGTAAAGGATAAGGAAGCCATCGCGGTCCTCGGGCGCGTCGGCTCGACGAATGAGGAAGTGATGCTCGCGAATCGCGCTCTTCATGATTTCTTTTTCAGTCACGTGACCTGGACCAAGGAGGAAGACGATGCGAAGAAGATAGGCTTTTACATCAAGACGCTCGAACTGCCTCCGCCGGCGGAAAAGATGTTCAAGATGTTCAATAACTGGTCCGTCATGCGCATCCTTGCCAAGCTCGGCTTCAATCGCATCGTAGCGAAGCAGAACGGGGCTACGAATGCTTCCGCTGCCGCCATGGGGGCGTTCATCATCGATGGCACGGAACCAATCGACTTCGTGAAAGTCGGACGCGCAGTAGAGCGGACCTGGCTCGCCGCGACGTCGCTCGGCCTCAGCTTTCAGCCGCTCACCGGCGTCTTGTTCTTCAAGCTTAAGATAGCGGCAGGAGAGAGCGATATGTTCACGACAGCGGAGCAGCGGCTCGTCATGACTGCATACGGGAAAGCGTCACAGATTTTCAACGCGGACGGGAAGCACATCGCTTTCATGTTCCGCATCGGCCGCGCTGATCCTCCTACTGCACACGCGCTACGCTTCCCGCTCGAAGAAGCAGTGTCAATCGTCTGATATCCTTACGACATGGGAATCACCGCGCTCGTCGATATTAATTTCGACCTGCTTTCGGTCGGCGTCGCTATCGCCGGCATCATCTTGCTCGGGTTCCTCATCTATCTCACGAATCCGAGGAGTATAACCAGTCGGACGTTCTTCTATTTCTCCATTCTTACCGCCATCTGGGGCGTTTCGAATTACCTCGAGTACAAGTTCACGACTATCGACGCGACCCTCTGGGCGCTCCGATTCCATCTTTTTCTCTCCACGCTTCACGCCCTCCTCTTCTTCCAGCTCGCATACGTCTTTCCGAAGGATAAGGTGACTTTCCCGCGCTGGTATAAATTCGGCCTCATTCCTATCGTGGGAATGACCATGATACTGGTTCTGACCCCTTTCGTATTTTCGGGCATTACCGCGCTTGCTCCTCCTGGATACGTCACGAATCCTGAACGGGGGCCAGGTATTATCATTTTCTCTATAGTTGCTTTCGGTCTTCTTATCGCCGGTGTCACCTCAATTATTCGGAAGGCTTGGGGAAGCACAGAGGTTCAAGAACGCAAACAGGAGTATTCGATTGCTGCCGGAATGGCACTCACCGCAATTCTCATACTTCTTTTTAACGTTTTCCTTCCCGTATTCCTCAACCAACTCAGCTTCATACCTCTCGCCGCGCTCTTCTTGCTCCCGTTCATCGCACTCATCTCATACGCCATCTATCGGCACCGATTATTCAATTTCAACCTGAAGGTTGCGACTGCCGGACTGCTCGGTTTTATGGTGACCGTTTTCAGTTTCGTTAACATCATTTATTCCGTGAGCCTGAGCGCCGTCGCCATCAACATAACTGCGTTCATCATCGTGCTCATCGGGAGCGTCAAGATCGTCATGGACATGCTGAATCTTGAGAAGTTGAGTGAGGAGCTCGAACAGACGAATGAGCGGCAGGAAGGACTTCTGCACTTCATCGGCCACGAGGTGAAAGGGTTCCTCACGAAAGATATGGGGACGTTCGCTGCGCTCCTCGACGGGGATTTCGGCGCGCTGTCGCAGGAGCTGCGGCCGCTCGTCGAGCGCGCGCTCGCGCAGTCGCGCGATGGCGTGGACTCGGTCGCGGATATCCTCAAGGCGTCGAACCAGAAGAAGGGTACGATGACGTACAAGAAGGAGCCGTTCGACTTGAAGGCGCTTGCTGCGGAGATAGCGGAGAAGGAACGACCCGGAGCGGAGGCGAAAGGTCTCGCGCTCTCATTTGCGGCCGACGACTCGCAGTCGTACCAGATGACGGGTGACCGCGCCGAGCTCGGCAGCCACGTGCTGCGCAATCTCATCGAGAACGCTATCAATTACACCCCGTCGGGCTCAATCGCCGTCTCGCTCAAGAAGGAGAACGGCAAGCTCGTATTCGCGGTGAAGGATACCGGCGTCGGCATCACGGACGAAGACAAAGCCCGGCTCTTCACCGAGGGCGGCCACGGCAAGGAATCGCAGAAGGTGAACGTATACTCCACCGGCTACGGTCTCTACATCGCGAAGAACATCGTCGCCGCGCACGGCGGCACCATCCGCGCCGAATCGGCAGGGCAGGGCAGGGGCTCGACCTTCATCGTTGAATTGCCGGCGTAAGAAATCGCCGCCCCGGAGGGGCGGCGCGCCGAATCATTTCGGCAAGAACTTCTTTCTCGAACGTTCCCACAGCGCGCGCCACGTCTCGGCGCGCACCTCGAGGATGTGCTCGTCGACATAGCGGCCGTCGCGAAAGTGGCGCTCCGGCAGCGTCGCGACGTGCGTGTAGCCGCACTTCTTGCTGTAGGCGTTGCTGCGGTGGTTCGTGGCGAGGACGCGGGAGTATATCTTGCGAAGGTTCAGGGCATTGAAGGCGTATTCGAGCATGAGCATTTTCGCTTCCGTCCCGTAACCTTTCTCCCAGCAACTCTTCTCGCCGATTGCCGCCCCCGTCGTCGCGACGCCGTTGTGCCACTCGATCTGATGGAGGCCCATCGTGCCGATGGGTCGATCGCGTTCCGGAGACGCGCCCTTGAGGACAATGATGAAGACGAGATTGTTCCGCGCTTCGTCGAACGTCCTCATGATGAACTTCTTCTCCTGCGCCTCGGTCATCGGATAGAGCCGCCCGAGGAACTTCCGCACGCCCGGATCATTGAACCAGCGCAGTAACAAGGGAATGTCCGATTCCTGTGGCGGTCGCAGATACGCGCGACGTCCCTCGAGAAACACGACGCGTCCGTCATCCTTGGTCATGGTGAACTCCTGTCAAAGTGCATGCCCTGCCCGAAAGCGAGAAGACCTCGGCTTCCGCAGAGCCGAGGTCTTTCTTTACGGGACGGAGGGGATGATATCGGGAAGAAAAATCGCGGCTATGCGCAAGTCGAATGGCCGAGGCCGATGACCCCGCTCGTCTTCATTGCGCAATAGCTGTGATCCCGATGCATGTCATCAGAGTAGCTTTCGCGATATATTTGTCAAGTTCTCGCATCATTGCTACATTATTTCCACTGCCGGGGTAGCTCAGTTGGTTAGAGCATGGGATTCATAAACCCAAGGTCGACGGTTCAATTCCGTCCCCCGGCACAGGACATTTTCGGGCGGGTTTGGTAGGATACGCCAGAATGCCGCGGAGTATCGATTACGATACTCCGCGCGCGTTCGGCGAAACGGTGCCTGCGGCACCCGTCCTGCTCGAGGTTCCGGAATCCCTACAAGCGCAGTTCCGCAACCTTTCGCAGTCCGGCGCTCCGCGCCGTTTGCCTCACTTTGCGGGAGTAGCTCAATTGGTTAGAGCGCCGCCCTGTCACGGCGGAGGTTGCGGGTTCAAGTCCCGTCTCTCGCGCAGTTTCCAGAATCTCAGAAAGACCACCCAGCTAAGCGGTCTTTGTGGTTCAAACGGAAGCGGAACGAGACGCAGCTGGAACGGCGCTACCGATAAGTTGACTCCGGGGAGAAAGTTGGTACGATAATTCCGGATTGGGCAATGGTGCTCTTTCCACTCTTTGGCCAAAGAGGAGTTGAGCTATGAAATCAGCGATGAATACCATTGCGGTTTTGCTGCATCGGTCTCCCAGTACTCCTGCTGTACCCGGTTCCGTCGATGGAGACGGATTCCGAAAATCGTCGTGGTCGGTTTGGAATCCAGCGAATCGCTTCTGCGTTGCCGTAAAGATGGAAGGCGATTCCGTCATGGTGCGCGACACCAAAGACCCCAAGAAGACCACCCTAACCTACACCCGTGCCGAATGGGACGCTTTCATCAGGGGCGTGAAAGCCGGCGAGTTCGACCTGTAGCACTGTCCGTGGTAAAGTAAAGGGACACTGGAGCGTCCCTTTATATTTCATTCCATCATGGCCCAGTTCAATACGGCTCGCAATGATGCAACCGACACGCTTTATGTCATCATATCGGGCATCTCAGGCGGCAAGGACGAGCCGCTCGTTCAATACCTGTTTGATGCTCTGAAAAAACACGGCTCCACGATTTCCATACAGTTCGCGAACGATCCGCTTTACCATGACGACTCACTTCCTGACATGAATGCGATGTCCATGGAAGATTACTTTTCCGACCTCGATGAAGCTATCGAGGTAGCGAGTCAAAAACGGAAGCCTGCGCAAATCATCTTCGTCGCGCACAGCTTCTCAGCAGTTATCGTCGCGTATTATCTCGGCAGCCGCAGAAGTACTTTGTCGACGACGCGCTATGCGTTGATTACGATAGACAACGATAACTCTGAAGCAGCGCTTAAGTACATAGATTCATTGAACGAAGATGAGAAGAAGAACAAGTTCCAGAACCCCTTTAGTCCGAGTACGACTGCATATATGAGAGAACACAAAAGCGCTGAGGTGCTTACCGCGCTCGCGATGCCGAAGCTCCATATCGACGCAAGCGAAGTGGGCGCCGATCATGAATTCGGGAGCGAGGAATCAAAACAATTGCTCATTGAGAAGATTTTAGCTTCCCGGCTCTAGTGAGTGTCTTCTGTGATTGAATATAAAATTTCATATACTTTCTTAATATGGAAAAGCCAAGAAGCGGTCTGTCCGAAAAGTATGACCAACGGTATTCCGAAAGCGACAAGGTCTTTGGCGGAGGCAGGCCAGAGGCCTTTGTCCTTGAAGGCGCGACACTCATACCTAAAGACGCCAAGGTTATCGAATTTGGCGCGGGGCAGGGAAGGAATGCGCTGGCTCTAGCGCAACGCGGTTTTCAGGTCAGCGCGATAGACATTTCCCGCGTAGGGGTAGAGGCGATGAATCGCTTCGCCGAGAAGGAATCACTCTCGAACTTCAAAGCGGAAGTCGGCGACGCAAGGGAGGGTCTTACAAAGGAGTACGATTTCGTCGTTTCGACTTTCATGCTCCATCACCTGACAAGGCAAGAGGCTGAAGCGTTTATTCGGAATATCAAGGAACACACGAGAGAAGGAGGTTTGAATGCCATCGCCGCGTTTACTGTAGAAGGGGATTTCTCGAAAACGGATCGAGTGCATTTTTACCCCGCCTTGGGAGAAATAAAGGAACTGTATTCTGACTGGGAAGTGCTTTCCTACAACGAAGGGGATGGCTGGGCCAAAGCCACTCACCCCGACGGGACCCCCATGTTTAATATCAAGGCCGAGATCTTAGTTAGGAAGCCGAAGAGTTAAACCGCACGAAACTCAGAATCCCGGCTCCAGCAGCGTCCACGAGAGCGCGCATCGAAGATAAATAAGGAAATACAAGCTCACATGACGCGGGCTATGGGATAATAGAACTCGGAATTGTATCCGCTAAAGTAAGTCATTTACAGCAGAAGACTTCAAAATGTTTCTCAGCATCTTTTCAGAGTACCCTGTCAAAGGGTTTATATCCTGAAGAGCGGGGCTGGGTAGACTGACCGACTGACTTGCTGAACACATTTCTTCGTGCTATAGTTGTTTCAATTCCAAATACAGTTGGAGGAGTTCCTTTGTTTCCGTTCCCCCTAGCTAGAGGAGATGTATCATGGGTTGGTCTGATTGGTTCAAAGACAGTGGCGGTTCTGTAAGCGAGAAAACGAGTTCGCGGTCTGGTGGTGGTACGACCACCCACTACCTTCGCGATACTGGCAGCGGCAAAGCTGACCACCAGCACATCGCCGTGCATAAAGACTCCAGCGGGCACACCAAGAGTGCCAACGCTGTCCCCAACAAGTCGAAGCGGTAAAACGCCTCACATGCCTTCATAGGCACGCGCCCTGTGTCACAAGACAGGGCGTATTTCTTTTTCGTACATATTTCGGACAGCACCTGCACTTTTGAGTGGGCCTATATCGTCCTCGCAGTACAGCATCGTATCTGTAAAGAAATCACGCGCCTCCCGAGAGAGTGTTTTCAAACTCGACACAACAAAGAAATACGAAGCGAGTTTTTCGTTCTCATTCTCACTTATCTGACTAACGCCGTAGTCGGCAATAGCAAGTCGTCCTTCAGGAGTGTCTACAGAGACAAGGAGTGTTTTAAGGTGCGCAATGTGTTCATTTGCCGAGGCCTCGGTTGCTAAAATCTTTTCGGCATCTTCAAGGGTTCCCTCTAGGAACATAGCATTTCTTTCCATAGAGTTTTGCATATAGCGGATAATAGCATATGGATAACCGCAATCAGTTGCGGTCTTCTTGGTGGCTTTTTCTTTTGCCTTCGTAGCTGATAGGTATTTGTTCTGAACGAGGCCGTTATTTCAGCATGTAGCCGATGAGCAGCGATAACCCGAAGAAGAATACGAAAGTGAACGTGGCGACAGTGAGCGCCTCGCGCCAGAGCCGCCAGCCCTCGAACTTGTGCTTCCGGTATTCCTGAAAGGTGATGAGGAACGCGATGCACGCGGCGAGGAAGCCGAACGTGCCGCCGATGATGAGAAAGAAGGAGGTAAGCATAGAGAGCAGACGTAGTGCCATGTTACCACTGGTTGTAGAAACATGACCGGCCGCGCTTGCTTAAGCGCCTAATCCATCCCGCGACGCCGGGAGGCGCTGCGGGGGCGGGGTATAGTGCCTATATGTCCATCCGCGACCAGGCGTTTGAGCTCCTCGCCGCGAATCGCCGCACGACCGACGGGCACATGTACACGGTCCCGTCGCCCGACGCCTATCCCTACCAGTGGCTCTGGGATTCCTGTTTCCATGCCATCGTGCTCGCGAAGTCCGAGCCCGAAGCGGCGATGGCGGAATTGCGCGCGCTCGTCTCGCGGCAGTTCCCGGACGGCATGATCCCGCACATCATCTACTGGGTGCCGGGCAACCTGCACCGCTACGACTGGGGCACGAACGGCACGAGCGCGCTCACGCAGCCGCCAATGCTCGCGTACGCCGTGTGGGAGATCTACAAGGAGACGCATGACGACGCCTTCCTCGCCGAGCTCTATCCGGCGCTCGCGAAGTACTACGAGTACCTCATCGACAAACGCGACCCGCACGACCACCACTTGGTCGGCATCATCAATCCGGATGAATCCGGCGAGGACAACTCGCCGCGCTTCGACGCCGTCCTCCACGTGCCCGCCGACATCTCGCTCCACGACCACCTCGCGCGGCGCCTCGAGCTCGTCGACGCGAACCGCACCTGCGACTTCGACGCGGAACTGTGCATGAAGCGGCATTTCTGGGTGAAGGACGTGCCGTTCAACGCCATCCTCGTCGAGAACCTGCGCATTTTGGAGCACATCGCATCCCTGCTCGGGAAGGAAGACGGCGAGCATTTCTGCAAGCTCAACATCGAGCTCGTCAGCGCCGCGATGCGCGAGCGCCTCTACAAGGACGGCATCTACTGGTCGCACGTCGCCATCACCGAGTACGAGCCGCTCACGGTCGCGACCTGGGCGCACTTCGCGCCCCTGTTCGCTGACCTCTATACGCCAGGAGAGGCGCGGGCTCTCGTCGAGGGGCAGCTCTTCAATGAGGACACGTTTTGGTCGCCCTTCGGAGTGCGCACGGTCTCGAAGCAGGAAGAGGCCTATCGGCCGGACGGCTACTGGCGCGGCTCGGTCTGGATGGCGCCGCATTGGTTCATCTACAAGGGCCTCATGAAGTACGGCTTCGCCGAGGAAGCGCGCGTGCTCCGCGATAAGTCCATCGCGCTTATCGAGCATGCGGGCTTCCGCGAATACTTCAATCCGGAGACTGGGGAAGGATACGGCGCGAAGGATTTCACCTGGGGCGCCTTGGTGGCTGATATGATGGACGCATGACCTACGAAGAACTCACCGCCCAACTCGGCTGGGCGCCGGCTATCGAGAGCGAACGCCCGGGCGACTATCCGCGCATCGTCGTCGGCGGCATGGGCGGCTCGGCGCTCCCCGCACACGCGGCGCGCTTCCTTGACCCGAAGCTTCCCGTCCATTCGCATCGCGATTACGACCTGCCGGCGGGCGCATCGGCGGATGCGCTCTACGTCGCCATCTCATACTCGGGGAACACTGCCGAGACGCTCTCCTTCGCGCACGCCGCGCACGAGAAGGGATTCCCGCTCGCGGCCATCGCCTCGGGCGGCGAGCTCGCGTCCTTCGCCAAAGACAACGCCGTCCCGTTCGTGCGCGTGCCTGCGGGACTCCCGCCGCGCGACGCACTCTTCTACCTCCTTCACGCCCTCTACGCGTTCATCGGCGAGGAGGAGCTCCGGAGCGCGCTCGGCGCCGTCGCCTTCGACCCGGGCGCCGCACACGCGGAGGCGGACGACCTCGCCGGGGCGCTCCGCGACACGCTGCCGTCCTTCTACGCCTCGCGCCGCAACGGCTTCCTCGCCGAGATGGCGAAGATAAGCTTCAACGAGACGGCGAAGATGCCCGCGAGCGCGAACGTATTCCCGGAGCTGAACCACAACGAGATGCAGTCGTTCGATACATCCGCGCCCGAGAACGTGACCGCGCTCGCGCGCTTCGTGCTCCTGCGCGATGCGACCGACGACTCGCGCATCGCGCGCCGCATGGACGTCTTCACCGAGGTCATGCGCACGCGCGGCCGCGTCGTGCGCGACCTTCCGGTCGGCGGCGCGAGCCGCGCCGAGACGCTCGTGCGCGGCTGGTACGTCGCCTACCTCGCCGCGCTCGCGCTCGCTAACGTCCGCGGCATCGACCCTGACGCCGTGCCGCTCGTCGAGGATTTCAAGAAGCGCTTATGAGCCGCATCATCTTCGATATCGGCGGGACGAATATGCGCGTCGCGCGCGCGGCCGGCACGACTTTCGAAGGGGAGGTGAAGATAGATACGCCGCAGGCGCCCGAGGAGGCCTTCGCGACCCTCGCGAAGCTCGTCGAATCAGCCGCCGACAGCGACGGCGTCGAGGTCATCGCGGGCGGCGTGGCGGGCGTCGTGAACGCCGAGGGCGACGTCATCGCTTCGCCGAATCTTTCCGCGTGGCAAGGCATGCGGCTCGGGGAGCGCCTCGCCGAGCGATTCTCGGTGCCGGTGCATATCGAGAACGACGCGAGCATGGCCGCGCTCGGTGAGGCGCAGTACGGCGCGGGGAAGGGCGCCGGCATCGTCGCGTACCTCGGCGTCGGTACGGGCGTCGGCGGCGCGCGCGTCGTCGACGGCGCTCTCGACCGCCGCGCGCAAGGGTTCGAGCCGGGGCATCAGATAGTCGACGCGGCGAGCGGCGGGACGCTCGAGTCGCTCGTCGGCGGCGGCGCGCTCGGCTTCCGCTACGGCATGGCGCCCGCGTCCCTGCCGCGCAGCGCCTATGACGCCGCACTTCCCGCGCTCGCCGCGGGCGTCTGGAACGCCATCGTGCTCTGGTCGCCGGATGTCGTCGTGCTCGGCGGCTCGCTTATGAGCGAGGAGAACGGCTTCCGCGTCGCCGACGTCAAGAACGAGGTCGAGAAGGTGCGGCGCGTCCTGCCGGCCCTGCCGCGCATCGCGCGCGCCGCGCTCGGCGACGCGTCCGGCCTCTACGGCGCGCTCGCGCGTCTCGGGAATTGAAAAGCGGGAGAGAATGCCGTACGCTGCAAAAGCGCTCACACGGGCGCAGTTCGTTTGCGCCGATGTAGCTCAGTTGGCAGAGCAGCGCCATGGTAAGGCGCAGGTCGTCGGTTCAATCCCGACCATCGGCTCACTTTTTTGCGGAGGGCTTTTGTGCTAGAAAAGGGGAACGCCGCCTTAGCTCAGCTGGTGGAGCGCCGCCGGCGAGTATCGTGACAAAGGTCAGCACGTTCGCGTAGAATCCAGTCATTGCCGCCTTAGCTCAGCTGGTAGAGCAACGGTATCGTAAACCGTAGGTCCCCAGTTCGATCCTGGGAGGCGGCTCAGAGAATCATGACTCCATCGGGCCGCGTTGCGGTTTCCGGGGAGAACCCATAAGATAGCGCTATGGAAGACTTCGAAAAATCGAACCGCGGGCCGAGCGAGGCGGCACGCGGTCATGCTGCTGAGCGTGACGCTGAAGCGACTGCGCGGGAAACCGAACGCATCGCGCAGAACCAGGAACTCGTCGGCCAATATCGGGATACGCTCTCGAAGATACGGGAGTTGCAATCGCGTCTCCATGAGAGCGCTACGGTCGACGCCGAGACGGAAAAGCAGTGGGAAGAGCTGCAGGCGATGAAAGAAGCGCAAGGGGCGCTCCTGAAAGCGAACGGCATCGATCCGGCGTCGCTCCCCGAGTGAACGCCGCGAACGATGGATGACTCCGCAGAGGCGCGGCTGAAAGAGCTCGAAGCGCAGATGGCGTCGCCCGAATTCTGGGCGGACAAGGACGCGGCGCAGCGCCTCGTGCGCGAGTATCAGGCGCTCAAGGAAGGCGGCGAGGGCGACGCGCACGACCGCGGCGCGGCGACGCTCGCCATCCTCGCGGGCGCGGGCGGGGACGACGCGGAGGACTTCGCGCGTATGCTCCGGCGCATGTACGAGGGCTACGCGTCAAAGAAGGATTGGCGCGTGCGCGAACTGCATGCGAACGAGAATGATCACGGCGGCTACCGCAATCTCCTGCTCGAAGTCGACGGCGGGCCCTCCGCCAAAGGCGGGGCAGGGCCGTATGGCCGCCTGAAGCACGAGGCGGGCGTGCACCGCCTCGTGCGCATCTCGCCCTATAACGCGCAGGCGAAGCGCCAGACGTCCTTCGCGCTCGTCGAAGTGCTGCCCGTGCTCACCCAGAGCGACACGGTCGAACTCTCCCCGGACGATCTCGAGATACAGTTCGCGAAGTCCGGCGGCGCGGGCGGCCAGAACGTGAATAAGCGCGAGACCGCCGTGCGCATCCTCCACAAGCCGACGAATATTTCCGTGCACGTCTCCTCCGAGCGCAGCCAGCAGGCGAACCGCGAGCGGGCGCTGGCCCTCATCAAGGCGAAGATATTCGCGCAGGAGGAGGCAAAACGCGCGGCGGAGGCCAAAGGCCGCTCCATCGCCGCGACGACCGCCAACGAATGGGGCAGCCAGATACGCTCCTATGTCCTTCACCCCTATAAGATGGTGAAGGACCACCGCACGGGCCACGAATCCGGTGCTCCCGAGAAGGTTCTTGAGGGCGACCTCGACGCCTTCATCGACGCTGCGACGTCCTCCGGAGGCGCCTAGGCCGCTTATCCCCAGCTCCAGCCGTGCGGCGGGACCGCGTACGCCTTGCTCGCGCCTGGGGCTTGCCCCGTATCGACCGGCGAACGCCATTCCGCGTGCTGATTTCGACACATTTCTCCGCATTTGTCCTTCCACAGCGCGGTACGCTTTGAATGCGGTTCGAAGCGGGGTACAATGAGCGGCGAGTCATGATTTATTTCGATAAGGTGACGAAGCGGTACGGAGACTTGATGGCGCTCGAGGACATCACGCTCTCCATCGCCCCCAAGGAATTCGTCTCCATCGTCGGCCACTCGGGCGCGGGCAAGACGACGCTCCTCAAGCTCCTCCTCGCCGAGGAGCGTCCCACGGGCGGCTCGGTCTTCTTCGAATCGGTCGACGTAAACGACCTCCCGAGCGGCTCGCTCTATCGCTATCGCCGCAAGATTGGCATGGTGTTCCAGGATTTCCGCCTCATCCAGAACAAGACGGCGTACGAGAACATCGCTTTCGCCATGGAGGCGGCCGGCCGCACCGACAGCGAGATCGCGAGCGACGTGCCGTACATCCTCGAGCTCGTAAACCTCGCCGACAAGGCGTCGCACTTCCCGGCGCAGCTCTCGGGCGGCGAGCAGCAGCGCATCGCCATCGGCCGCGCTATCATCAACCAGCCGGACATCATCGTCGCCGACGAGCCGACGGGGAACCTCGACCCCATCAACGCGTACGAGATCGTCGAGATCTTCAAGAAGATCAACGAGCTCGGCACGACCATCATCATCACGACGCATAACAAGGGCGTCGTCGACGCCGTCAGTCGGCGCGTCGTGACGATGGATCGCGGCAAGGTCGTCCGCGATGACTCGTCGGGGCAATACGTCCTGTGATATCGAACGGCATATGAACGGCATGGTCATCAAACGGGTGTTGGCAGGCGGCGGGAAGAATTTCATCCGCGGCGGCGCCGTGTCGGCCGCGACCGTCCTCATCATGACGGTGACGCTCGCCATCATCGGCTCCCTCATCTTCCTTTCCGCGCTCCTCTCCTTCACGCTGAACTCCATCAAAAACAAGGTCGACGTCTCGGCGTACTTCGTCACCTCCGCCACCGAGCAGCAGATACTCGCCGTGAAAGCCGAGCTCGAGAAGCTGCCGCAAGTCGCGAGCGTCAGCTACACCTCTGCCGACCAGGCGCTCGCCGACTTCCGCGCGCGCCATGCGAACGATCAGCTCACGCTCCAGGCCCTCGACGAGCTCGGCGGGAACCCCTTGGACGCCTCGCTCGAGATACGCGCGAAGGACCCGTCCCAGTACGAGAGCATCGTTAACTTCCTCGAAGCGTCGCCGGCGCTCTCGACGAGCGGCACCTCCATCATCGACCGCATCAACTACGCGCAGAATAAGCAGGTCATCGACCGGCTCTCCGTCGCCATCCAAGCGACGCGCGAGGTGGGTCTCGCGGTCGTCATCGTCTTCGCCATCGCCTCCATCCTCATCGCGTTCGCGACCATCCGCCTCGCCATCTACACGGCAAAGGACGAGATTGCCGTGATGCGGCTCGTAGGGGCGAGCAATGCCTACATCCAGGGTCCGTTCATCGTCGCCGGCGTCATCACGGGCGCCATCGCCTCCCTCATCGTGCTCCTCCTTTTGTGGCCCACGACCTGGTACCTTGGCGGGCAGACCGCGGCATGGCTCGGCGGCTTCGACCTCGCAGCGTACTACACGGGCAACTTCCTCCTCATCTCGACCATCCTCATCGGCTCGGGCATCGCGCTCGGCGGCGTCGCGTCCGTGCTCGCCATCCGCCGGTATCTGAACGTGTAGCTCGCGCATGGCAAAAGAAGGACATAAATATATATTCGTGCTCGGCGGAGTGATGAGCGGCGTCGGCAAGGGCGTCGTCACCTCGTCCATCGGCCTCCTCCTGCAGCAGAAGGGCTACCCGGTGAACCTCGTGAAGGTGGACCCGTACCTGAACGTCGATGCCGGCACGATGAACCCGACCGAGCATGGCGAGGTCTTCGTGCTCAAGTCCGGCCTCGAGACCGACCAGGACATGGGCAACTACGAGCGTTTCCTCGGCCGCGACCTCACGCCGGACGACTACATGACGAGCGGCATGGTGTACCAGTCGGTCATCGCTCGGGAGCGGGCGCTCGAGTACGGCGGCAAGTGCGTCGAGGCCATCCCGCACGTCCGGGACGAGATCCTGCGGCGCATCGAGCGCGCGGCTGCCTACAATGGCAGCCGCGTCTCGGTCATCGAGATCGGCGGCACCATCGGCGATTTCCAGAACGCGCTCTTCATTGAGGCGGCGCGCGTGCTCAAGATGGAGCACCCCAAGGATGTGCTCTTCGTGATGGTCTCCTACCTGCCGACGCCGGGCACTTTGGGCGAGATGAAGACCAAGCCGACGCAGACGGCCGTGCGCGACCTGAACTCCTACGGCGTGCAGCCGGACTTCATCGTCGCGCGCTCGCACGAGCACGTCGACGACAAGCGCAAAGAGAAGCTCGCCATCTGGTGCAATGTGCCGAAGGAGCGCGTCATCAGCGCGCCCGACATCAAGAGCATCTACGAGGCGCCGCTCAACTTCGAAGAGGACGAGCTCGGCGATGCGCTCCTCGAGACGCTCGACTTGCCGGAGAAGCGCCGCGCGTCGCTCGCCACGTGGCGGCGCTTCGCGCATGCGGTCGGCGACGAGAAGGCGCCGCCAGTCGAGATTGCCATCGTCGGGAAATATTTCGATACGGGCGACTTCGTCCTTTCCGACGCGTACCTCTCCGTCATCGAGGCCATCAAGTTCTCGGCGGCGAAGCTCGGCCGGCATCCGAACATCTCCTGGGTAAACTCGAAGGATTTCGAGAAAGGGAGGCCGGTCTCGATGCTGAAGAAATATGACGGCATCATCGTGCCCGGCGGCTTCGGCGAGAGCGGCATCGACGGGAAGCTGAAAGCCATCCGGTTCGCGCGCGAGCATAAGATGCCGTACTTCGGACTCTGCTACGGCATGCAGCTCATGGTCATCGAGTACGCGCGCCACGTCGCCGGCCTCAAGGACGCGCACACGACGGAGATTCGGAAGAGCGCCGAGCATCCGGTCGTCGACCTCATGCTCGAGCAGAAGAAGCACCTCGCGGACAACAAGTACGGCGGCACGATGCGCCTCGGCTCCTACCCGGCGTACCTCAAGAAGGGCACCATCGCGCGCGGCGCCTATAAGCAAGAGCTCGTCGAGGAGCGTCACCGCCACCGCTACGAGATAAACCCGGCATACGTGAAGCAGCTCGAGGACGCCGGCCTCGTCTTCTCCGGCACCTCGCCCGACTCCGTCCTCATGGAGATCGCCGAATTGCCGAAGGCGAAGCATCCGTTCATGCTCGGCACGCAGTTCCACCCCGAGCTCCAGGCGCGCCCCTTGGCGCCGCACCCCCTGTTCACCGAGTTCCTGAAGGCCGCCATCGCGCAGCACCGCAAGCGTCGCTAGGGCCGCACGCGTACTATGGATACCCCCAGCATGGCGAACATTATCGACGTCAAAGGCCTCACGAAGCGCTTCGGCGACTTCGAGGCGGTGAAAGACGTGACCTTCTCGGTCGAGAAAGGTGGCATCTTCGCGTTCCTCGGTCCCAACGGCGCGGGGAAGTCGACGACCATCAAGATGCTCACGACCTTGCTGCATCCGACTGCCGGCGCGATGACGGTCGCCGGATACGATCCGGTCACGGACTCCGATGCTGTGCGTCGCGCCATCGGCATCGTCTTCCAGGACCCGTCCCTCGACGAGGATCTCACCGCGCTCGAGAATCTCGAATTCCACGGCATCCTCTATGGCGTGCCGAAGGCGACGCGCGACGCGCGCATCACGGAACTCCTCGCGCTCGTCGAGCTCGCCGACCGCAAGGATGATTTCGTCCGCGACTTCTCGGGCGGCATGAAACGGCGCCTCGAGATTGCGCGGGGCCTGTTGCACCATCCGCAAATCATCTTCCTCGACGAGCCGACCTTGGGGCTCGACCCGCAGACGCGCAACCATCTCTGGAGCTACGTCGAGCGGCTGAACAAGGAGGAGGGCATCACGGTCTTCTTCACGACGCACTACATGGAAGAAGCGGACAAGATCGCGCGGCGCATCGCCATCATCGACCACGGGCGCATCATCGCGCAGGGGTCGGGCGATGAACTGAAGCGGCAGACGGACACCGATTCGCTCGAGGCCGCCTTCCTCGCGCTCACGGGGAGCGAGATACGCGAAGAAGCGGGCAGTTCGCTCGACCGCATGCGCCGGATGCGCAGCATGCACCGAGGCGGGAGCCGCTGACGCATATTTATATATATTATGAATGCAATCTACGTCATGTGGCTGCGCGAAGTGAAGCGGTTCTTCCGCTCGAAGTCGCGCATCGTCGGCTCCTTGGGCCAGCCGCTCCTTTTCCTCGTCGCCCTCGGCTACGGGCTCGGTCCGGTCTTCCAGCAGGCGGGGCAGGGGAACTACCTCGACTTCCTCGCGCCGGGCATCATCGGCATGTCCATCATCTTCACGTCCATCTTCAACGGCATGCAGGTCATCTGGGATCGGCAATTCGGGTTCCTGAAGGAGACGATGGTCGCGCCGGTATCCCGCCTTTCCATCATGTTCGGCCGCACGCTCGGCGGCGCCACCATCGCGACCCTGCAGGGCGCAATCGTGCTCGTCCTCACCATCCTCATCGGCTTCCGACCGGTCTCATGGCTCGGCGTCGCCCCGGCGCTCGTCGTGATGCTCCTCATCGCGCTCCTCTTCAGCGCGCTCGGCATGGCCGTGGCGTCGGTTCTGCGGGACATGCAGGGCTTCCAGCTCATCATGAACTTCCTCGTAATGCCGCTCTTCTTCCTCTCGGGCGCGCTCTTCCCGCTCAACAACGTCCCTGCGGCGCTCCTCATCATCGCGCGGTTCGATCCGCTCGCCTACGGCGTCGACGCCCTGCGCGGCTTCCTCATCGGCCAAGCGGTCTTCGGCGTCGCGCTCGACCTCACCGTGCTGGTCGTGATGATCGGCATCTTCCTCGCGCTCGGCTCCTATTTCTTCTCGAAGATAGAAGTCTAGGCGACCGAACGGATGACTTCCGTAAGCGCATCCACTGCTTTGAAAAAGTGAGGCATCCGCACGTCCCGCGGACGCGTAAGCTCGATCGGCACTATCTTCTCGATGTGTCCCGGGTGCGCGCCCATCACGATGACCTGGTCGGAAAGCTCGACAGCGTCGGGGATGAGGTGGTTCACCATGAGGACGGTCATGCCGTATGCGCGCCATATCTTGAGCAAGTCCGCCTTCAGCGCATCTGCAGTGATGCTGTCGAGGTTCGAGAACGGCTCGTCCATGATGAGGAGGTCGGGGGAGATGGCGAGCGCGCGCGCGAGCCCGACGCGCTGCCGCTGGCCGCCGGAGAGGGTGACCGGGAGATGCCCTTCGAATCCCGCAAGGCCGACTTCCGCTAGCTTTTCGCGCGCGACGCGGTCGCGCTCACGTCGCGACATGCCCGCCATGTGCAGGCCGAAGGCGACATTCTCGAGCGCCGTGAGCCAGGGGAAGAGCGCGTAATTCTGGAATACCATCGCCGGTTTCGCGAAGTTCCGCACGATGACGCCGCTCTCAATCGGCATGAGCCCGAGGATGACGCGCATCAGCGTCGACTTGCCGGCGCCCGACGGGCCGGCGAAGGAGACGAATTCGCCGGCTGCGATCGAGAACGTGACATCCTTGAGCGCCTCGCCCTCCTTCCTCTGCGCGTCGGCGAAGCGCGCGTACACGCGCGAGAGCACGAGCGCCATCTGCGCCGAACCGTTCACGTCCGCTCGGGCTCTAATCTGCATAGCGTTTGCTGCTCTCGGAGAGGAGCGGCGTCCATACGAGGCGGTTCACAATGAAGACGATGACGAGGATGACGAGCATCCCGGCGACGGCGGCCTGATTGATGCCGGTCACGCTCGCGGTCTTGATGAACGCGCCGAAACCCGAGGTGTCCGCGATGATCTCGGCGCCGATGACCGATTCCCATCCCATCGCGATGCCGACGATGGAGCCCGTGAGGATGGCGGGCAAGGAGAGCGGCGCAAGATAGAAAGGGATGCGGCGCAGCCCCGTCGCGCCATAGACGGTCGCCGCGTCGTTCAGGTCCTTGTGCGCGCCCTTGATGGCGCCGAGGATGGCGAAGAGGATGGGCCAGACGATGGAACTCACGGCGAAGAGCACGATCATCTGGTCCGTGAAGCCGAGGAAGTAGATGAAGAGCGGGATGAGCGCGAAGGACGGGACGTTCTGGAGGATGTCGAAGACGGGGAAGAGGTGGTCCGCGAACGGGCTCCAGCCGACGAGGAGGGCGGCGGATACGCCGACGAGGAGGGCGATGCCGTACGCGAGCGCGAGGCGGATCGTCGTGCGCATGACGGCGTCGAGGAGGGCAGGCCACGCGACGTCCGAGAAATAGCCGGAGTAATAGAGGACGCCGGTGGCGATGATGATGACTCCCATGAGGAGCCACGCACGCCGGTTCCGGCGCGCGTGCTCGCGATGCATCGTGCGGGTCTGCGGGTGTACGACGCTATGAATCATGTCTCATCGTCATCATACCGCGCCGGCGCGCCGCCGCCGGCCGTCCGGTTGAACAAACGCCGTTTTTCCGCTAATCTCCATTCATTGCCGGTTCGTCTAATGGTAGGACAGCGGCCTCTGGAGCCGTTAATTGGGGTTCGAGTCCCTGACCGGCAGCAACTCTGAAAAAGACGCATTTCGTTGAGCAAGCATATAACAGAAGCACGACCAAGACGATCATAGAGTAATCAGTAACCCCGCATGGAGAATGGGGACAGTCACGATTAATCCTATAGAAACAATCGTGACTGTCCCACATCAGATCTCACTGCGCGGACACCAGACACCAGAGGCCAGCACTTCTTCACCTTCGCCCCTGCGAAGGTGAAGAAGTGCCTTCGGCCATAAAATGCGAAGAAGTCCCTGAGGAGGCCTCGACGAAGGGTAGAATGGAATTAATGCATTTCACTTACATCCTCGAATGCGCCGATGGGTCGCTCTATGTCGGCTGCACCAACAATCTCGAAAAGAGGTTGGCACAGCATAATGAATCGAAATGGGGCGCGCATTACACCAAGATTCGCCGGCCCGTTGTCCTGATCTATCAAGAATCTTTCCTGACCTTGCGTGAAGCGCGCCGGCGCGAAGCAGAACTCAAGGGTTGGCGCCGCGAGAAGAAACTGGCGCTCATTCGGCAGCCAACCTGAACGGGCGATGTCTGGTATCCTATAGGCATGGAATGGATCAAAATCGATAATCACGTGTTCGGCGGCGGGCTATGGCTCGCGGCATGGCTCTTCACGGTAGGGTACTTGCACCTCGCGTTCTGGCAGGGAGTACTCGCCATCATCATCTGGCCCTACTATATCGGCGCTGCGCTCGCGATTCACTAAGCGCGGCGTTTTTCGTCAATCGCCGCTCGTAGAGAAGAGCGAGAGCGTCACGTCGCACGGGCACTCGGAGGGCGCGTTCGCGGGTGTGGTCTTGTAGTCGATATGGAAGCCGACGAGTATCGTACCCGGGCCGTTCCGGTACCCGGTCTGGCCGCCCACGTGGCCGCCCGCGGCGAGGTCGTTGGCGACGTGCCAGCCATGCGATTTGAGCAGGCGATCGTAGTAGTCCATGAACGGCGTGAAGACGCTTCCGGGATTCATCGTGTCGGTCACGGGCGCGGAGGTCATGCTCACGCCCGAGTAGGTCGTCGTGCCGATGAGGAAACTCTCGACTTCGGACGCGTTCCAACTGACGGCGGTGTAGAGCGGGTAGAGGCCGATGGCGAGTTTCGGGTGGGTGATGGTGAACTCGGCGCTCTCCGCGGATACCGGATTCGTGACGGGTACCGATTCATAAGCGCTCACGCCGAGGACGTACGTGCCGCCCGGATACATGGGTGAAATCGTCCACGTCGTGCTGCCGGTATTCGGCAGGTTCGTGAAGACGATGGGGTCGAACTCCTGACCTTCAGTCTGCGGCGGCGGCGGCGGGATGCGCCGGATGGTGACGGAAATCTTGTCGGTCGCGGGAATGCCGCGGGTCGTCCATGCGATGGTATGCGTCTCGCCCGGCTGCCAGGTCTCGCCGCCTGCGGGCGAGGTCACGGCGATGCTCGCCACCGTCGGTGCGCGCGCCGTCCAGGCGTAGAGCCCGGCGAGCGCGGCCAGGATGACCACGACGATGATGATGGTCGGGAAGCGTCGGTCGGGGTTGTCTACCATTTTCCTATTGTACTCCCGCCAGCAAGCCCGCCCTAGCCGCCCGCGGCAGAGCCGCGGGCGGTGCTACCATTCGCCTATGACCATCTACCGCTGGATTATCCTCGCATGCTGGCTCGTCTTCATCCTGTATTGGCTCATCTCGGCCGCCGGCGCGAAGCGGAACCTCAACAGGAACTACTGGTGGCAGCAGGGCGGCATGCGCATCATCATCGTCGTGCTCATCATTCTCACCCTCCACATCCCCATCTTCGATCGCGCATTCGCGCGCCTGCACGCCTATGACGCCGGCATCGGGACGGCGATGGAAGCGCTCGGCGCCGCCCTGTGCCTGCTCGGCATCGCGCTCGCCGTGTGGGCGCGCGTCTACCTCGGCAGGAACTGGGGCATGCCGATGTCGCGGAAAGAGAATCCGGAGCTCGTCACGGGCGGCCCCTACGCGCTCATCCGCCACCCCATCTACACCGGCGTCATCCTCGCCATGGCGGGCTCCGTCGCCGGCGAGAGCGTCTTCTGGGCGATACCGCTCATCCTCTTCGGCGCCTATTTCATCTACAGCGCCCGGAAGGAAGAGAAGCTCATGACGGCGGAATTCCCGGGAGCCTATTCCGCGTATCAGGTGCGCACGAAGATGCTCATCCCGTTCATCCTTTGACGACGCCTAGATGACGCTCGACAGGTAGAGCGAGGCGGCGTAGAGGGCGCTTCCGACGGCGAGGAGGAAGAAGTAGTCGGGCGGCGCTATCCAGAGCCATTTCTTGTGCCAGGGAATCATCCCCTTGCGGAATTTCTTGACGCCCCAGGCGGGATTGAGCGCGAACCAGAGGAAATCCTCGACGATGGAGAAGAAGCAGAAGAAAGCGAGGACGCCGAGTTCAGTCGATATCGAGAAGGGCATGTAGACGTAGACGAAATGCATCATCGAGAGGATGAAGGTCTCCATCCAGACGTGGTAGCCGGTCGCGGGCTTGCCGTTAAAGAAGACCTGGCTCACCCAGTTGCTGCGCGGCAGCCGCCAGGTGGGGAGGTCTTGCGCCCAGCCGTGCTCGCCCTCGGTGGCGATTTCCACTTCTGCAAAACACAAGCTTATCCATACGACACCGAGGAAGTAGACGAGTATGTGCATGCGATGCAGATAGTATACAACCTGCCCGGCGCCCGGAGGGCGCCGGGGGTCGTACTCGACGGGGCGGCCGATGCGGAGTATGCTCGACCCCGGCTCGTTCTTAGAAGGAGGCGTTCAGATGGGACAGGTATTCAAATGGGAAGACGTGGCGCGCAAGAACGTCCCGCAACCCGAAGCGTTCAAGGCGGTCATGGAGGACGTGCGTCACCGGCTCGCGTACGAGCCGTCCATCGTAGGCGCCATCATGTGCGGCTCGGTGGTGCGGGGCGACTACACGGTCCGGAGCGACCTCGACTGCGTCGTGCTCTATGAAGAAGTGTTGCAGGACGACGCTTTCGAGCTCATGCAGTCGGCCGCGGTCGACGCGGCATCGCTCCACGTCCCGCTCGTGTTCATCCCGTGCGACACGATGCTCGCGCAGACGCGCATGCACCACCTCGGCGGCTCGTTCCTGCGGCACCTGCGCCAGTCCGTCGCGTCCGGCGGCCTCATTAAGGGCAATCCGCTCTCCGCCATCGCGGAGAGCATCCCGGAACAGGAAGACCTCGAGGCGTACCTGCGGGTGAAGATGTATTCCCTGCAGGAAGCGTGGGGCAGCGCGCGCACGTTCTCGGAAGACCGCCTCGTGTCCTACCTCAAGAAGGTGCTCGAAGCGCCGTTCCATGTCGCACGCAAGGTGCTCGCGCACTGCGGGCTGCTCGATGAGGACTCGAAGCGGTACATCCGCGAGCGGTATCGCGAGCGGATGCCGAGCGCACTCGCGAACCGACTCGAGGACCTGGCGGAGTTCGATGCTGTATACACGAAGGAACTCGAGCGGCAGCTCGATAGTCTGAACGAGCGGCGGTATCGGAAGCTGCTCGACGCAGTATTCGAGAGCAGCAGCGACGTGCTCCTGTTCATCCGCACCAATCTGGCGCTCATCGCCGAGACAGCCCGCTAGCGGGCTGTCTTTTTATGGAAAAGAAAACCGGGGACGCGTTCGCGTCCCCAGCAGGGGAACAGGAGGGCATTGACGATGTGGATGATGCCTTCGAGCTGTGGCAGGCGTCCTAGTGTTATCCTGTAGGGAATGAGTACGGTCCGCTCGGCGGTCGGATTGGTCGTCGCAGTCGCGATATGCGAGGCGGCAGGGATCGTCGGCGCTGTGTTCACGACGCCGGCCATCCCGACGTGGTACGCGGGACTCGCGAAGTCGGCGCTCACGCCGCCCGCCTGGGTCTTCGGCCCGGTCTGGACGACGCTCTATGCGCTCATGGGCATCGCGGCGTATCTGGCGTGGCGGACGCGCGCCCCGTCTGCGGGGCGCGCTTTGTGGCTCTTCGCGCTGCAGCTCGCGCTCAACGTCTTATGGTCCGTCGTCTTCTTCGGTTACCGCGCGCCCGCGCCCGCGCTCCTCGTCATCGCCCTCCTCTGGCTCGCCATCGCGGCGACTATCGCCGCCTTCGCGAAGCTCTCACGGGCGGGTGCGTGGCTCCTCGCGCCGTACCTCCTTTGGGTTTCCTTCGCCGCGTACCTGAACCTCGCCATCGTTCTCATGAATCCTTGATTTTTGTATTCGCGCGGATGCTATCGTAATGGCATGAACATCATCGAGGGAGTGCTCGGTGTGGTGGTCGTGCTGCTCATCGCGTTTTTCGTGTATACGGGATACGGTGGGAACGCCGGCGCGCCGATAGGCGCGCCGGGCGGGAATCTCGCTACCGCGACGACGACGGCGCCGGCGTCCGCGCCGGCGCCGCAAGGAACGCAAACAGCGCCGCCGAGCGCGGCGCAGGCAACGCAGCCCGCGGCTGCACCCGCGGCGACTGCGACCGCTTTCGACATCCACGCCATCCCGCTCGGCGACGGCAAGATTTCGACCTCGCCGAAGGCCGGCTACGTGTACTCCTGCCAGACGTCGTTCACGGGCGGCGGCGCACAGCATGCCGGCGACTGGATACAGGGCAGCACCTGGAACCTCGCCAAGAAGATTTCCGTTCAGGGCGCGCATTACTGGTCGAATGCGACGTTTTCTGACACGTTCTCCGGCACGGAGCACCTCGTCACGGGCAACGGGCTCCCGGTCGACGAGCCGACGGGCACGTTCCCGATTTCTCCGTCGGACCCGGCGTACCAGTACGATAGGAACCCGAACTCCATCGAGCCGCAGGACATCTCCTACACGCTCCCCGCGAATCCGATCTTCGCCGCTTCTTCCTCTTGTGTGCCGATGGGCCCCGTCGGCATCGCGAAGGACGGCGTCGCCATCTACAACGCGCTCGACGCCGGCGGCCGGGACGCCGTCGCGCACGAGATTCAGGACAGCTGCGACGGCCACCCGCAGTCGGGAGGGCAGTACCACTACCACGGTCCCTCGCCCTGCATGCCGGGCGCGACGGAGCCCGATGCTGTGGTCGGCTACGCTCTCGACGGATTTCCCATCACGAGCATGTACGACGCCTCGGGCAACTACTACACCGACGCCGAGCTCGACGCCTGCCACGGCACGACGAGCCCCATCGTCTGGAACGGCAAGACGGTCACGATGTACCACTACGTGCTGACGCAGGAGTACCCCTACACCGTCGGCTGTTTCCGCGGCACGCCAGTAGCGAACCGCGGCGGCACGGGCGGAAAGGCGGCGCAGCAGCCGTCAGGCGGCGGCGCGGCGGGCGGTCCGCCGCCAGCCGCGGTCGCCGCGTGCTCTTCGAGCACGTCCGGCGCCTCCTGCTCCTTCACGGGCGCCGCTGGAGGCACCATCAGCGGTACCTGCCAGCAGCCGCCGAACGCGACCTCGCTCGCCTGCGTGCCGGGATAGGGAAGGCGTGGTAGCATGGCGCGCGGACAATTCATAAGGAGGGCGCCATGCCCTTATTCGAATGGGAGAAGTTCAGGAGTTACGCCGATCACGAACTCCTGTACAAGATCGAGTGCGACGCGCTCTCGGACGAGAGCATCGAAGCGATCGCGAAAATCATCGCGCATGAACACCGGTTCCGGGCCGTGTACGGCGTACCGACGGGCGGCAACCGGCTCGCCGCGGCGCTCGCGCGCTACGAGACGCCCGGAGTCGGGCTCGCGCTCATCGTGGACGATGTCCTCACGACCGGCACGTCGATGGAGGAGGCCCGGCGCAAACTCGGACTCTCCCTGCAGGAGGTTTTCGGCATCGTCATCTTCGCCCGGGGGTCGCTTCCTTCGTGGGTGAAGTGCCTGTGCGAAGTAAGCGCGTGGGCGCGGTTCTAGGACCGCATGCCCCGGCCGCCCATGGCGGCCGGGGCCCTTCTTTTGCGTGCTTCCGCCGCCCGGGGTATACTGGGGGCGACTACGCGCCCTTTGCCGAGCAGTGCTCGGAACGGATGGAACGGATGCTCCGAGCACGGTCGAACCGGCCACGGTGCATAGACCGTTACTAATCAGGCCAACCCGCCTCATACCATGCAGGCACAGAAGGTCATCGAACGGCTCGGCTATACCCAGAACGAGGCGAAGGTCTACCTCGCCGCGCTCGCCCTCGGCGAAGCGCACGTTTCCGATATCGCGCTCCGGGCGAAACTGCCGCGCACGAGCGTGCAGTCTATCGTCGAGAAGCTCCACAAGGACGGCCTCATGAATTTCTACGTGCAGCGCCGCTACAAGTACTGGGTCGCGGAGGATCCGAAGCGCTTCCTCGCGAGCCTGAGGAACCGCGAAGAGGCGCTGCGCGAGGCGATGCCCGCGCTCTCAAAGATGCGTAACTCCCAGCGGAAGAAGAATGTGCCAGCCAAGGTTGACGCAGACGCGACGCTCGACGTCTTCCGCCTGCTGGCCGAATCCGTGCAGCAACCCGTCCTCATCACCAACGAGCTGATGGAGATAGCGTACGTGAATCGTTCCTGGGAACGGCTCTTCGGTTATGGGCTGCATGAAGTGCGCGGCAAGCATCCGCGCATGCTGCAGAGCGGCCGGACCTCTCGCACCGCTTATGACCGCCTGCGGGAAACCCTGCTCGCCGGCAAGCTCTACCAGTCCGACGAGTTCGTTGATCGGAAGAAAGACGGCTCGACTTTCCATCTTCTCACGACGATATTTCCGGTCTCCCGCAACGGCCGGCAGTATTTCATACAGATACTCGACGACACGACGGAGCGGGAGCGCATCGACGCGCTCCGTACGGAATTCACTCGCGCATTCTTCGCGCGCAAGTGACGACGACTTCGTCGTCGAGGCATACGCAGGAATCGCGCGCAACTGCTTCGCGGAATCGCATCGCGCACGACGAACGCACTATCTCCATGTACTTCTCCTGGGATCCGTCCGATGATGAACGCGTGTCGAGGGCGTGCGATTATCAGCGACTAACGTAGTACTACTATGTGGCAAGACTGGACCAACGGGGTGCTCGGACTTGCAGTGCTCGTCGCGGCGTTCATGGGGCTCACGGGAACGGCGACGGTCTGGACGTTCAGCATCTTGGGAGCGCTTATCGCGATCCTCGGGTTCTGGGGCGCCGGAGGTTATTCTTCTGGGACGGCGCGGACGGTTTAGGTCTCCGTCGTGACCCCCGCGGGGCCGGCCGTCCTCAAGGCGGCCGGCCCCGCGCCTTACTAGCATCACTATCTGCCATGGACATGGACATCGCTCAGTGGAAACCGTTCGATGATGACCTCTCCCTTTTTCCGACGGGTCTGCGCCGATTCAGCTGCGATCTCTCGGTCGACCTTTATGAGGAAGACGCGACGCTCGTCGCGAAGATGAACCTGCCAGGCATCACGCCGGACGAGCTCGATATCACCGTCGACGGCGACATCCTGACCGTCGCCGGCATGCGCGAGGAGGAAGCGGAGACGGAGGAGAAAGACTATTACAGCAAGGAAATACGCCGCGGCTCGTTCTTCCGCTCGGTGCGGCTGCCGAAGGCCGTCGATGCGAAAGCCGCCGGCGCCGCGTACGAAGACGGCGTTCTGACCGTTACCTTGCCGGTCGTCGCGGGGCAGGGTCACGGCGGCGTGAAGGTGCCTTTCGTGCCTTTCAAGAAACCGGCACGCGTCGCATGAGGCGCGAACCGTTCGACAAGAAGAAGCTCTTGCGCGAACAGGATCATCTCACGCGCCCGCCGCGTCTCGAGGGCGTCGTGAAGAACGCGATGATGAATGTTATCCGCAAGCGGAAGAAGAAACGCGCCAGCGGCGCGTCCTCGCGAGGACGGGGCTCCGGAATCTCTTTATGAAAAGCTAGCGCACCCGTATGCGACTCACGAGTCCCGCGTTCGAGAACGGAGAACAGATACCGACCCGCTATACCTGCGACGGCGAGGGGACGCGTCCGCCCCTCGAGATTTCCGGCACGCCGGAGGGCGCGCGCAGCATCGCACTCATCGTCGATGATCTCGACGCGAGCGATGGCCCGTTGAATTTTTTGCACTGGAGCGTCTGGAACGTGCATCCGCATACGACGACCGTCAAGGAAGGGAAGCCGTTGCCGGGCGCCGTTCTCGGCCAGACGTCCTTCGGCACGTACGGGTGGGGTGCGCCATGCCCGCCCGAGGGCGTGCACCGCTACCGATTCCGCGCCTTCGCGCTCACGAAGACGCTCGACGTGCCGCGCGAGTCGACAGCCGATGAGCTCGAAGAGGCGATTGCCGGCCACGTGCTCGGGGAGTGCGAACTTATGGGCACGTATCGCCGCGATGGCGGTGCCGCATGGCACAAGGTCGCCTGACCGCCATGGCGTACGCATTCGACGAGCACACAGCGGACATCCGGATGCACGTCTCCGGCAGCGACCTTGAGGAGCTCTTCCGCGACGCGCTCGCCGGCATCGCGCGTCGCGTCGCGCGGCTCGAGCCGTTCGCCGTCGTGAAGGGATGACGGCATCACGCGGGCAAAAGAAAAGAGCGGCTCGCGAGAGTCGCTCTTCGTTGAAAGTACTGCAAACGATCAGTTTTTTACCGCTACCCACGGCGAACTCTCGTTCGCCCGGCGGTACATCACTCCGTTGGAGTCCGTGTACTCCAAGACGGGCGTTGCCGATAGGATCGGCCCGTCTCCCACGAGGGCGACCGTTGCGCCGGTGCCGCTTTTCACCGGTCCTTCCGCACTGCTCACCTTCGAGGTGGATTGCGCCGAGGCTTGTTTCCCCTTGGCGGCCGTCTGCGGGCACGGATCGCTCGTATAGCTGAACGCGACCTGGACGTCCGAGTTCTCGCACATGAGCGCGCGAGCAGCTTCCTTGTAGCCGAGCGCCGCCAGCTGTCGCGCATCGAGGCGATGCACGCAGTGCTCGTCGGTCCAGGTCGAGCCGAGGCTGAAGCCGACAGCTACGCCCGAGATCGAGCCGGAGGACGAACCCATGCAGGTCTCGGTGAGGGTTGTTGTTAGCGCCGGCGCCACCGTCTCCGGCACGCTCTTGACAGTGATGTCATTTGGCTGTGCCGGGTAGTTGATGCTCACCGGACTGCTTGTTGACACCTTCACGCCGACGTTGCTGCCGCTGAAAGCCGCAGAGCCCGCCTGTGAGGCCGCATTGGATGCGGAGTTCGCGCCGCTTGCCGCGTTCGCGGTGCCATCTGCAAATGCCGTACCGGTGCCGAAGGCGCCGAGGGCGGCGGCCGCGCAGAACGCGACCAGGAACTTCATCTTCGACTTCATGATGTCACATCTCCTTGTAAGTGATGAAGAAGAGCAAGGAGCTGTGACACCCCTTGCCGCTCCTGGTGTTTTCAGTCGCCGTTGTGGCGACCGCCGCCGATGAAGCTTTGGTAGCCGCCCGCGGCCTGGGCCGATGACGCACCCGAACCGCTTGCACCAGCGCCGCCGAGGTTGATGCCGCCCGCGTTGCCAATTCCTCCGCTCGTGCCGGCCGAGAAGGCCGACCCGTTGCTCACGTTGTAGGCTTTCGTGCCTACGTTTACGGAGTTCGGCGTCGCATTGCCCCAGGACTGCCCGCCGGCGACGTTGCCGGCCTCGCTTCCGGAGATCTGCATCGCCCCACCGATTCCAGGACCGAAGTTCCCGGCACCGACAAGGGCCTTGCTGCCCGCGCCCGCGCTCGATGCGGCCGAGCCGTTGACGATGACACCGTAGCTGCCGTGTGCGAAGGCAGTGCTGGCACCGAGGCCGAGTGCCGCGGCGACCGCGGCGGCCAGGAAGATTTTTTTGGCTGCTTTCATGATGACTACCTCTCTGTGTGATGAAAAGGACAAAAAACAAAACGCAGTGAAGCCTCAACTTCTTCCCCGTAGGGCCCTTTAAGGCACCGCGGGTGAGCTCGGCAATACCGCTGCGCCACCTTACCAGCAGGACTTGCAGCTGTCAATAAATATGTTGCGATTCGTTCGAAACGAGGGAATCAGCCTACTATCTGCCTATCGGAAAGGTCGTCGGGAGTGACGACGAACGTGTCGCCGTCCTTGAGGTCGCCCGAGAGAAGCTTTTTCGCGACGAGGTTTTCGACGCGGTCCTGCATGACGCGCCGGAGTGGGCGAGCGCCGAATTCCGGGTCGTAGCCGAGCTCGACGAGCTTCGCGAGCGTGTCCTCGCGGGCGACAACCGTGATGCCTTTCTCCTTGAGGCGGGCGTTCAAGTCCCCGAGGAGAAGCGTGGCGATCTTGTTCGTCTGCCGCTCGTCGAGCGGCTTGAACATGACGATAGCGTCGAAACGGTTCAGGAATTCCGGGCGGAACGCGCCCTGCTCCTGAAGCGTCTCGAGGACGCGCTCGCGCAGGCCGTCCATCGCGCCTTGCTGTACGGCCTCGCGGATGAGCTCGGCGCCGGCGTTCGAGGTCGCGATGATGATGGCGTTCGTGAAATCGGCCGTTCGGCCGAGCGAGTCGGTCAGCCGGCCGTCGTCGAGCACTTGCAGGAAGACGTCGAGGATTGCCGGATGCGCTTTCTCTATCTCGTCGAGGAGGATGAGCGAGAACGGATGGTCCATGATGGCGGTCGTGAGCGCGCCGCTCTCCTCGTCGCGTCCGATGAGCCGATGGATGGAATCCGGCTGCTGGTATTCCGACATGTCGAAGCGGACCATGCGCTTCTGCGACCCGAAGTAGACCTCCGCGAGCGCCTTCGCCGTCTCGGTCTTGCCGACGCCGGTCGGCCCGAGGAAGAGGAAAGAGCCGATGGGGCGCTTGCCGGAGGATATGCCCGCGCGCGCGCGGCGCATCGCGTTGGCGATCGCTTCGATGGCCTCGTCCTGCCCGACGACGCGTGCGTGGAGCGCAGACTCGAGGTTAAGCAGGGTCTCGCGCTCGTTCGCCGCAAGCTCTCCGACCGGCACTTGCGTGCGCTCGCGCACCACCGCTTCGATATGCGCGGCCGTGACGACGCCCGTGGCATTCTTCGTGTTGGCGAGCACGGCGGCCTCCTGGAGGAGGTCGATGGCTTTCTCGGGGAAGGGCGCATTCTTGATGTAGCGATCAGAGAGCTCGACCGCGGCCTTGACCGCCTGATAGAGGATGAAGACGTGGTCGTGCGCCTCGATGTGGCCGATAGCGTCGCGCACGATGGCGTAGACGTCCGCCTTCGCCGGCTCGCGTATCTCGACTTCTTCGAACGCACGCGCGAGCGCAGCATGCGCGGCGACGGTCTCGTGGTAGCCCTCGTAGGTTGTGAGGCCGACGATCTGCAGGCGGGCGGAGCCGAGGTAGGGAAGGAATATCTCGGATGCATCGATAGCGCCAATAGCGCGCGATCCGCTCAAGACGTCGTGGATGTTGTCGATGACGAGGATGATGTTGCCCGCGCGGACGGCGTCGTCGAGGACGAGCCCGAGGCGCGCTTCGATCTCGCCGGCGTCCGCGCCGGCGGTCAAGGCGCCGGTCGCGAGCCGCAGCACGCGCTTGTGCGCCAAGGGCGCGAGCGTCTCGCCGAGCGCGATGCGCTCGCCGAGCGCGGAGACGGTTATCATCTTCCCGATGCCCGGCTCGCCGACGAGGATGACGTTGTTCTTCCCGTCGCGCGCGAGGATGCGTTCGATGGATTCCGTCTCCGCCTGCCGGCCGTAGAGCTGCGGCGAATAACTGCCGCGCCCCGCGTAGCGGTTCATCTCGACCGCGTACCGCTCGAGATGCGGCGCGTAGCCCATCGCCCAGCTCTTGCCGATGCCGCGCGTGCGCATGAGGTTCTCTGTGCTCCAGAAGCGGCGCGCCTGCGCCTCGCGACCCTCGACCTCCGCCTGCCAATCGAGGAGTGTGCGCAGGTCCGCGGGCTCGAGCTTCGCGCCCGTGAGGTACTGCTTCAGGAAGGGTGAGACGATCTCGAGGCCGGCGAAGAGCTCGCGCCAGGTGAGCTCGAGCGGGAGCTGGCGGGCGGCCCGCTCCTCGAGACAGGCCGCAAGGAATGCTGGAAGAGGATCGTCGGCGGCGGCCGGCGCCGCGCCGACGTGGGCGCGCACGGCGTCCCGGAAGGCGCGTTTCGTCGTGCCGATGCGCGCGAGGACGAAGTCGGCGCCCGGCGCGCCCATAAGCGGCAGGAGGAGCGCATCGAGTGGCCCTTCGTGCGCGGCGACGATGCCGAGCGCGTCGTAATCGAGGTATTCGGCGAGATTCTCCTCGCCCGGCGCCGGCGCCGAGAACCGGTCGAGGCAGTGCTCGAAGAAGAGCATGTAGAGGATGCCGACGTATGCGACGAGCGCCGCGAGCGCCGCGTCGTGCCAGCTCGCCGCCGCGCCGACGCCGACGAGCCACGCGCCGAGGAAGGCGAGCGCGGCAAGCGCGCCCGCCCATGCGAGGAAGCGCGCGATAGCCGGCGGGAAGATGCGGCCGAGGCGGACCGCGCGATAGAGCTTCGCGTGCGTCGGCTTAACGTATGCCATGGACGGGCGGCGAGAAATTCAGGTGCGGCACGGATAGCGCCGGCAGCGCGGGCGCCGTGAGATGGAAGGTCGGCACGTACGCGAGCGCGGCGGCCAGCAGGAAGGGTGCGGCGAACCAGACGAGGAAAACGAGCGGCCCCGCGGCGAAGATGGCGAGCTCGATGACGAGACCGATGCCGATGGTGACGATGCGGATGAGGAAGCCGATGATGCGCGACATCGTGTTCACAATGGCGGCTTCGAGATAGCGCAGGACGTCGAACCCTTTCGCGTAGTCCTCCGTGTCGCGGTGCCACGGCGCGATAAGGGTCCGCAGGAGGAGTCCGATGGAGAAGTAATTCAGGTTCGCCTCGAGATAGTTGCGCCAGATGCCCGCGAGGGCGAGCGGCGCGGCGACGACCCACCAATAGCAGAATGCCCAGAGGACGCTGCCGCCGGCTGGCGCAGGAAGCGGAGATTTCGGCTGCGTTCGAAGAGCATCGTCCATAGGCGGGCGCGTCGCTCCAGTATAACAGCAGCGCCGCGTACCCGCGGCGCTGCTGTTTTTCCGGCTGGTGATTACGCGCCCCCGCTGCATGAGCGGAGGGGATATGATGTGGGCACATGGAACGACCTGAAAGAAAAAAGCGTGGAGAGGGAAACGAGGTCGCCGAGCTCTTCGAAGCGCCGGCGAAGGCGCTTGAGGGCGGCATCGAAGCCGTCGAAAAGGAGGGGAAAGCACTCATCAGCAAGCGCCCGTTCAAGCTCGCGGAAGAATACTGGGATACGCTCGGTCCAGGCCTCACGACCGGCGCGGCCGACGACGACCCGTCCGGCATCGCCACCTACTCCCAAGCCGGCGCGAAGTACGGTTTCCAGCTCATCTGGCTCTCGCTCTTCACGTATCCCTTCATGGCGGCGGTGCAGGAGATGTGCGCGCGCATCGGCATCGTCTCGGGCGAAGGGCTCGCGGCGAACATCCGCCGCCACTTCTCGCGGAAGGCGCTCTACTTCGCCACGCTACTCCTCTTCGCGGCGAACACACTCAACATCGCCGCCGACCTCGGGGCCATGGCCGCCGGCACGCGCCTCTTCTTGCCCGGCATCGGCTTCGAGCTCCTCGTCATCTCCTTCGCGCTCGTGAGCCTCGTGCTCCAGATATTCACGACCTACGCGCGCTACGCGAAATACCTCAAATACCTCGCCCTCGCCCTCCTCTCTTACGTCGTCGCGGCGTTCGCTGTGCACCTCGACTGGGGCGAGGTCATCGTCCGCACGTTCACGCCCTCCCTCACCTTCTCGAAGGACCAGATATTCCTCTTGTGCGCCATCCTCGGCACGACCATCTCGCCCTATCTCTTCTTCTGGCAGACGTCGCAGGAGGTGGAAGAAGGCATCCTGCGCGGCGAGACGAGCGTCGCGGCGCGCAAGCGCGACGTCAGTCCGCGCTCGATGCGCAGCATGCGCATCGACGTTTGGAGTGGCATGTTCATCTCGAACCTCATCACGTTCTTCATCTTCGCGGCGTGCGCCGGCACGCTCTACGCGCACGGTATCACGAACATCGCGACTGCCGACCAGGCCGCGCTCGCACTGCGACCCTTCGGCGAACTCGCGTACTTCCTCTTCGCGCTCGGCATCATCGGCACGGGCCTCCTCGCCGTGCCGGTCCTCGCCGGCTCGACCGCGTATGCCATCGCGGAGAGCATGGGTTGGAAGCACGGCCTCTATCGCAAGTTGAAGCAGGCATACGCCTTCTACGGCGTCATCATCGTCTCGATGCTCGTCGGCATCGCCGCGAACCTCATGCACCTCGATCCCATCAAGGGTCTCATTTACGCCGCGGTGGCCAACGGCGTCATCGCCCCCGTCATCATCTATTTCATCGTCCGGCTCTCGTCGAGCGCGAAGCTCATGGGCGAGCACGCGAACCGCCCCCTCGTGACCTTCATGGGGTGGTTCACCACCGCCGCGATGGCCGTGTCCGGTATCGCCGCCATCCTCTCGTTCTGGTGGTAGGGCGCCGGGATCCCCTTGCGCGCATGGCACGGGCCGGTGCTAGACTGGCGGTATGAAGAGCTACGCCTGGATCATCATCGCGCTCCTCGTCGCCGCGCTCGCGGTGTACGCCCTCATGCGCGCGCCGCAGGGAAGTCCTGGCGGCGGGACCGCATCGACGACGAGCGAGATAACCGCGACGTTCTATTGCGGCGCGGGCAATACCATCCAGGCGACCTTCGCGAGCCGTTCGGTCGCGCTCATCCTCTCCGACGGCCGCCCGTTCTCGCTCCCGCAGACCATTTCGGGTTCGGGCGCGCGTTACGAGTCCACGACGACCGGCGCCGACATCGTCTTCTGGAACAAGGGCGACGGCGCGACCTTGACGGACTCCGCGACGACGACCGACTTCCGTTACGCGGAGTGCACCGCCGCGCGCATCGAGCCGTCCTCGACGTCCGGCCTCGATACCTACACGGACCAGTCGCGCACCTTCACCTTCGCGTTCCCGACGGCTTTCTCCCCGGCAGGCACGGAACAGGGCTATAGCACGGCGTGGTCGGCGGGCGCGACGACGACGGGCATGCAGCTCGCGAAGATTGATGTCTCGCGGAGCTTCGAGCCCGGCACGAATTTCGCGAACGCGTGGTTCATGGTCGGCACGAGTGCAGACCCATCGGCGGTCGCGACCTGCCTCACGAACCCCGTGCCGTATCCCAACGCGAGCACGACGAACGCGACCATCGGCGGCGTTCCGTTCACGGAGCTTACCTATGGCGGCGCTGGAGCGGGGAACCGCTACGACACGACGAGCTACCGTACGGTGAAGGACGGCGAATGTTATGCCGTCGAATACACCATCCACTACGGCGTCTTCGAGAACTATCCGCCGGGCGCGGTCCGGCGGTTCGACGAAGCGAAGGTGCAGGCCGCGCTCGACGCGATCGCGCAGAGCTTCCGGTTCCTCCCGTAGCGGCTTTACGTTTCCGGCGCCCGGTGCTAGCATCGCGCCCGGAACGACAACCGCCACGGAGGCACGCATGCATGCAGGATTCTCGGCCGCGTTCGCCGCCGCCGTCATCGGTTTCAGCTCGTGTTGCGCCGCGCAGACGCCGAGTCTCGTCGTGCGCGTCGACCGTCGGACGCAGGAGCTGCACATCTCGGTCGGCACGAAGACTGGCACGGAAGAGCGGTACGTCTGGCGCGTCTCGACGGCCCGCACGCCGTACGCGACGCCGCCCGGCATCTATCGGCCGACCTGGATGGACCCGCGCCATTTCTCGAAGGAGTACGACCACGCGCCCATGCCTTGGGCCGTCTTCTACGACGGCGGGCGCGCGCTTCACGGCGTCGAGGCGGCCGAAGTGCGGCACCTCGGGAAGCCCGCTTCGCATGGCTGCGTCCGGATGACTGCCGCCCACGCGCACGTCTTCTACGACCTCGTGCGCCGCTACGGGATGCGGCGCACCTATATCGTCATCCAGTGAGGGCTTTCGAACGGCCGGCGCCTTGCGTCGGCCGCGTTTTTGTCGTATTTTCAAAACGAGGCCCACGGGCCGATTTATTTTTCATGCAAGAGATACGCAATATCGCCATCATCGCGCACGTCGATCACGGGAAGACGACCTTGACCGACGCCATCCTCAAGCAGACGGGGGCGGCTGCTGAGGGCGTCTCGATGGACAGCAACACACTCGAGCGCGAGCGCGGCATCACCATCTACGCGAAGAACGCGGCCGTCGAGTACAAGGGCACGAAGATTAACATCGTCGACACGCCCGGGCACGCTGACTTCGGCAGCGAAGTCGAGCGCGTGCTGCGTTCCATCGATTCCGTCCTCCTCGTCGTGGATGCGGCGGAGGGGCCGATGCCGCAGACGCGCTTCGTCCTCAAGAAATCGCTCGAGCTCGGACTCAAGCCCATCGTCGTACTCAATAAGATAGATAAGCCCGCGGCCGATCCGGCGCGCGCGGAGGAGCAGGTGCTCGAACTCTTCCTCGAGCTCGGCGCCTCTGACGAGCAGAGCGACTTTCCGGTCGTCTACGCCATCGGCCGCGACGGCGTTGCGGCCAAATCGCTCGCGGACATGCCGAGCCAGGGCGGACTCTCCCGCGACCTCACGCCGCTTCTCGATACCATCCTCGAGAAGGTACCGGCGGCCAACGCGGATGCGCCCGCCGACGGCGCCCTCATGCTCCAGCCCTTCAACCTCGCCTACGACAATTTCCTCGGCCGCATGGCCGTCGGCCGCATCTACGCCGGTGCCGTCGCGCCGAACCAGAACGTCGTCATCAAGACGCCCGACGGCGCCGCGCGCGCGGGCCGCACGACGAAGGTCTTCACCTTCGCGGGCCTCGATCGCGTCGAAGCCGCATCCGCATCCGCAGGCGACATCGTCCTCGTTGCGGGACTTCCTGACATCTACATCGGCGAGACGGTCACGACCGATGCGGATGCCGCGCCCCTGCCAGCCATCGCAGTCGACGAGCCGACAATCGCGCTCAATTTCCTCGTCAACAATTCGCCGTTCGCCGGCCGCGAAGGGAAGTACGTGACGGGCCGCCAGATCCGCGAGCGCCTCGAGAAGGAGCTCGAGGTGAACGTCGGCCTCAAGGTGGACTTCTCGAACGCCGATGCGCTGCGGGTCTCCGGACGCGGCGAGCTCCACATCGCGATCCTCCTCGAGCAGATGCGCCGCGAAGGGTACGAGCTCCAGGTGTCGCAGCCGCAAGTCATCATGCGCGAGGAGGACGGAGAGAAACTCGAGCCGTTTGAGGAAGCAGTCATCGATACGCCTGCGCAGTTCCAGGGCGCCATCATCGAGAAGCTCGGCCAGCGCAGCTTCGCGCTCCAGGACATGAAGATGGAAGGCGGCGGTGTGCGCCTCACGCTCCAGGGCCCGACGCGCGGGCTCCTCGGCTACAAGAACCAGTTCATCATCGATACGAAAGGCGAGGGCATTCTCTCGTCGCGCTTCATCGGCTTCAAGCCGTACGCGGGAGAGATCCGGAAGCGCCAGGTCGGCTCGATGATATCGATGGCGACCGGCAAAGCGCTCGGCTATTCGCTCTGGAACCTGCAGGACCGCGGCACGCTCTACCTTGAGCCCGCGACCGAGGTATACGAGGGGATGGTCATCGGCAATACGTCGAAGGGGGAGGAGATGATGGTGAACCCGACAAAGAACAAGAACCTCACGAACGTCCGCGCCTCGGGCACGGACGAAGCTATCACGCTCACGCCGCCCTTCGAGCTCACCATCGAGCGCGGCCTCGAGGTGATGGCGGATGACGAATATCTGGAAATTACGCCGGAATCAGTGCGGCTGCGCAAGCAGTACCTTACGGAAAACGAGCGCGCGAAGGCGCGCCGGGCGCCATAAAGGATAAAAAAAGCCCCGGAACCTCGTAGCCGGGGCCGTCGCACGCGCGACGTTATGGCGGCGCTTCACCGGGCGATGCGGCACGCCGCTGCATGCGCTTCTCTTCCCGGAACTCCGCATAGTCGCGACGCGCCTGCCTCTTCGCCGCCCAGTGAGTGAATCCGGATAAGAGCGCCGTGCGTTCTTTCTCTGAGCAGCCGGCGTTCGTCACGTCCCTACGCATCCTGCGGAACGCGCTTACCACTCGCCGGCTGCAATCGCCCCATCGCAGCACGAAACGCTGGCTTATCTGGATCGCGCCGCGCTCTCTGTAAAGCTGCTGCCGTACGAGAAGCAGGAGAAGTATCTCATGCACTGGCGCATTGTCACCGAATTTCTGCCACAGCCGATCGATGTCGCCGCGGAAGTTCCGGATGATCCTCTTTCGCCTGCTCTTGCATGCCGTCTTCGAACAATCCGCTCGCATGTCCATGATCCACCCCGCTCGGTTAACGGTCCGTGCCCATTGTATCCCAAAAGCGCCTGCGCGTATGCTAGGGTGTCGATGATGGCATCTGCTCGCGCGATCGCTGAAAAGCTGCTCGCCAAAGCCGATATCAGGATCGGCGGCGACCGCCCGTGGGACATCGCCGTCCACGACGAGCGCTTCTTCGGCCGGGCGCTCTCGGAGGGCTCCCTGGGTCTCGGCGAATCCTACATGGATGGCTGGTGGGACGTGCCGGAGCTCGACGAATTCATACGCCGCGTGCTCGCGGCGCGCCTCGATGCGGCGGTCGCGGCCGGCCCGCCGCCATTCCTGCTCACGCTCGCGAAGGCGTTCCTCTTCAATCTCCAGTCTCGTTCGCGCGCGTTCCAGGTCGGCGAGAAGCACTACGATCTCGGGAACGATCTGTACGAGGCGATGCTCGACAAGCGGCTGACCTACACCTGCGGCTACTGGAAAGACGCGCGGAATCTGGATGAAGCGCAGGAGGCAAAGCTCGACCTCGTCTGCCGGAAGATAGGGTTGAAAAAGGGCGACCGCGTTCTCGACATCGGCTGCGGGTGGGGGAGTTTCGCTATATTCGCGGCCGAGCGCTACGGCGTTTCGGTCACGGGAGTTACGGTTTCTAAGGAGCAGGCCGAGCTCGGACAGGCGCGCGCGAAGGGCCTGCCGATCGAGATACGTCTCCAGGATTACCGCGAGGTGACGGGCACGTTCACGCACGTCGTTTCCATCGGCATCATGGAGCATGTCGGCGCGAAGAACTACGCGACGTATTTCGATGTCGTGCGCCGCTGCCTCGCGGACGGCGGCCTCTCGCTCCTGCATACCATCGGCAGCAACGTCTCCGTGCGCACGGTGAATCCCTGGATAGGGAAGTACATCTTCCCGAACGGCATGCTGCCGTCCGTCGCGCAGCTCGGCAAGGCGATGGAAAGGCGGTTCGTGATGGAGGATTGGCACAACTTCGGCGCTGACTACGACGCGACCCTCATGGCGTGGTTCAGGAATTTTGACGCCGCATGGCCAGCGCTCCGCGGCACGTATGGCGACCGCTTCTACCGGATGTGGAAGTACTACCTCCTCACCTGCGCGGGCGCATTCCGCGCCCGCGACATGCAGCTCTGGCAAGTCGTCCTCTCCCCGCACGGCGTCCCGGGTGGATACCGGAGCGTGCGCTAGCGGCTCACGAATGGATTGCCTCTTATGTAGAAACGCCAGGGGAGCTCGGTAGCGCTCGTGATGCCAATGCGGCTGGAGACGCCGATGTCTTCCCTCGGGATGTCCGGCGCGTCGTAGATGGCGAAAGCGCCGGCGACCGCGGCGCCGTTGTCGTTCCCCGTGACGCCGAAGGCCTCACAGAACTTCGCCGGGCCCGAGCAGAGGTTCTTCACGATGCTCGTGCCGCGGCGGCGCTTCATGAGCGCGATGCCGCCTATCGGTTCGACGGCGCGGATGAGGACGGCGCCGATGCCATCTTTGTCGCACGTCACGTTCGCGCACCAATGCATGCCGTAGGTGAAGTAGACGTACCAGCGGCCGTAGGTGTCGCGCATCGCGCGGCTTCGCGGCGTGATGCGGTACGCGTGTGAGGCCGGGTCGGTGCCGTATGCCTCCGTCTCGACGATGACGCCCGTCGCGGAGCCCTTCTTCACAATCTTCCCGAGGAGCTTCGGCGCGAGCTCGAGGGCGCTCTCGGCGAACCATGAGCGGGGGAGCGGACGCATGGTCGTAGCATAACGGAAACAACGTGCCCGCGCAGCGATAGCTGCGCGGGCGTCCTAGTGCAGTAGGGATTCCCCCTCTGACAGGTCCCAGGTATACATGCCGACGGTCGGCTTCTCGTCAGCGATGCCGACGACGTACGCTTCTGCATCGAGTCCGTACATCGCGCATGCGGTATCCTTGAACTCCGTGAATAGCCGCTGGACATACCAGCTATTCTTAAGGCTATCCTTCAGTTGCTGCTCCCGAATCGTCACCCGGAAAAACATCTCTTCCCCGCCGATACGCGGAGCGATGACAACTACCACCTCGGTCGTCTTCGGCGAAGCCATGGCAGTCTCCCATGAGAGGGTTCCGGTCAAATCCTACCACGCATCTTCGCACGCAGGCGTCTCGGGGAAGCGTTGCTCTAGCATGGGGATTCTGCCGCTACCCGAGCCAGAATCGGCTATCATTAAGCATATAAGGTGTCGATATGGGTAGGCGACAGCGTAAATTTCTCAAGAAATGGGTGCGTTCGCTCCCGCACTCCAGGATGGAGTTCCCTGCGGTCTTCGACCAGCAGGTGCGGTACCTCATGTGGCGCCTCTACGCGCCGGCGCACCCCTTCCTGCGCGGCATCCTCTCCCTCGCCGGCGTCGCCGTGTATCCAGGCCGAGGCGACTACCTCCTCGGGACGCTCGCGCCCGGCCGCTCCCTCGTCGAGTTCGTCGACTACCTCATCTTGTGCGGCTTCGGCAACCATTTCATGGCGTGGCGCTACGAAGGCGAGCTTGTCGGCCTGCGGCTCGTCGAGAATTTCAAATACCAGTATCACTTGCGCATCTTCGAGGACGGCGAAGTGCGCGGCCACTACGAATACACGCCGGAGTGCTACCCGGTGAAGCACGTGCGGCAAGTGGATATGGAGCACCGCCGCGACGAGTTTCTCGCGCTCCTCGACGGCTGGGTCATCCCGCGCCGTGCGGCCTCGCAACCGACCGGCGTCCGCGCCGACGTCGCCGTTACGCGCTAATCGTAAAACGACGCGCGGCCTACCGATGAGGCAGGCCGCGCGTTATTTCTGTGGAGGTGCGGGGAATTGGACCCCGGTCCGAATCCGGCACTGAAAGCGAGTCTACGACGCATAGTCCTGATTAGGTTCTGACAGCGGATGCGAGGAATCAGGACGAAACCATTCCGCTGCGGTCCCGGAGGTTCGGGCGGCAGGTGGGCGGCTGCCGTCCTAGCTTAGAGAAGATTCCGCCCGCCCTCGCGCCCTAAGCGTCGTGAGAGGGAAGACGTCGCGCTAGGCGAAAGCGTCAAGCGCTTTACGCGTAGGCGAACGCGAAGTCATTCATACCGAAGTACGGGGACTTCACGCTTGCAAGAGTGTTCTTGGCAAGTTTAGTGCCGAGCAGTTTAAGGTGTTGAGTCGGCATGCACCGCGTCGCACGTCTTTCAATGTACAGACCGTCAAAGCCGGTCACCCCCGGAAAATGCGCAAGGCGGTTTCCGAACTTTCCGGGATCACCGATTCTTGAGAAGGCGCGCGACATCGCGCGCGACATCGCGCCTCTTCAGGTCTTCGCGGCGGTCGGCTTTGCCTTTGCCGCGGACGACCGCGATGCGCGCCTTCACGTTCCGTCCGCTAGTATACAACTCAAGTGGGACGATTGTCAAGCCCTTCTTCGCGTCTGCGCTCGCGAGCTCGGCAATCTCTTTCTTCGTGAGGAGGAGCCGGCGCGTCCGCTCGCTGTCATAATCTTTCGGCGCGTTCGCCGCCTGGAAGGGCGGGATGGTCGCCCCGACGAGGAAGGCCTCGCCGCCGCGCACAACGACGCGGGCGCCATCGAGCGTCCCCTGCCGCGCGCGCAGCGCTTTCACCTCCGTCCCGAGGAGTTCCATGCCGGCGGCGTAGGTGTCCTGCACCGCATATCTCAGGCGCGCTTTCTTATTCTCGACGAGGGCCATAGGTACCGATTATAGCGGGAAATAGGAAAATTCCGCATTCTTTTGTATACTCCGTCCATCATGCCGGCCACGCAGCCCAAGAAGCCGAAAGGGAAGAAGACGCCCGCGCCGCGCGGGCGCTGGGGCTTGCGCTCGCCGTTCGGCGGTCCCTCCTTCTTCGGCAACCTCCTCACGACCGTCCTCATCTTCCTGCTCCTCATGAGCGTCTACTCGCTCATCGTCGGCCTTTCGCAGCCCTCCACACAGATCCCGCTCTCGCAGGTGGCCGCCGACGTCTCGGCGGGGAAGGTGAAATCCATAATGGTGAGTGGCGACTCGCTCGCCATCACGTACGCGGACGGTGCGCAGAAGACGTCGCAGAAGGACCCGGCGTCGGGACTTCCGGAGACGCTCGCGACGTACGGGGTTTCGCCGGGAGAGCTCGCGAAGGTCGCGCTCACGGTGCAGGGGCAGTCCGGGTTCGAGTTCTGGTTCATCACGCTCGCGCCCATCATCCTGCCCATCATCTTCTTCGCGTTCCTGTTCTGGATCATCCTGCGTCAGGTGCGCGGCGCGGGCGTTCAAGCCTTCACCTTCGGCCAGTCGAAGGCGCGCGTCATCGATCCCGCCGACACGACACAGCGCGTGACCTTCGCGGAGGTCGCTGGCGCGCGCGAGGCGAAGGAAGAGCTTGCCGAGATCGTCGACTTCCTCAAGAACCCGAAGAAGTTCCTCGATATCGGCGCGCGCATCCCGAAAGGCATCATCCTCATGGGCGCGCCGGGTACGGGCAAGACCTTGCTCGCGCGCGCTGTCGCAGGCGAAGCGGGCGTGCCGTTCTTCTCCATCAGCGGTTCCGAGTTCGTCGAGATGTTCGTCGGCGTCGGCGCTTCGCGCGTGCGCGACCTCTTCCAGCTCGCGAAGAAGGCCGCACCAGCCATCATCTTCGTGGATGAGATCGACGCCGTCGGCCGCGTGCGCGGCGCAGGGGTGGGCGGCGGCAACGACGAGCGCGAGCAGACCCTGAATCAGATCCTCGTCGAGATGGACGGTTTCGAGCCGGCGGAGAAAGTCGTCGTCATGGCGGCGACGAACCGCCCGGACGTCCTCGACCCTGCACTCCTTCGTCCCGGCCGTTTCGATCGGCGCGTGACCATCGACCTGCCCGACCGCAAGGATCGCCAGGAGATTCTCGCCATCCATGCGCGCCAGAAGCCGTTCGGTCCGGACGTGAACCTCGCCGTCATCGCCGAGCGTACGCCGGGCTTCTCGGGCGCCGAACTGTACTCGCTCATGAACGAAGGCGCCATCCTCGCCGCGCGCGAGAACCGCAAGGAGATCGCCCAGTACGACCTCATCCGCTCTATCGAGAAGGTGATGCTCGGTCCCGAACGCAAGAGCCACCTGCTCACGAAGAAGGAAAAGGAGCTCACCGCCTACCACGAAGCGGGTCATGCGCTCGTCTCCTCCGTGCTGCCGAACGCCGACCCCGTGCACAAGATTTCCATCATCAGCCGCGGCCGCGCCGCAGGCTACACGCTCAAGCTGCCGTTCGAAGACAAAAAGATGCAATCGAGGAAGCAGTTCCTCGACGATATCGCCGCGACCCTCGGCGGCTATGTCGCGGAGGAGATGCTCTTCGACGACGTGACGACGGGACCCTCGAACGATCTCGCCGTCATCACGGCGCTCGCGCGCGACATGGTCGCGCGCTACGGCATGAGCGAGACCCTCGGTCCTATCGCGTTCGGCGAGCGGCAGCTCGGCAACGAGCCGTACTCGGAAGCCGTCGCTGCCAAGATTGATGCGGAAGTGTCGCGCATTATCGACGACGCGAAGAAGCGCGCGGCGGCGGTCATCGCTGCGCACCGCGGCGCGCTCGATGCTATCGCGAAGGAACTCATTGAGAAAGAGACCATCGAGCGCGATGATTTCGAGAAGATCCTCATTACGCACGGCATCACGCCGAAGGCGAGGCCGGAAGACGAGCTGCTCGCGACCGCGGCCGTCGCGTAAACGAAAAGCTCCAGGTCCAACACTGGAGCTTCTTGAGAGGCCTTTTCCCTCACCGTTTTCGGGTTACCTTTTTGGGTTGTTCCCGGCTGTTCACGCATCCGTCGCAGGACGCGTCGCGGTCGGCGCACTGCCCGACCGGCCGGCACAACGCCTTCGAGACGAGCGGCGCTGACGGGCACTTCGTAATGAAAACCGCGAATTGCTCGTTGACATTCACGACATTGAGGCGCTCACCGAGCGGCGGCAGAACTGCGCCAATCTGCCTGCCGAGACGCCGCGCACACACCACGACTTCCTGGTGCGGGGCTCGCGTTTTCTGGTCTAGAAACGCGATGCCCTCGCTATTCGCAACAATCTTTGCGCCGGCGCCTAACGGCATCGGCACGAGACGTCTGATGCTCAGGAGGTGGATGCTAATTTGCGGCTCCTGCCTCGCTTCTTCACTTCGTGAGTGATTCAATTTCTTCCCCTTACCGGTTGCATTCAGGTTGATGACGTACTACACAAACCTACTCATAACTCTAGCACTCGGGCCGGAAGGCGCAAGGCCGCACGGGGGAAGGGTCCAGATAATTGACATATATTTATACTGGCGTATAGTAAATCAGGTATATTCCGCGACCTATGGAGGTTCGCAATGAACATTGAAGCGGTAGCACTCAGCGGCTGCGCCTGCTTGGCGCTCTGGTACACATGGTCCGTCCTCCTCGTTCAGCGATGCCCGTTGTGTCACTCACGGCAGAGTCATGTCGAGACGCATCGGTCTCTTGCTGGCGGAGAATCTTCCAGGGAACCGTTCATTGTGTGCGAAAAGGTGCATGTATGCGAGTGCGGTCATCACGGCCGTGTCCTGCGCCGGCGGAAAGAATCGATAGAGGAAAATCGAGAGCGATTCATCACCCTCTACGCCGCCGAGGACAAGGCCGGCGATGCCGCGCGGCGTCTCCTGCGCCGCAGCGGCGTCGTGCTCACCGTCTTGCCGTGGGATCGGAAGTCGCATGACGCGCAGGTAGCGCCCGCCGCCTCCCATAACGGCGAGATCTATCAAGGGATCAATGGCGTCGCCTACCTGTGCGAACATGTTCCCGGGCGGAGCCGGGCATCCCATGACTAGCCCGCCACGTCCAAAGCGCCACCGCTGGTGGCGCTTTTCTTTTTGATAAATCGTGTGGACGTGCCTGGATTCGAACCAGGGACCGCGGAGGTATATCGCGAGTACGCGATACCGCCAGCGCTCGTTCGAAAATAAACCGTTGGTCCGCCCGCTTGGACTCGAACCAAGACTCACCGAGGTATAAGCTCGGGGCTTTAACCAATTAAGCTACGGGCGGTTTATTTTATTCACTCGCTTGCCGGTAAGCGCGGTGCTCTAACCGATCGAGCTACACGCGCTTTCTTATTCTACTCGCTCCTTTGGTTGTAAGCCTGGTGCTCTAACCATTGAGCTACACACCCTCGTTTTGCCTCTCTTCGCTCGCACTAAGCCCGGTGCTCTCGCGAGATAGCGGCTCTGAGCACTGTAGCGCACGGCTACTCCAAATGCATCTCGTCGCCTGCGGCATAGGCGCGCTCCCGGAGCGCTCCGTGGCGCGCGAGGCCGGGGTCCGAGGCGACGAGCGCGGCGGCTTCCGCGCGCGCCGCTTCGACGAGCCTTAGGTTCTTCAGGGCTTCCATCGCGATGTCGGAAACGCCCCACTGACGGCCGCCCGAAAGCTCGCCCGCGCCCCGGAGCGCGAGGTCGTATTCGGCGAGCGCGAAGCCGTCTTTCGCGCCAGTGAAGGCCGCGAGGCGATCGCGCGTCATCTTTCCGAGCGACTCGGGCAAGGCGAAGCAGTACGCTTGGTGTTCCGAGCGGATGACGCGGCCGCGCAATTGGTGGAGCTGTGCGAGGCCAAAACGCTCGGCGCCCTCGATAAGGATGACGGTCGCGTTCGGGACGTTCACGCCGACCTCGACGACCGACGTCGCGACGAGTATCTGTGTCTCGCCGTCCTTGAATGCGCGCATCGCCTCTTCTTTCTCCGCCGGCGTCATCTTGCTGTGGAGGATGCCGATGGACGCGTCGGGGAACACGTCTTTCGCGAGTCGCGCCGCTTCCGCCTTCACCGACTTCGCTTGGAGCGCAAAGGCCTTCGCCGGGTCCGGCTCGTCGATGCGCGGGCAGATGACGTACGCCTGGCGCCCCGCGGCGAGCTCGTCGCGTACGCGCACGTACGCGCGCTCGCGCTCCTTCGGCGCAACGACTTCGGTCATGACGCGCTTCCGGCCAGCCGGCATCTCGTCGAGGACGGAGAGGTCGAGGTCGCCGTAGATGGTGAGGGCGAGCGTGCGCGGGATGGGCGTCGCCGTCATCGAGAGGAGGTGCGGCACCGTCGCGCCCTTGGTCACGAGCTTCTGGCGGTGCATCGTGCCGAAGCGGTGCTGCTCGTCGATGATGGCGTAAGCGAGATGTTTGAAGGCGAGGGACTTTTCGATGAGGGCGTGCGTGCCGATAATTATGGGAATCTCGCCGCTAGCGACCATCTTCGCAAATGCCGCCCTCGAGAGTTTCGCGGATTCCTCATAGCGCACCTTCGCCGGGAACTTCCGGCACTCGCTGCCGGTGATGAGGCCGATAGGGATGGGATGGTCGCGGAAGTAGGAGACGAAGGTCGAGAAGTGCTGCTTCGCGAGAACTTCGGTCGGGCACAAGTAGGCGACCTGGAGCGTACCGGCGATGCGGCCGGGCGGCGTGCTTGTCGCGACGAGGTACGCGGTCGCCGCGGCGACGGCGGTCTTGCCGCTGCCCACGTCGCCCTCGAGGAGGCGCAGCATCGGCTGTGCCCGTTCGAAATCGGCGACGATAGCGTCGATGGCGCGCCGCTGCGCGCGCGTAGCCGGGAACGGGTACGAGGCGACGAACGCCTTGAGCGCGTCGTGATTGACCGCGACCGAGAGCGCGCGGTGTGCCGACGCTTTGCGTCGGCGTTCCTGCATGAGGAGCTGGAGCGCGAACACTTCCTCGAAGGCGAAACGTTTCCTCGCCGCAGTCGCGTCGGCATCCCTGCGCGGCCGGTGCATCCAGAGGAGGGCAGCCGGGAGCGTCGGCAAGTGGTAGCGCTCGAGAAGGGCGCTCGGCAGAGGGTCCTCGAGCATCTCGTGCGCGCGCGCCTCGAAGACCTTCTTCAGCGCGTGCATGAACCAGAGGGACGAGATGCCTTCGCTCTCGGGGTACACCGGATAGAACGACTCGTCCATATCCGCGCCCTTCGCGAACAAGGTGTCGTGCGCCTCCTCGGGCGCTATCGGCGTCCGATCAATGTCGGGATTCGCGACATACGGCTTCTCGGGCGTACCGCCGACCTTCCCCGTCGCTTTCACGACCATTCCGTCATGGAGCGACTTGGCGATGTAGGGCTGGGAAAACCACATGAGCTTGATGCGTCCCGACGCATCTTCGAGCCACGCCTCCGCGATCGGCCGGCGGCTCTTCCAGGTCTTGCGGATCTCGGGCTTCCTGATCGTGCCGTAGAGGGTCACGTCGGCGCCGGGCGAGACGCCTTTCGCCGTCCCCGCCGGACCGCCGCGCTCGTAGCGGGCGGGGAAGTGGTAGAGGAGGTCGCGGATGGTCCGAATCTTGAGCTTCTTCAGCGCCCGCTTCTGCTCCGGCCGCAGCCGGGTGAAATGCTTCTCGAGGAGATCGCGCGGGTTCACGGCCATAGTATACTGGCCGCTTACGATGGATGCGAAGAAGATTTTGAGTACCTATAAGAAGCGGGGCGCGCGCATCGAGACCGCGGCGCGCGTCGCGCTCGCCGGCAAGAAGGACTTCTCGCTCTGGTATACGCCGGGCGTCGGCGTCGCCGCGAGCCACCTCGCGAAGCATCCGAAAGACGCGCGCCTCATGTCCGTGAAGAGGAATTCGGTGGCGATCGTCTCCGACGGCTCGGCCGTCCTCGGCCTCGGCAACATCGGCCCGTACGGCGCCCTGCCCGTCATGGAAGGGAAGGCGCTCATCTTCAAGGCGCGCGCCGGCATCGACGCCTGGCCCGTCGTGCTCGCGACCCAGGACCCCGACGAGATCGTGCGGACAGTGAAAGCCATCGCGCCCGCCTTCGGCGGCATCAACCTCGAGGACATCGCGGCGCCGCAGTGCTTCGACATCGAGAAGCGGCTCATCGAGGAACTCGACATCCCCGTCATGCATGACGATCAGCACGGCACCGCTATCGTCGTCCTCGCCGGGCTCGCGAACGCGGCGAAAGCCGTGAAGAAGGACCTCAAGAAACTGATGGTCGTCGTAAGCGGCGCCGGCGCCGCCGGCGCCGCGACCGCGCGGCTCCTCCTCGCCGCAAGCGTGACGGACATCATCCTCCTCGACCGCGCGGGGACGATTTACGCCGGCCGGCCGGGTCTTACGGGCCACAAGGCCGAGCTCGCGGACCTCACGAATCCGCGCAAGGTCGCGGGCGGGCTCGCGGAAGCGATGGCGGGCGCTGACGCCTTCATCGGCGTCTCAGGCAAAGGACTCCTCACCGCGGCGCACGTGCGGATGATGGCGCCCGGCGCCATCGTCTTCGCGCTCGCGAATCCCGTTCCGGAGATCATGCCGGACGTCGCGAGGAAGGCGGGCGCGGCCGTCATCGCGACCGGACGCTCGGACTTCCCGAACCAGATAAACAATTCGCTCGTCTTCCCGGGCGTCTTCCGCGGCGCCCTCGACAAGGGCGTGCGCGCTATCACGACGCCGATGAAGCTGCGCGCCGCGCGCGCCCTCGCCGTTCTCGTCGCGCGGCCGTCTGCGGCGCGTATCATCCCCGACATGCTCGACGCGCGCGTCGTGAAAGCCGTCTCCCGCGCGATATACTAAGGACGATGAGAAGGAAGAAGCGGCTCGGCCTCTACAACGCGCTCGTCACGCTGCCTGACCGGCTGTATCCGTTCCGCGCGAAGGTCGGGGGACAGTGGGTGCGCGGCGTCCGCGCTTACAATGCGACACTGCTGCGCTACGAGCGCACGCACGGCATGGGGCATTACGGCTATGGGCTCGAAGCATACCGCCAGCTCTTCCATCTTACGGGCTCCATCCTCTTCCTCGTCGTCGCGGCGTACGTCTCGCAAGCGTATTTCGGCAGCACGAAGGCGCTCTACGCGTTCCTTGCGGTGGCTGTCCTCTTCATCTCGTACCAGGAGTTCTACCTGCACCGCCGGCTCTATCGCCAGCTCTGGAAGAAGGGCGTCCTCGACTGGCTCGCCTGGTGCGTGCCGATGGGAATCTTCGTCTTCACCCACCTCCGCTAGGCCTGCTATACTTTCCGCGTATGTCCCTCACCACCACCATCCTCATCGTCATCGCCCTCATCGTGCTCTGGGCCATCGTCGCGTACAACCGCCTCGTCTCCTTGCGCAACCACGCCAAAGAGGCCTGGGCGGACATCGATGTGCAATTGAAGCGCCGTTACGACCTCATCCCGAATCTCGTCGAGACGGTCAAAGGCTACGCCGCGCACGAGAAGAGCGTCTTCGAGGACGTCACGAACGCCCGCACGAAGGCCATGGGTACTTCGGCGCCTGCCGACAAGGCGCAGGCCGAGAACATGCTCTCGGGCACGTTGAAGTCCCTCTTCGCCGTCGCCGAGAATTATCCGGACCTGAAAGCGAACCAGAACTTCCTCGAGCTCCAGCGCGAGCTCATCGACACCGAGGACAAGATCCAAGCGGCGCGCCGCTTCTACAACATGACCGTCATGTCGCTCAACACCGCCCTCCAGTCGTTCCCGATGAATCTCATGGCAGGCCCTATGGGCTTCTCCCCGATGGACCTCTTCGAGCTCGCCGGCGCCGATGCAGCAGCGAAAGAACCGGTGAAGGTCGAGTTCTGACGCACTATGACCGCGGGACCCGAACGGCCCCAGGCTCCTGAACGCGGGGACGAGAAGCTTGCCGAGCGCGTCCGCGCGCTCGAGGAAGAGCTCGCCCGCGCGAAAGCGGAGCTCGCGCGCGAGCAGGAGCTGCGCGCTGCCGCCGAGAAGCGCCTCGGGCTCGACTACCTCACCGGCGCGGCGAACCGCGGTGCGTTCGACGCCGAGTTCGACCGGCTCCTCGGTATGGTTCGCGGCGACGTGCCGGAGCACCGCGCAGGCGCCGCGCCGCTCGCGGCCGTCTCGCTCATCCTCATCGACCTCGATTATTTCAAGCGCATCAACGATACGCACGGCCACCCGGCGGGCGACGAGGTGCTCCGGACCGTCGTCGCGCTTCTCAAGGATTCGTTTCGCGACCACGAGATGGACGTCGTCGCGCGCGTCGGCGGTGAAGAGCTTGCCGTGCTCATGGCGGGCGCGAACGAGGAGATCGCGGCGCGCAAGGTCGAGAAGGTTCGTGCGGCGATAGCGGCGGCGACCTTCGCCGAGTACCCGAAGCTCGCCGTCACGGCGAGCTTCGGCATCGCATCGACGAATCACGCGCCGGACGCCGCGACGCTGTACCGGTATGCCGATGCGGCGCTCTACGAGGCGAAGGAGGGCGGCCGGGACCGGGCTGTGGTATACCATCCGTAACGCGGTATGGACCTCTATGCGCAGCGGGCATCGAATATCCGCCGGACATGGGCGCTCGTCATCGGCTTCCTCGTCGTCGTCGTCGCCGTCGGGTACGCTATCTCGTGGTACTACGATAATCCGCTTATCCTCTACATCGCCGTCATCATCGCGGTTGCGACGAATTTCTACGCGTACTGGGCGAGCGACACGCTGGTGCTCTCCTTGAATCGCGCGCGGCCGGCCTCCCGCGAGGAATTCTTCGATTTCTATACGGTCACTGAGAATCTCGCCATCACGGCGGGGCTCCCTGCGCCGAAGCTCTACGTCATCGACGACCCGGCGCCGAACGCCTTCGCGACCGGCCGCGACGAGCGCCACGCCGTCGTCTGCGCGACGACCGGCCTCCTCGCGATGATGGACCGCACGGAGCTCGAGGGCGTCATCGCGCACGAGCTCTCGCACATCAAGAACCGCGACATGCTCCTCATGACGGTCGCGGTGGTGCTCGCCGGCTTCCTCGCCATCCTCGCGAACATCTTCATCCGCGTCTCCTTCTGGGGCGGTGGCGACCGGCGCGAGGGTGGCGGCAACGCGCTCATCATGGTTCTCGCCGTTATCGGCATCATCCTCGCCCCGCTCGCCGCGAAGCTCATCGAGCTCGCCATCAGCCGCCGGCGCGAATATCTCGCTGACGCGTCTGGCGCTCTCCTCACGCGATACCCGGAAGGCCTCGCCTCTGCGCTCAAGAAACTCGGCGATTACACGGCGCCCATGCAGCATCCGCATCTCGCGACCGCACACCTCTTCATCAGCGATCCCTTCGGCGCGAAAGGGAAGAGCGCGAGCGGCTGGATCGAACGGCTCTTCTCGACGCACCCGCCCATCCCGGACCGTATCAAGGCGCTCCTCACCTCGGGCGCGTGATGGAAGCGCGTTTTTCTGGTATAACGCAACGACACACCACTCGGAGGCGTCGCATAGTGGTCTAGTGCACCGCCTTGGAAAGGCGGCAGGCTCGAAAGGGTCTCGAGAGTTCGAATCTCTCCGCCTCCGCCCGAAGACTTTAGTATCGGACAGACCCGAGAGCTTTATTCTTAGCCGTTATTACGCAGCACGTTTTTAGAAAAGCTAGATAGGGCGAAGGGACACCGAACTTTTTCTGAGATGGGATGCCTCTATGGCATGAGTCCTG
>DATKSU010000004.1:0-46219 GCA_035531495.1 Minisyncoccota bacterium | reverse complement strand
TTAACCTGCGGCCGGCGAAGGAAACGGTATGGCTCGAGGGCGCGAGAGGTGCACGGAACTCATGGTGGAGGGGTGAAATCCGTTGATATCATGGGGAACACCAAAGGCGAAGGCAGTGCACTGGTGCGTTCCTGACGCTCACACACGAAAGCCAGGGTAGCGAACGGGATTAGATACCCCGGTAGTCCTGGCCCTCAACGTTGCTCGCTCGCTCTACGGAGTATCGACCCTCTGTGGGGCTAAGCTAACGCGGTAAGCGAGCCGCCTGGGTAGTACGATCGCAAGATTAAAACTCAAAGGAATAGACGGGGACTCGCACAAGCGGTGGATTATGCGGCTTAATTCGTCGACAAACGAAGAACCTTACCAAGGTTAGAAATCCAACTGCATCCTCCCTGAAAGGGGAGGAGCCTTCGAGGGTGTTGGACAGGTGATGCATGGTCGTCGTCAGTTCGTGGTTTGAACTGTTCCCTTCAGTGGGGTAACGAACGCAACCCCCGTTGCCTGTTGCCTATATGGTCAGGCGAGACTGCTCCCTCACGGGAGAGGAAGGTGGGGATGACGCCAGATCAGCATGTCCCTCTGATACCTTGGGCTGCACGCATAATACAATGGGCGGTACAACGGGATGCAATGCCGCAAGGTGGAGCGAATCCCTCAAAACCGCCCCCAGTACGGATTGAGGTCTGCAATCGACCTCATGAAGCCGGAATCGCTAGTAATCCCGGGTCAGCCAAACCGGGGTGAATACGTTCTCGAGTCTTGTACTCACCGCCCGTCAAGTCAGGGGAGCTGGGGGTGCCCGAAGGTCTGCCTCGCGCAGGACTACGGCAAATTCAGTGACAAGGACTAAGTCGTAACAAGGCACGGGTAGCGGAAGCTGTTCGTGGATCATATCCGAAATGGAATCGCTCTCGCCCGAAAGGCGGAGCATGTCGATACTCGTCACACTGCAGAAGTGTGACGGGTGGGAGATAGCGGTCGTCCCGAAACGCCGCTCGGATGCCGGATAACGTATCCCGGTATCGGTCGAGGCGCTCATATGACGCTTCGACCGATGAATAGGCGGAACAAAAGAGCGTGCACATCTTTTCGAAAAGAGAGAAATCCCGGCTTAGGCCGGGATTTCTCTCTTTTCTACGTGTGCAAGCTTCGCGACGCATCGGCGCCAGATGCGCTCCTTATTGCGGTGGCGGCGCCACTTGTCTTCAAAGGTCGATATCCGCGATTCGCGGACTTTCTTGGCTTCTCGGGGCTTCGCGCCTCGGTAGACCATCGGTACTTCCAGTATATCCCGGTACGGACGGCCGCTGGAAGCAGGTGGGGATTTCTGGTAGGATGCCGAAGTCTAGTGGTAAAAGGGCGTGTGCAGGCTTAGCCCAGTCGGTTTGACACACAAGTTTGTGTTTTGTGTGCACGCTTAGCTCAGTTGGTAGAGCACTCGACTGATACTCGAGCGGTCCTAGGTTCGAATCCTAGAGCGTGCACACAAAACGGAAGCGCAAGGAGGTCACCTCGACTGATACTCGAGCGGTCCCAGGCTCGAATCCTAGAGCGTGCACGGAGGAATTTACCTCGATCCGGCCCGGGTTATACCCAGAGGCCGCTGCGCGTCCGCTATCCACCGGTATACTGGAAGCATATGCAGGAATCGGGGAATTCCGTCATCCTGATGGCGCTCGCCATCATCGCCATCATCGGCGCGTGCCTCATCTTCATCTACGGACGCCAGACGCTCGGACCGACGCCGACTTCAGCGCCACCAGCTGCGACGAGCGGCGGCGCGGCGGCGGTCGCGGTACCGTTCGAAGAACTCGTCGCGGGCACGCATTCGAGCGTCTCCGCGCGAGTCGACTATCTCATCACTTCCGCGAGCGAACTCAACCAGCTCTGGACGATGCTCGGCACGACCGACAAGATGCCGTCGGTCGACTTCACGAATGACGAAATCATCGCCGTTTTCGCCGGGCAGAAGCCGACATCCGGCTACTCCATCGCCGTCTCGAAGATAGAGGACGACGGCGCGGCGCGTACGGTCATCGTCGATCTGACGCAGCCGGGCAGCGGCTGCGCGACCGCGACCGCGCTCACCGATCCGTACCAGATCGTGCAGGTACCGAAGACGTCGCTCCCGCTCACGCACGAAGACCAGACCTCGACGGCAAACTGCCCGTAGCGGCGTCCGCATGCGGGAAGGGAACGGGTAGGATGCGCGGAGCTTGCTCCCGGCACGTGCCTCGAGAAAGCGTGCGTCTTCGCATGCTTTCTACCCGGCCCGCTTGGTAGTAGGATGCGCGTAATGGATGCGAGCGCATATTTCCGCGGCAAGAAGATAACAGTGATGGGACTCGGCCTCCTCGGACGCGGGGTCGGCGATGCGCGCTACCTCGCCGAATGCGGTGCCGACCTCATCGTGACCGACCTCAAAAGCCGCGAGGATCTCGCGGCGTCGGTCGCCGAGCTCGAAGGATTCCCGAACGTACGCTTCACGCTCGGCAAGCATCGGCTCGAAGATTTCCGCAACCGCGACCTTGTGCTGAAGGCCGCCGGCGTCCCGCTCGATTCGCCCTTCGTCGCCGAGGCGAAAAAGAACGGCATCCCGGTGCGCATGAGTGCCGATCTTTTCATGGAACTCTCCGATATCCCGTGTGTCGGCATCACGGGGACGCGCGGGAAGTCGACGGTAACGCACATGACCGCAGCCATCCTCGAGGGAGCCGGGAAGAAAGCGCTCCTCGGCGGGAACGTGCGCGGCGTCTCGACCTTGACGCTCCTCAAAGAAGCGACGCCCGGGCACACGGCCGTCCTCGAGCTCGACTCCTGGCAGTGCCAGGGACTCGGCGAGGCCGGGCTTTCGCCGCACATCGCCGTCTTCACGACATTCCTGCAAGACCACGCCAATTACTACAAGGATGACCCGGCCGCGTACCTCGCGGACAAGTCCAACGTTTTCATGTATCAGAGCCCCGATGACACGCTCGTCATCGGGAAGCAGTGCGCCCCGCTCCTCGTCGAGACGTTCGGCGAGTCCATCGTGGCGAACGTCGTCATCGCAGACGAATCGAAGCTGCCGGCGGACTGGACCCTGAAGGTGCCCGGCGTCCACAACCGTTACGACGCGGCGCTCGCGCTCGCGGCGGCTCGCGCGGTCGGTATTTCCGACGACGCGAGCAAACGTGTGCTCGAGGCCTTCGCGGGCGTCCCCGGCCGCCTCGAGCTCGTTCGCGAAGTGAACGGCGTGAAATTTTACAACGACACGACGGCGACGACGCCGGATGCGACCAAGGCGGCGCTCGCGGCCCTCGATCCGGACGGCAAGCGGAACATCCTGCTCATCGCCGGCGGCGCCGACAAGGGGCTCGACGTCGTGACCGGCATCCGCGACGCCGTGCATGCGCACACGAAGCAAGCTTTCTTCCTCGCCGGAACGGGGACCGACCGCGTGAAGGGTCCCGATGATACGGTCTATGGTTCTCTCGCGGACGCGTTCGCGGCGGCGCACGCGGCCGCCGCGCCGGGCGACATCGTGCTCCTCTCGCCGGCCTTCGCCTCCTTCGGCATGTTCAAGAACGAGTTCGACCGCGGCGATCGGTTCACCGGGCTCGTAAAGTCGCTATGAAAGACGCGAGGGAAAGCGAAAGGGTCGTGCCACTCCGTAAAGCCAGTTATATGGCTGTCGTCCGTAACAGCGTCGGTACGAGAATGTTCAGAAATTTCTATGCGAAGGTGAACGGCAAGGATACAGATATCATGCGAGACGGCGATTTATCCTGCGCGTTCTTCGTCTCGTCCGTCCTGTCCATGTTCGATCTCGTCAAAAGCGTTCATGGCACTGTGGCCGGGACCATACGCGACCTCGAGAAGAGCGGCTGGAAGGAGGCCCGTACGGCACGCGCCGGCGATGTCATCGTATGGGAACCGATGCTTGACGAACGCGGTGAACGGCACAGTCATATCGGATTCGCACTCGGGAACGGCTTGGCGGTAAGCAACGCATCAGCGTCAGGCGTACCCGTGCGTCACTCCATGACGTTCGGCCTGCGGAACGGCAGACCGAAGCGCCGCATTACCGCGATGTATCGGGCACAGAAGTTATGAAGCGCGTCCATCTCGTCGGCATCGGCGGCATCGGGATGAGCGCGCTCGCGCAGTATTTCAAGGACCAGGGCGTGGCGGTGACGGGCTCCGATAGGGAGGCGAGTCCCGTGACCGAGATGCTCGAGAAGAGAGGCATTGCGGTGGCCATACCCCAAAAGGCGGAGAACGTGCCGGCGGATGCCGACGAGGTCGTCTACAGCGATGCTGTTCCCGCGGATAATCCCGAACGGGCGGAAGCGGCGCGACGGGGCATACCGCAAAGCTCCTATTTCGAGATGCTCGGGAAGGTGTCGGCAGGGAAGAAGACGGTCGCCGTCGCCGGCACGCACGGCAAGACGACGACGACGGGCATGCTCGGGAATATCCTCATCAACGCCGGTACATCGCCGACCGTTATCGTCGGCTCCATCGTCAAGGATTTCGGGAGCAATTACGTCGCTGGGACGTCCGACCTCTTCGTCGTCGAGGCGTGCGAATACAAGGACCACCTGCTCGAGCTCTCGCCCGAGGTGCTCATCATCACGAATCTAGAATGGGACCATACCGATTTCTTCCCATCCTTGTCTGCGCTCCAGGACTCCTTCCGGAGGGCCATCGAACGCGTGCCGGCAATCGGCGCCGTCGTGACCAGTCCGGGGAACTCGAACATCGCCCCGCTTCTCGCGAGGGTGCAGGCGAAGGTCATCGATTACACGCAGGAACCTGCATACGACCTGCGGCTCCCGGGGAATTTCAATGTCGAGAATGCGCGCGCGGCCGCTGCAGCCGCGCGCGTCATCCTCCCGGACCTCCCGCGCGACGCGCTCGAACGCTCGCTCGGAGGGTTCGAAGGCACCTGGCGCCGTTTCGAATACAAGGGCAAGACCGCGAACGGCGCTGACGTCTACGACGATTACGCGCACCATCCGACGGCGGTACGCGAGACCTTGCATGCACTGCGCGAGAAGACGGCGGGGAAGGTCATCATCGCCTTCCACCCGCACCTCTACAGCCGCACGCGTGACCTCCTGGACGAGTTCGCGCGCGCGTTCGCGGACGCGGACAAGGTCTATATCGCACCCATCTACGCAGCGCGCGAGAAGGACGACGGCTCCGTCTCGAGCGAACTTCTCGCGGAGCGCATCCGGGAGAACGGCGTCGACGCTGCGGCGCTCGACTTCGATGCCATCGAACGCGAACTCGCGAAGGCCGGCCCGGGCGACGCCATCATGACGATGGGCGCGGGCGACATCTATAAGGTCGCCGACCGGCTTGCCGTATAAAAAAGAGGCCATCCCGAAAGATGGCCGTTTACGCGAAGGCGTCGCCCGTCACGCGTCGCGCATGATGATGATGAGATTGTTCGGAACCGCAGGCGCATCGCCGTTCGCGAACACGAGCTCGGGTGCGAGCGCGTACCCTTCGAGCGGTATCTCCCGATAGATGTTCCGTACGCCGCACTCGTTCGCCTGCAACTCCATCAAGCGCCCTATGTTGAGGTTGAGGCCTTCCGGGTCTTGTCCGTAATCGATGCTCTTCGGCCAGTGCATCGTCACGAACTCGTGGAGTTTGCGGTTGCGCTCGCCCGCCTCGGTATACCCGCCGTCCTTGTGTACTCTCGTGAAGGGGTACCTGAGCGCCCGGATAGGCGCGAGATATAGGCGCATCGAGATGTCCGATGCCGCGATGCCCCGCGCCGTGAACTCTTTGATGATGACGTGCACGATATTCATCGGCCCGTTCTCCCGCCATTCTCCGCCGACAGCGGGGCGGTTGATAAGCGAGTCGATCGTCGCGTGAGCCGCGATCATCAGCGTGCCGGCGACAGCGATGATGACGGGATAGCCGACCGACACGAAGACGGCCGCCTCTCGAGGTTCGAGGAACGTCTGCGCCGCTTCCGCTCCGCGGTTGAACGTTTTCACTCGCCGCGCGCCGATGTCCATAAGCTCGGCCTCGAGTTCCCGCTTGAGAAGGTCGGTCAACGTTTCGTGACCGAATGCCCAGATGCTCGCCTGCGATTCCGGGCCGCAATAGTGCCATTCGTATGGATTCATCTCCGCTCCTGTTCGGGATCCGTTGATTGTCAGAACATCCGCAAGGAACTATACAGAAAATGACCGGTAATTCAATCAGAAAACAAAAACGGGCAACCTCTTTCGAGATTGCCCGGGTGCGCCTGGGCCGGCCTTACTGCGGTAGGAGCAGCAAGCACGTCCCCTCCGCAATGTCCTCGGCGCCGTTCTTGATCGATAGCGCGAGACGCACGAGGCTCTTTCTCCGTTGCAGGACGCTGCAGAACACTGACGGCAGCGATCCGGCATACAAGGGATTCTTGAAAGTCATCTCCAAGCGAGTGACCTTCACGCACGGCACTTCCTCGGCGATAGCCGCGGAGGCGTAGCCGGAAATCATCACGCCCGGCGCGATGATGCCGTGCAGGCCGGCCTTCTTGGCTATCGCGTCGTCATGATGCAGGGGATTCTCGTCTTGCATCAGACGAGCGAACCGGCTGATCTCTTCTTCGTTGATGCAGGGGAACTCCTTCGCCCACGAACTCCGCATGACGCATTACTCCTTCGGTTAGTAGCGATTGGGGAACGGCATCTGACTTTGATGTATACTTCACTGTACGTATAAGTCAACGTCACGATCGTGATGCAAATACGGTAGCGTAGCCCGATGGACATCCCGCTCGTTCGCTTTGGCATAACGCCGCTTGTGTTCGTGACGCGGGAAGTAAAATTGCGGCGAGGTGAAAAGAATGGCAAAGTGGCGGCATGGGCACACTCTCCATCGTCGCGACGCCGATAGGCAACCTGGGCGACATCACGCTGCGGGCGCTCGAGACCCTGAAGAAAGCGGATGCCATCGCCTGCGAAGACACGCGGGTGACGAGTAAGCTCCTCGCGCGCTACGGCATCGAGAAGCCGCTCGTCATCTACCACGCCCGGAACGCCCGCGCCGGCGGCGCGCGCGTCCTCGCGCTCCTCGCCGACGGCAAGCACGTCGCGCTCGTGACCGATGCCGGCACGCCGGGCATAAGCGACCCGGGCGGCGAGCTCGTCGCGAACGCGCGCGCGCGGCTCGGCGACGCTGTGCGCATCGAGGCGGTGCCCGGCCCGTCCGCGCTCGCCGCCGCGCTCTCGGTCGCGGGGCTTCCGACCGCCTCTTTCGTCTTCCTCGGTTTCCTGCCGCACAAGAAGGGCCGGCAGACCCTCTTCAAGGAGATTGCGGCGACGGAACGCGCCGTCGTCTTCTACGAGTCGCCGCATCGCATAGCGAAGACGCTCGACGCGCTCGCGACCGTCCTCGCGCCCGGCCGCCGCATCGCGGTGTGCCGCGAGCTCACGAAGATCCACGAGGAGGCCGTCATCGGCACGCCGGCCGAGGTCATCGCGCGGTTCGCCGCGCGTCCAGGAAGCCAGCGCGGCGAGTTTGTCGTCGTCGTCGCTCCCTGATACACTCCCACCTATGTCGCGCACCAGCACGCTCATCGTCCTCGGCGTCCTCATCGCGCTCGCGCCATTCTCCGGCATTCCCGTGAACCTGCGCGCGCTCCTCGAAGTCATCTTCGGAATGTTCGTGCTCGGCATCGGGTTCTCGCTGCGCGCGCACGAAGCGCGCCGCATGCACGGCGCGAAGAGCGCGCCGGTCGCCGCCGCCGCAGAGCTGCCAGTAGAGCCGCAGCCGATAGCGGAACCGCCGCACGGCGTCTCGCCCATCTAGCGCGCATGCGCGCATGCGCGCGTTCGCCGCCGCGCCCGCCGCGGCGTTTTGGTATACTCCGAGTGATGGAGAATCCGGAGCGCGTCACCTATTTCGCCGCGACCGACTCGCGCGGCAAGCACGTGCCGTTCGGCATCAAGGCGAAGGACCGTGACCGCCACATGTATATCATCGGCAAGACCGGCATGGGCAAGTCGACCCTGCTCGAGAACCTGGCTATCCAGGATATCCGGAACGGGGAAGGGTTCGCCTTCCTCGATCCGCACGGCGGCTCGGTCGACCACCTCCTCGATTTCATCCCCGAGAATCGCGTGCAGGACGTCGTGTACGTCGCGCCGTTCGATATGGAGCACCCCATCGCGTTCAACGTGATGGAGGACGTCGGCTACGATAAGCGCCATCTCGTCGTCTCGGGCCTCATGGCCACCTTCAAGAAGATATGGCAGGACGCGTGGAGCGCGCGCATGGAGTACATCCTCACGAACACGCTCCTCGCGCTGCTCGAGTATCCGGACGCGACCCTGCTCGGCGTCAACCGCATGTACACCGACAAGGCCTACCGTCAGAAGGTCGTCGAGAACGTGAAGGACCCCGTCGTGAAAGACTTCTGGACGAAGGAATTCGCCAATTACGGCGACCGCTACACGCAGGAGGCGACGCCGGCCATCCAGAACAAGGTCGGTCAGTTCACCGGCAACCCGCTCATCCGGAACATCATCGGCCAGCCGAAGTCGTCCTTCGACATCCGTCAGATGATGGACGAGAAGAAGATACTCCTCATCAACCTCTCGAAAGGGCTCGTCGGCGAGACGAACATGCGCCTTCTCGGGTCCATGCTCACCACCCGCATCTTCCTCGCCGCGATGAGCCGCGCGAACCTCGCCGCGAATGAGCTCGCGAAGCTCCCGCACTTCTACTTCTACGTCGACGAGTTTCAGAACTTCGCGAACGAGACGTTCGCCGAGATTCTCTCCGAGTCGCGCAAGTACAAGCTCAACCTCGTCATCGCGCACCAGTACATCGAGCAGATGGAGGAGGAAGTGCGCGACGCGGTCTTCGGCAACGTCGGCACGACGGTCACGTTCCGCGTCGGCCCCTTCGATGCCGAGACGCTCGAGACCATCTTCATGCCGCGCTTCACGAAAGAGGACATCGTGAACCTCGATCGGCGGCAGATCTACCTCACGCTCATGATCGACGGCGTCGGGAGCGCGCCGTTCTCGGCCGTGACCATCCCGCCCATCGAGCCGCCACTCTCCTCGTCCCGCGAGCGCATCATCGCATCATCCCGCGAGCAATTCGCGGCGCCGCGGGCGGCTATCGAGAGCGCGATCCTGGAAGAGCTCAGCGAGAGCGCCGAGTCCGAAGCGCCGGCTGACGCGCGCATGCGCCGCCGTCCGGCGAACAATCACGCGCCCGCGCCGCGCGCGGAGCATCAGGCGCAGGGCGCGGGTGAACGGCGCGCGGGAGCGGAACGCAGGAGCGACGAGCGCCGCTATGCGCGCGACGAATCCGCAGCTAATCCGCGCCACTCGGCGCCGCGCGCCGACGCGCACCCGCGTCCCCAACCGCAGCGCGCGCCGCATCCCGTGGTCGAGAGCAAGAGCCCCGGTGACCTTAAGGCCATCCTCCGCACCATGGTCGCGAAGACCGGCAGCGATCGCGAACAGAAACAGGCGCAGCACGAAGCGTCGCTCAAAGGCGCGCTCGGCGGCGTGCTCGCGAAGCAATCGCCGCCCGCGCCGCCCGCCGCGCCGGCACCCGCACCCCCTCCTCCCGACTCGCAGCCGAAACAGCCGTTCGAAGTCCCGGAAGACGCCCTGCGCAAAGTGCTGAAAGGCGAAACCTGACGGCAATTTATCCGCTTACGTACGCTCGCATGCGTAACTACCTTCGTACCCTCCCGTTCCTCATCTTCGCATTCCCCTTAGCCGCGTTCGCGGCGCTCGTGAACATCAATACCGCCGACGACGCGACGCTTGAGACCTTGCCCGGCATCGGCCCGACGAAAGCGGCCGCCATCATCGGCTACCGCGACGCGAACGGGCCGTTCGCGCGCATCGAGGACATCCAGGACGTGAGCGGCATCGGTCCGGCGACCTACGCGAACATCGAGCCGCTCATCACGGTCGCGGACACGGCGACTGCGCCCGCCGCGAGCACGACGCCCGCCGAGCCACTCGTCGCGGGCGTCGCGACCTACGCGCCGCCGCCCGCCACGCTCACAATCGACGCGGGCAGCGACCGGAGGGTGACGCTCGAGGTGCCAGCCCGATTCTCCGCGCGCGTCACGACGAGAAGCGGCGCAGCCGATCCGGCCGCGCGCATCACCTGGAGCTTCGGCGATGGGTCGTCAGGAGAGGGGACGGCGGTCGAGAAGCTCTATCGCTATGCCGGCACGTACGTCGTGACGGCGATCGCATCGGACGGTCCCGTGGCCGCGCGCGGCGAATTCGTCGTCACGGCCGCGCCGGCCGCCCCGCGCATCGCGAACGTCTCGAGCGACGGCATCACGCTCGCGAACGACGCCTCGGAGGAACTCGACCTCTCCGGCTGGCGGCTCTCGACCGGCGTGAGCGCCTTCCGCATCCCGGTCGGGATGACGATACTGCCCGGCACGAGCGTTCTCGTGCCGTTCACCGTCGCGAACCTGCCAGTCGCGACGCAGGCGACACTCGCGTACCCAGACGGCATCACTGCCGCGCAATATCCGCCGCTCGCAGTGCAACTTCCTGCGGCCGCGACGGGTTCAAATGTAGTGCAGAGGGTCGAACCTGCCGTTACTACCGCCCTAAGCGATTCAACGCATGAGGAGGTTACAGCAGTAGGAGCCCCCGCAGCGGCGACAGAGCTCGCCGCTGCGGGGGCGGCGTTTGCGCCGCCCGCACCCGCTGTCTCCTCCGTGCCTGCCGTCACCGTCCGTCCAGCCGCGCCGAGCGGTCTCGGCGCGCTCGTGCGCTCGCCCTGGACCTACGGCCTTCTCGGCGTCATCACGGTCGCGGGCGGCGCCTTCTTCCTCCTCTAGTCCGCGCGCGCGAAGTGCGCTACGCTTTTCCTACGAATGGCTGACCAGAAATTCATACTCGTCACCGGCGGTGCGGGCTTCATCGGCTCGCACCTGTGCGCGCGCCTCGCCAAAGACGGCCACCGCGTCATCTCGCTCGACAACTACTTCACCGGCAGCCGGGAGAATCACGTGCTGGGCGTCGAGTACCGCGAGGGGCACACGAAGGACATCGCGCAGCATATCCCCGAGACGCCCGATGTCGTCTATCATCTCGGCGAGTACTCGCGCGTCGAGCAGAGCTTCAAGGAACCCGCGCTCGTCTTCGACCTCAATGCGGCAGGCACGTTCGGCGTGCTCGAGTTTTGTCGCACGAAGCAGTGCAAGATCGTTTATGCCGGCTCGTCGACGAAATTCTCCGACAACGGCCTCGGACGATACCAAAGCCCGTACGCGTGGACAAAGGCGACGAATACCGATCTCCTGAAGAACTACGGCGATTGGTACGGTTTGAAACACGCGACGACTTATTTCTACAACGTGTACGGACCGGGCGAGCGCGCGGGCGCATACGGCACGGTCATCGAGATATTCAGGCAGCAGTATCTCGCCGGGAAGGCGCTCACGGTTCGCGCGCCGGGAACGCAGGAGCGCAACTTCACGCATGTGGACGACATTGTCGACGGCCTCATCCTGGTCGGTGAGAAAGGGAAGGGCGAGGACTACGGCCTCGGCGCCGAGGAATCGTTCTCCATCCTCGAGGTCGCAAAGCTGTTCAGCGACGATATCGAGATGCTTCCGAATCAGCCAGGCAACCGCATGGACGCGCCGCTCGACACCTCGAACGCTCGGGCGCTCGGTTGGGCGCAGAAACGGCGGCTCACGGATTACATCGAGGAACAGAAACGGCAGAAATGAAGAGAGTCCTCATCTTCTCGCTCGCATACCTCCCGAAGCACGTCGGGGGCGCGGAAGTCGCTCTCAAGGAGAAGACCGACCGCCTGCCGGACTACGAGTTCCACATGGTGTGCCTCGGGTACGATTCGACCTTGCCGAAGGTCGAGAAGGTCGGCAACGTGCTCGTCCACCGCATCGGCTTCGCGCGAGCGAACCCGTCGATGGGCGACCTGCGGCGTTTCCCGCTCCATCTCAATAAATACTGGTTCCAGTTCGCGGCGGCGTTCACGGCGCTCTCCTTGCACCGGCGGTACCGCTACGACGCCATCTGGGCGATGATGGCGCACAGCACGGGCGTCCCGGCGGCGCTCTTCAATCTCTTCCGTCCGGAAGTCCCGTACCTCCTCGAGCTCCAGGAAGGCGACCCGCCCGAGCACATCGAGCGCCTCGCGCGCCCGGTCTGGCCGCTTTTCTCGCGCGCCTTCACGAAGGCCGATGTCGTGTCCGTCATCTCGACCTTCCTCGGCCGCTGGGCGAAGCGGCGCGGCTTCGCGGGCGAGGTCATACTCGTCCCGAATGCCGTCGACGGGAAGCATTTTTCGCAGGCGTACCCCGAAACGGCCGTCGACGAGAAGCGTCGCGCGCTCGGCAAGAAAGATGGAGACGTCTTCCTCGTGACGACGTCGCGGTTCGTCCATAAGAACGCCGTCGATGACGTCATCCGCGCGCTCACGCGCCTGCCCGCGAACGTCCGGTTCATCGTCTACGGCATCGGTCCGGACGACGCGATGCTGCGGAATCTCGCAAACGAGCTTGGGGTTGCCGAGCGGGTGAGCTTCATGGGCCAGATAGGGCACGACGAGATGCCCCTCGCGCTCGCGGCGTGCGATATCTTCATCCGCCCCTCGCGCTCGGAAGGCATGGGCAACTCCTTCATCGAGGCGATGGCGGCCGGACTCCCGGTCATCGCGACGCAGGAGGGCGGCATCGCGGATTTCCTCTTCGACGCGAAGAGGAATCCCGACAAGGAGACGACGGGCTGGGCGGTCGATAGGGATTCGCCGGAGCAGATCGCGGCGGCGGTCACGGACATCATCGCGCATCCGGACACCGTCGCGCGCGTGACGCAGACGGCCAAGCGCATGGCGCTCGAGAAGTACGACTGGGACCTCATCGCGAAGGAGATGCGCGCGGCCTTCGAGAAGGCCTTCGCGGCGCGCTGACCGGCAGGGTATATACTGGGGACAGGAGGTGCCCCATGTCGACAGAACTCCTTGATGCGCACATGAAAGCGTTCTGGCAGGTGTCGTTCGTCATGCTGGACCTGTACTTCGCTTGTTGTTTCTGCTTCATCCCGACAGAACCGCTCTCTGTATGTTCGAAAGCGCGCGGCGTCGTCTCGACCGAGACGGATTCGAGCGGCGAACACCAGCTCATCTTCGCGGCGTTCGGCAGGTAAGGCCCCGGGGCGACTCCGGGGCCGCTCCTTTTGCGCGATGAGGCCGCATTCGACCCCGGCGGCGAGACCCGCTAGAATAGGGGTACTATGAAGAAGCTGGTGCTCGCGACACCGCTCTATCCGCCGGACATCGGCGGCCCGGCGACCTATGCGGTCATCCTCGAGAAGGGGCTCCCCGCCCGCGGCATCGAGGTTGAGCTCGTGAAGTTCGGCGACGTGCGGCATCTGCCGAAAGGCATCCGCCACATCGCGTATTTCTCGCGCGTGCGCCGCGCGATGAAGGGCGCCGACGCCGTCCTTGCTCTCGATCCGGTCTCGGTCGGCCTGCCCGCGTGCCTCGCCGCGTGGCTCGCGCGGAAGCCGTTCTTCGCGAAGATCGTCGGGGACTACGCGTGGGAGCAAGGGAGCCAGCGTTACGGCATCGAAGCGACGCTCGACGAGTTCGTGACGCAGCAGGACGTGCCGTCCGGCGTGCGCTTCCTGCGGCGTGTGCAGACGGGCGTCGCCCGGCGCGCCGCGCGCATCATCGTCCCGAGCGAATACCTGAAAGGCATCGTCGCGTCATGGGGCATCCCGAAGGAGAAGATCGAGGTTATCTATAATGCAGTGCCCGTCGAGACGCTCGGCGCCGTGCCGGAAGCCGTGGCGAGGTTGCCGCGGCCTTTGGTCGTGACCGCAGGCCGGCTCGTGCCGTGGAAGCACATGGGCGGCGTCATCGATGCGGCGCAGGCGACCGGCGCCTCGCTCGCCATCGTCGGCGACGGGCCGTTGCGCGGCGCGCTCGCGCGGCGCGCGTTCGAGAAGCTGCCCGAACACCACGTCATCACCGGCACGCTCCCGCATGACGAGGCCCTTGCCGTGACTCACTCGGCATATGCCTTCGTCCTCAACTCTTCCTACGAAGGGCTCTCGCACGCACTCATCGAAGCGCTCGCCGTCGGCACGCCGGTCGTCGCCACCCGTGCGGGCGGCAATCCCGAAGTCATCACCGACGGCGAGAACGGGCTCCTCGTGCCGGTCGGCGACACGGCCGCCCTCACGGCCGCGCTGCGCCGCGTGCTGACCGATACGGAGCTGCGCACCCGCCTCGGCTCGCACGCGAGCGAGTCGGTGAAGCGCTTTTCCGAAGAGACGATGCTCGAGAAGACCATCGCGCTCCTCGCGCGCACATGACCAAGGTCCTCTTCGTCTCGAACGACCCGAGCATCTTCGATCCGAAGGGCGCGACGCACGCGCGCATGCGCGCGTACGCAAAAGCCATCGGGGAACTCCACATCGTGTCGGCGGCGCCGTGGGGCACGAAGGACGCGGCCGACGGCCCGCTCCATCTCCATCCGGTGCATGCCTGGAGGCTCTTCCGTGTGGCGGCGCTCACGCGCCGCGCACGCGCCCTCATTCGCGCGGGCGGCATCGAAGTTGTCTCGGCGCAGGATCCGTTCGAGCACGGGCGCGCGGCAGCGAACGCCATCCACGGCACGCAGGCGAAGTTCCACGTGCAGGTGCATACCGACTTCCTCGCGCCCGCGTTCGCGCGCGAGTCGGTCAAGAACCGCGTCCGCGTCGCGCTCGCGGACGGCGTCCTGCGGGAGGCGGCCGGCATCCGCGTCGTGTCCGAGCGCGTGAAGCGCTCCCTCGTCGCCCGGTACGGCTCGGCTATCCCGGAGCCGTCGGTCATTCCGGTTGCAGTCTCGGCGGAAGTGCCGCCCGCTCTCCCGCTCCCGGCACATCCGTTCAAGTTCTCGCTCCTCGCCGCCGGACGGCTCGAGAAGGAGAAGCATATCGATGCTGTCATCCGCGCTCTCGCGCACGTCGTGAAGCAGTACCGTATCGTCGGCCTCTTCGTCGTCGGCGACGGGCGGGAACGGAAGCGCCTTGAGCGTCTCGTGCGTTCGCTCGGACTCGGCGAGCATGTCCGGTTCGAAGGATGGCTGCCGGCGGAGCAGACATGGAGCTTCATACGGAGCGCACAGGCATTCGTCCAGATGAGTTCGTACGAGGGGTACGGCCGCACGCTCGTCGAAGCGGCGCTCGCGAAGGTCCCCATCATCACGACCGACGTCGGCATCGTCGGCGACGTGCTGAAAGACAGAGAAGACGTGCTCGTCGTTCCCGCCGGCGAACCGGCGATGCTCGTGCGCGCCGTGGCTTCCCTCATCGAGGACGCGACGATGCGCACCCAGCTCGCCGTCCATGCCGAGCTCTCGGCGCGCGCGCACCTCGCCGCTGCAGGCGACATCCCGAGCCGCATCGCCGAAGATCTCGCGCGCGTCGCTGCTCAAAAATGAGGTTGCTCATCGTCACGCAAGCCGTCGACAGCAGGGACCCGGTGCTCGGGTTCTTCATCCGTTGGATTGAAGAATTCGCGAACCACTGCGAACGCGTCGAGGTCATCTGCCTCACGGAAGGGACGCATGACCTGCCGGCGAACGTCCGCGTGCATTCCTTGGGCAAGGAGCGCGGCCATCCGCTCTTCGGCGCGCTCACGTACCTCGCCCGGTTCAAGCTCCTCGCCTGGCGCCTGTCCCGCGACTATGACACGGTCTTCGTGCATATGAATCCGGAATACCTCGCCCTCTTCGGCCCCATCTGGCGGCTCATGGGGAAGCGCGTCGCGCTCTGGTATACGCACAAGAGCGTGACGCTCACGCTGCGCATCGCCGTCGCCTTCGCGAACGTCGTCTTCACGGCGTCGCGCGAGAGCTTCTGCCTGCCGACGAAGAAGCTGCGCATCGTGGGGCACGGCATCGACGTCAACCAATTTTCCGTACCGCGCGTCCCGGGCGGGAAGACGCTCCGCATCCTCACGGCCGGACGCCTCTCGGCGACCAAGCGCGTTCTCGAGATGCTCACCGCGCTCGACGTCCTCGCCGAGCGCGGCGAGGACTTCTCGTTCACCGTCGCCGGCGCGCCGGCGATGCCGGCGGATGCCGCGTATGAGCGGCAGGTGCGGGAAGCGGCCATTGCGCGGCCGTACGCCGCCCGCGTCCGGTTCCTCGGCGGCATCGCGCATGACGCGATTCCGGCGCTCCTCGCCGCGCACGACGTCTTCCTCAACTTGAGCGCGACCGGCAGCATGGACAAGGCCGTCCTCGAGGCGCTCGTCGCCGGCGTCCCAGCGGTGACGACGAACGTCGCCTTCCGCGAGCTGCTTGCGCCATCCGGCCTTTATGTCGAATCCGGCTCCCCGGACGCGCTCGCTGATGCGCTCGTCGCGGCGCGCACGGTCGACCTCGTCCGCCTCACTGCGGACGTGCGGGAGCGCTATGCGCTCCCGCACGCCATCGAGGTGATATGCGCTGCGCTCGGCACCGCTTCATGAACATGAAGCAGGCGCTCTTCTTCGGCATCTACGACCCCGGCTACAGCCGCAATCGCGTGCTCATGAAGGGCTTCTCCGCGCACAGCTGGCGCGTCCTCGAGTGCCGCGCCGATCCGCGGCAGTTTCCGGGCATCCGCAAATACCTCGAGCTCTATCGCCAGTACCGCCGCATCCGGCATGAACGGTTCGATCTCGTGCTCGTCGCCTATCCGGGACAGACCGTCGTTCCGCTCGCGCGGCTCCTCTTCGGGAACCGCTTCGTCTTCGACGCGTTCGTCTCGCTCTACGACTCGAACGTGAAGGACCGCAAGGTCCATCCCGAACGCAGCATCGCCGCCGGCCTCGACTGGCTCGCCGACTGGCTCTCCACGAAGCTCGCGCCGGTCATCCTGCTCGATACGGAGGCGCACATCGATTATTTCGTGCGCGAATTCGGTATCGCGCGAGAGAAATTCATCCGCGTCTTCGTCGGGACCGACCTCGTGCCCGCCCGGCGCGAGCCCGACGAGCGCCTCACGGTCCATTTCCACGGCACCTACATCCCGCTCCAGGGCATTCCGTATATCATCGAGGCGGCCGAGCTCCTCGCTGATCTGCCGCTCACGGTGCGCCTCATCGGGCGCGGACAGGAATACGAGCGCATCCGGGCCTGGGCCGATGCGAAGAAGCTCGCGAACGTCGTCTTCGACGAACCCGTCCCGAATGAGCATCTCGCCGACGAAATAGCGAGGGCGACCGTCTGCCTCGGCATCTTCGGCGACACGGGCAAGGCGTCGCGCGTCATCCCGAACAAGGTCTACGAGTGCCTAGCGGCAGGGAAGCCCGTCATCACGGCCGATACGCCCGCCATCCGCGAGGCCTTCACCGACCGCAAGGACATCTATCTCTGCAAAGCGGCATCTCCCGAATCGCTCGCTGCGGCCATCCGTACGCTCGCCGGCGACTCGGCGCTCCGCGCGCGCCTCGGCGCCAGCGCGCGCGCCGTCATGGAGGAGCGCTTCACGCCGGAGCGCATCGTCGGCGGCCTGCTCGAAATGCTCTCCGCGCGAGATTCTGCTAGCATACGGCCATGACGCAATTCCTCGGCTCGCGCAAGCCGGATTTCCGTGCAGGTCGGCAGGTGCTCACCTATGACGACTACTGGGCGCGGCGCGGCTTCGAAACCCACAAGAAGCTATCCGAACGGGAGGTCATCATCCGTGACCACATCTCTCCAGGCAGCTCCGTGCTCGTCGTCGGCTGCGGCACGTCGCGTCTCCCGTTTGCGCTGCAGGAGAAGGGGTGCATGGTGACCGTCTCGGACATTGCGCCGGCTGCCGTGGCGCTCTTCATCAAGGAAGGCATCTCTGGCTTCGTCCTCGACCTCGAACGCGTCGAAGCCACGAGCGTTACGGGGACATACGATGTCATCATCGCGAGCGAGGTGCTCGAACACATCCGGAATCCGGAACGCGCGGTGGAAGCACTCTCGAAGCACACGAAGCGATTCATCATCTCGGTGCCGAATAGCGCCTTCTATCGCTACCGCCTCCACCTCATGTTCGCCGGTCGCTTCTTCGTGCAGTGGGCGCACCATCCCGCCGAGCACCTGCGGTATTGGTCGCACAGTGATTTTCTCGAATGGCTTTCCGCGATGGACCTCTCCGTGCAGGCGGCCATCCCCTCGAACGGCCTCTCATGTAAGGGATTGTGCCCCTTCATGAAAGACCTCTGGCCGAACCTTTTCGGCCACCAGATCGTGTACGATTGCACGGTAGTACGAAAGTAAGCGAGACAATCGCCCGTGCATGACAACCACGCCACTCAAAGTCCTTTTTCTGTTCAGCGGCGCGACTAATCGCCGGAAAATCCTCGACGAGGTCGCCGAGGGGAAGAATGCCGACACTGCGCTTCGCGGGATGAACCATATCCCTGGCGCCGAATTCCTGGATGTCGAGGAAGCCGTACGCGCCATACTCCCCGCGTGGATTTACCACCTCGTGCCCTGGCAGATGCGTAGCATGTTGCTCTACCGGCAGGTACGCCGTTACGACGTCGTCGTCGCGCAGGATGACCTCCCGCTCGGCTACCTCGCATCGAAAACGACGCGCATCCGCTGGATATACATCGCCGTCAATTCTTCCATTCTCATGCGCCGGCACGTGCGACACCCGCTACGCCTCGCGTTCCTGAAAGCATTCTGGAAAAGCTTTTTCCGCATCGCGTGCCTCTCCACCGAACAGCTCGAGGATTTCGCGCGCGCCGGAATCCCGCGAGAGCGACTCGCTTTCGTGCCGTTCGGCATCGATGCTGATTTCTTCACCACGATTGATGCTACCCGCAAAGAAGAATTCATCATGAGCGTCGGGCGCGATCTCGGGCGCGATTACGCGACCTTGCTCGAGACCGCGGAACGGAGCAATCATCCGTTCCTTATAATTGCCGCGCACAAGAATCTTCCGGAGGGCACGTCGCTGCCGCCGAACGTCTCGGTACGGTATAATCTGCCGCTCGCGGAAGTTCGGGATTTGTATGCGCGCGCTCGGCTCGTGGTCATCGCTTCAAAGGATGCGGACGTACCGGAAGGATCCGACTGCTCCGGCCAGACGGCCATCCTCGACGCGCTCGCAGCAGGGAAGTCCGTCATCGCGACGCGCCGGCCGTGGATGGCTGATTACTTCACGTTCGGAGAAGAGCTCGTCGCGGTCGAACCGTATGATGCTACGGCGCTCGCTACCGAAATCGAGCGCTTATGGAATGCTCCGCAGGAGCGTAGCCGGCTCGCGCAGGCTGGCCGGGCGAAAGTGCGCGAGACGTACACCACAAGAGCGCTCGCGCGAGCCCTCGAGCACATCGCTTCTTCCTAAGAACGCAAGATAAGGAATATGACGTTTGGGCCGAATCCTTGTTGCTCTCCGCACGGTTATATATGACACTTGCCCGCATGACTCTCTATTACGTCGCGAACGATCGTGTACCGACCGCGAAGGCGTACGGCTACACCATCACGAAGATGTGCGACCGCTTCGCCGCTCTCGGCGCGGCGGTGACGCTCGTGCTGCCGTCTCGCACGGGTGCCGATTCCGACACGCTTTTTTCATACTATGCGCTGCCGCGGACATTTTCCGTACGGACGCTCGCGTGCATCGGGAGCGGGGAACCGAAAACGAGCTGGCTGTACACCATCCGCCTGTACGTGCAGAATCTTTCATTCGCAGTCGCGTTCTTATTCATGCCTATCGAGCGGGATGCCGTCATATACCTCCGAAACCTCTACCTCGTGCCGCTCGCGCGCCTCAAGACGCGGAACGTCTTCGTCGAGACGCATTACCTCCACGCGCGGGAAAAGCGTCTCCGCTCGTTCTTCAGAATGGCGAAGGGCGTCATCGTCACGACGAACGCGCTCAAGGAGGCTCTCGCACGCTTCGGAGTATCGCCGGAGGCGGTGCATGTCGCGCACGACGCGGTCGACTTGTCCACGTTCGACATCGAACTGTCAAAGGTCGACGCACGGGCAGCTCTCGCGCTCCCGACAGATGCGTATCTGGCCCTGTACTCAGGCAGTTTCCGTACGATGGGCATGGACAAAGGCATCACCACGATACTCGAAGCACTCGCGCATATAGGGGCCCTCGATCGCCCCGTCCTTTTTCTCGCCGTCGGCGGCAACGACACAGACGTCGCGTACTATGAGGCGCTCGCGCGGAAGCTTGGCGTCGCCGATTGCTCGCGCTTCGTCAGGCGCATGCCGCTCGACGTGCTCGCGAAATATCAGAAAGCGGCCGACGTCCTCCTCATGCCGTTCCCGCGGAACGAGCATTACACGTACTACATGTCGCCGCTGAAAATGTTCGAATATATGGCGGCGAAGCGGCCCATCGTCGCAAGTAATCTGCCCGCCATCCGGGAGGTCTTGGATGAAACGACGGCGAGCATCGTCGAGCCGGATGCGCCAGAGAAAGTCGCGAAAGCCATGCGACGGATCTTCCTGGATTCTGCGTCTGGAGAGCGGCTCGCGGAAGCGGCGTACCGAAAGGTCCGCGAAGGCTACACGTGGGACATGCGTGCCGAACAGGTCCTGAAATTCATCTCGGGCACGAAACCCGTGTCACTGGCGCAGACAAGAGAGCGTCCGGAACAGGATACGATCCCTGTCGTATTCGTCGTTGGCGCCGGCCATTCGGGTTCGACGCTCCTAGGCCTCCTTCTCGGACAACATCCCGGCATCGCCGATGTCGGCGAAATATCTCACTACCGCCGCTGGTCGGCTGCTGGCGATCTGTGCGCGTGCGGTGAGCCGGTCGCCACATGCCCATTCTGGAGAGCTGTCTTCGCGGGGCACGATTACACGCCGTTGCTGTATCGCCGACTAGGGGCGTTCCTGACAGGGACGCTCGACTACCGCACCTTCGATACGGAGCGGGGCCGAGAGACGTCGGCAGATGTCGAACGGTACGTCCGTGATGCGGAGGCGGCGTACGCTGCAGTCCTGAAACTCTCTGGGAAAAAGGCGATTGCTGATGTGTCGAAATCGATCGATCGCGCCGAACTGCTCATGCGACGTTCGTCGCGAATCAATCCCATTCTCCTTCACCTCGTGCGCGACGGCCGCGGCGTCGTGTATTCGAACGTAAAGGTTGGGCGCCCAGTGCTTCCGGAAATCCGGAAATGGCTCGCCGTCAATCTCAAAGTAGAGATTGTACGCAGGCGCAATCCCGGTATCCGCTACCTACGGATGCGCTATGAAGACGTCGTTGCCGATACTGCAGGAGAGCTTAAGCGAATTACCGATCTTCTCGGGTTGCCCTTCAAGCCGACCATGCCCGAATATCGGCTTGAAGGGCAACACATCGTCTCCGGCAATCCTCGCCACCGCTCGAAAGACCGCAGCATAGGCATCGACCTCTCGTGGAAGGCGGGGTTCTCGCGCGGCGGACGCATCGCATTCTTCCTCGTAGCCGGATGGCTCAATATGCTCTACCAATCTTGGCTTCACAAAGGCGCCAGGAAGAGCTAGTATAGCGACCGCATGGCATCTCGGAAAAAACGCGCGCTCATCACCGGCATCACCGGCCAAGACGGCTCCTATCTCGCCGAATTCCTCCTCGGGAAAGGATATGAAGTGCACGGGCTCGTGCGGAGAACAAGCACTTTCAATCGCCAGAATATCGAACACTTGTTCCATAGCAACCAGCGCCGCCGCACTTTTCTTCACTACGGAGACATGACTGACATCCACTCGTTGCTCTCAGTAGTCAGGGAGGTGCATCCCGACGAGATATATAACCTTGCGGCGCAATCTCACGTGCGCGTATCATTCGACATTCCTTTCTACACCGCGCAGTCCGATGCTGTCGGCGTCCTCGGTCTTCTTGAAGCAGTCCGCATCACCTGTCCGAAAGCGAAGATCTATCAGGCCTCGACGTCCGAACTCTTCAGCGGTGAGCGGAAGGAGGCGCCGCAAAGCGAACGGACGCCCTTTCGTCCTTGCAGCCCCTACGGCGCCGCGAAGCTGTACGGAAGCGAGATAGCCCGCATCTACCGAGAAAGTTACGGCCTGTTCGTCGTAAACGGCATCCTCTTCAATCATGAGAGCCCGCGCCGCGGCGAGAGCTTCGTGAGCCGCAAGATTGTCATCGCAGCGGTCGAAATTCGACTCGGCAAGCGTAGCCGGCTTTCTCTCGGGAACCTCGATGCTGCGCGTGACTGGGGCTATGCGCCGGAGTATATGGAAGCTGCATGGAAAATGTTGCAGCAACGGGAACCGTGCGATTACGTGATAGCGACCGGCCAATCGCACACCGTGCGGAAGTTTGCGGAAACAGCATTTCGCGAAGCGGGCATCGAGCTCCGCTGGCGCGGGAGAGGAGCCGCCGAGAAAGGGATTGACGCGGATACCGGCAGAGTCCTCATCGATATCGATCCGGTTTACTTCCGACCGAACGAAGTGAACTATCTTCGCGGTAATGCCTCAAAGGCGCGTGCCGAACTCGGGTGGACGCCGAAGACAACGTTCTCCGCACTGGTGAAGCTCATGGTGCGAGCGGAGCAGGAACGCTACGCGCGTCTCCACCTGACGCCATGATCCCTGTCTCCAACCCGCACGTCAGCAAAAAGGCGCTCGCGTACGTTCGTCGCTGCTTCGCTGTGAATTGGTTTTCACAAGGGATGTTCAATCGCCGTCTCGAAGAGGCTTTCGCGAAGCGGTTCGGCTCAAGATACGCTACATCCTGCAGTAACGGTTCCATCGCGCTCTGGCTCGCGCTCAAAGCGTGCAGCATCGGAGCCGGAGACGAAGTCATCGTTCCGACTTTCACGTTTTCAGCGACGACGACGGCCGTCATCCATGCGGGCGCTATCCCGGTGTTTGTCGATAGCGAACCGCGCTCGTATGCGCTCGACCCGGACGCAGTAGAGCGCGCGGTTACGAAGAAGACGAAAGCAATCATTGTCGTCCATCTCTACGGCCTCGCGGCAGATATGGGTACGCTCATGCGCATCGCGAGGAAACACCATCTCCGTGTCATAGAGGACGCCGCGGAAGGACTCGGCGGATCGTACAAAGGGAAGGCTCTCGGAACCATCGGTGATATCGGCTGTTTCTCATTCTTCGCTAACAAAGTGCTGACAACAGGAGAGGGAGGCATGTGCGTCACGAACTCGAAGCGGCTATATGAACGGCTCATCCTCTTCAAGAACCACGGTACGGCGGCAGGTCACGTGTATTGGAGCGATGTTGTGGGATTTAATGGCCGCATGACCAACCTCCAAGCTGCCATAGGCCTTTCGCAACTCGAGGATTTCGATAGAAATCTGCGTCACCGTTACGAAGTCTTCGAACGCTACGCCCGCAACTTGGCCGATACGCCCGGCATCATCACCTTGCCCTATGAAAAGCGGACATACTCGCCGTGGATGTTCACGCTCAGGATCCCTAGTGCCAAGAAGGGAACGATTTGCGAAGAATTGAAACGCAGAGGCATTGAAGCACGTCCTGCATTTTACCCCTGTCATAGCATGCCAGTGTTCAGACGATACGTGAGGAAAGGGCAACGCTTTCCCATAGCTTCCAGCCATTCTCGAGAGATGATAAACCTGCCCACGTATCCGGACCTCTCGAAGCGCGATATTGACGCCGTATGCAATGCTCTCCGCGCGGTCTTGCGCTAACTCATGCGCATCTGTTTCATTTCCCAGAACGTAAAGCTGGATAACGGGAGCGGTCGTTTCGCGCATTCGATGATTTCGACCCTGACACATGAGTACGGCATCGAGCCGGTCATCCTCATCGAGCGGGGAGAGCAGCCAGTACTGCCGCACACGTATGCCGTTCTCTTCAAACGGAACCCGTTGCTCACGTTCCTCGTCAATCCTCTCCTCATCGCGTGGTACGCGCGCGGCTGCGCATTCATGCATGCGTTCGACGGCTGGCCGTACGGCGTGATGACCTACATCGCATCGTGCATGAACGGGGAGCCGTATAGCATGAGCCTATTCGCCACCTATGCCGTCGCGCCGCTCTACCGCGCGAGGCAGCGGCCCCTCATGATACGAGCATACCGTCGGAGCAAACTGAACGCCGCTATCAGCCACATCACCGCGCGCAAGCTCCATGACGCATGGCAAGCCATGCCGGTGGCCGTCGTCCTGCAGGGCATCGACTACAACGCCTATCAGACGCCTCGTCCGACCTCAATCCCTTCCGATACGCCATTCATACTCACTGTCGGTACGCTAAAGCAGCGCAAGGGCTATCACTACGCGCTGCCGGCATTCGCCGCCCTCTATGATGCGTTCCCGCATCTCAAATACGTTATCGTCGCATCATCCGGCATCGATTCGTATGCACAACGGATGGAGAAACTCATTGACAAGCTCATCATCCGAGAGTCCGTCATTCTGCTCAAAGGGCTCTCCGAGAATGAACTCATCGGGCTCTATCAGCATGCGCTCGCGTTCTTCCTGCCGTCCGTATCCGTCGAGTCTCGCGACTATTTCGAAGGATTCGGGTCGGTCTATCTCGAGGCACAGGCATGCGGTACGCCGGTCGTGACGAGTCGCGGCGGCGGGCAGGAAGATGCGCTCATCGACGGCAGGACCGGCTACCTCGTCCCCGAAGGAGATGTGGACGGGTATGTCACCGCGCTCGCGAAGATCGTCGATGATACAGCGCACCGCAGCGAACTCTCGCGCGCAGCGAAGGGATTCGCCGCCTCGATGGACTGGAAGAACAATATCAAACCTTACGTCGAGATATTCAACCGGTATGGAGCCTGAGTCACCTCTGCTTTATACGCTTTCGTACCCGTGGTTGCCCGCGGACGATCACCATCCAGTGGCGTGCTACTTCTGCAAGGGAAGCGGCGAGACGCACGAAGCGGCGCACTTCTTACTGAACGGCGAGCGATATGCGGTTATCGAGTGCCTCAAAGACGACCTCATGTACCTGTCGCCTCAACCGGGTTCGCGATACCTCAAGGCGCTTTATAGCTACCCAACCTACTACGAAGGCAGCGATGATATGTACGGCATGACCGTCGACGACGAGAAATCAAGAACTATTGCCGCAATTCGCATCAAAGAAGCTCTTGCGCATCATCCGGCACAGGGCGCCTTCCTTGAGCTCGGATGTGCGTATGGGCACACGCTCGAAGCGGCGCGTGCGGCCGGTTTCAATCCGGTCACCGGCATTGAATATTCGAAAGACGCGGTTGCGCGTTGTCAGGCCAAAGGTCTCGACGTGCGCAAAGATTCGCCTGATGAGGACATCGCTCGCGTGGTCAGCGATGCATCGTTTTCCGTCATCGCGCTCTACAGCGTTCTCGAACATCTTTCCGACCCGGCGCGCTTCCTCGAGCGTGTGCGACCACTTCTTGATACCGAAGGCATCATGATCGTCCGTGTCCCGGACACGCCGCCCGATGGCCCACGTCTCTCGCTCCTCGACCACCTGTGGCACTTCAACGCCCGCGGATTTTCGAAATTAGCAGGGGCACTCGGTTACGAGGTACTCGACGCATTCCCGAGTGGAACATATCAAGGCATCCAACACCCCGCTGAATCGCTTGCAAGCCGCACCTTCATTCTTCGGCGGGCGCAAGCGGATGATAGAAGAGGAACGCGTTCAGCCCTGAGGCGAAAAGCCTGGCGAGCACGCGCGCGATGATAAGCCCCCAAAGTCCTGCAATGAGGACGCCGGATACCATAAGCGCGATACGGACCAAGCCGATTGCCGTCGCGCTCACGTACTGTTCCCGCACGCGTTTCTTCGCGGAGAGCCAGGACGTAGTCGGCGTGAGAGTGATGGTCGCGAGAAGCGACAAAGCATAAACTTGCGAATAAGGAATCGCATCCGCGTAGCGCGGGAAGAGGATGTCATAGAGGATGGGCGCAGCGAAGATATAGAGTGCGACGAGTACGACTGACGCGAGCGCCAGGACGAGCACCTTGTTCGCCATCCCTGATTCGATGTGCGCCTGCGGGCGACCCACGAACCGCGCCTGAATCATCTGGTCAAGCGCTTTCGAAGGAGCCTTGAGCTGATCCGGCATCGCGATAGCGAAATTGTAGACAGCGAGCTCGGCGGGACCGACGAAGTGGAATACGAGCAGTTGATCGATGTTCGATGCGATGCCGCCGAGGATGCCGATGAGGCTCAGGTGCTTGCCGTACGTGAGCATGCCCGGATCGGTCTTGCTCGTATCTGGTGCGTAAGTGCGCGTAACACGGCGGTAGAGCCACAGCGTCGCGAGCGTGTTCGAGAGGAAGTACACCGCGACGAGCGCGAGCACGTCATGCGTCAGCATGACCGTGACGATGAGCGCGCCGACGGAGAGCAGCGTCTCGATGATGCCGAAATAGATGGACGAGCGGGCGAAGTCTCTCTTGCCGCCGAGAAATGCGCCTGCGAGATTCGCGCTCGTGAGGAACGGCGAGAGGCAGCCGCCGATGAGAACGCCGAACGCGAGCGTCGCGTTCCCCTGCATGAGGTAATAGGCCGCAAGCGCGAACGCGCCGAGGAACACGAGCGCGCTCCAGCGGATGTTCGCCCAGAACCCCTCGTGAAGTGCGCCATCGAACCCGCGCGCGACCGATTGGAACACCGCGGAACCGATGCCGCTCAATGAGAACGTCGAAAGGATAGCGACGGCTGCGAGGACGTACTTGTACTCTCCGTAGACCTCCTTCGGCAGGAATCTGCCGACGACGATGGCGAAGATGAGGACGGCAGCCGCTGCTACGATCTGCGCGAATGTTGTCCAGAACCCCCCCGAGGCAAGATAGACCATGTCGGTCTTGGTGTATTTCTCACTCCAACGCAGGAGGCGGTAAAGGCGGTCTTTAAGGGGAGGCATATGCGAATACGAACGGCCGTGCCGTTATCGTACCACTTTGAACCAGTCGCGGAGTGCTGCGGTTACTCTCGTTATGGCGCCGCTTTCGCGTAGACCGCGAAGCCATTCGCGCTCATTAGCGGTGTCGCGCCGATGACTCCCGCCTTCCGGTATTCCGGCACCGTATCGGTTGCGATGGTGAAGTAGTCGACCCGGTAGTGCGCAAGGAGAGAATCAAGCGGCAGCGATTGCAGCGCCTTGGCCCTGGCTATGACGTCGGCGATAGCAGTGTCAGGTATCCGCGCAGGCAGCTGTGTATGGATGCCGAGAAGGCGGAGGAAGGCGTGTTCCTCGACCGCATGCGCGTAGCGGTCGATGTAGCCGACGCCGAAGAGCGCACGCTCATTCTCCGAGATGAAGGGCGTCGTGAAGTCCGCGTAGTAGTTCTGGATGATGAATCGATCCGTGACATCCGCTTGAGGAAGAAAGAATATGTTCGCCGTCCGCGTGTAGAACACGTCGTCAGCCGTGTAGGCCGGGATGAGCGCAGCAAGCGCATCCGGCGCGTAGACGACGGAGTCCGGCGCCGTATGCGCGCCGAGCCATGCGACGACGGGCGCGTACTGCTCAACGGGAGATGCTGCCGCGAGCGCGACAGTGCGATGATACGTAGTGGTGAGCGAGAATGCGGCGACGCACGCGACGGCCGCGACCGCGATCCCGTACCATAAGCGCCTCGAGAGGTGCTGCCACCAGTCAGCGGAGGCCGCGAGCGCGATGAGCAGGAACGCGCACGAGAAGCCGACCTGGAGTTTATAGTGGCTCGAGAACTCGACGTTCTGTCCGGTGAAGACGTGCTGGTTCATCGCGATGACGCTCGCGGCGAGAAGCGCGAAACCGATGGTGACGGGCCGGTCGAGACGTCGCAGCTTCCAGACGACGATCCCAGCGAATGCACCGACCGCTGCGGCGACGAGTGCGAGCGCGAATCCGGAAGGAAAATGCGTGTACACAAGCCCGACTCGTTCCATGGAACTCGCGTACCACGGCAGCGCATGCGCCTGGATGAGTTCCGCGATATACCCGCTGCCGATGGCGAGCGCGCCGAGACCCGCGAGGAATACGGATGCCGCCACAGCGCGATCCCGTACGAGGGAATAATAGATGAAGAGGAGCGTATACGCGACACCGATGTGCGTCCAATAGTACGGATAGATATAGAACAGGAGACCGACGACAATCGCCTGCGGGACCCACCATCGCCACGTCGGCCGCTCGGGGAGCATGAAGAGGCCGAGCACCGCGAGCAGCCAGAAGATGAAATTGAACTGTGGACTCACGAGCCGCATGAACTCCGAGAAGTAGAGTCCGTAGCAAAGGAGTACCGCCGCAAGGAGCGCCCATGGCCGCGGTACACGGAGCATGCACGCTATCGCATAGATGAGCAGGAAGAGGATGGGGCCGAAGAGGGGGGGGAATATGGTGAACACCGCACCAGTCCCGAGCGAAAAGGCGTTCAGCGTCTCGCCCATGATGATTTCGCCGAGGGGAAACTGGAGCGACGGCGCGTTCTTGTATTCGGCAAGATATGCATTGCCGCTAATAAGGAACCCGTTTCGCACGTCCTCGATCTGCGCGAGGTAGTAGTTCTGGTCGTTGACGAGTTCCGGGTAGATTCCGTTCGCGCTGCGGACCGCGAGGTACGGACCGGAAAGCGCGATGCCGAAAAGGATAGCGAAGACGATCGCGAACGCGTGGCGGCGCGCGAGCCGTGTCATAGCTTGCGGGCGACGAGCAGCATGTTGTCGCCGAGATTGAGCGGGACTCTCAGGTCGCCGAGGCGGCTCCGACCGAGTGAGCCGAGGACGCGCGAGGCGACCGGTATGCACACCTGCCGTCCGAGCGTGTCGATGATATAGCGTACGGTGAACGTCTTTCCGAGATGCCGCACGCGAAGCACCTCGAATCCCTCGCTCCAGAGGAGCTTCGTGAGGTTCTCCGCATTGAACAGCGCGAGGTGCTCGGGCGGCACATAGAGGTGCCACCGCTTGCCGAACATGCGCGCTACGAGGCTGCCCGTGTCCGGCGTATTGATGAGGAGCGCTCCGCCCGGGCGAAGCATGCGTGTGACGGCGCGCACCGCGCTCACCGGATGCGGAATGTGCTCAAGCACATCGAACATCGTCACGGCGTCGAAGGTCCCATCCGGGAACGAGATATCCTCGAGCGTCCCCGTCTGGATTGCGAGTCCCCGCCGTCGCCCCTCTTCCGCGGCATAAGAAGATATCTCGATACCTTCCGCGTCCCATCCGCGCGCGTTCGCGACGCCGACGAAATAGCCATTCGCTGCGCCAACATCGAGAAGCTTCCCGCGTATCGGACGAACCTCCTCGACCATGGCGAGGCAGCGCTCGAAGACTGGTTTCATCGCCGCCTTGTCTTCGTCGTAATCGACGTAGCCGTACCCGTGTTCCGCTCCGAGGAAATAGTCCTTCCCGTATACGGAGCGGGGATCCGGTACCGGCGCGATGCACACGAAGCCGCACGCGCCGCATCGCACGTAGCGATACTCTTTCTTCGAGAAGAGCGGGATCATGGGCGCGCTGCATACCTCGCACATCATACGAACAGTTTCGGGAAGCGTATCCGCCATGGCGTGAGCATCCCTTCCTTGATGATATGGCCGGCGATTTTCGACTCTCCGTTGATGCGGTTCGTGAATACGATGGGGATTTCCACGGCGCGCGCCCCGCTTTTCACGAGCGCGTGCTTGAGCTCGATTTGGAATGCATAGCCGGACGCACCGATACCGTCAAGATCGACTTTCCGCAACGCGTCCGTTCGTATCGCATTGAAACCGGCGGTCATATCATGCATCGGCAATCCGGTGATGAGCCGCGTATACAGGTTTCCGCCCCAGGAGAGCAGCTGGCGCCACGGTTCCCATCCGATGGTGCGGCCGCCGGCGATATACCGCGAGCCGATTGCGATGTCCGCGCCGTCGAGCGCGGCGAGCATCGCTGGCAGATATGACGGATGGTGCGAGAAATCGGCATCCATCATGATGATGGCTTCAAACCCAGAATCCGCGGAGAGTAGTTCACGGAACGCGTGCGTGTAGGCCCGACCGAGACCCTCTTTCTTTTCCCGTGAGATAAGCCGCAGGCGCAAGAACCGGCCCATGAGCTCCCGGACCTCCTCGCCGGTCCCGTCCGGGGAGTTATCGTCGACGACACAGATGTCCGCGTCCGGAAGTTCGGCAGCGACCGCGCCGATGAGCGCGCGTATGTTCTCGCGTTCGTTGTAGGTTGGGATGACAATAACGGTCCGCATACGCGCTAGACGACAGGCGGGGGTGCCCCCTCCGGGAACACGACATGCTTGTAGAGGAAAAAATTCCCGACCGCGATGATGCCCGACGTGAGTGCTTGCGCAACGAGGTACTCGAGCTGTGCGAAATCGATGAAAAGATACATAAGTGCTGCATTCGCGCCGAGGCCTGCTAAAGCGATGCTGAAATAGAGCGACGCCTGTCGCGTCGTCTTTCCCGTGTCGAAGTTTCTGAATGTCCAGAACTTCTGAAGCGAGAAGCTCACGAGGAACGCGCACAGAAATGCGATGACGGAAGCATTGATGGGATAGATGCCGAGGCGCTCGACGAGGAATATGAGAACAGAGAAGTGGACGACGGCGCCAGTGCCACCCGACGCAGCAAACCGCACGATTTTATTGTACGGTGCGCGCGCGAGCGGCGTCGGATATCCCTCCATGATGTTTGGGAACAGTATACCGCGGTATGCGGCGGCTGCGGATATCGCTGGTACCGCGAGTAATGTAAGATGTCGCGATGAAGAACGAATCGCGTGGCATCGTCATCTTTCTCACCGGGCTCTCCGGTGCGGGGAAGTCGACCGTCGCGGATGCCCTTCATCGCCGCATCTTCGAACGGACGGGACGGCCGGTCACGCTCCTCGACGGCGACGTCGTCCGCCAGCACCTGTCGAAGGGTCTCGGCTTCTCGAAGGAAGACCGCAATCTTAATATCGAGCGGATTGGATTCGTCGCAGCTGAAGTCGCGAAGCACGGCGGCATCGCCATCTGCGCCGCGATTGCTCCGTATGCATCGGCGCGCGCCCGTGTCCGGAAGATGACGGAAGCGCACGGCACGCATCTCGAAGTATTCATCGATACGCCGCTTGAGGAGTGCGAGGCGCGAGATCCGAAGGGGCTGTACAAGCAGGTGCGCACGGGACTCCTCAAGGGCTTCACGGGCATCGACGACCCGTACGAGCGTCCAAGGCGGCCGGATATCGTCATCGACACGCTCACGCAGTCGCCCGGAGAGGCGGCAGAGCGCATTATCGCGCATCTCTTCATCGCGCAGGCTTGACCCTCATGGGACATTGCGCGTCATGCAAGCGAGCGGTGCCGGGTACGGCCATCGACGATAGCGTTGAGACTCGATATGCCAAAGCGCGTATAAGCATACTCCTTCGTCATAGCTGTACTCTGTCGTGTCCCCGCGCTACCATGACTTTGCTATGGAGAGCTCCGTGTTACGGATGTACACGCACACGGGGCGGCGTATCTCCGCTACCGATGGCGAGATCATCTACAACCTCGGGTGCGGCAATCAGCACTATCCCGGAGTGATCGGTGTCGATGTGCGCCCAAGCAAGACCGTTGACCTCGTCTGCAATCTGAATCGAATGCCGTGGCCCATCGAAAGCGGCACGGCCGACGCTGTGCTCGCGTTCCATACGCTCGAACACCTCGCTGACTTAAATGCGGTGATGACGGAAATATTCCGGGTGCTCAAGCCCGGCGGGCATCTCGTCGTCGAGGTCCCCTATTTCCGACATCCCGGAGCGTTCCAAGACCCGACGCACATCCATTTCTTCACGTCGCGCACGATGAGCTATTTCTGCGAGAACGAGAAGCGCGCGCACGGCCGCTACGGAGCAATGCGATTCCGCGAAATTGGCACCTGGCTCGGCTGGCCTGCGCCGGCGCGGGATCCCTTCGTGCGTGCCGCGAAGAGCTGGATAAACCGGCATAAGGATTTCTATGACCTGCATCTTGCCACCTTCTTTCCGGTTCCCATCCTTGTAGCTGAGCTGGAGGCAGTCAAGTGAACGGGGATACTCGCGCTCAAGCACGTCTGCGTCCGGCAAGCGGGATCTTTTGCTATACTAGGTAGTGTCAGGATTTACGGCGTAAAACGTCTTCTATAACAACGATATGAAAAAGCAAATCCGTATAGTCGGCACGCTCGCACTCGCCGTCATGCTCGGCGGGGCGCCGCTTGCCGCCTTCGCCCAGGCCGGCGTGAATGTCGGCGTCGGCGCAGCAGTGAGGGTCAATACGCAAGAGCAACAGCAGCAACAGCAGGGCGCCGGCGCGTACGCGTCTGCGACGGTGCAAGTGCGGACGCAGGAAGAGAACCAGGAGCAAGGTCAGACGCAGGAGCGTGCGGGCGAAGGGGAGGCCGGCAACGCGACGTCGACCGCGGCACACGAGCGCATCCTCGAGCGGCTCCAGGAGCGTATTCAGCTCCAGCTCGAGAGCACGACGACGCCGGCGTACACGTTTGCCCAGCTGCAACAGTCCATCCGCACGCGCGAACAACAGCTTGAGCAGGAAGCGTCGAGCACGGCGACAAGCACGCGCGGGATAATCAAGAACGCGAACCAGGTCCGCCTCGCCGTGCACGCCTTCCTCGCCGCCAAGGACCTCCTCGGCGGCATCGGGCCCGAAGTATCGCAGATAGCGCAGCAGGTGAACCAGTCGCTCGCGACGACGACGAACGCGGAAGCCGAGATCCAGGCGCGCGGCTTCTGGACAGCGCTCTTCTTCGGCGGCGACACGAACGCGGCGAGTATCATAAGCCAGGAGGTCGCACGCAACCAGACGCGTATCCAGACCCTCACGCAGCTCATGAACCAGGCCTCGACCACGGCCGACGTGAAGGCGACGCTCCAGGTGCAGATAACCGCGATGCAACAGGAACAGACCCGGCTCCAGGCCCTCGCGAGCCAGCAGCAGGGCCAGTGGGGCATCTTCAGCTGGCGGTTCTAGTCATAGCCGGCAAGCGGATAGCGAGCGCGCAACGCCCCGTCCCGGGGCGTTGCGCGTTTCGGGCAGGGGGTGTGGTATGATGCGCAATCATGCAGGGCGACGGGACGGCGAAGCAGATCGCGCGATGGGTAGCGCTCGGGGCGCTCTTTCTCGTCCCGTTCGCGCCGCTCATCGTCACCAATACCTACTTCTTCCCGTTCATCACGGGCAAGGCGTTTTATTTCCGCATCCTCATCGAGATTGCGGTCGCGGCGTGGGCGGTGCTCGCGCTCCTCGACAAGCGGTATCGCCCGCGCTTCTCCTGGATAGGCGTCGCCGTCGTCGCCTTCGTTGCATGGATGTTCGTTGCCGACCTCTTCGCCGTGAACGTCGCGAAGGCGTTCTGGAGCAACTTCGAACGCATGGAAGGCTGGGTGCTCCTCATCCACCTCCTCGGTTTCTTCGTCGCGCTATCGGCGGTGCTCCGCGTCGAGAAGAAGTGGCGGCTCTGGTTCTATACCTCGCTCGGCGTCGCCGTCATCGTCTCCATCCACGGCATCCTGCAGCAGCTGGGCGTGATGCCCATCCACCAGGGCTCCACCCGCATCGACGCGTCCTTCGGTAATTCGGCGTACTTCGCTATCTACCTCCTCTTCAACGTCTTCATCGCCAGCTGGCTTGCGCTCACGGAACGGCTGAAATGGCTCAAGTGGTCGCTCATCATCTTCGCCGTCGTCGAGGCGGTGCTCATCATCCTCACCGAGACGCGCGGCACGGTCCTCGGCCTCACGGGCGCGCTCCTCCTCGCCGCCCTCCTCACCGCCTTCACCGCGGGCGGGCGGGCGCGCCGCTACGCGACCTGGGCCATCGGCATCATCCTCGTCATCGCCGGCGGCTTCTACCTCGCGCGCGACACGGCGTTCGTTCAGGACAACCATTCGCTCCAGCGCATCGCCTCCATCTCGCTCCAGGCCGGCGACGTGCGCTTCACCATCTGGCACATGGCGTTCGAGGGCGTCCTCGAGCGTCCCATCACCGGCTGGGGACAGGAGGGCTTCAATTACGTCTTCGACAAGTTCTACGACCCGTCCCTCTACAACCAGGAACCGTGGTTCGACCGCGCGCATAACGCTTTCATCGACTGGCTCGTGCAGGGCGGCATCCCCGCGTTCCTCCTCTACCTCTCGCTCTTCGGCTCGACCATCTGGCTCCTGTGGCGCCGTTCGGAACTCTCGCGCCCCGAGCGCATCGCGCTCACCGCCGCTCTGGCTGGCTATGCGTGCCACAATCTCTTCGTCTTCGACAACCTCTACTCTTACGTCTACTTCTTCGCGATACTCGCGCTCGTCGATTCGCAGGTGTCGCGCCCCTTCGCGAAGCTTGAGGCGCTGCCGGAGATGGAACCCGGCAACGGCATGGTCGTCGCACTCCCGATCGCGGCCATCATCGCCGGCGTACTCATCTGGTACGTGAACTGGACCGGCATGATGGCGTCCGCCGAGCTCATCACCGCCATCAGCCCGTCGGCGAGCGGTCCGGCCGCGAACATCGCTACCTTCGAGGACCTCGCGAACCATCCGGCATTCGCGGCGCAGGAGGTCCGCGAGCAGCTCGTCTCCTTCGCGGCGCAGGTCGTGCAGGACCCGAACGCGACGACGCAGGACAAGCAGCAGGTCGCGACGCTCGCCATCACTGAGATGCAGAAGCAAGTCGAGGCATATCCGCTCGACACGCGCGAGCGGCTCCAGCTCGTCTACGCCTACCGCATCGCGGGCGACAACGCCGACGCGCTCACGCAAGTAGAGGCCGCCGAAAAGCTCTCGCCGACCATGGAGAGCGTCTGGATAGAAGCCGGCGCCATCGAGTGGGACCTGAACGATTCGAAAGCCGCTCAGCAAGATTTCAATACGGCCTACCAGCTCGGCCCCGAATTCCCGGACCTCGCCGCCTACGCGGCCGCAGGCGACATCGTCGCAGGCGACACGGCGACCGCGGACAAGCTCCTCATGAGCGCCTACGGCACGACGACCGTCGACAGCGACATTCTCGCCGTGGCCTACTACCGCGCCAGCGATTGGCCGAAGCTCATCGCGCTTTGGAAATTGCGCGCGGCGAAGCCGGGCGCCGACGTGCAGACCTGGTTCTCGCTCGCGGCCGCGTACTACACCGCCGGCGACAAGCGCGACACCATTGCGACCCTGCAGACGATAGGCACGCTGTTCCCGGATGCGTCCTCGAGCGTCGCTGCCGCGATGGCGCAAGTGCTCGGCGGCAAGGCAGCGGGCCAATGAGCCCGCGCGCGGGCGCGCCGCTTGCGCCCCTTACGACGCTCGGCATCGGCGGGCCGGCGCGCGTTTTCATGGAAGCGAAGACGGACGATGATCTCGAGACGGCGCGCGGCGAAGCCGCGCGCCGTTCGCTTGCGCTCCTCGCGCTCGGCGGCGGCAGCAACATCCTCGTGCCGGACGCAGGCGTCGATGCCGTCGTCGTAAAGATGGCGATGAACGGTATCGCGTTCGACGGCGCCGGCGACGAGATCATCCTCGGCGCCGGCGCCGGCGCGCGCTGGGACGACGTCGTCGACGCGGCCGCCGCACGCGGCGCATGGGGCATCGAGAATCTCGCCGGCATCCCGGGTACGGCGGGCGGCGCGGCGGTGCAGAACATCGGCGCGTACGGCGCCGAGCTCGCGCCCGTCTTCGCGCACGCCGACGTCGTCGATGCGGCGAGCGGCGCGCGTCGGCGCGTCAGCCGCGCCGACGCCGCCTTCGGCTACCGCGCGAGCGCCTTCAAGCGTGACCGCACCCTCCTCATCACGCGCATCGCGCTGCGGCTGTCGCGGCGCGCGGCGCCGAACCTCGCGTACGCCGACCTCGCCCGCGCGAAGGAGGCCGGCGCGCCGCTCGCGACGCCCGCCGAGATCGCGGCGGCCGTGCGCGCTATCCGCAGCGGCAAATTCCCGCAGGGCGGCGAGGAAGGGACAGCCGGCTCATTCTTCAAGAATCCAATCATCCCGGCCGCCGAGGCGGCTGCGCTCGCCGCGCGCTACCCCGGACTGCCGGTCTTTCCGCAGGATGACGGCGCGACAGCGAAGGTATCGCTCGCCTGGCTCCTCGACCGCGCGCTCGCGCTCAAAGGCCACGCGCACGGCGGCGCGCGCCTCTACGAGAAGCAGCCGCTCGTCATCGTCGCGCGTGCCGGCGCGACCGCCGCCGACGTCGACGCGCTCGCGAAGGATGTCGCCGCGCGCGTTCTTGCCGCAACCGGCATCCGCATTGAGCGCGAGGTGGAGACGTTCGGCGCGCGCCGTTAGCGACGCGCGCATTTTTTCGCGAGAGTTATCCACACGCCGATGCATTTTTCGCGAAAACGCGGGATTCGCGCGCGATAATGGTCATTAGAAACGTTTGTGCGGAATTCATCTGCGCAGACGGGTCGACATATCAGCTTTCATTCTTAATTCGCTACCACCATGGCAAAGAAGCGCAAGGCCGCGAAGAAGACGACGAAGAAGCGCAAGGCAGCTAAGAAGCGCCGCTAGTCGAACTCCTCCAAAACGCTCCCTCCGGGGAGCGTTTTGGTTTGAATTGGGGTATAGTGCCCCGTATGCTGGGCTTGAACAAGCTATTCGCGAAGAACCAATCCGCGGCCTTCCTCAAGGCCGCGGCGCCCGTCGTCGAGGAGGCGAGCCGCCTCTCGGACGAGCTTGGGAAGCTCTCCGACGAGGAGGTCGGGGCCCGATTCGCCGCGGTGCGCGAGCGCGCCGCCGCTGCCGGCGGGCCGCAGGAGGCGGATCTACCGCTCGTCTTCGCCCTCGTGCGCGAGGCAGCGTCCCGGACGCTCCATCAGCGCCATTTCGACGTGCAGCTCATAGGCGGTCTCGCGCTCGCGCGAGGGAAGATCGCCGAGATGCGCACCGGCGAAGGCAAGACGCTCGTCGCGACTCTGCCCGCGACCTTTCGCGCGCTCGCGGGGAAGGGCGTGCACATCGTGACCGTCAACGACTACCTCGCGCGCCGCGACGCGAGCTGGATGGGTCAGGTGTACGACTTCCTCGGCCTTTCGGTCGGCGTCATCACGTCGACCGGCGCGTACCGCTACGACCCGTCGCACGTCTCGAAAGAAGAGGACGCGGAGCGCGACGCGGAAGGCTCGTTCAAGGTGTTCTACGATTTCCTGCGGCCGGCGACGAAGCGGGACGCGTACGCCGCCGACGTCACCTACGCGACGAACAACGAGATCGGCTTCGACTACCTGCGCGACAACACCGCGTACGACGCGTCGCAGCTCGTGCAGCGCGGGCACCCCTACGCCATCATCGACGAAGTCGACTCCATCCTGATCGACGAGGCGCGCACGCCGCTCATCATCTCCGGGCCCGCCGGCGACGCGCAGCTGCTCTATGAGCGGTTCGCGGATATCGTCCGCAACCTGCACGAAGGCGAGGACTACACGGTCGACGAGAAGCAGAAGGCCATCCAGATAACGGAAACGGGCATGACGAAGGCCGAAAATGCGCTCGGCCTCGAGAATATCTATACGGAAGGCGGCATCAAGTACGCGCATCACCTCGAGACGGCCGTGCGGGCCAAGGCGCTCTTCCGTAAGGACAAGGAGTACGTCGTGCGCGACAACGAGATCATCATCGTCGACGAGTTCACCGGACGGCTCCAGCCGGGCCGCCGCTGGTCGGAAGGGCTCCACCAGGCCATCGAGGCGAAGGAGGGCGTGTCCGTGAAGGAAGAGACGCGCACGTACGCGACGGTGACCTTCCAGAACCTTTTCCGCATGTACGAACGGCTCGCGGGCATGACGGGCACCGCGCTCTCGTCCGAGGAGGAGTTCTACACCGTCTACGAGCTCGAGGTGGTCGTCGTGCCGACGAACAAACCCGTCGCGCGCAAGGACTACGACGACCTCATCTTCCAGACGGCCGCCGGGAAGTACCGTTCGGTCGCGCGGGCGGTGAAGGAGCGCCACGAGAAAGGGCAGCCAATCCTCGTCGGCACGGTCTCGATCGAGGATAACGAGATCGTGAGCGACTACCTCACGAAGGAAGGCGTGCCGCACGCGGTGCTAAACGCGAAGAACCACGAGCGCGAAGGCGAGATAATCGCCGAAGCCGGCAAAGCCGGACACGTGACGGTCGCGACGAACCTCGCCGGGCGCGGCGTCGACATCAAGCTCGGCGGCCCGCTCGCCACCGAGGACGAGCGCGCTGCCGTCCTCGGATGCGGCGGCCTCGCCGTCATCGGCACGGAGCGGCACGACGCGCGCCGCATCGACAATCAGCTGCGCGGCCGCTCCGGCCGCCAAGGCGACCCCGGCGAGACGCGCTTCTATGTGTCGCTCGAGGACAAGCTCATGCGCGTCTTCGCCTCCGAGACCCTGAAGAAGGTGATGGGCCGCTTCGGCATCCCGGAAGACGAGCCCATCGAGAGCTCGATGATCACGCGCTCTCTCGAGACCGCGCAAGAGCGCATCGAGGGCTTCAACTTCGACTCGCGCAAGCAGGTGCTCGCGTACGACGACGTCATGAATACGCAGCGCCTCGCCGTGTACGAGCGCCGCCGCGCCGCGCTCATGGGCACGCCGGAAGAGTTCGAAGCGCTCGTGCACGCGCTCGTCGGCGGCGACACGGCGGCACTCGCCGCGTTCGACGCGAAGAAGGCCGAGCTCGGCGACGCCTTCGTTCCTTTGCTGCGCCGCCTCGTCCTCCAGGTGACCGACATGTTCTGGCTCGAGCACCTCGAGACGATGGATTACCTGCGCCGCTCCGTATCGCTGCGCGCGTACGGCCAGCGCGACCCATTGATCGAATACCGGCGGGAAGGGCTCCAGCGGTTTCGCCAACTCGAGGCAAGCATCGCCGCGTCAGTCGCGGAGGCGCTCCCGAAGCTCGCGCCAGCCGACGACGCGCGTATCCGCGCGGAAGAGGCGAAGACGCGCGCTGCGCTCGTCGCCGCCGGCGCAGAAGAGGGGAGCGCGCCCGCGCCCATCGTGAAGGGCGTCGTGTACGGCCGCAATGACGTCGTCGTCATCGCGCGCGGCGAGGAGCGGCAGGAACTCAAGTATAAGAAGGCCGAGTCGCTCCTCGCCGAGGGCTGGCAGATTGTCGGCAAGAAATGATATGGCGTTCGTCGACGAAGTGACCATCAGTGCGACGGCAGGCAAGGGCGGCGACGGCGTCGTCCGCTGGCTCCACCTGAAAGGGAAAGAGAAGGGCGGGCCGGCCGGCGGCGACGGCGGCAAGGGCGGCGACGTCGCGCTCGTCGGCGTGCGCGACCTCGCCGCGCTCGCGCGCTACCGCTTCGAGAAGGATTTTAGCGCCGAGAACGGCGGGGCGGGCGGTGGCGAACTCAAGCACGGTGCGAACGGCGCGCCGGCCGAGCTCATCGTGCCAGTCGGCACCGTCGCGCGCATCGTCGCGATCGGCGTTGAGCACGAGATCACGCATGATGGCGAACGCATCGTCGTCTTCAGAGGCGGCGCGGGCGGGAAGGGGAACGCGCGCTTCAAAAGCTCGACCAAGCAGAATCCGTTCGACGCGACGCCGGGCAAGCCGGGGGAGGGTGGGGATATCGCGCTCACCCTGAAGATCATCGCCGACGCGGGTCTCATCGGGCTTCCGAACGCCGGGAAGTCATCCCTCTTGAACGCCCTCACCCGCGCGAAGTCGAAAGTGGGTGACTACGCGTTCACGACGCTCGAGCCGAACCTCGGCGATTTCTATGGATACATACTGGCCGATATCCCGGGCCTCATCGAGGGTGCCTCGTCTGGACGCGGTCTCGGCATAAAATTCCTCAAACACGTCGAACGCACGGGAATTCTGCTACATCTCGTCTCGGCGAGCCTAGATGACCCCCTCGCGGCTTATAGGGAAGTGCGTACGGAACTCGAGTCGTTCGGCCGCGGCCTCGCGGAGAAGCATGAAGTCATCGTCCTCTCGAAAACGGACCTCGTCGCCCCCGATGAGCGCGACCGCAAGGCCGAAATGCTCGCCCGCGAGACCGGCAGGGAAGTGCTCACGGTCTCGGTGGAAGACCCCGCCGCGCTCAAGGCGTTCGCGGACGCCTTCGCGAAACTGCTCGCCGCATAGCCGCCCGTGCGCTTGCGGTTTTCGCCCCGAGGCGGCACTCTGTGTGGTACATGGCCTACCGCCCCGCCATCGGTCTCGAGGTCCACGCCGAACTCAAGACGAGGACCAAGATGTTCTGCGACTCGGCGAACGATCCGGACGAGACGCGGCCGAACGTGAACGTCTGCCCGGTCTGTCTCGCGCATCCCGGAACGCTCCCCGTCATCAATCGCGATGCCGTCCGCCACATCCTGCGCATCGGCGCCGCCGTCGGCGGGACGCTCGCGACCGACTACAGCGAGTTCGATCGTAAGAGCTATTTCTACCCGGACATCCCGAAGGGTTACCAGATCAGCCAGTACGAGCATCCGCTCGTCTCAGGCGGCGAGCTCGCGGGTGTCGCGCTCACGCGCATCCATCTTGAAGAGGACACGGCGCGTTCCATTCATGCGAAAGGGAAGAGCCTCATCGATTTCAATCGCGCCGGCATCCCGCTCATGGAGCTCGTCACGGAGCCCGTCATCACCGACGCCGAGACCGCCGGCCGATTCGCGCGCGAGCTGCAGCTCCTCTTGCGCACGCTCGGCGTCGGTGCCGCGAACCTCGAGAAAGGGGAGATGCGCATCGAAGCGAACGTCTCCGTCTCCGCGACCGATGGCGTCTTCGGCACGAAGGTCGAAGTGAAGAACCTCAACTCCTTCCGTTCCGTCGAGCGCGCCATCGCGCACGAGATCGAGCGACAGACGGCGCTCATCGAGTCCGGCGGCAAGGTCGTCCAGGAGACCCGCGGTTGGGATGAGGCGAAGCAGGAGACGTTCCACCAGCGCCTCAAGGAGGGGAGCGCCGACTACCGCTACTTCCCGGAACCGGACCTCCCGAAGCTCGTTCTCGCGGAACTCCCCGAGTTCGCGGACGCGGCGATCCGCGCCTCCTTGCCGGAGCTGCCGTGGCAGCGGCGCGCGCGGTACGCCGAATCATTCGGGCTGAAGGACGATGCCATCGCGTATCTCGCCGGCTCGCCGGAACGCAGCGCATTCTTCGATGCAATCGCCTCGGCGCTCGACGGCGACGCGAAGCTCTGTGCGCTCGCGGCGAATTACATCGCATCCGATCTCGCGGGCATCTACGCGAAAGAGGGGAGCGAGGACTACGCGGCGCTCGACGCCGCAGCGTTCAGCGCGCTCATCCGGCTGACCGCGGCGGGCGACCTTTCGTCGCGCGGCGCAAAGGACACGCTCGCCATCCTCGTGGCCGAGGGCGGGGATCCAGCGGCAATTGCGAAAGCGCACGGCCTCCTGCAGATACATGACCCGGCGGCGCTCGTCGGCGCCGTGGACGCGGCCCTCGCGGCCGAGCCGAAGGCCGTCGCCGAGTATCGCTCCGGGAAGCAAGCCGCTCTTCAGTATCTCGTCGGCAAGGCCATGCGCGAGAGTAGGGGGGCAGGGAACCCGGAGCGCCTGCGCGAACTTCTCATCGAAAAGCTCAGCTAAGCGCCCTTATTCACAGAACCCTTCCTCCCGAGCCGAGATACGCGTATACTGCTAGGCATATGGATGAACTCGTCATTGATGACAAGAAGTACGTATCGTCGAAACGAGCCGCGAAGATGACCGGCTACGCGAAGGACTACATCGGGCAGCTGTGCCGGGAGGGGCGGGTTCCGGCGCGACTCGTCGGCCGCAGCTGGTACGTGCTCGAAAGCGCCATCCAAGACCACCGATTCGGTCCCGTAGCGCAGGAAACGGAGCTCGAGAAGGCAAAAAACGCCGAGGAGCGCGAAGATCGCCCGCTTTCTTCCTCGCTCGGCGTGCCGCGCTACGAATCAATGCCGGCAACGCCGCTCCCGACGGTAAACGTGCTGCATGAGGAGCCGGTAGGCGATGTGCGCGAAGAGCCGCTCATGCAGGCGCTGCAGGAAGCGGCACCTATCCAGGATATGCATGAGGCATGGGAATCCTGGTTCGCTAGGATGGGTGGTAATGAGACGGAGGACGCGCCGGAAGCCCTGGAGACCGACGCCGTAGGGGAGCATGAAGAAATAGCCGCGGAAGAAGAACCACAGCAGGAGGCCGCGGGAAGCTCGCAGGTGCCCATACGCATCGTTCGCAGCGAGGCAGAAGAGGTGCCACAAGAACTCCTTCCGCGACGCAGCGTCCCAGAACACCGTCAGACGCCTGTAGCGGCCCGCAGGGATCGAAGCAAGAGGACAGCCGGAGCAACAAGGACGATACGGGCGATTTCAGCTCTCGTGGCTGCCGCAGTAGTCATCATTGCAGTCTTAAACAGCGGATATTTCGATACGTATATAATCTCGTCTAAACGAGTTTCATCTATAGCAGGAATATATTTCTTCAATAAGTAGCTTATATAAAGCACTTCTCGTCTCGGGATTAATATATAAGTAAGAATAAAATAATATTAAATTCATTATTAATATATTCTGCTGCTTGATGTATTCTGTAGAGGCTAGAAAATTGTCCTCTAAGCGATTCTGCGCCAGGTAATGCTATTTATCTCGCTATGCTATTCGCTCAAAGATTGTGATTGTATGGAGACACGTGCCGAAATTCCCGCAATCTCAAAGTTCGACCACAAGATCGTTGGCCAGAGTGCGCTAACGACATGGTTAGCATCTACGCGATTTTAAGTAAGCGACTTGACTAGGTATTTAGCCATTATTTCAGCACATAAGTCGGATACGCCGCCATTGCAAGCAAGCTTCAGGCATTTTATCTAACCCGATTCGTATGCGTTTTCTGTCGGATTCGATGCCCCATGCGCTGTATCTTGCGTGCCGTCACTGATTCAGCGAGATTACTCCTGGCGGATCAGTACCCTTTCTCTGATTTTTTCGCTCAACGATACGTGCTTGCATCGCATCGGCTGTGCGCATCCTCCATGCGAGACATGCCTACCGTTTTGGTCGGATAATTATCCACATGGAATCTGTTCGGATAACCGAATTAACAAGCTATTATTTACTTAATTCGGTTATCCGACATGAATGCTTCTTTACCAAAAAATCTGATTACGACGAAGCATGCAGGTGAATTGTCCGGATACGCTCCTGACTACCTTTCGAGACTCGCGCGTTCCGGAAAAATTTCCGGACGGCGCGTCGGCCACAACTGGCTCGTCGACAAGACGTCGCTTGAGCAATTCCTGAAGAATCAGGCAGGGCGGAAGAAGGCGCGCGCGCATTCGCTCGCGCAAATGCGCGCGAAGGAATACCATTCGCGCGCGTCCGTACAGCGCAGCGTGCCGGAAGCAGAGAAGGAAACGGAACCAGTGTCAACGCCGAAAGCGTACGTGCCTCGACGGCCGTTCGTCCCGCCACGCCCGATCGTCCGGATCGACCGGTTCCGCGCGGAGCCGTTCGCAATCGCCGCCGCATGCCTCGTCCTCATAGCGAGCGCCGCCGTCGCGCGCGCGGCGTTCATCCCGCAGCTCGCGTCAGGGTTCGGTGCAGCCGTCGAGAATAGCGCGACGACGACGCGCGCTGCGCTCGCCGCAGGCGCGACAAACGCGGCGCGGCAGCTCGCACTCGTCGAAGATGACGCGTCGCACGCGTCTCTCGGCGCTTATCTCACGTTCGTGAACAGCACCGGCGCGTCGCTCTATTCGACCGCGGTCGCTACGACTCGGCTGCCGCACGTCGTGAACTCGATGAACCTCGCACTCGGCGCGGCCGTCATCAACGTGTCGCATGCGGCGCTCGGCGCGGACCTCGCGCTCACCTATGCGCTCGCTGCAGACGGGCCGGCGAGCGCACATGCTATCGTCGCGTTCGCCGGGAATTCCGGAGACGCGCTCGAGCGGACAGTCGCTCGCGCGCCCGCGCTCGCGACATCCGCTTATCTCGATATCGCTCGCGCGCCGGTCCTCGCAGCCGGCGCGACGCTTGAGGCGTATCGAATGCTCGTCGGCGGCGCGGGCGCATCGACGTATGCGGCGGCGCGGTCGACCTATGGCGCTCTCGCTGCTTTCCCGCGGTTCGTTTCCTCGGCGAATCTTGCCTTCGGCAACGCCGTCATTACGGCTGCACACGCCGCTATCCGCGCCGATACGTCGCTCGCGTACGGTCTCGCCGCGGCCGGTCCGGCGAGCGCCCGCGTCACTGTCGCGCTCGTCGGTACGGCCGGCGCCGGCCTCGAGCGCGCGGCTGCGAATACGCCCGCTTTTGCCGTCTCGTCCTCGATGCGCCTCGCCGCCGTGCCCGCGGCTGCCGCGCCTGCCCTCGCGCGCGCGGCCATCGGCGCGGATTACGCCTTCGGCCGCCAGTTCCTTTCCGTCATCGACTCCATGAACGCGGGGTATCTTGCGCTCGTGAACGGTACCGGCCAGACGCTCGCCGCGAACTATATGCGCGCAATACGCGCGCCGCTTTACGTGAGCGCGACCGGTGTGCAACTTGCGTGGCTCTCTCCCGCAGCGGAGAACGCGTACCTCGGCGCGCTCGGCAAGAGCGCCGTCGCGGTCGACTCGGCTGCCGCATCGGTGAACGCCGCCGTCGCGCCGGCGACGCGCACGTCAGCGCAACTCGCCGCGGCTGCCGGCGTGTCGTCTTTCTCGACGCTTTCAGCCAGCGAGCGCGCAGCGCTCTTCACGTACGACACAATCAACGGCGCGGTCCAGTCGGCTGGCGATTACCTCGCCGGGATGTTCGGTCACACGCCGAGCGTCGCCGTCACTTCGAATCCGCCGTCGGCCGTCCTGCCGTTCGCGACATCGACGACGCTCGCCATGGCTCCATCGCAACCCATCCCCGTGCCTGTTCCGGCGCCGCAGCCGGAGCCGAGCGCGCAGCCGTCCTCGCACATCGCAATCAGCTACCCGACCTACACGACCGTGGTGAACGGCGTCTCGCAAACGCAGCTTGACCAATCGCTCGCCGCGCTACGCATGAACATTCTTAACGCCGTCTCCGGCATGATTCAGCCGGTCGCGTCGCAGACGGCGACGAACGTCACGACCATCCAGCAGGTGAACATGATCCAGAACCTCTCGGATCTCACGGCGCATGACGCCACGATTAATGGAAATTCGATATTCAACGGCTCCTACGTCCAGGCGAACGTCGGCAGATTCGCGCAGCTGTACGCGACGTCGACGGCGACGAAGTCGCTCGCCGTCACCGGCACGGCGACGACGACGTTCGGCGGGCCAATCAATGTTTCCGGGACGATCTACGTGAACGGCTCGCCGCTCGCCGGCGGCGGCTCCGGAATCGTCAACTCCGGCTCGACGGGGCAGATCCCGTACTACGCGGCGAACGGGCCGGCTGTCTCGGCGACCTCGTCGCTCTTCATCGCACCGAGCGGCAACGTCGGCATCGGCACCACCTCGCCCTCGCAGCGGCTCTCCGTCAAAGGCAACGGCCTCTTCTCGGGCTCGATTTCCGCGAATTCGCTCGCGCTCACGAACGCGCTCCCGGTCGCTTCCGGCGGCACTGGTACTTCAACCGCGCCCGCGTACGGCGATGTTCTCCTCGGCAACAGCGCGGGCGGCTACGACCTCGTTGCAACCTCCTCGCTCGGCATCTCGGGCGGCTCGGGCACGAACTACTGGACCCTCTCGGGCGGGAACCTCTACGACAACAGCGGCACGAACATCGGCATCGGCACAACGTCGCCCTTCGCGAAGCTCTCGGTGAACGGCAGCGCGTACGTCAGCGGCAACCTGACCGCGACCGGAACGGCGACCGCCGCGAACATCGTCGATACCGGCGTTTCTGCCGGCGCGCTCCTGTACGCGAACGCGTCGAAGCAGCTTACGTCGGCCACGGTTTCCGGACCGCTCTCGCTCTCGGGCGGCGCGCTCGCCATCGCAGAGGCGAATGGCACGACGAACGGCTATCTCTCCTCCGCTGATTGGAATCTCTTCAACGATAAAGTTTCCTCAACTTCGCTTTCCGCCGTGACTCCGCTCGCATACAACCCCTCGACCGGCGTCTTCACGCTCGGCACGGTGCCGGTCAACAAGGGCGGCACCGGCCTCTCGACCGCGCCCGCGTACGGGCAAGTCCTCGTCGGCAATTCGAGCGGGGGATACACGCTCACCTCGACGAGCTCGCTCGGCATCTCGGGCGGCGGCGGTCCGACATACACCTTCACCTATCCCCTCACGAATGCGAGCAACATCATTTCCCTCGCCTTCGGCACCACCACCGCCAACACCTGGGGCGCCGTCCAGACGTTCACGAACGCGCCCATCCTCGGCGCCCTCTCGGGCCTCGTCGGTTCTAACAACGGCCACCTCTATCAGATCGCCACCTCCACGAGCT
>DATKSU010000003.1:0-36249 GCA_035531495.1 Minisyncoccota bacterium | reverse complement strand
CGATTGACCTGGTGCAGATCAACCGCACGCTGCCGAAGTATCTTGCGGCATACAACGGCACGCGGCACCACTTCGGTCTCGACCTCAAAACGCCGCTGTCAGTATTAGCAGAGTGCGTCCAAGCTATTGATTAGAAAACGGCGCCGCGGTCCATCGCGTCGTTCGCGAGCGCATCAGCGTCGCGATTCTCCGCGCGCGGGACGTGCGTAAAGGTGACGGTGCCGAACGCGTCGAGCGCCCGCGCGAGCCGCGCGTGCTGCCCTTTGAGCACGGGATGTTTCACTTTGTATTCTCCGCGCATCTGCTTCACCACGAGCTCGCTGTCCATCTTCACCGTCACGTCCGTCGCTGCGCGCGTCGCGCTCGGTACGAGCGCACCGAGCGCCTCGAACGCGAGGATGACCGCTTCGTACTCGGCGAAGTTATTCGTGCGGTGGCCTAAGAATTCGGAAACGCTCGCGACGATGTTTCCGCGCTCATCGCGCACGACCGCCCCCGCCCCTGCGGGTCCCGGATTGCCGCGCGCACCGCCGTCGGCGTGGATGAAGTAGCGCATAGCGCCACTATACCAGGCGCATATCGAGGAGCCGCAGGCGGAGCGGATTCGTGCGCGAGAACGTGTCGCGTTCGAGGTGCGCGAGGAGATGGACGCTCGCGCCGGGCACGAGCGCGTCCGCGACGCGCACGAGCGGGCCCTTCGCGAAAAAAGCGACCGCATCGAGCCCTCGCGCGCCGTCAGCCGTCGTGAGTTCGACTTTCAGGTGTTCCTGCCCTTTCCCGAATCGCGAAACGCCGTGCGCGGCGCCGTCGCGGATGAGAAACACCGGCTTCGGATTTCCGACGCCGAACGGCGCGAACCGTTCAAGCTTCTCGAGGAGAGCGAGCGACGCGTCGTCGAGCGCGAGTTCAGCGTCCGCGCGCATCGTGAGCTCGTCGGCCGATGCGGCGCTGGTCGCGATGCGCGCGTACGCGGCGACGAGCCGGTCTTCGAGCGAGAAGACCGCATCGTCGCGCACGGTGAAACCGCCGGACGCGGCGTGGCCGCCGAATTCGACGAACGTGCCCTCGGCCGCGCGCATGAGCTCGAGCGCGTGGACGGCGCTGCCGCTCCGCACCGAGCCCTTGATGCTCATGTTCCCTTCGCGGCCCCAGAGGAAGACCGGCCGCCCGTGCTCTTCCGCGATTGTGTTCGCGACGAGGCCGAGGAGCGCCGGCCGCCACTGCGGGTCGCCGAGCGCGATGACGCTCGGCATCTCGCGGCGCTCCGCGAGCCGCGCGCGCACCGCGCGCGTGATGGCGCCCGCATGCGCTTTCCGTTCCCGATTCGCCTTCTCGAGCTTTTTCGCGAGTGCATCCGCTTCGCTCTCGTCGGCGGTCGTGAAGAGCGCGAGCACGTCGCGCGCGTCGCCCATCCGGCTCGCCGCGTTCACCCGCGGCGCGATCATGAAGCCGACGTCGTCCTCGGTGAGCGCGCGCTGGTCGACGCGCATTGAGCGGCAGAGCTTCTGGAGCCCCGCGCGCGGCGACTTGCGCATGACGCGGAGCCCGTAGGAGGCAAGGACGCGGTTCTCGCCTATGAGCGGTACCATGTCCGCAATCGTCGCGAGGCCGGCCATATCGAGAAGCCATTTCTCCCAGCCGGCGGGGATGCGCGCGCGCAGCGTCTCGTCGACGGCGAGCGTCGCGCACACGAGCTTCCACGCGATGCCAGCGCCGCATAGTTCCTTGAACGGGTAGGGCTCGCCGGCGTGCGCTTTCGGGTCGACGACGGCGTACGCCGGCGGCAGGACGTCGCCCGGCAAGTGATGGTCCGTGACGATGACGTCCATGCCGAGCTCGTTCGCGCGCGCGACGGCCGCCGCGTCCGTGATGCCGACGTCGGCTGTGACGACGAGCGAGACGCCGCGCGATGCGAGTTTCTCGATGCCGCCCTCGTTCACGCCGTACCCTTCGAGGTGCCGGTGCGGGATGTAATTCTCGAACGTGGCGCCCGCCTTCGCGAGGAAGTCGTGGAGAAGGACGGCCGCCGGGCCGCCGTCGCAGTCATAGTCGGTCCATGCTGCGATGCGTTCGCCGTTTGCGATGGCTTTTGCGAGCCGTGCCGCCGCCTTCGGCATGTCGGTCATGAGGAGCGGGTCGTGCAGGTGCTCGTCGTAGGACGGGTTCAGGAATCGCGCCGCCTCCTCGCGCGTCGCGATGCCGCGGCGCGCGAGGAGCGCGGCCGAGAAGTCGTCGTAGGCGGAGAGCTCGGCGCGGAGCAGTTCGTCGAGCGGCTCATGGAGCGGGAACATCGTAGAACGATTGTATCAAAGACGCAGGGCGCGTATCCTAGAGGTATGCAAAATTGCATCTTCTGCAAGATTGTTCGCGGCGAATTGCCGGCGCATACGGTGTACGAAGATGACGCCTTCCTCGCCTTCCTCGATATCCATCCGCAGGCGCCCGGGCACGCGCAGGTCATCCCGAAAGCGCATTATCGCTGGATCTGGGACGTGCCGGACATCGGCGCGTATTTCGAGGTCGTGCGCAAGGTCGCGAAAGCGGAGCAGCGGGCGTTCGGCACGGAGTGGATCCTCTCGAAGAGCGTGGGTGACGAAGTATTCCACGCGCACGTATGGGTCTTCCCAGGCGACGCGAAAGGGGACGCAGCGGACCTCGCGGGCAATGCCGAGAAGCTGCGCGCCGCACTCGCGGATTAACCTCGCGTCGCGTTCTCGAGCGCTTGGATGCCGGGGAGCGTCCCTTGCGCGAGGAAATCGAGCATCGCGCCGCCGCCAGTCGAGACGAACGAGAACTGCGCGAGAAGGCCGAGATTCTCGATGGATGCAATCGTATCGCCGCCGCCTACGACCGAGTGCGCACTCGTCGCCGCGACCGCGCGCGCGAGTGAATCGGTCGCATCGATGAAACCGTTCTCGTAGTTGCCCAAGGGGCCGTTCCACAGCACGCTCTTCGCCGCGCGCGCAAGCGCAGTGGCGTGCGCGCTCGTCGCCGGGCCTTCATCGAGGATGACGTCGTCCGGCCCGATGCCGATGTTCGTCACGACGCGCGCTCGCGCGCGCGCGTCGGCCGCGCCGACATCCGCCGCCGCGACGACGAGCGCATCACTCGGCAGCACGAGCCGCTCGTTCGAAAGGAGCGCACGCACGTGCGCCAGGTCCGCCTCCGAGACGAGGGACTTCCCCACTTCCTGCCCGCTCGCCTTGAGGAAGTCGCTCGCGAGCGCGCCGCCGATGAGCACGTGGTCATAGCGTTCGAGCAGTTTCATGAGCACGCCCTCCTTCGTGCTGAACTTCGCGCCGCCGATGACGGCGAGCGACGGATGCTTCGGCGTGAGCGCCGCCGTGAGCGCCGCCATCTCTTCCTCGAGGAGGAGTCCGGCGTACGACGGCAGGAGCTTGGGAACGCCGACAATGGACGCGTGCGCGCGATGGCACGTATCGAAGGAATCCTCGACGAAGGCGTCCGCGAGCGCCGCGAGATCCTTCGCGAAGGCCGGATCGTTATCGCGCTCGCCTTTATGGCGGCGCAGGTTTTCAAGTACGAGCACGTGGCCGGGCGCGAGGGCGCGGACGGCGTCGCGCGCCGCCGGGCCAATCGTATGCGCGCAGAACGAGACGTTCGGGATGAGCTTCGCGAGAGCGTCCGCGACCGGCGCCAAGGTCTCGGCGCCCTTCTCGCCAATGTGGCTTATGAGGATGACGCGCGCCCCGTGCGTCGCGAGGAACTGAATAGTCGGGATGGCGCGGCGCAGTCGGTAATCGTTCGCGACGCCGCCGTTTTCGATAGGCACGTTGAGCGGTGCGCGGACGAGGACGGGGATGTTCTCGAGAAGCTTAATGTCGCGGATGGAACGCATGTTCACGAGAATTGTCTGAGAAGCGCGGCGAAGGAGTCAGGGTCGGCCGACACGTGCCCGACGAGGAAGCCGTCGATGCCGGTGCTCGCCGCGAGGTCGCGCGCGTTCGCCGGCTCGACTGAGCCGCCGTAAAGGATGGGGACGCGCTCCGCGCCCTTCCCCGGCAGGAGTTCGCCGAGCACCTTGCGGATGTACGCGACCATTTCTGCGAGGTCGGTCGCCGCGATGGCGTCGGCTGCGGTTTTGCCGATCGCCCATATCGGCTCATAGGCGACGATGATGCGCGCGCGTTCTTTCTGCGAGCGCGAGTCAAGCGCCGCCGTGAGTTCTTCTCGGATGAAAGAGAGGTAGCGGCCTTCGCTGTCGCGTTCGCGTTCGCCGATGCAGAGGATGGGCGTGAGTTCGTGCGCGTGCGCGTGCGCGAGCTTCTCGGCGACAACCGCATCTGTGTCGCCCGCCGCCCGTCGCTCGGAATGGCCGACAATCGCGTAGGTCGCGCCGGCCGCCGCATACGCCTGCGCGGTCGCTTCGCCCGTATGCGCGCCGCCTGTCGTGAGCGAAACATCCTGCGCCGCGAAGGCAATTGCCGAGCGGTTGCCGGGTGCGAACGCGCCGAGGAAGGGCGCCGGCGGCGCGAGGATGACGGAGCCATTGAGGTCGCGCGCGCGGCGCTTGGCAATCGCGACCAATTTCTTCGCCCGGGCGTACTCCTCGACGTACGCCTTCCAGTTCGCGGCGATAATCATCCTAGAGAGGATACCACGCGCTGCTACGCGAGCGGGATCACTGCTTCTGAAGCCAATTGACGAACTCGTAATCAGTCGAAAGTGCCGGCGTGAAGGGCGGCGGGTTGCTCGCGAGCGCCTGATCGGGATAATTATCGGTCGTCTGATAGCCTGCGTTTTGTTCGCTGCCGCAGCTCTGCCCGATGACCCACGTCTCGTTTTCGTATAGGCTCGCAACGATGGTGCCGTGAATCGAGAACGCGTTGCGCGGTTCGTACACCCCATTACATCCTTGGGAAGTGAACGCATACAGGTTTCGTCCGAACGAACCGGTCTGGGCTATGTATACGCCGTCAAGCGTCAAATTCTGCGGCGAATCGGGGGTTATGAGCACGTCATGCTGCGCGATGAGCGTGAATCCATCGGAACCGTCTGATGTCGCATACTCGATATTACCGCGGAGGTACGCTTCCGGTACGACACCGGAATTCGATACGTTCGCGACGACGACAGTGACCTTCCCCGGGATGGTTCCCTCGATCCAAGCGTTGTCCTCGACGAATATCAAGCCGCAGTTCGATGGGATTCCTACGGTTTCGTACGGTGCCTCGTTGCTGATGAGCGAGTACTCCGTGCCGTACGACGACGTGTCGAGCAGGTAGACATTCGACACCTTCCCCGGCATGACCTTCGTGATTGTCACGCTTCCGTTCGGATAGGCGCCGTCCGGCGCGTTGAACACGAGATGATAGCCCTTGTAGTAGGCCGTGCCATTGCTATTGCCACTGCTGTAGCGCGGGAGATAGATGCCGTTCGACTGCGCGATAGTTTTGAGCGATGAGAAGTCCGTGGCGATGCCAGCAAAGTCAACTTGCGGCACGGGGAACTTCCACAGGTTCGGGTTCGTGCCATTCCCAAAAACGCCATTCTCGGTCTCGCCATGACATCCGAGCGAGGACGGACACGACCAGGTCGAAACGGAGCTCGTGACAGGGGCGTTATTCGGGCCGTCTTCGTGTATGCCGTTGTTCGAATGTACTGGACCGTTGATGATCTCATCCGATCCGAACCATATGGCATTGTTCGTGACGATGTCATATGACGCGATTGACGGGCGCGCGTAGCGCGCCACAAGCGTTACCGGCTGTGACGGATCCTCCGCGGCGGTACCGACGGACGTTATGTCGATCGAGGTCGTCTGACTGCAAGCCGTGTTCGCGGTTATGGAAAGCGTGGCGGTCCCTGCCGTTCCGCCCTGCGGGTCGGGAATGGTGACCGGATACGGCCCCGGCCCGCCGGTGCCGTTCGTCAGATCCGTCGGGAAATGCGCGAGGTGCCAGCGGTAATACTCGAGTCCCGCATCCGCGATGTTGAAGGCCTCGGCCTTGATGCGGTCGACGTTCTCGATGCGGTTCTGGCTCAGGATGTAGCCCGAGAGCGCCGTCAGCACGATGAGGAAGATCGCGCCGAAGACGAGGACGAGAAGGGTGATGGATCCGCCACACCGGATGGCATTGCGGCATCTGTCGCATCCGAAGGACGATGTCATCATAGCGTGTCGGGTGGGAGCAGGTTGTGAAGCTTGCCGCATACTCATTGGACGAACTGGTCGTGAAGGTTGCGCAGCGTTGCTCCGCCGACGAGCGTGTAGATGGCGGGCGCGCGGTTCGGATTGATATCGGTACGTATATCGATACGTACGGAGGCGACCTGTCCGGCATCGACAGGCTCGGCGAGCTGCGTGCCGTTCGCGCCGAAATACGTGAAGAGCGGCGTCGACGTCCCGTTCCTGATGTTGTCGACGACGAGCGTCGTCGCTTCCGGCTGGCCGGCATATGACGGCGAACTTGTCGCCGGTTCCGTCGCACCGCGATAGAGTGTCGATCCCGAAAGGTAATAGCGCACCTTCTCCACGGTACCGTCTGCATCGACGTCTGCATAGAAGGTGACGGTGGATGTGGCGGCTGCCGCAATAGGATAGGAGCCGTCAGCGCCGTAGGACGCTTCGCGTAGGTCGGCGACCGTATGCTCGATGCTCAATCGCGCGCTATCGATCGCCTGCGTCTCTTCGAGCGCGTACGCGTTCGTCTGGTAGAAATACTGGATGAGGAACGTGAGGGCGACCATGACGATGGTCGTGAGAGCGATCGTGACGAGCGTCTCGATGAGCGTGAACCCGACACACGACAAAGGCATCACGGAGCGTTTCGCGGTTCGTTCATGAACTCCGCTTCGAGCGCGAATGGACGCGCGTACGTCAACACGCTCTCGCACGGCTCCGCGGAACGATGCCTTTTCGTGTGTCGGGGTCATGGGAAATTCGCGCTATACATGCTCGCGCCCGAGACGGATACGCCGCTAAAGGAGGTCGTCGTGTAACCCGCCTTCGTGATCGTCACCGTGTAATCAGTCGCGTTCGCGATGTCGCCGAAGTACGCCGAGCCGCAGGACGAGCTTGGCGCCGTCTCGGAGAATCCCGAACGGGAGAGCGTGACAGTCGCGCCGCCGACAGGATTCCCCTTGTTGTCTAGAACGAGGACGCGCAGATAATTTGCGGTCGGCGAGCCGAGAATGAGCGATGTCGACGACGCGACGCCGGGCGGGAGCACAATCGGCGGCGACGGGCACGCGTCTTCGATGTCGTAATTCGATACGGACAGCGTGTAGCTGTCCCACTCGAGCGAGAGCTGCGTCGTGCCGCTCGCTCCGGTCGAACCCGTGACGGTCGTCTTGTAAATTGGTGCGCCGCCCCCCGTCGAGCCGATGGTCTTCGCGCCAGTCAAAGTGAACCCGACGTCCGGCAAGGGCGTCGGTCCTGCGGCATACGAGAGCGACCAGCCGGTGACGGTCGGGACCGTGCTCGTCCCCGTGAACGTTGCGCCGAGAGCGAGCGACGGATACGTCGTCGTCGAGACGGCGGCGAGGGAGACCGGGAACGTCGTGAAGCCCGTGGAATTATTCGCGAGCACGGCATCCGGCAAGAGATTCCCGCTGCCGTCGTAGACATGGATCTTCACCGCACCGGTAGTGGTCGCCGTGGCACTCCCCCAGCGCACGAGGTACGGTGAGGTCGTCGCCACCGAGCGCGCTGAGCCGGTCGTCGCGCTGCTCTCGAGCGTGAGCGTGCCGCCCGAGACCGTCGTCGAACTCATCGCGGCGAGCTTCGACGCGTCCGCGAAGTCGTCGGCGAACGTGCTCGTCGCGATCGGCGAGTACGTCTTGAGCGTGAGCGTCGCGAGCAGGTCGATGGCGAAGGTGCCGACCGTCGTCTGGTTCGCCGCGACCGTGAGGTAGCCCGGGTTCGGGTCCTGGTTCGTTCCGGTGAGCGCGTACGTCTGCGCGCTCGAGTAGCCGCTCTTCGAAACCGAGACCTGGTACTCGGTCGACGTCGCGGCACCCGGCAGCACGACGGTTCCGGCGATGTTCGTGTATGCCGTCAAATCGACGGCCGGCGTGACCGCCGCGTTCGTGATGACCACCGTCGCGTCGGGCACGGAATCGCCGCCGGCGTTCACGACATCGATTTCGAGCGTTCCGCCGCCGTTCGTCGTCTCGAGCCCCGGCGGCGCGAAGTTGGAGACGAGCCGAACCTCACGCGCAAGCCCGTTTATTTCGTAAGTCACCGTTACCTCAGCGCGCTTGTAATCGGTCGTGATGCCATTCGTGTCGTTCACGCCCACCCCGTCGGCCGGGTCGTCGACGTATTCGATGAACGTATGCGTGACATACGCGATGCCGTTCTCGGTCGTCGTCGCCGTCTGCGGGACGGCGCCCGACGGGATGCCGCCGACCGTCCCGACGGCGTCGTAGGAAAGTCCGCGCAGGTATTCCATCTGGGTCTCGGCGACGCTCGTCGCGCCGGCCTCCGCGCGCGCCAAGGCCGCAACGACGAGCGATGCCCGCAGGACGCCGAAGAGCGATAGGAACACGATGAGGAGGAGCGCCGTCCCGACGATGACGTCTATGAGCCCGAATCCGCGACGCCGCGACATCAGAGTACCGATGACAGCGAATAAATCGGCGCGATCATCGAGACGGCGAAGATGCCGACGACAGTGCCGATGAGGAGCATGAGGACGGGCTCGATGATCGTGGAGAGATCCTTGGTCTTCTCCGCGACGTCGCCTTCGTAGAATTCCGCGATCTGCTTCAACATCTCGGCGACCTTGCCGGTCTCTTCGCCGACGGCAAGCATGTCGCTCATGAGGATCGGGTACAGGTTCGTATGCACCGCGAATGATGCGGACAAGGGCTCCCCTTTCTTGACGTGCGCGCCGGCCTCGTCGATGATGCGCGCGAACATCCGCGCGTGGACCACCTGCTGGGTGATCGTGAGCGCGTTCAGGACGGGTACGCCGGACGAGAGGAGCGAAGAGAGCGTCCGCGCGGCGCGCGCCGCATACGTCTCGCGCACAAGTTCGCCGATGACCGGCATATGGAGAGCGCACCACAGCACGATTGCGCTCCCGCGCTCCGAGCGGACAAAGGAGACGCCGCCCGCGACGAGGACGACGAGGCCGCCCATGACGAGGAAGACGTTCGAGACCATGAAGTTCGATATCGCGACAATGATGCGAGTCGCGAGCGGCACCTGCACGCCGAGCTCGTCGAAGGTCTTCGTCAGGACCGGTACGACGAAGATGAGCATGAGGATGCCGACGATGACGACGGCGGTGACGACGATCGACGGGTAGATCATCGCGCCCCTGATCTTGCGCACGAGCTCTTCCGAACGCTCGAGCTGGAGCCCCACGATGGAGAGCGCGTCGGCGAGCGTGCCGGACTCCTCGCCCGCCTTCACCATAGCGATGAAGATAGGCGGGAACACCTTCGGATACTGCGCGAGTGCCTCATTGAAGGCGGAGCCCTTCCTTACCGCGTCGGAGATGCCGTTCACGATCCGTTTCAAGCGCTTGTTGCTCGACTGCCGTTCGATGACCGAGAGCGCGCGCGAGAGCGAGAGGCCGGCCGAGAGCATCGCGGAGAGGTTCTTCGCCAAGCGGGAGACTTCCGCGCGCTTTACGCCCGTGCCGATGGTGATGTTCGCCCACGCCGGGAGCGTGAAGGAGCCGCCCGCGACCTCGACGAGCTCGACGACCGTCCCGCCTTCCTTCTCGATCTGGTCGTAGACCGCGAAACGCGACTCCGCCTCGATGACGCGCGCTTCGGTCGTCCCGTCGTCCTTCTTCACCGTCGCGCGGTATTTCATGGCTATTCGGTCACGGCACGCAGGACTTCTTCGGGCGAGGTGATGCCGCGCGCGGCCTTGTAAAGCCCGTCTTGGAGCATCGTGAGCATACCTTCCTTGCGCGCCTGTTCTTCAATGGCGTCGGTCGTCGCCGAATGCAGCATGATCTCGCGGACGGCCGAGGAAGTCGCGAGCACCTCGTGGATGCCGATGCGACTTTTATAGCCGTCCTCGCATTCGGCCGACGGCACCGGTTGGTAGAACGCGAGGCTGTCGAGCGTCATGCCCACCTTCACGACCTTCTCGTCATGGAGCGCTTTCAAGGCGACTTCGAAGTCCGCGTCGCTTGCGATCTTGTCGCGCATCGCCCTATCGAGCTTGTACTCTTTCTTGCTGTCGCACAGGCGCCGCACGAGGCGCTGGCCGATGATGACGCGGATGGTCGAGGCGAGCAGGAACGGCTCGACGCCCATGTCGACGAGGCGCGGAATGGCGCCCGCGGCGCTGTTCGTGTGGATGGTCGAGAGGACGAGGTGGCCGGTGAGCGCGGCGTTGATGGCGAGGGACGCCGTCTCCCCGTCGCGGATCTCGCCGACCATGATGATGTCCGGATCTTGGCGCACGAGGGAGCGGAGTCCCGACGCGAACGTGAAGCCGATCTGCGGAGCGACCTGCGTCTGGTTGACGCGCTTCATCTGGTACTCGATCGGGTCCTCGATGGTCGAGATGTTCACGTCCGGCGTATTGAGGATGTCGAGCATCGTGTAGAGCGTCGTCGTCTTGCCGGAGCCCGTCGGCCCGGAGATGAGGACGATGCCGGTCGTCTGCTTGAGCGCGTGATGGATGCGCTCGAGGTTCTCGCCGTGCATGCCGAGCGCGTCGAGCGTGAAGCCCTCGCCGTTCTCGCGCAAGAGGCGCATGACGACCTTTTCGCCGAAGAACGTCGGCAGGATGGAGACGCGGAACGAGACACGGTCAGCCTCGGTCTCCATCTTGAAGCGACCGTCTTGCGGCAAGCGCTTCTCGTCGAGTTTCAGGTTCGAGAGCACCTTGATGCGCGCGACGATGCCCGCGGCAGCGGCCCGCGGCAGTGTCATCGCGTCGTGGAGGATGCCGTCGATCCGGTAGCGGACGAGCACCTCCGTCTCCATGGGCTCGATGTGGACGTCGGAGGCGCCCTGCACGATGGCGTGACGCAAGAGGGTGTCGACGATGCGCACGATGGGCAGGTCTTCAGCCATCTTCTTGAGGTCGTCGCCCGAGAGTTCCTTCCCGCCTTCCGCGACGACGCGGATCTTCCCCGCCTCCTCGGAGATGATGTCGCCGAACTCGTCTTTGAGCGACTTCTGGTACTGCAGGAGGGCGTGCTTGATGCTCTCCGTGTCGGTGAGCCGCGAGAGTATCTTGAGGCCAGTCTTCTTGCGCACCGAGTCGATGGACGCGAGGTCGTCGACGTCGAGCATGGCGACCTCGAGGGAATCTCCCCCCTTCTTATAGGCGATGATGTTGTGCGTGCGCGCAATCGGCTCCGGGATGAGGCCGAGCACGTCGGGCGGGATGCGGTGGTCCTTCAAGTTCACGAAGGGGATGCCGACGACGTACGCCTGGATGCGCCGCAGCGCATCTTCCGTCAGGGAGCCGCGCGAAACGAGCACGTCGCCGAGCGGCTGGCTGCGTTTCTTCGCTTCATCGGCCGCCGCGTCGATGTCCTTCTTGGCGACGAGGCCGGAATCGATGATGAATTCCTTCAGCTCCCCTTCTGAAACGTGCATATTGCTCTCAAGTATAGCGCGCAGCGGCGGCGCTAGGGCGTGGATTGCACACGTTGTTGACGGATTCGGCCGCGCCTGGTACCGTGGGAGTACCTGAAACGTCCGCGCTGCGGACGTTCGTTATAAAAGGGCGACATACACAATCCATATGATAGACCTCAAGACCATCAATGCAGTGCTCGGCGAGTTCGAGGATCGCGGTATCAGCCGCGAGACGATGATTGATGCCATCGAGAGCGCGATGGCGACCGCCTACAAGCGCGAATACGGCAAGCGCGGGCAGGTCGTCCGCGCGAAGCTCGACCTCAATACGGGCACCGTCGCGTTCGAGCAGGTGAAGACCGTCGTCGATGAGACGACGGTGCGCTTCCCCGAGGAAGGCGAGGAAGCCGTCGAGGAACACGCTAACCACCCGCACGGCCTCCACGCCGAAGACGAAGAGCTCGCGGAGGGCGAGCTACCGCGCTTCGACCCCGAGAAGCACATCCTCCTCGCGGACGCGAAGCTCATCAAGAAGGGCGCCACGCTCTGGGAGGAGATCGTCTTTCCGCTTGAGCCGCAGGACGACTTCGGCCGCATCGCCGCGCAGACGGCCAAGCAGGTCGTCATCCAGAAGGTGCGCGAGGCCGAGAAGCTCTCGATGCTTGAGGAGTTCGGCGAGAAGAAGGGAGAGATCGTGAGCGGCATCGTGCAACGCATGGAGCGCGGCGCCATTTTCGTCGACCTCGGTCGCACGACAGGCCTCATCCCCTACGAGGAGCAGATTCCGGGCGAACGCTACCGCATGAGCGAGCGCATCCGCGCGTACCTCTACGCGGTCGACGAGGGCTTCCGCGGCGTCTACCTGCGCCTCTCGCGCGCGCACCCGAAGTTCGTCGTGAAGCTCTTCGAGCTCGAGGCGCCGGAGCTCGCCTCGGGCGCTATCGAGGTGAAGGCGCTCGCGCGCGAGCCGGGCAGCCGCACGAAGATCGCCGTCGCCTCGCTCGACCCGCACGTCGACCCGGTCGGCTCCTTGGTCGGCCAGCGCGGCGTGCGCGTCTCGACCGTCATGAGCGAACTCGGCGGCGAGCGTATCGACATCATCGAGTGGAACGACGACCCGAAGGAGTTCGTGAAGGAGGCGCTCTCCCCTGCGACGCCGATCGAGGTCGCGCTCGACGAGGAGGAGCACCGCGCTGTCGTCACGGTTTCCGAAGACGAGCAGTCGCTCGCCATCGGCCGTGGCGGCCAGAACGTCCGGCTTGCGGCGAAGCTCACCGGCTGGAATATCGACATCGTCTCGGCGGCCGGCGGCGAAGTCGCGGAGTCCGACGGCGAATCGGTGGCCGTGACCGAGTCCGAGGAGAATCCGGCCGAAGCCGCGGGCGTCATGCCGACGGAGAGCGCGGAAACCGTCACAGACGCCGCGCCGGAGAAGACCGAGCTGCCGGCGGAGGAAGAGCTCGCCTCGCTCCCGGCGTCCGACGAGACCGTCGCCGATGCCGAGGAGGATCGCGATGCGGCGAAAGACGAATAAGCGTATAATGCCTCTCGTATGAACTTATTGCATGACATCGATCCGGGTGCGAAAGACGCGATGAACGTCATCGTGGAGATACCGAAAGGCGCGAAGAACAAGTACGAGATCGACAAGAAGACGGGCATCATCAAGCTCGACCGCGTGATGCACTCGGCGCAGGACTACCCCTTCGACTACGGCTTCGTGCCGCAGACCCTCTGGGACGACGGCGATGCGCTCGATGTCGTGCTCCTCACCACGCATCCCATGGCGCCGAGCGTGCTCGTCGAAGCGCGCCCCATCGGCCTCCTCCATATGACCGACGGCGGCGACGCCGACGAGAAGGTCATCGCGGTGCCCGTCGGCGACCCGCGTTTCGCCGAGGTGCGTGATATCGCCGACGCGAACCAGCACGTCTTGAAGGAGATCGCTCACTTCTTCGCGACCTATAAACAGATACAGAAGAAAGAGGTGACGGTCGGCGCGTACGAAGGCAAGGCCGCCGCCGCCGCCGCGTTCGAGCGGGCGTGCGGGCTCTACAAGGACGCGCAGAAGAAGTGAGTATGGCGGAGCGCGATGCGGTCGCGCCGGTTTCCGGCGATCTTCCCGAGACTCCCCTGCCGTCGCCCGCGCGGCAGGCCTGGGGCGTCGTCATCTCAATCGTCATCATCATGCTTATGATCATCATCGGCGCCTTCTACGCGTGGGGGAAGCGCGTCGCACAGGGGCAGTATCCCGCGACCGCATCCTCTTCGGCCTCGTGAATTTATTAGCAGTAACCTGAACCGTATGAATACCCGCACCCAACCGCGCTCCTCGCTCCTCATCCCGATGGTCATCGAGAAGAGCCAGTTCGGCGAGCGCGCGTATGACATCTACTCGCGCCTCCTCAAGGAGCGCATCATCTTCCTCGGCGGCGTCATCGACGACGATGCGGCGAACCTCATCATCGCGCAGCTCCTCTTCCTCGAGGCGGAGGACCCGAAAAAGCCCATCTCGCTCTACGTCAACTCGCCGGGCGGCATCGTCACGGCCGGCCTCGCCATCATCGACGCGATGAACCACGTGAAATCGCCCGTGACGACCGTCTGCGTCGGCATGGCGGCGTCCATGGCGTCCGTCATCCTCTCGTCCGGCGAGAAAGGAAAGCGTTTCGCGCTACCGAATGCGGAAGTCATGATCCACCAGCCGCACGGCGGCGCCGAGGGCCAGGCCACCGACATCGAGATTACGGCGAAGCAGATCCTGAAGCTCCGAGAGCGCCTGAACAAGATACTCGCGAGGAATACTGGCCAGCCGCTCGAGCGTGTCGAGAAGGATGTCGAGCGCGACTTCTTCATGACTGCGGAGGAGGCCAAGAAGTACGGCATCGTCGACCAGGTCTACAAGTGAGGACGGCACCGGCGGATGCGCCCGCGCCCCGCTTTCGCTGGGCGCGGGCGTTTATGCTAGAGTCCCCGGTATACCGACCCGCCGCACGATTGTCCCGGAAGCCCGCCTACCCCGCCCTTTATCGAGCACCGACGCCGTCCGCCGGACGGATTAACCACTTGGGCGCGTATGTCACTCAACATCATATTGATATTGCTCGCGCTCTCGGGCGTGGGCGGCATCACCCTCGGCTACGTCCTGCGCGTCCTCATTGGCCTCGCGCAGCGCGGCTCGGTCGAGCTCGATACCAAGCAGAAGCTCCTCCAGGCGAAGGAGCAGGCGGGGAAGATTATCGCCGACGCCGAATTCCGGGCCGCCGTCATCGAGACGGAGCGGCTCGCGCCGGTTGAGGAACGCGAGGCGAAACTCTCGCAGCGCGAAGAGCGGCTCGGCGTACGCGAGGAATTCCTCGATTCGCGTCAGCGTGACATCGACGAGAAGGAAGACCAAGTGCGTGCGCGCGAAGCCGAGGCTGTGCGCGCCGTGCGAGACGCGGAAGCGTTCGCAGCCGAACGGCGGAAGGAGCTTGCGAACGCGGCGCATCTCTCGGAAGAGAAGGCGCGCGACGAACTTTTCGCGAGCATCGAGCGGGAGTATGAGGAAGCCGTTCTCCTGCGGCTCCAGAAGCTTGAAGCCCACGGCCGCGCGCGCCTCGAAGACAAGGCGCGCGAGATACTCATCACTGCCATCCACCGGCTCGGCAACGCCGTGAACGCGGAAGTGACTTCCCTCTTCGTCACGCTGCCGTCGGAAGAGGTGAAGGGCAAGATTATCGGCAAGGAGGGCCGCAACATCAAGGCGTTCGAGCGCGCCACCGGCGTCGACGTCCTCATCGACGACGCGCCGGACCGCATCGCGCTCTCGTCGTTCGACCCGTTGCGCCGCCACATCGCGAAGCTCGCTCTCGAGGCGCTCATCGCCGACGGGCGCATCCAGCCGGCGAAAATCGAGGAGACCGTCGAGAAGACGCGGGCCCAGATCGCCGACATCGTGCGGCAGAAAGGCGAAGCGGCGGCATATGAAGTCGGCGTCATCGGGCTCGACCCGAAGCTCGTCGCGCTCCTCGGCCGCCTGCATTTCCGCACGAGCTACGGCCAGAACGTCCTACAGCACTCGATCGAGATGGCGCATATCGCCGGCATGCTCGCGACCGAGCTCGGGCTCGATCCGGCGGTCGCGCGCGCGGGCGCCCTCCTCCATGACATCGGCAAGGCCGTCGACCATGAAGTGCAGGGCACGCACGTCGAGATTGGCCGCCGCATCCTCGAAAAGTTCGGCATCGACAAGCGCATCATCCAGGCCATGCAGTCGCATCACGAGGAGTATCCCTACGAGACGCCGGAATCGGTCGTCGTGCAAGTGGCCGATGCCGTCTCCGCGAGCCGCCCAGGGGCGCGGCGCGACACCGTCGACCGCTACCTCGAGCGCCTCGGCGACCTCGAGCGCCTCGCGCACTCTTTCGAGGGCGTCGAGAAGGTGTATGCGCTCGCCGCTGGGCGCGAGATACGCGTCTTCGTGAACCCCGGGAAGGTCTCAGACCTTGCGATGCATGCGCTCGCGCGCGATATCGCCTCCCGCATCCAGGCGGAGCTGAAATATCCGGGGGAAATCAAGGTCAATATCATCCGCGAGAACCGCGTCGTCGAGTTCGCGCGCTGATTACGCATTGTCCCCGCGCATCTGGCAAGCCCTATTGCGCAAAACGGCGGCTTTCCTATACTTTCCCGCATACCCGCCACCACATCCCGCGGGGATTAGCAGCTAGCAGCTACGCATGAATAAAGCAGACATCATCGATAAGGTGCACGGCGTCCTCGGCTCCACGAAGGCCGACGCCGAGCGTGCCGTCGAGACCGTCATCGACTCGATCGTTTCCGGGCTCAAGTCCGGCGATGAAGTGTCGATCGCGGGCCTCGGCATCTTCGCGACGAAGGCGCGTCCGGCGCGCGAAGGGCGCAATCCTCGCACGGGTGAGACTATCCGTATTCCGGCGACCCGCACGGCGAAATTCCGTCCGGCGAAGGCGCTCAAGGAAGCGGTGAAGTAAGCCAGCTTGTTCCCGTGGAAACGCGAGACGCCCCGTCCGGGGCGTTTCGCGTTTCCGGTCCGCCGCGTTACATCTCCGCGCCGATGAGTTCGCGCTGGACCGCCTTCCCCGGGCGTGGCAGTGTGGCGAAGAAGATGCCGGAGAGCACGTAAAAGAGCATGTGAAGGGTGATGGCGTACAGGATGCCGCCGGGGATGAAGAGGATGAGGAACGGGAACGCGAATCCGCCGAGCGTCGCGTACATCATGTAATACAGCCCCCACATGAGGCCGTCGGTGCGGAAGATGTAGAGGTGCGCCGCGGCGAAGAGCGCGACGAAGACGCCGACGACGGCCGGATACGGGACGCCCCCGCCGGCGAGCGTGAGGATGACGGCGCCCGCGACAAGCTGCTGAAAGACGACGTCAGCTATCTTCGCGAGGATGTAGCGTTCGCCGAGGGTGAGCATCCCTTGCGTCGGGAAGAGATGCGCGAGCCATACGGGCTCCCCTTCCTGCGTGCGTACGCCGTGATAGAGCGCCGGGAAGACGGCGAGAAGCAGGAACGTGACCGTCATGTAGCCCACGAATGAGACTGATGCGAAAAGCGTCCCCACCTGCGCCGGAAAGAGGACGATGATGAGCGCCGACCACGCGCTGAAATAGAAGAGCGACCAGACCGGCGCGTTCGCGAAGGTAAGCTTGAAATACCGCTCGAAGAGCTCGAAGTGGATAGCGCGCGCGCCGCTCGAAATGAGTACGAGGAGGATGACCGGGACGAGGAGAGACATCGCCGCAGGCGACATGAGGGCGAGCATACGCCGAGGATATCACGAGCGGCGATACGCGGTCACCGCAGGTACCTCTTCTTTTTCAGCTTGTCCGGCAGGTACGATTCCTTGTCGTAGAACGAGTAGCCCTCGTGGTAGCCAAGCTCCTTCATGAGCTTCGTCGGGGCGTTCCTCACCTTTTTCGGGATAGACAGGTTCCCGTGTTCCCGCACGTCGGCCTGCGCGGCGAGAAGGGCGTCGTAGGCCGAGCGGTCCTTCTTCGCCTGCGCGAGGTAAACGACGCCGTGGACGAGATTGATGGCGCACTCGGGGTAGCCGATGGTCTCGCAGGCGCGGAAGATGGCGTTCGCGACCACGAGCGCCGTCGGCTGCGCGATGCCGATGTCCTCCGAGGCGAAGACGACCATGCGCCGCGCGATGAAGAGCGGGTCCTCACCCGCTTCGACCATCCGTGCGAGGTAGTAGACGGCTGCGTCGGCCTGGCTCGCCCGCATGCTCTTTATGAACGCGCTGATGGTGTCGTAGTGCTCCTCGCCTTTCTTGTCGTAGCGCAGATGCGGCGATTCGAGCGCCTTGTTCAAGGTCTCGACCGAGACCTCCCCGTAGAGCTCCTCGGCGCCTTCGATCATGCCGATGGCCTTGCGCGCGTCGCCGTTCGCGTATCCCGCGAGCCAGTCGAACGCGTCCTTACTCACTTTTACACCCGTGCGCTTGATGATGGCCTTGAGCGCTTCTTCCGAGAGCGGCTCGAGCACGAAGACGCGGCAGCGCGAAAGAAGCGGCGCGATGACCTCGAAAGACGGGTTTTCGGTGGTCGCGCCGATGAGGGTCAGCTCTCCGCTCTCGACGTACGGCAGGAGAAAGTCCTGCTGCGCCTTATTGAAGCGGTGAATCTCGTCGAGAAACAAGACCTTCTCCTTCCCATCCGTGTCCGCTTCGACGATGCGGCGGATGTCGTCCTTCCCTGCCGAGACCGCCGAGATTTCAAAGAGCTCTGCGTCGAGGGCGTGCGCGTAGATGCGCGCGATGGTCGTCTTCCCCGTCCCGGGCGGTCCCCAGAGGATGAAAGAGAACTTGTGTTTCTTCTCCACCGCGACACACAAAGGCTTCCCCGCTCCAACGAGGTGCTCCTGCCCGACGACGTCATCGAGAGAAGTCGGCCGTATCCGTGCAGCAAGCGGTTCCATGCCGCCATGGTACTCCTCTCCCGATTTTTGTGCCCCTCACAGTACTAAACCACGTAGAGTGAGGCGGTACAAGGACGGTTTAAGTGACTCGAATCGTACCGATTCAACCCCTCGCGGTCATGATCAGAATGGGACATTTGGGACACTTTTATGCATATTAGGACGTGAGTCTCATTTCCATGATTCCAGCAAGCAATTGCAGGCTATTTTCTAATTTTAGAAGTGTCCCATTCTGATCCCGGACGAGCCTCACGGTTGCGGACTGAAATGTTACGAATGTTACACTTTTTCGGCACTTCTGAAACGTAAAATTCGGAGGCTAATTTAGAGTGCTAAAACCGAACAAAACGAATACGAAAAGCCGTATTTTGGGTATCCGGTTCCGTTCGATTCAAGTCTCCAACCATCGCCGGCGATGGTTAAGCGAGTTGCACAATACCATTTTTGCGACCTTAGTGTGCTGGCTTGAGTTATAAAATCATTCGCTCTTAACTAAATCGGATATTTTTTTGGAAATGACCCGTAAAGAATCCGGCCGCTCATCGAGCCATTTCGCCAGTGAGTGCGTCGCTTCCTCCATGATTGTTATTTCCCTCGACTTCGCGTTTCGGGCGGAATCGTGAATTCTTTCAATTACTTCGCGCGGGATAACTTGATCTTTTTCGGCACCGTATATCACGAGGTTGCCCGAATAATTTTCTAAAATCTTCCATGCGTCGGTTTCCCGCCAACTGAAAGGGCTCCTGATTGCTTCGGTAAATGCCGGCCCGAACGGAGTGCGGTAGGCATTCGTCGTATATACCGCGGGAGCCAGCAGTATTAGATTCTCGACTTTGTACAACTCGGCTAATTTAATCGCAACATAGCCGCCCATGCTTGAGGCGACTATCGAGAGCGGTTGCGCGAGCGCTTGCGAATCAATAACGGCCGATGCCTGATTGACTCTGCTTTCCAAAGACGATCCGGCGAGACTTCCGCCCGTTTCTCCGTGGCCGATGAAGTCAAAAGAGCATGAGGTGATCCCTTTGCGCGCAAGAAGCATTCTTAATTGCTCCAACCGCTTCCTATCGCTCGAACCGGCTCCGTGTAGGAAGAGCCATTGTGGATGCGTATTCGCGCGAACATGGATAGTGTCGCCGGTTACTATCGTTCCGCTGAGTCCGACTCCGAAAGATTTCCTTTTCATTGATGAAAAAAATCAGCAAGCATGACCGCCGTTGCCCGTATACTGTCGTTATCGACCACGTTCGCGCCCTCCTGTACGCCGATTCTCCTGAAATTGTGTGCAACTCCTGGAATAGTAGTGAATGTGACATCTGCTCCTTTGTCCGATACTTGTCGAGCGAAATTCTTGTAGAAATCTTGTATATGTTTAGGGATTGGTGGATCATCCATTTCAAAAAAGCTAATGAGAACTGACCCTCCCTTTTCTGCATATTTCTCAAGTATGGGGAAAGCGGGCGATTCGGCGATGTCCCAATCTGCACGAATAATTCTACTGAAGGCTTCTCCGTACGGGATATTCTCTATCCCTTTCGGGAAGGCTGGTGGAGAAAGCAGTGCTATTTGAGGAACTCGTATCTCTAGGTTTCCCAGTTGCTCAAGCGCGTTGATGGCCATATACGCCCCAGCACTCGTGCCGATAAGCGAAATATTTCGAGAGTTTAGGCGATCATAAAAATGTCTTGACGTTTCTACAAGAACCTCCGTTCGGGACTGAAATGTTTCTTTTTCCCACTCACCGGTTGAGCCACCAGTGGCCGGCTGGTTGTACAAAAGGCTGGATTCGGCTTGATCACGCATTTTGAGGGCGAGATGGCCATACAACTTGTTTATTAAAGGTAAGTTCCTACGGCGATTAGGATCGCGAGGAACACCACCAACCATCGTTACCAGCGGGGAGTGTTCTGGTCCGCGCACTAATGCGCATCGTATTTCTCTCTCCCCCATCGCAATCTTCTCTATTTCAAATTTCCCAGTTTTTAACCATTCCGCTTCCGATTGTGGAAGGTAATCTACCTTACTCTTTTTTCCACTCTCGTGTTTAGATCCCTCCATCGCAATAATTTATACACCAAGCCGTGTGCGATGGCGAATAGGTAACTTATGCCGGAAACCCCGCCACAAAGAAAGGCGGTTGCACAATAACCTTTTGCTTTTGCGAACCGCTCCTCAGACTGGAAACCGGGGCTCTGACCGCTGTGCGGGCGGGGAGAATCGAACTCCCGACTGCTGCTTGGAAGGCAGCCGTTTTACCACTAAACCACGCCCGCTTGATGCGAGAATACCATTTTTAGGATAGCGTACGAGCATGACGCGCTTCGCGCCTTTCCTCGGCATCGTCATCGCCCTCGCCCTCGGCGCGGTCCTCGCGATTCTCTTCGGCAACGACCTTTCCACGCCCGCGCCTATACCCGCTCCCGAAGTTTCCGGCGTGACGGTGGTGACGGCGACCTCCGCGCCCGCCCGTCCCGCGACGATGACGCGCACCTCGCCCGCGCCGGCCGCTGCATCGAAGCCCGCTGCGTCAGCGCCTGCGCAGCTCACGGCCGCGGCATCAGGGCCGACGCAGGCCGAGATAAATGCCGGTTTAAGCGATGCCGCGACGGCGCTCCGGAGCGCGCTCGTGAACATCCTCTGCTATTCGCCTGCGGGGAGCGGCCTGCACTCCATCTCCGGCAGCGGCGTCATCGTCGACCCGAAAGGCATCATCCTGACGAACGCGCACGTCGCGCAGTACTTCCTCCTCGCCGATCGCGGCGTCTCGTGCACCGTGCGTACCGGCAGCCCCGCGAAGGACGCCTACGACGCGTCGCTCATCTACCTGCCGCCCACCTGGGTCCACGAGAATGCGAACGTGCTTACCGAAACGGCGCCGTCTGGTACCGGCGAACACGACTATGCGCTGCTCGGCATCACGGACAGCGCGACGGATGCGCCCTTGCCCGCGACCTTCCCGTCCGCGTCGCTCGGCATCGCTCCGCCTCCGGTCGGCACACCGGTCGTCATCGGTTCCTACGGCGCGCAGTTCCTCCAGTCGAGCCAGGTCGAATCGTCGCTCTTCCCCACCATCGTCTTCGGCTCGGTGAAGGGCGTCTTCACGTTCGCGGCGGATACCGTCGACGTGCTTGCCCTCGGCGGCTCGGCGGCCGCGCAGGAAGGGTCCTCCGGCGGCGGCGTCGCCGACGCGCACGGCACGCTCGTCGGCACCATCACGACGAGCACGGTGACCGGCTCGACCGCGACGCGCGAACTCGATGCCATCACGGCGTCCTATGTCCGCGCCGATTACGCGACGGAGAACGGCGCGCCGCTCGACCTCCTCCTCGCCGAGCCGACGGCGGTGAGCATCGCGGCCTTCGCGCCGAAGATCCCGGCGCTCGAAGCGATGCTCACCGCAGGATCCATTTCCCCGTAACCCGGGTTCCAGGAACCGACGCTTATCCGAGTCGGGCCGCCGAGAGTCGAACTCGGTCAACATCCTCCCAAAGGATGCGTACTACCGTCATACGCCGGCCCGCACAACCGCACTCTAGCACTTCAGAGAAGTTGCGGCAGGTAGCGGACGCGCGCCATGCCGTCCCGTCGCCGCAGCCAGACGAGGCAGCCGTCAACTTGCCACTCTCCCTCCCAGCCGGTCTCGGCGACGTACCACCCCCCCGTCCGCGCCACCCGCCGCAGCTTCGCCTCGTGGAGGTTGAGCGACGGGTCGTACTCGTCGTGCACACCGCGATCGTCCGGAAGCTCTTCCGCAAGAACCGTCTTCACTTCAACCATATGCAGGATGTCGCCCGCACGCATGACGAGGTCGAGTTCGCCGGTCTTCCGAGCGACGTTACGCTCGACGAGCGAGAATCCGTGCCGTTCAAGATAGGCGCACGCAACCCGTTCGCCGAGCGCGCCGATGTCCTTGCGGTTCTTAGTAGATAAATCCACGGCTTTTATAAATATGGCCCATTTCCTACTTAGTTTAAGAACCACCGGCGCCGTCTTTGTCCTTTATCCACACAATTCACACCTTTATCCACCTTTGACAACATATCAGGAAGACAAGCAAAAACGGCTCGGATGAGCCGTTTTTGCTCCCGCGCGCCTCACGGGTGCGGATAGGGAGAATCGAACTCCCGTCTCGTCCTTGGCAAGGACGCGTTCTACCACTAAACCATATCCGCGTGCCGCACATCCTACCATAGCTTCCAGTGCCCCGACCAGGATTCGAACCCAGAATTCGACGTCCGAAGCGTCGCGTGATATCCATTTCACCACCGGGGCGCGTCGCTACGAAGCGTAGCAGACATGCTAGTATCTCGCTATGCGATTCCCCATCCCGAAGGAGGTCTCGAGGGCCGCGGCGACCCTTCGCGAGAAGGGATTCGAGGCGTATCTCGTGGGCGGTTGCGTCCGCGACCTCCTCATCGGTCGCGAACCGAAGGACTGGGATATCACGACGAATGCGACGCCAGAGGATATCCAGGGCATATTCACTGACTCTTTTTACGAGAATGACTACGGGACGGTTGGTGTGAAGACGGGTTCCGGAGACGAGCGGACCGCTATCGTCGAGGTAACCCCCTACCGGCTCGAAACGGGCTATTCCGACAAGCGTCGGCCCGACGCGGTCACTTTCGGCACTTCCCTGTCCGAGGATCTCGCTCGCCGGGACTTCACGGTCAACGCCATCGCTCTCGATGACGCTCAAGGACAAGTCGTCGATCCGTATAAAGGACAAAAAGACATAAAAGACAAAATAATCCGTACGGTCGGGAATCCAAGTGACCGATTCAATGAAGATGCGCTTCGTATGCTCCGGGCCGTCCGTTTTGTCGCGGAGCTCGGCTTCGGCATAGATAGTGATACAGCGGCTGCGATTGTCGAAAATAACAAGCATTTAAGCCATGTTTCACGTGAAAGGGTTCGTGACGAGTTCACGAGGATACTCGACTCAGATGAGCCGATGTCGGCTCTCGTGCTTGCGCAGAAGCTCGGCATACTCGAATCCATATCAATCGATCTCCTTCGCGGCATCGACGTAAAGCAAAATCAGGCGCACAAATACGACGTATTCGAGCACCTTATGAGAACCATGCAGCACGCGGCCGACAAGGGCTGGGATTTCGATATTCGTCTCGCCGGCCTCTTCCATGATGTGTCAAAGCCGGAGACGCGCCGTTGGTCCGATGAGAAAAAAGATTGGACATTCCACGGCCACGAGGTAGTCGGCGCACGTGTTACGAAGAAAGCACTCGAAAATCTTAGGTTTCCACGTGAAACGATAGATAAGGTCGTAAAGCTTGTCCGCTGGCACATGTTTTTCTCCGATCCTGAGCAAATAACCCTCTCGGCCGTGCGTCGGGTAATCACGAACGTCGGCGAGGAGAACATGTGGGACCTCCTGAATTTGAGAATATGCGACCGGATAGGAACCGGACGCCCGAAAGAGCAGCCGTTCCGGTTCAGGAAATATAAGGCTATGGTCGAACAGGCGCTGCGGGACCCTATTTCCGTAGCGATGCTCAAAACGGACGGTACGCACGTCATGGAGAAGTTCCACGAGAAACCGGGTCCGAGAGTCGGATGGATCTTGAACGCCCTCCTTGAGGAGGTTCTCGAAGATCCAGGAAGAAATGACAAGGAATACCTTGATTTGAGGACAAAACAGCTTGTCGATATGTCTGAACGGGAGCTTAAAGAGCTTGGAGAGTCAGGAAAAAAGAAGCGCGAAAAAAGAGAAGAAGAAGAGGTTAGAAAGATAATGGAGAAACACCACGTTTGCTAGTACATTAATCAGTAAATGTGAAACTTTAAAAAGTAAATAAAAAAGCCGCCGTGATTTGGCGAGGCTGGTGAAGGAGCTTGGGCGTTAAAGATGATGGTGCCTCGCCAGGGGATTGGCGGCTTTTCTATTGATTGTGCCGGTAACCGTTCCACGTGGAACTCCGTGCCCTGTGTGAAGACGCGGATTCGCCGCGATACCGTAGGCTGAAGCCACGATTCCCGGATGTCGACGAAAGATCAAGAAAAGAACTTCCAAGGAGGAGCTGGTGCCGGGGCACTTGCCGCCTCCTCCATGCCAATGGTAATCGAGTAAAGGACAATGTAAAGGACATTGCTGGGGATAATGTCTTTTATGAGATCACGATTGAGACAGGGCAGTGGTCCGAACCGTAGATGTCCGGGTGGATATCAGCCTTCTTGAGGCGCCGCAGGAGTTCCTGGGCGACGAAGAAATAATCGATGCGCCAGCCGACATTGCGGTCGCGCGCGTGCGTGTAGAGGTCCCAGTATGAATAGGCTTCCCGCCGGGCAGGGAAGAAGTGGCGGTAGGAATCGAAGTATCCGGCCGCGACTACCTCGTCTATCCAGGCGCGTTCCTGCGGTAAAAATCCGGTATTCTCCTCATTCTCCTTCGGTCGGGCGAGGTCGATTTCCTCGTGGGCGGTGTTCACGTCGCCGCAGAAGATGACCGGCTTCTTCTCGCGCAATTTCTCGGAGAAGGCAAGGAAGGCGTCATAGAAGCGCATCTTGTAATCGAGCCGGTCGGGACCCTGGCCGCCATTCGGGAAATATGCGTTCAGGAGCCAGAAATCGTCATATTCGGCGCCGATGAGCCGTCCCTCGTCGTCGAACTCCTTTATGCCCATGCCGTAGATGACCGAGAGCGGCTCGACCTTCGAGTAGATGGCGACGCCGCTATAGCCCTTCTTCACCTCGGAGGACGCGAAGAAGGACGAGTAGCCGGCAGGGGAGCGCAAGGCCTCGGGAAGCTGCTCCGGCCGCGCCTTCGTCTCCTGGAGGCAGATGACGTCCGGTTTCGTCTCCCGCAGGAAGGCCTCCCAATGATTCGCGCCCCCATCCTTGGCAAGGGAGCGCAGGCCATTGACGTTCCAGGAGACGATTCGCATTCGCGTATTCTACCGCCTCGCGCGCCGTTGCTATAGTGGTGGCCATGACCGAAGCGAAGCGCCTCGACCTCTTCACGAGAGTCCTCGCCGCCGCATTCATCCTCTGCCTCTTCTTCGCCGGCAAGCTCTGGCTCTCCTCGCGCCTGTACCCGCTCGTCCCCCTCCTGCCCTTCGTCCCGCCGCTTCCATTCCCGGTCGATTACCTCGCGTTCGCCGCTCTCGTCACGCTCCTCGCGAGCCTCATCGCCTTCCCGCGCTCGAAGCGCGTCCTCGGCGCCCTCCTTGTCGTCCTCGGCGTCCTTTTCATCCAGGATCAGAGCCGGCTGTGGCCGTCGTTCTATGAATTCACCTTCCTCCTCCTCATACTCATGAGTTTCCGGCGGGGGACGGGCGACGACGAGCGCGAAGCGTCGCGCGTCTTGAACGCCGGGCGCTTCGTACTCGCCGCCGTGTACTTCTGGAGCGGTTTCCTCAAGTACACGCCGCGCTTTTTCTACACGGCGTTCCCATGGTTCTTCTCGCCGGTGACCGCGCATGTCCCGGCCGTCGCGCCGTTCATGCCGGCGCTCGCCGTCGTCGCGGTCGTCATCGAGATCTCCTTCGCGCTCGGCCTCCTCACGCGGTTCCGGAAGGTCGCGTTCTGGGAAGCGACCCTGATGCACGCGATGATCTTCTTCCTCCTCGGGCCCCTGCGCGGCAACTGGAACGACAGCGCCTGGATGTGGAGCGCCGCGACGGTATCGTTCTTGTGGACGCTCTACTTCCGCGCGCCGCCCTTCTCTTGGCGCATGCTCTTTGCGCTCGACGTGCGCAAGGGGCTGAAGAGCCTCTACGCGCTCCCGACGCTCCTCGCCGTGCTCTTCATCGGCATCCTGCCCGTCTTGAACGAGGTGAACGTCTGGGATTCCGCGCTCTCCTTCAACGTGTACACCGATAACATCGCTGCGGCGAACGTATACATGACATCCGACGTGGCGGCGCGCCTGCCGGCGGGGCTCGCGCCCTTCATGACGAAGGGCGGCAGCGCCGACGCGCTCGACGTGACGGCGTGGGCGGAGCACGAGTTCAATGCCGGCCCGTATTCCGAAACGCGCATCTTCCTCGCCATCTTCCGGTCCTTGTGCCCCTATGCGTCCGCGTCCGGCAGCATGACGCTCGCCATCGCGGCGAAAGGGGGCTGGTTCATCCCGCCAGCGGTGTCCTACTACTCCTGCGGCGCTTCATGAGCGGCCGCGTGAATGGAACTTGCGGTGCACCTCGCGCAAGTGGGCGTCGGTGACATGCGTGTAGATCTGCGTCGTATTGATGGATGAGTGCCCCAAGAGCTGCTGTACGGAGCGGATGTCGGCGCCGTTACTCAAGAGATCGGTCGCGAAAGAGTGGCGCAGGACGTGCGGCGTGACTTTCTTCGTGATGCCCGCGCGCGCCGCGTACGCCTTCAGGTGGCGCTGTACATCCCGTGGCGTGATGCGGTGGAGCTTCGCCTGCCTGCCGTCGACGAAGAGCGCCTCCTCCATGTCGGTGCGCGCTTTGAGGTACGCGCGAGCGGCACCTTTGGCGGCCTCCGAGAGGAAGACGACGCGGACCTTCTCGCCCTTGCCGCGCACCGAGAGGTCGTCGCGCGAGAGGTCGAGGTCGTTGTCGAGCGCGCAGAGCTCGGAGACGCGCAATCCCGTGGAGAAGAGGAACTCGAGGATGGCGCGGTCGCGCAGGAGGCTGAGCCGTTTCCACGGATCGTCTTCTGCCGCGAGCGCATCGGCGGGCGCGCGCATGAGGCGGTCGAGTTCGGCCGGGGAGATGAGGTTCAGTTCGCGCTCGGGGAGCTTCGCGAGCTCGATGCGCTCAGGAGAGAGGCAGGCGATGCCGCGCTTCCGGAGGAATTTGAGGAAGGCGCGCAGCGCGATCATGTAGTAGTTCTGCGTCCGGCGCTTCATCGAGTCAGCGCCCGTCCCCGGCTGGCGATTCAGCCACAGGCGGAACGCGCGAACGCTCTCTTCGGTGATGTCGGCGACGCTTGTAATGCGCATCTGCGCGAAGTAGCGGGTGAGGTAGCGGTCGTAGTTCTCGATCGTCTTGACCGAACGACCGCGCTCGATCTCGAGGTGCTCCAAGAACTGCCGTTTCGCGGCTTCCGCGCTCATGCCGCTCAGTATACCGCGCGTATATTGTGCGCACTCCGGCGCCAACCGCGCATTACGCGACACTTGCGCGGATAGGCAAGACGTGGTAATGTCAAGGTCCATGCTTACCACGAAGAAAAAGGAGACGGTCATCAAGGATGCCGCGCGCCATGCGACGGATACCGGGTCTCCGGACGTGCAGGTCGCGCTCCTCTCGAAGAAGATCGACGAGCTCACGAAGCATCTCAAGAAGAATCCGAACGATATCCACTCTCGCCGCGGCCTCCTCCAGATGGTCGCCGATCGCCGCGCGCACCTGCGTTACCTCGAGACGCACGACAAGCGCCGCTACGGCGCGGTCGTCAAGAAGCTCGGTTTGAAGAAATAACGGCCGCGCGGCGGTGGTAGTATGGAGGTGAGGCCCCTTGCGGCCGCACCAATTACCCGCGTTTTCATGAAGCAATCGATACATTTCTATGGCAGTCATCAAGCATCCGGCGCAACGGGTGGGCGTGTTCATCGACACGCAAAACCTCTATCACAGCGCCAAACACCTTTATAAGGGGCGCGTCAACTTCGCCAACATCCTCGACGAGGCCGTCGGCGGGCGCATCCTCGTGCGCGCCATCGCCTACGTCATCCGGACGGAGAGCGGCGACGAGAAGAATTTCTTCGAGGCGCTCACCAAGATGGGCATCGAGACCAAGGTGAAGGATCTCCAGATTTTCGCCGACGGCGCGAAGAAAGCCGACTGGGACGTCGGCCTCGCCATCGACGCGGTCAAGCTCGCGCCGAAGCTCGATACCGTCGTCCTCGTGACGGGCGACGGCGATTTCGTGCCGCTCATCCAGTACCTTGACCTCAACGAGGGGTGCCAAGTCGAGGTCATCTCGTTCGGGAAGTCCTCGTCCGCGAAGCTTAAGGAGGCGGCGCACGCGTTCACCGACATGTGCGACGATCCGCGACGCTACGTCATCGCGACCCGCGGATAACTCGCTTCACACGAACCCGGACGCGCTACACTACGGGGTAGCGAATGGACACGAACACGACATCAGGCGCGGCGGCGGAAGAGCCGAAGAAATACATCCGCACGCTCGCGAGCGACATGGAAGCGCTCAAGAAGGGCGGCGCGCCCGGCTTCAAGCCGCTTGCCGCGCATGCGCCAGAGCCGGAACCTGAAACAGAGGTACCGCTCCCTGCGCCACCCGAGTTCTCGCCGCCTCCAGAACCGGATTCCGCGGCACCGATGCCGGTGCTCGCGCCGAAGATGACGTTCGAGCCGCCCCCGCCGCTCGAACCGGCCCCGCCGCCCCTGCCGCCTCCTGAAGAGCCGGAACCACCGCCCCCGCCCGCTCCGTCGATACAGCCCAAACAAGCGGCGCCCGCGCCACTCGAGACGTATACGAGCGATTTCTCCGAACGGATGGAACAGACGAACGCCTCGACCGCGACCGTCCTCGCGGCCGAAGAGGATGCGCGGACGACGCCCGTCTCGGCGGACGAAGCGCCGCGATCGCGGGGCGGGGCCTTCTACGCGCTCGGCGGCGCGGGGCTTCTCATCGTCGGCGGGCTCGGCATTTACTTCGCCTATGCGCGCTATGCCACGAACACGCAGCCGGTCGCGCTCGCCCCGACCGTCTCCGCGCCGATATTCGTTGACGACCGCGTCCAGGTCTCGGGCGCGGGCAGCGCGCTCATGCAGGCCGTCGAACAGTCGGTGGCGACGACGCTTACCACCGGCGCTGTGCGCCTCCTCTACCTCCCGGCGACGACGACGCCCGTGAGCGTCTTCGTCGCGCTCAAGCTGCCCGCGCCCGACATCCTCGAGCGCAACGTGAGCGCAGCGGGCAGCATGGCAGGCGTCGTGAACGCCGGCGGCACGCAGAGCCCTTTCTTCATCCTTTCCGTCGACTCCTATCGCGACACATTCGCCGGCATGCTCTCCTGGGAACCCTCAATGCCGGGAGACCTCGCGCAACTCTTCCCGTCATATCCGACGCAAGCGGCTGCGACGACGACGGCCACCTCGACCGTCGCGAAGGCGCCCGCCGGCTCGAGCGCTTTCCGCGACGAGGTCATCGCGAACCATGACGTGCGTGCCTATGTGGACGGCGCCGGCCGCACAGTGCTCCTCTACGGCTACTGGGACGACCGGACGCTCGTCATTGCGCGCGATCAAGCGGCATTCACCGAGATCGTCCAGCGACTTGCGTCCTCCCGTTCGCAGTGACCGTATATTATATCTGGTATCATCTCCCCCAGCATGAAAACGGAGCATTTCAGGAAGAAGCTCGAGGAGGAGAAGGTCAGACTGGAATCCGAGATGGGGAGCGTCGGGCGCAAGAACCCGGCGGTGCCGGGCGATTGGGAGCCGACGACCGACGATTCGAGCACGGAAGCCGATCTCATCGACCAAGCAGACGTCGTCGTCAATCGCGAGACGAACGCCGCCATTCTCACCGATCTCGAAGCGCGCTACGACGGCATCCTCGCCGCGCTCGCGCGTCTCGAGAAGGGGACCTACGGCAAGTGCGAGGTCTGCGGCAAAGCCATCGCGGTCGCCCGCCTCGAAGCCGACCCTGCGGCGACGACCTGTGTCGCGCACATGAGATAAGCCGCGGCGCTCGCATATCCCGCGGGGCGCCCTATCCGTTTTCGCATACGCAAGGCATACTAGAAGGCGAGTAGCTCGCATGACTCACCCGCAGACACCGAAGATGCCGCGTCCGGCAGGGCGCGCGCCGGGCGCAAACGGAGCCGCACGCGAGACGCGCGGCTACGCGAAGACGCTCGCCGCGCAGCCCGTCGGTGCCGCCGCGGAACTCGTCACGGTCGAAGCCGACCTCACGCGCGGCTTGCATTCGTTCTCGGTCGTCGGGCTCGCCGACAAGGCGGTCGAGGAAGCGCGCGACCGCCTCGCGGCGGCCATCCGCCACTCGGGATACAAGTCGCCGAAACAGCAGAACAAACGTATCGTCCTCTCGCTCTCGCCAGCGGACCTGAAGAAGGAGGGTTCGCACTACGATCTGCCGCTCGCACTCGCGTACCTCATTGCCGCGGGGGAGTGCCCGCCGCTTCCGACACCGATGCTCTTCGCCGGCGAGCTCGCGCTCGACGGCGCGGTGCGCGGCGTCCGCGGCGTCCTGCCGCAAGCGCTCGCGGCCAAGCGCGCGGGCATCGCGTCCGTCTTCGTTCCGCCGGCGAATGCGAAGGAAGCGCTCCTCGTCGACGGTATCGCTATCTATGCGCCGGCGACGCTCGTGGAGCTCCTGCAGCACGTGAAGGGAGAGAAGCCGCTCGCGCGCCTCGTGCGTGCACGCGAACGTCCCGCGCGTCCGCCCGCCGTCGACCTCTCTGACGTGAAAGGGCAGGAGGGAGCGAAGCGCGCGCTCGAGATTGCCGCCGCGGGCCGCCACAACATCGTCTTCTATGGACCGCCCGGGACCGGCAAGACGATGCTCGCCCGCGCGCTCCCCGGCATCCTCCCGCCCTTGACCGACGACGAGACGCTCGAGGTGACGGCCATCCATTCGACGGCGGGGCTCCTCGCGGGCGGCGAAACGGTCGCGTGGCCGCCACTGCGCGCCCCGCACCACTCGGTATCGCACATTGCGCTCGTCGGCGGCGGGACGTTCCCGAAGGCCGGCGAAGTGACGCTCGCGCACAAAGGCGTGCTCTTCCTCGACGAATTTCCGGAGTTCGATTCGCGCGCTCTCGAGGTGCTGCGCCAGCCGCTCGAAGACCGGGTCGTGACCGTCTCGCGGGCGCGGGCATCGGTCACGTTTCCCGCCGACTGCATGCTCGTCGCTGCGATGAATCCGGCCGAGACACTCTCCGACGACGCGCGGGTCGCGCTCCGCGCTGCCGCGAAGCAAGCGCGCCGCATCTCGCGTCCCATCGTCGACCGGCTCGACCTCTGGATTGCGGTACCGCTCGTGCCGCACGAAACTTTGGCGAAGCTCTCGGGCGGAGAACCGTCCTCGCGCGTGCGCGAGCGGGTCGTCCAGGCGCGCCAGCACGCCGCGACACGCGTGAAGCGCCCGGGCGCGACGAACGGCTCGCTCACGAGCCGCGAGCTCGACGAGGCGAGCGGCTTCACGGCAGCCGCCAAAGACGCGCTCACGAGCGCCGCCGCGCGCTTGAAACTCTCGCCGAGGAGCTACCACCGCACGATGCGCGTCGCGCGTACTATCGCCGATCTCGCGGATGCGGACTGCGTCGAGCCAGCGCACGTGCTCGAAGCGCTCCAGTACCGTCCGCGCGGGCTGTTCGGATTTGAATGATTCCGTAAGATAAGAAATGATGCGGCCGCCTGGAGGGCGGCCGCATCTCGCATCTCGGCGCTATCGGTCAGCCGCCGCAAGAGAACAGCCCGACCTGTTCGCCGACCGAACAGGTGGCGGCGAAGAAGTTCTTCGCGCCGCGAATCTCGAAATGCACGTGCGCTCCGGTCGTCATGCCCGTCATGCCGACGTAGCCGATGGTCTGGCCGCGTCCGACGACCTGACCGGGCGATACGATCGTGTGCGACATGTGTGCGTAAAGCGTCTGCGTGCCGTTATCGTGCGTGATGACGACGTAATTGCCGTAGCCGCCGTTCCACGCGCCGTTGTTGCGCGCGACGAGGATGGTGCCGGGAGCGGCTGCGTGTATGGGCGTGCCGCGTGCGGCTCCGATATCGACCGCGTTCCAGCCGTGAAGACCTTGCGTCAGGATGCCGCCCTGCACGGGAACTTCGTAGTAATCCGCGTACGCCGGGCCGGTGCCGCCGAGATACGGCTCATACACCGCACGGCCGCGGATGATGGCATGGGCGTTCGTCGTCGGGATCGGCGTCGAGAGCTCGCCGCCCGGAATGATGACGGTCGAGCCGACGGCGAGCGTTGCCGATGCGTCGAGGCCGTTGTATTGCGCGATCTCGGTCGCATCCGCGTTGTATTTTTCGGCGATCGACTTGAGCGTCTCGCCCTTCGCGACCGTGTGCTCGATGCCGGAGACGGGGAGGATGAGGAGCTGCTCTCCCGGATGGATGTCGCGGGTGCTCGCGAGGTCGTTCGCCCAGACGATGGTATTGACCGAGACGCCGAACATGTCCGCGATATCGGAGAGCGTGTCGCCCGGGCGCACGACGTAGAGGGAGATGCGATCAGGCGCCGGCGCGTTCGTGACGTCCGCGATGGTGCCGGCGGGGCCGCTGTAAGAGACGAGGGCGGAGCCGTCCGAGACGGCCAGCGCGAGCGACGCGCCCGCGTTCGGATCGCTATTCAAAGGCGCCGCGAGGACGGGCGTCGAGGAGCTCGGGACTGGCGTATTGACCGCTGCATCGGCGTTCGTCGAGAACGGCCAGAACGCGTTCGCCTGCCGCGGGACGAGCGCCGCGGCGAGGGCGATGAGGGCGAATGCGGCGATAAGGAGCGCGCCGTACTCGAGGAACCGGTATATGTCCCGTCCGGATTGATACTGCAGGGGATCGGGGGATGCGGGGTGTGATTCGATAGTGGAACGAGGGGGTGCGGTCGTGCGTCCAAATACAAAAATGGCTTATCTACAAAGTAAATAAGCCATTTCTTTCATCCATCCGTATCAGGCTATACGCGCCAGTATAGCGGACGGCCGCCCGGGGTCAATTGGGGTCCCGGATTCCTGTGGAGAGCCGTTTCTGCGGTATATTCGTTTAGTGAATTACCTCGAGAGCTTGAATGAAGCGCAGAAACGGGCCGTCCTCGCGACTCAGGGACCCGTCGCCGTCCTTGCGGGGGCGGGCAGCGGCAAGACGCGCGTCCTCGCGACGCGCATCTATCACCTCATCCGGCAGGGCGTCGCGCCGGAGAAGATCCTCGCTGTCACGTTCACGAACAAGGCGGCGCGCGAGATGCGCAATCGCGTGCGCGCGATGCTCGGGGAAGGGCCGGCCGCGCCGCGCGGGCGCGGCGCGCCCTCGGGGCTCCCGTTCGTCGCGACCTTCCATGGCCTCGGGCGCGAGCTCCTCGAGCGCTACGGCGCGGCCATCGGCATCCCGCGCTTCTTCAGCGTCTATGACCGCGATGACTCGGAGAAAGCGATCGCGAGCGCGCTGAAGTCGCTCGACGTCTCGGCGAAAGAGCTCTCGCCGCGCGCCGTCCTCGGCCGCATCTCGCGGGCGAAAGGGGAAGGGATGGACGCACGCGCCTTCCGCGAGCAGCACGGCCGGTCGAGCTTCGGCAATCGCATCGCCGCAGAAGCGTGGCTCGCGTACGAGAAGACGCTCGTGGCGGAGAAGGCGCTCGATTTCGACGATCTCATCGCGAAGCCGGTCCGGCTCCTCGAGGAGCACGCGGACGTGCGCGAAGCGGCGCAGGAGCGCTGGCAATACCTGCATATCGACGAGTATCAGGACACGAACGCGCTCCAGGGGCGCCTCGCGAACCTGCTCGCGGGCGCGCGCAAGAACATCTTCGTCGTCGGCGACATCGATCAGACCATCTACACGTGGCGCGGCGCGACTATCGAGAACCTGCTCGAATTCGACGCGGCGTATCCGGATGCCGCGACCGTTATCCTCGAGGAGAATTACCGTTCCACGAAGAATCTCGTCGCGGCAGCGAACGCCGTCATCGAGAAGAACAGGAACCGCAAGGAGAAGCGCTCAACGACGGCGAATCCCGCGGGTGAGCCCATCCTCGTACATGTGGCGTCGAGCGCCGAAGACGAAGCGCGCTGGATCGCGGCGAAGGCGCGCGCGCTCATGCGCGCGGGGACGGCGCCCGAGGAAATCGCCATCCTCTTTCGCACCAACATGCAGTCGCGCGCGCTCGAGGAAGGGCTCCTGCGCGCCGGCGTCCCGTACAAGCTCCTCGGCACGCGTTTCTTCGAGCGCAGGGAAGTGAAGGATGCGCTCGCGTGGGTGCGGCTCGCCCTCGACCCGTCGCGCGCGGCGGACAACGTCCGCGCGGCGGGCAGCCCGCCGCGCGGACTCGGCAAGGTGACCCTCGCGAAACTCGCGGCCGGACAGCGCAATCAGCTCCGCGCCGGCGAGCGGGTGAAAGTGGAAGCGTTCGAGACTGCGGTCGCGAAGCTTGCGCGCGCGGCGGAGACGCTCGCGCCATCGGACTTCGTGAAGCTCGTCGTCGAGAAGAGCGGCATGCGCCGCGCGCTCGTCGACGAAGGCAGCGACGAAGACCGCGAACGGTTCGAGAACGTCGAAGAGCTCGCCTCGGTCGCCGCGCGCCACGACGCGACGCCCGGCAAGGAAGGCATCGCCGCCTTCCTCGCCGAAGCCGCGCTCGCGAGCGACCAGGACGAGCTCGACCAGGGCGAGAAGCGCGGCGTGACGCTCATGACGGTGCATGCGGCCAAGGGGCTCGAGTTCGACACGATATTCGTCGCCGGCATGGAGGAAAGGCTTTTCCCGCACGAGGGTATGGGAAATGACGGCGAACGCGATGAGGAAGAAGAGCGCCGGCTCTTCTATGTCGCGATGACGCGCGCGAAGCGCCGGCTCTACCTCACGCTCGCCTCCATACGCAAGATCTACGGTACCGATTGCCTGACCGAGCCGTCGTCGTTCCTCGCGGACATCGACCGTTCGCTCGTGGTCTATGATGAGGATGATGGAACGCCGGTCATCGAGGCCTAAGAAGTCGCTCGGGCAGAACTTCCTCGCGCATCCCGCGATTGCGGCGCGCATCGCGGACGCGGCCGCGCTCCCGTCGGACGCGACGGTGCTCGAGGTCGGTCCCGGCAAGGGCATCCTCACGAAGGCGCTCCTCGCCCGCGCGAAACGCGTCATCGCCGTCGAAGCGGACGAGGAGCTCTATGAAACCCTGCGTCGCGATTTCTCCGCCGACGTCGCGCGCGGCGCGCTCGAGCTCGTCAAAGGCGACATTCGCACTTTCGACCTCGCGGCGCTCCCGAAGGGCTACCACGTCGTCGCGAACATCCCCTACTACCTCACGGGCGAGCTCTTCCGGCTGTTTCTCGCGGCGGACAACCAGCCGCATTCATTGACGTTCCTCGTGCAGAAAGAAGTCGCCGAACGCATCGCGCGCGCAGTGAAAGAGAGCATCCTGTCGCTATCGGTGAAGGCGTACGGCGCGCCGCGCTATGCCTTCACGGTTTCGCGCGGCTCCTTCGTCCCCGCGCCGAAGGTCGACTCAGCCGTGCTCACGGTCCGCGGCATTTCACGCGCGAATTTCGCTTCGCGCGAAGAAGAAAAGCGATTCTTCGACCTTCTGCACGCCGGATTCGCGCACAAGCGCAAATTCGTCCGGAGCAATCTCGTCGCGACAGGGCTTCCGGCAGGGGATATCCCCGAGAAGGCGCGCGCCGAGGACCTGTCGCTTCCCGCGTGGCTCGCCCTTGCGCGCGCGTAATGCACGCCGGCGCGTCGGCGGACGATTCCGCGCGCCATGCGGCTGCTATACTTTCGATACAGATATATGGGGAGCCTTCGAGGACACCGGCGTAATCGCGCGAGCGCACCCTTCGAGCGCATCGGCGTCGCTATGACGCGCGCGGCCGCTGTCCTCTTCCTCTGCCTTGCGCTTTCCGCGCCGCTCGTCGCCGCACCGCGCACGGTTCACGCGCAGTATCTCGTCTTGGACGCGTCGAACCTCATAAAGAATACGCTCACCTCCGTCATGACGAGCGCCATCTCGGGCTCCACGAACGCCCTCTGGGTGAAGGAGTACATCCTCGACCCCATCGCCTGGACGCTCGCGCAGCAGACGCTGCAGTCCATGACGGGCAGCGTCGTGAACTTCATCAACG
>DATKSU010000002.1:0-3775 GCA_035531495.1 Minisyncoccota bacterium | reverse complement strand
CGATTGACCTGGTGCAGATCAACCGCACGCTGCCGAAGTATCTTGCGGCATACAACGGCACGCGGCACCACTTCGGTCTCGACCTCAAAACGCCGCTGTCAGTATTAGCAGAGTGCGTCCAAGCTATTGATTAGAAAACGTCCCCTATTCCTTCTCCTTGAACTCTGCGTCAGTTGCGCCGGATTCCGGGGGCGGCTGGCCGCCGTCTCCTGCCGGAGGCGTCTGCTTCATCATCGCCTCGCCTATCTTCGAGAGCGTCGCGGAGAGCGCGTCGGTCGCGCCCTTGATGGTCGCCGAGTCTTCGCTATTGCGAGCCGTCTTCAGAGCGTCAATCTTGTCCTGCACCTCTTTCACGATTTCCGCGCCGGCCTTCTCGCCGTTCTCCTTGATTGCCTTCTCGGCAGCGTAGATGGCCTGATCGGCGATGTTGCGCGCCTCCGCGAGTTCCTGGCGCTTCTTGTCCTCGGCGGCGTTCGCTTCCGCGTCGGTCTTCATCTTTTCGATGTCTTCTTTCGAGAGGCCGGTCGAGCCTTCGATGCGGATGGACTGTTCTTTCCCGGTCGTCTTCTCCTTGGCCTTCACAGTCAGGATGCCGGAGGCGTCCACGTCGAAGGTCACCTCGATCTGCGGCATGCCGCGGGGCGCGGGCGGGATGCCGTCGAGCATGAAGCGGCCGAGCGACTTGTTGTCGGCGCTCATCGCGCGCTCGCCTTGGGTGATGTGAATCTCCACGGAGGGCTGATTGTCGGCCGCCGTCGAGAAGGCCTGCGAGCGGCTGGTCGGGATGGCCGTGTTGCGCTCGATGAGCTTCGTCGCCACGCCGCCCATCGTCTCGATGGCGAGCGAGAGCGGTATGACGTCCACGAGAAGGATATCCTTCACGTCGCCCTGGAGGATGCCGGCCTGGATGGCTGCGCCGACGGCGACGACTTCATCGGGATTCACGCTCATGTTCGGTTTCTTGCCGAAGAACTTCTCCACCGCCTGCTGGATTGCTGGCATGCGGGTCTGGCCGCCGACGAGGATGACTTCCTGTATCTCGCCGATTTTGAACGGCGACGCCTCCATCGCGCGCTTCGTGATGGCCATCGCGCGTTCGATGTATTCACCCGCGAGCTCCTCGAGCTTCGCGCGGGTCATCTTGACGAGCAGGTGGCGCGGGCCGGAAGCGTCGGAGGTGAGGAACGGAATGTTCACCTCCGTCTCCATCGCGCTCGAGAGCTCTATCTTCGCCTTTTCAGCCGCCTCGTCGAGGCGCTGACGCGCCAAGGCGTCGCCCATGACGTCGATGCCGCTCTCCTTCTTGAACTCGCCCGCGAGCCAATTAATTATCTTCTGGTCGATGTCCTTGCCGCCCAAGTGCGCGTCGCCGTCGGTCGACTTCACCTCGATGACGTCGCCGCCCACCTCGAGGATGGAGATGTCGAAGGTGCCGCCGCCGAAGTCGAAGACGGCAATCTTCTCGTCCTTCTTCTTATTGAAGCCGTACGCGAGCGCAGCGGCCGTCGGCTCGTTGATGATGCGCTTCACGTCGAGGCCCGCGATCTGGCCCGCCGCCTTCGTCGCGCTCCTCTGGTCGTCGTTGAAATACGCAGGGACCGTGATGACCGCCTCGGTTATCTTCTCGCCGAGCTTCGCTTCCGCGTCGGCCTTGAGCTTGCCGAGTATCATCGCGGAAATCTCTTCCGGGCGGTACCACTTGTCCGCCATTTTCACTTCGATACCGCCGTTGTCGGCCTTCCGCATCTCGAACGGCACAGCCGCCTTGTCCTTCTGCACCGCCGGCTCGTCGTAGGAGTGACCGATGAAGCGCTTTATCTGGTAGATGGTGTTCAGCGGATTCGTCACCGATTGGCGCTTCGCGAGAGTGCCGACGACGCGCTCTCCCGTCTTCCCGACTGCGACGATAGAGGGGGTCGTGCGCGCGCCCTCCGCGTTCTCGAGCACGCGCGGCTCGCCGCCCTCGACGATAGCCATCGCAGAGTTCGTGGTTCCCAAGTCAATGCCAAGAATTTTCGCCATAGGTTTTCGAAATTAGGTTGCTATTTTACAAAAAATCACTGGTGTTGCGCAACTCTGACCCTTGCCGGACGGATAACCTTCGTCTTCGTCCTCCATCCTTTCTCTAATACGGCAGTAATCTGCCCATCCATTGCTTGATCATTCACAGCATCGGTGCCGTACGCCTCATGGAGGACGGGATCGAATATCTGCCCGACTTCAGCTTCGACGTTATCAAGGCCAAGCTTCTTGAAGGCACCCTCTAGTTGCTTAGCTATGGCTGCGAAGCCGTCTGGAAGTTCCGCATGTTCCTTTGCTCGCTCCAGAGCGTCAAACGCAGGGAGAAGTTCCTCAACGGCTTTTGAGATTCCATTATGCTCGGCACGAGTTATTTCCTCATTGCCACGCTTCAAGAGGTTCACGTAGTCGGCTTTGGCGCGCTGCCAGCCGTCCATGTATTCCTGCTTCTCCGTGCGGCACGCCGCAAGCTCCTCGCGAAGCTTCTCCGTCTTCCCCTCCGCCTTCTCTTCGGCTTCCGGGTCGTCGGCTTCAATCCTCACGTCATCATCGTGCTCGCTCATGTGCTAACTATGCCTGAAACATCTTGCGACGTCAAAAAGAACGGCTCCGCATCGCGGAGCCGTAGCGAGGCTCGTGGTGACATCTACGCGGCTGCCTTAAGGTACTGTTTCCCCGTCAGGACGCTCACGTAGCTCGGTTCGAGCTGCAGTGCCCGAGCGGCGCCCGTCGCGAGGATGCCTATCTTCCTCTTGCTGGCGATGGTCTTGAGGCTGATGGACTGCAGCTCCGACGTAGTGAAGCAGAGCAGCCAGCATTCGCTGTTCACTGCGTTCATCCGTCCGCGCACCATCATCGCGCAGCGGCGCAACAGTGCGCGGCGCAGATCCAGTCCCTCGAAACTGCCGATGAACCTTCGCTGTGCCCCGCTGATGACGCCGATGCGCTGGAGCTTGTCGAGCACGTCTCCGACTGATGTCCAGCCGACATAGGCCGGGATAGCGATGTTCATTGGAGCGCGGCGCCGTTCTTGCGGCACCCACAAGTCCCAGAACAGTCCGAGGGTGATGAGGTCAACGAATCTTTTCGGCGTTAGGTACGAGTCCATCGGTTCTCTCCCGCGTAAGGTCCAAACCTCCTTATACGCTCGCCTGCTGCAAAGTCAAAAGGAAAACCCCGCCGGAGGCGGGGTCAAGCGGGCGGGCGATACGGCTGCATGACTGTATCGAGTTCGCTCAAAAGCTTGAGGAGCGTGTAGCTGCGGTTTTCGGGAGCCCAGCGCAATTCGAGGTAGAACTTCCATATGATGGTGGTTCTGAACTTCCTTGCGTTCTCGTACATCTCGGGCTTCATGAGGTCCAATACCCCCTGGACGAGGAAGACCCCCTTGCGCTCGATCAGCCTCGCTGTCATGGCTTGCCGAACCGGCTTCTCCCTCATGAGCCTGATGCCCATCTGCGCATGCTCGTCGAGCAATGCTTCGTATTGTGAAGCGAAATACGCGGCGACATCAGTCCTGAACAGCAAATCCGGCGGAACTTTCTTCATGAAGAAGCTCCTGTAAAGGTTCTAACCAGACCCTTTTATACGACTTTCCAGAAATTTGTCGATACTACCGTAATGGTTCAATAGCTTGGACGCGATACCATCGCGTCATGTACACCAAGAATCCATACATGCCCAAGGTGAGGAGAGACGCCGCCGCTATGGTGCGGCACGGGCATTCTCCGACCGAGGCCGGCCGACGGTTCGGGGT
>DATKSU010000001.1:0-52318 GCA_035531495.1 Minisyncoccota bacterium | reverse complement strand
GTAATCTTCTGCAAAGAGAATGATGTAGACAAGCGCGACTACTGGCTACTTACGAAGCCAGAGATTCTAGAAGGATTCCAGTATCGCTCATCCGTAGACTTTATGGCCTCGCGAGGTGTGAAGCCTTACCCAGCACCAGTGTTCATGAATGGCGATGAACTGACTTATGACAGCAAGATCAGTTTCGTATCTGTGCCAGAACAGCAGGCTCTCTATTACCGCGACCTGTTCGCACACAAACTCGGGAACACCGGCGCGGAGCAATATTTCCTCATGCTTGTGGACGGCAAAGTGTTCGCGACTGTCGGCTTCATGACGAACTCTTTGTTTGGTTTGAAGAGCGACCGCGTGTTCGAAAATTACGGATTCAACGCGCCGGTCCGAAACATGCCGAGGGCGAATCGTCTGCTCATGCTGGCGATTACCTGCAACGAGTTTGCCGACGTGTTGTATCGCACTGCAAGCCGCGTAAACCGCGTCTACAGGCTTCGTGGACTCCGGACTACCTGCCTCTCAAAGTATCGCCGTGTGAAGCTCAATAACGGCATCTTGAAGGCACTCTCCTGCGAACGATTGAAGGAGGGGCGCGCTAACGGCGGTATGTATAAAATCCTCTACGACACCGATTTCCGCGAGCAGGATTTCAAGGGTGTGGTGCGCCAGTTTCTCGATGAAGAACGTGCATTAGTAGCTAACGTGGCTGTTGCCGCATAGAAGTATGGAAAACGAACCAATCAAAGAGAGGGTGCTCGATATGGGCAACGGAATCGCAATCTGGAAAGTCGACATCGACCTCCTGCGCGAGCAAGACAAGAATGCTCGTGTGATGAGTCCGGACAAACTCGACCGGATGAAGATCACGATTGCAGATGGCAAACGACTCGAATCTCTGCCGCTGTGTGTCATCAAGAAAAACGCGTCGGACAACGAAGAGTTCCACATTATCTCTGGGCATCATCGGACACGTGCGGCTCGCGCTGCAGGATTGCGAGAAGTGTTTGTGATGGTGATTGAAGAAGAACTATCGCGCGACCAGATCCGCGCAAAGCAGTTGGCGCACAACGCACTCACCGGCTACGACGACCCGATTATGCTTGCGGAACTATTCAATGAAATACAAAGCATCGAATCGAAGCTTGAGTCTGGAATATTCGATGGTGAACTCGACTTCGACCTGCCCGCTATAAGGGCGGACGACATCGTGTTCGATTTCGACTACGAGATGTTGCAGATCCTGTTCTTGCCAAAGCAAAAAGAAAAGTTCGACGAGGTGCTCAAATTGCTCGAAAAGGATGCAGAAGTATATCTCGCGGACAAGGCAGATTTCGAACATCTACGAGAGGTGCTCGCAACCGTTTCTGAACGCGAGAATATCCGCAACGTGTCGGCACTGTTCGCAAAGATGCTCGATATCGTCGAGCAACATTACAAAAACTCTAACTAAATAAATATGGCAAAAGACAAAATCATGCAAATGCTTGAGGATCAAGAAAATCGAATCAAAAGAACGAGGGTATTCGTAAACTCTAGGTATTCCGAAAAGGTGGTCATTAAGGACGGCAAAATAGTATCAGTAAATCTCAGCTCATCCGAAATGAAGGACTGGATAGAAATCGAAGAACGTCTCATGAGAATGGAGCGGCTACTTGTGGGGTTGCCAGAGAAAATGTAGCCATTGTTGAAGGCAGTATGAATGCTAAACTAATTGAACAACTGAATAACGGCGTCCAAGCCTGTAATGCCTCCACAAGGGGCCTGGCTTGGACGCCGGTCAGCCGCAAGGCTGTCAAACCCTTGTGGGGGCATTACAGTTGTCCAGGCAATTACCAATAGGCGTCCAAAACTATGAAAGATCCGATGGTGTGCACGAACTGCGGGCATGTAGGCTCGCCAAAGGAAGAAATTCCCGGCTCGATATGGATTACACTGATTCTACTGTGCTTTTTTATTCTGCCGGGCATCATTTACGAGATATGGCGAAATAGCGGAACAAAGAAGGTTTGCAAGTTGTGCGGAAATGCAAACCTAGTGCCGATTGATAGTCCGAACGCAATCAAGATGCTTGAGTCGCAAGGGAAAACTCCGGCTTCAGTCAGAGCCAGTCTTCCCAAGCAGCAAGAATCAACACTGAAGAAAGGTGTGAAGAAACTCTATGGCATCTTGGTAGCCAAGGAGTGATATTTCTATGGAAAAACCGAAAGCAATTCTCTACTGCCGAGTCTCCTCAAAGGAACAAGAGGAGACGGGGTTTTCGTTGCCCTCGCAAGAGAGATTTCTTACGGAATACGCGGAGAAGCACGGATTCGACATCGAGCAAGTCTTTTCAGTTTCGGAATCGGCGGCGGGAAAGCAACAACGGCAGGTCTTCACGCAGATGGTGAATTTCGCGGCGAAGAATCAGATACCGGCGATTATCTGCGAGAAGGCTGACCGGCTAACGCGTAACTATAGAGACTTGGTTACGATAGATGACTGGCTCGAAGAAGATGAGGCGCGACAAGTGCATCTTGTGAAGGACTCGCTTGTGCTTACAAAAAACTCTCGGTCGCAGGAAAAGTTGAATATGGGCGTAAGAATCCTTTTCGCGAAGAACTACGTCGACAATCTTTCGGAGGAGGTCAAAAAAGGTCAGGAGGAGAAAATACAACAAGGGTGGATTCCATGTCGCGCAAAGCTCGGATATATGACCGTCGGCGAACGTGGGCACAAAACGCATGTTCCTGACCCGAAGATGGCTCCGTTCATGCGTCGCGCGTTCGAACTATACGCGACCGGCAACTACTCGATAAAGGCGCTTGCTAATCAGCTCTACAAAGAAGGATTGCGTTCACCGTCCGGCAATCGGCTGGTTAAAAGCCGCCTCGACGATATGCTCCGCGACCCGTTCTATTGTGGGATGATCCGCTGGAACGACATGATTCGCGGACAAGGAAAGCACGAGCCACTCATCTCTCAAGGTTTGTTCGACCAAGTGCAAGCGACTCTCTCCGGCAAAAAAGCACCGCACTTTCAGCGGCGCAATTTCGCTTTCAGGAAACTGATTACATGCGGCGAGTGCGGGAGCACCATTACGGCCGAACTGAAGACGAAGCGCCAACAGAACGGCAACGTCCACAATTATATTTATTACCATTGCAGCCACTATCGCGACTGCTCGCAGCAAATCTGCGCTCGTGAGGAGAAGGTGGAAAAGCAGATCACGAGAGCATTCCAGATATTCGAAACTTTGACCCCAGAGGAAGCCGAGCTGATTCGCCTCAAAATCAAGCAGAATCACGCGGAGGAGGTTGCCTATAAGGAACACCAGCGGAACCAGCTTCAGACCCGCTATAACGCCCTAGGAGCCCGCAAGGAGCGGCTATTTGACGCTAAGCTCGACGAGGAGATAACCGCCGAGCACTGGAAGCGCAAGGAGAAGGAAATCGACGACGAGCGCACCAGCATAACGCAAGAGCTGGAGAGGATTCAGTCCAAGGAAGCGAAATACTATGAGCTGTGGCAGAACATTCTCGACCTTGCGCTCCGAGCCAAGGAGATTTACCTCAAGCGTTCGCCAGATCAGCGGCGTGTCCTCATCGCGCAGATGTTCTCCGCTCTGCGTCTCAAGAACGGTGATACAACCTACGAATTCAAACCGGCCGTCCGGAAGCTCGCAGAACGCATCCAGAAAGGACTCGACATAGAAATTTTAGAACCCATGCAAAAAGCCGCCAAAGGCGGCCATTTGCAGGATATTTCTGTTAACAATACTCATTCCGTTGTGATGGAAGTTCCGGAACCTCGAAATAATTTTCGAACCTCCGAAAACCCCCTAATCACTGTCCGATTTGGGTTCTTTGACCCCAAATCAGGCAGTCTGCTCCGCGGGTAGGACTCGAACCTACAACCAACTCCTTACACGTGTTCCCTCATTGCTGAAGGCGTGGACTATATCATCATCGGTTCTCGATGCGAGGCGCTTCCCCTGACGATACCGTCGGGTACTCCCGTTAGGGATAGTCTCTGAACCTTCTCCGCGGAAGCGGAGCTTGGCTGCTGATCGCCCGCAAGGGGTTTCCAGCAATTCACCTCGTTATTCGACCTGGATTCCTCCAGGAAGCTGCGTTCGCCACAGGGAGCTGCTCTACCATTGAGCTACCGCGGAATACACGAACAGGAAAATTATACACAGGCTGCCCAGGAAAACAATATTAACACCCGGTGTTATACTGTTCTCATATGCAAAGGATTTGCAAGATTCACGGACTGACGAAATTTTTCCCCAGAACTGAAGGGTGGTATCGCTGCGGCAAGTGCGCTTCGACAGCCGTCATGCAGAATCGTCGCCGCAAGAAAGAGAAATTAGTCGAGATGTTCGGCGGCAAGTGTTCTCTATGCGGATATAAGAGGTATGCCGGCGCTCTTGATTTCCATCATAAGGATCCAGGGAATAAGAAATTCGCGCTGAGTGTGAAGGGATTGTCGTATTCGTGGGATTCTTTGGTCAGAGAAGCCGAGAAATGTGTCCTAGTTTGTAAGAATTGCCACTCTGAAATCGGAGCGGGGATGATCATCCCGGATAGGAGTGAGTAACAACTGCGCTATACTGCCCGCATATGCTTACCTTATACGTGAAGACCGGATGCCCGTTCTGCGCGCGCGTGCTCGCGACAGGGCAGGAGCTCGGCATCGACTTTGACCAGAAGAACATCGCCGATGACGCGGTCGCCGCGGAGCTCATCGCGCGCGGCGGCAAGCGGCAGGTGCCGTACCTCGTCGATGCCGACAACGGCGTCGAGATGTACGAATCTGCGGACATCGACGCGTATCTGCGCGCGCACCATGCGAAGGCATAGGCGATGTACCTGAAGGTCTTCGTGACGCCAGGCGCGCGGCGCGAGCGCGTGGAAGAGAAGGACGACATCCTCGTCGTCGCCGTGCGGGAACCGGCGGCGGGCAATCGGGCCAACAAGCGCGTGCGCGAAATCGTGGCGACGCGCTCAAGCGTGCCCGTCGGCAGGGTGCGCATCCTGACAGGACACCGTTCCCGTTCTAAGATAGTGAGCATTGATAATTAACGCTCCTTACTATGCGCACTTCCATCAAAGCGACCAAGTACGAACTCTCCCCGGAAACCGAAGCGCTCGTCGAGAAGAAGCTTGCCGCGCCTCTGCGCCTCATGGGAGGCGCGGACGACACGGCGTTGCTCGAGATCGAAGTCGAAGAGGCGCCGCCTGAAGGACGCTCGTCAGAGCCCTGCCGGCTCGTCGCTCGGCTCTCGGTCGACGGCGAGGTCTATCGCGCTGAGGCCGTGAAGCCGAACCCAGAAAGCGCCGCCGATCGGGTGAGGAGCCAGCTCGAGGCAGAGATACGACGCGACCGCGGCCGCGGCCGCAAGCTCTGGAAGCGCGGCGGTTCGGCGCTGAAGCGCATGCTCCGTCTCGGAGAGTAGGGTCGCCGCCGTCCCGTCAGGAACCCGCGTACGCCGTCTCACGCTTGCCTTCGGGGATGACGCGCTCGACGACGAACCGGCTACCTTTGAACGACGCCTTCGTTATCTTCATGCGCGCGCCGTTCTCGAAGAAATATGTGCCGATGGTATCGGCGAAGGCGCGGTACTTGCGCCAATTCTCGTCGGCGGACCCATCGAGCGAGAGCTCGCCGTCCTGCTTCTTTAATTTGCCGGAGTGTGTCGCGCGAGATGCGTCTTGCGGCACCGGCCGCAGCTCGCCGCGTTCGAGCGCGGGGAGCGTATCGGCGAGGAGTTCGGCGCCGAGCGTAATGAGACGCGGCCGCAGCTCGCGCGCGGTCTCGTCTGCGTCGATCGGCGTCTCCTCTTGCGCGAGGACGTCGCCCGCGTCGAGCTCTTTGACCATCTTCTGGATGGTGACGCCCGTCACGGCGTCGCCCGCGAGGAGCGCGGCTTCGACGGGCGTCGCGCCGCGATGGCGGGGCAGGAGGGAGTAGTGCACGTTCACGACGCCCTTCGGGAACGCCGCGATAAGCGTCTCCGGGAATATCTTCCCGTACGCGACGACGACGGCGTAATCGCAGCCGCGCGCGCGGATGGCCTCGATGGCGGCGTCATCGAGCGCCGCCGGCGTTACTACGGGCAGCCCGCGCTCTTCGGCGAGCGTCTTCACGGGCGAAGGCGTGAGCGCGAGGCCGCGCCCTTTCGGCGCGTCGGGCCCCGTCACGACGAGCGCGGGCGCGAAGCCGCGCGCGAGGAGGAGTTCGAGCGTCTCGCGCGCGACGGTCGGCGTGCCGAAGTACGCGAAATTATGCTGCGGGTCCTGGTTCATGCGTGATATGAAAAAGGTTCTCCGCGTGATCGGTGAACAGGATGCCGTTCAGGTGGTCGATTTCGTGTTCGAATATCTGCGCGAGAAGGCCGCCGGCGCCGCGCGTGAAGCGCGAACCATCCGCACGCCGGGCGCGGATGGTGGCCCGCTCGTGGCGCTGCGTCGTGCCGTAGACATCGCGGACGGAGAGGCATCCCTCATCCGCCGCCGTGCGCTTACGCGATGTCTTCGTGATCTCCGGATTCACGTACGCCTCGACCTCGGGCGGCGGCTGCGGCACGCCCTCGGGCGGCGGAGGCAACGTGCGGTCCATGCGCACGATGAAGAGGCGCAGCGGGATACCAATCTGTGGCGCCGCGAGGGCGACGCCTTCGGGCTGCGCGTCGAGCGCTTCGGCCATATCGGCGATAGTGCGCGCGAGCTCCTCCGTGCCGAAAAGCTCCTCCGGCACGGGCTTCGCGACCCCTCGCAGGACGGGCGCCTCGGCTTGCACGATTTCTCGCATGTGTCCCAATCTAGCACACAATCAGAACGGTTCGGTATTCTCCTTCATGTGCTTGCCGGGGTCTACTTCCCACCAGAATTTCTTGGAGAAGCTCTTCGCTTTCATGCACACGCTCTTGAGATAGTAGAGGTCGCCGGTCGGTATCCCCTCGAGTATCGCTCCCATGCGCGGCATCGATATCGGCTGATAGCCGTCCTTCGTCCGCGAGTGGTTCAGATGCCGCTGGAAGAAACGCATGAGCTCACCCCGTTCGGTGAGGCGCTTGCGCCCTCTCGGCGCCGCTGCGGCCTTCTTCTCGAAATCGGGGAGGATGTCACCGATGCGTTTCATGGCGTCATCCCGCGTGCGTCTCGATGGAGGCGCCGAGCTTCCCGAGCCGTGCGACGAGGTCCTCGTAGCCGCGATTGATGCTATAGACGTTGCGCAGCATCGAGCGGCCGTGAGCGCCGAGCATGGCGACGAGGATGATGGTCGCAGGTCGCAAGGCTGGCGGACAGATGACCTCGGCTGGTTTCAGGCGCGTCGGGCCTTCGATAGAGATGCGGTGCGGGTCGTGGAGCACCGTCGTCGCGCCGAGCCGGTCGAGTTCGGTGTAGTAGATGGCGCGCTTCTCGTAGACCCAATCGTGGATGAGGGTCGTACCTTTCGCCTTCGTCGCGATGACGGCGAAGAAGGGGAGGTTGTCGATGTTGAGGCCCGGGTACGGGCGGGCGTGAATCTTTTCGGGGAAGGCGACGAGTTCCGACGGCTCGAGCGAGAGGTCAACGAGCTTCGTGATGCCGTTCTCGGAGGTGCGGCGGTTCGAAAGCGAGAAGGAGAGTCCCATCTTCTCGAGCAGGAAGAGCTCGACTTCGAGGAACTCGATGGGCGCCGCGGCGATAGTGAGCGCAGAATCGGTGAGGATGGCGGTGGCGATGTAGAACATCGCGTCGGTCGGGTCCTCGGCGACGCTGTAGGCGACATCCTGCGCGATATCGGCGACGCCGCGGACGGAGAGCGTCGTCGTTCCGACGCCGTCTATTCGGACGCCGAGGGCGCGCAGGAATCCGCACACTTCCTGCACTTGATAGTTTGCCGACGCGTACTTGATGACGCTCTCGTCCGGGATGCGCGCGGCGGCGAGGAGGGCGTTAATGGTCGCGGTATCGCTCGATTCGTAGAGGACGGCCTCCGCCGCGTGAAGCGCGCCGTGCGTCACGCGATAGCGGTCGGTGAGCGCTTCGATGGACACGCCGAACTTTTCGAGCGCGAAAAGGTGCGGCCGGACGCTGCGCAGGCCCAAGGTACAGCCGCCCGACTGCGGCAGCTCGAACGAATCGAACGCGTGGAGCAGGGGGCCGATGAACATGAGGATGCTGCGCGTCTTCGTCGCGGCTGCGCGGTCGATGGCGTCGAGCGAGAGCGCCGCGGGCGGCGTGAGGACGACGTTCGAACCTTGCCACTCGACCGAGACGCCGATGGAGCGGAGCACTTCGATGAGACGGTTGACCTCTTCGATCTTCGGCACGTGCTCGAGAGTCGTCGTACCGCGATTCAAGAGGGAAGCGGCGAGGAGGGCGACGGCGCCGTTCTTCGAGCGGCTCGTCACGACCGTGCCCGAGAGCCGCTTACCGCCGTCGACGATGAAATTCATCCCTTCCTGCATGGGGCTATCGTAGCACCCCGCCTGCCGCCGGCTTTTGCACAGATGCAGGCGGGCGCGGTATCATGCGCGCACATGTCCTTCTTCTCTCCCAAGCTCGGCATCGACCTCGGCACGACGAATGTCCTCGTCTTCATGCCGGGCAAAGGGGTCATCATCAACGAGCCGTCAGTCGTCGCGGTGAGCAAAGGGCAGGGGAAGCAGGGCGGCAACAAGATCCTCGCCATCGGCAACGAGGCGAAGCGGATGGTCGGCCGGACGCCGGACGACATCGTGGCGTACCGCCCGATGAAGGACGGCGTCATTGCCGACTACCGCGTGACCGAAGCGATGCTGCGCTACTTCATGAAGAAAGCGCTCCGCGGCAACCCGTTCAAGCCGACGGTCATCGTCTCCGTCCCCGCGGGCGTGACCTCGACCGAGAAGCGCGCCGTCATCGAAGCGGCGATGAAGGCCGGCGCGAAGAACGCGTACGTCGTGAAGGAACCCATCCTCGCCGCCATCGGCGCCGGCATTCCCATCCACGAGCCCATGGGCCGCATGGTCGTCGACATCGGCGGCGGCACTATCGACGCCGCCGTGATATCGCTCGGCGGCATCGTCGCGTCGACCTCCGTGAAGTGCGCGGGCGATCGCCTCGACCGCGCCATCGTCGACCACGTGAAGCGCCAGCACAACCTCTCCATCGGCGATAAGACCGCGGAAGAGATCAAAATAAAAGTCGGCGCCGCGGTGCCATTGAACGAGGAGCTCACGTTCGCGGTCAAGGGCCGCGACCTCATGAGCGGACTGCCGCGCACGGTCGACCTCTCGACGAACGACATCGTCCAGGCGATGGCGCGCGAATTGCGCGAGATGACGCAGGCGGTGCGCAAGGTGCTCCAGGAGACGCCGCCCGAGCTCGCGGCCGACATCATCGACAACGGCATCATCCTGACCGGCGGCTCCTCGCAGCTGCGCCAGATGCCCGAACTCGTCTACCGCCGCACGGGCGTCGTCGCAAAGCTCGCAACCGACCCCTATTACTGCGTCGCCCGCGGTACCGGCATCGCGCTCAAGCACCTCGACACCTACCGCAAGAGCATCTTGGCGAAGAGCTGACGCCGCTCGCGCTATACTGGCCGCATGCGGCACCACGCGTTCGTCATCGAGGCCGAAGCGGAGGCGGGCATCGCCGCGGCACGCGACTGGCTCGCACGCGAACTCGGCCTCGCTGGGCGCAACAACCCGGACATCGTCGAGTTCGTTTACGGCCTCTTCTCGGTCGAGGACGCGCGCCGCGTCGGCGCGTTCGCGGCGCAGGCGCCGGTCGCGGGCGAGCATAAGGCGCTCGTCATCGCCGCGGGCCGCGCCTATCATGAGGCGCAGAACGCGCTCCTGAAACTCTTCGAGGAGCCGCCCGAGGGCACCTACCTCTTTCTCATACTGCCGTCCTTGGGCGGCCTCCTGCCGACGATGCGATCGCGCGCCGCCGTGCTCGCGGGCGAACATGCGCCGGCCCCGGCCGTGTCGGAAGCGGCACGCGCGTTCCTCGCCGCGAACGCGGAGAAGCGCAGCGCTGTCGCGAAGAGGCTCGCGAGCGGCAAGGACGACGACGAACGGCGCGCGCATCGCGACGAAGCGCTCGCCATCGTGAACGGCATTGAGGCGGCGGCATACGCGCGCCTGCACGGGAAGGCATCCGCACCCGTCGTCGCGCTTCTCAAGGACGTGCAGGCCGTACGCGGCTATCTCCACGATCGCAGCGCACCCGTTCGTCTCGTCCTCGAGCATCTCGCGCTCGTCGCGCCGAAGGATTTGGTATGATGCGGGGATATGGCGTACGACTTCTCGAAACTTAAGGATGCTATCCGCGATACCGAGGAGTGGCTGTCTCGCGAGCTCGCGAGCGTCCGCACCGGCCGCGCGTCGCCGACCTTGCTCGACAGCGTGAAGCCGGACATCTATGGTGCCCGGACGCCGCTCGCGCACGTGGCGTCCGTCTCAGTCGAAGACGCCCGCACCCTGCGGGTCATCCCGTGGGACATGTCGCAGCTGAAAGTCATCGAGAAGGCCGTCACGGACGCGAACCTCGGCGTCGGCGTCGCGGTCGACAGTCAGGGGCTGCGCATCTCGTTCCCCGAGCTCACGGCGGAACGCCGGGCGCAGCTCTCGAAGATTGCGGGCGACAAGGCCGAGCAGGCGCGCGTCACGCTGCGCGGCCGCCGCACCGACGCCCTGAAGGAGCTCGAGGCGGCGGAGAAAGCGGGCGGCATGGGGGAAGATGAAGCGGCGCGCCTGAAGGCGGAGGTGCAGAAGCTCATCGACGCCGGAAACGAAGCGCTCGCCGCCATCCTGGAGAAGAAAGAAGTGGACATCGCGCAATAAGAATGGAGATACTCACGTTCCTCATCGTCATCGTCGCCCTCATCCTCGTGCATGAGCTCGGGCACTTCATCGCTGCGAAGCTCTCCGGCATGCGCGTGGACGAATTCGGCATCGGCTTCCCGCCGCGCGCGGCGACGATCGCGACAATCGGCGAGACCTCGTACACGCTCAACTGGCTGCCATTCGGCGGCTTCGTGAAGATCTACGGCGAGGACGGCGTCGAAACCGGTCCGCGCTCCTTCTCATCGCGCTCCCGCATCAAGCAGGCCATCGTGCTCGTCGCGGGCGTCGCGATGAATCTCCTCTTCGCATACGTGCTCATCACGGGCGCGCTCGTCGCGGGGACGCCGCGCGCGCTCACGCCGAACGAGGTCGCGCAGGCGTCCGACACCTCGCTCGCGGTCGTGAACGTGCTGCCGAACACGCCGGCCGCGCTTGCCGGCATCGCGCTCGGGGACTCGGTCACGGACGCACGCGACGCGAACGGCACGTGGCATGCCGTCGACCCCGCAGGCTTCTCGTCGTTCATCGCGGGAAGCGGCGGCGCTGCCGTCACGCTGCACGTCGTCGACGCGGAAGGCGTCGAGCGCACGATTACAGCGACGCCGGTGCGGGGCCTCGTCGCGGACGACCCGAGCCGGTACGCGCTCGGCATCGAGGTCGCGACCATCGGCGTCGTCCCGGTCTCGCTGCCGCACGCGATCACGCAGGGCGCGGCGCTCACCTGGGGCGCCACCATGCTCACCGCGGCCGGGCTCTGGCACCTCTTTTACGGCATCTTCACTCTCTCGGCGAACCTCTCGCAGGTCTCGGGTCCCGTCGGCATCGCGGGCGCCGTCGGCGCCGCGTCCGCGCAGGGATTCGGCGACCTCCTGTCCCTCATGGCCGTCATCTCCATCAACCTCGCAATCATCAACCTCATCCCCATCCCGGCCCTCGACGGCGGCCGGCTCCTCTTCGTCGTCATCGAAGGCATCATCCGCCGGCCCATCAAGCCGAGCGTCGCGCGCGCCGTCAACCTGACCGGCTTCGCATTCCTCATCCTCCTCATGGTCGTCGTGACGGCGCACGACATCTTCCGCATCGTCGGCTAGCCGATTTTTGCGCTTGCCGCGCCCTCGGCATATACTTGAGGCCATTATGCGGCAATCAGAGCTCTTCACGAAAGCGCGACGCGAGGCGCCGGCGGACGAAGTGGTGAAGAACGCGCAGCTCCTCATCCGCGCAGGCTTCATCCAGAAGGAGATGGCCGGCGTGTATTCGTACCTCCCCTTGGGACTACGCACTCTCGACAACATCGTCCGCATCGTCCGAGAGGAGATGAACGTTCTTGGCGGACAGGAAGTACTCTTGTCGTCGCTCCAGAATCCGGAACTCTGGAAGAAGACCGATCGCTGGGACGAGGACGTATGGTTCAAGACGTCCTTGAACGCAGGCGGCGAACTCGGCTTGGCTGGACGCAAGAAGAAGCGATCACGCACATCGCGTCGCAGCACGTGAGCTCGTACCGCGACCTGCCGTTCTCTGTGTACCAGATACAGACGAAATTCCGCAACGAAGAGCGCGCGAAGTCCGGCATCATGCGCGGGCGGGAATTCCTCATGAAGGACCTCTATTCCTTCCACGCCGACGAGAAGGACCTCGACGTCTTCTACGAGAAGGCGACCGAGGCCTACCGCTCCGTTTTCCGCCGCGCAGGCATCGGCGACCGCACCTTCCTGACCTTCGCGTCGGGCGGGGCGTTCTCCAAGTACAGCCATGAGTTCCAGACGCTCTGCGATGCCGGCGAGGACACCGTCTACGTTGCGCGGGAGAAGCACCTCGCCATCAACGAAGAAGTGCTCACCGACGAGGTGCTCGCGGACCTCGGCCTCTCGAAAGATGAGCTCGAGGAAGCGCCGGCGGTCGAGGTCGGCAACATCTTCAAGCTCGGGACGCGGTTCTCCGAGCCCTTGGGCCTTTCTTACCTCGACCGGGAAGGGAAGTCCCGGCCGGTCGTCATGGGCTGTTACGGCATCGGCCCGACGCGCCTCATGGGCACCATCGTGGAGACGCTTGCCGACGAGAAAGGTCTCGTCTGGCCTGCAGAAGTCGCCCCGTTTTCCGTGCACCTGGTCTCTCTCGGCAAGCCGGGCGATGCGGTAGCGAAAGGGGCGGACGCACTCTACGAGGACCTCGTCGCGGCCGGCATCGAGACCCTCTACGACGATCGCGACATGAGCGCGGGCCAGAAGTTCGCGGAGAGCGATCTCATCGGCATCCCGTCACGCATCGTGGTGGGCAAGGAGGCCGCTGCAAGCGGGACGTTCGAGGTCGTCGATCGCGCGACCGGGACGGTTGAGAAGAAGCCGCGCGCGGCGCTCCTCGCGCGCTAGCGTATGGCGAGATTCTCGAAGAATTCGCTCTTCAGCTCCGACATCGGGATCGACCTCGGCACGTCGAACACGCTCGTGTACGTGCGCGGCCGCGGCATCGTCATCAACGAGCCGTCGGTCGTCGCGGTCAACGACAAGACCAACCAGGTCGTCGCGGTGGGACAGGCGGCGAAGGTGATGCTCGGCAAGACGCCACCGCACATCCGCACCGTCCGTCCGCTCTCGCACGGCGTCATCTCGGACTTCGAGGTGACGGAGGAACTCCTCACGTACCTCATCAACAAGGCGCAGGGCGGCCGCGCGCGGCTCTTCGGCCCGCGGGTCGTCATCGGCGTGCCGACGGGCGTCACGAACGTGCAGAGCCGCGCCGTGCGCGACGCGGCGAGGAACGCCGGCGCTCGCGAAGTCATCATCCTCGAAGAGCCGACCGCGGGCGCCATCGGCGCGAAGCTGCCGGTCGCGGACGCCGTCGGGACCATGGTCCTCGACATCGGCGGCGGGACGACCGACATCGCCGTCATCGCGCTCTCGGGCTCCGTCGCGTCGAAGAGCTCGCAGATCGCAGGCGACCACTTCAACGAGAACATCATCGATTTCGTGCACAGCGAATTCAAGCTCGGTATCGGGGAACGCACCGCCGAGGAAGTGAAGATCTTCATCGGCGCGGTAACGCCCCTGTCGGAGCCGCTCACGAGGAGCATCCGCGGCCGTGACCTCGCGACCGGGCTGCCGCGCGAAGTCACCATCTCCGACGCACACGTGCGCGACGCCCTTGCGCCGTCCCTTGATGCGCTCATGGACGCCATGAAGGAAGTCATCGAAGCCACGCCCCCCGAACTGCTTTCCGACGTCCTTGAGCGCGGCGTGACCGTGTTCGGCGGCGGCGCGCTCCTGCGCGGCTTGCCGCAAGTGCTCGCGAAGATGCTCGGCGTACCGGTCAAAGTCGCGCCCGATCCCTTGACCGCGGTGGTTCGTGGCGCCGGCATCGTCACCGAGAACCCGAGTCCTTACGCGGACTTTTTCATCAATGAGGAGGATATTCTCAGCGAGGCGTAACGCGCTTCTGACGCCGACCGGCCTCTCGGCGGGCGCTCTCGCGCTCGCCTTCGTCCTCGCCGTACTCGCGCTGCGGCTTCTCGCACCGAACCTCTTCTGGAAACTCATGGCGCCGGCCATGGACGCCTCGAACGCCGTCGCGAACGGGACGCACGCGCTCCTCGCTGGGTTCGAGAATAGTGCGACGCTAGCAGCGCAGAACGACGCGCTTTCCGCCGAGAACACCGCGCTCGCGTACAAGAACCAGGCGCTCCTCGAAGAGAACGCAAACCTCACGGCGCTCCTCGGCACGGCGCCGGCGCCGAAGAAAGGCATTCTCGCCGGCGTGCTCGCCCGCCCGCCCGAGAGCCCGTATGACACGCTCGTCGTCGCGGCCGGCGCGGACGCGGGCGTCACGCGCGGCATGGAGGCCTTCGGTGCTGGCGGTGTGCCGCTCGGCGTCGTCACGACCGTGCATACGGATGTCGCGCGCGTCACGCTCTTCTCCGCACCGGACATGATTACCGGCGGCTGGGCGGGGAGCACGTCCGTGCCGATCACCATCCGCGGCGCGGGTGCCGGTGCGCTCGACGCGTCAATCCAGCGCTCCGCGGGCATCGCGGCGGGAGATACGGTCTTCGTGCCGGGCCCGGGCATGCTCCCGATCGGCATCGTCGCGCGCATCGACGGCGACCCGTCGGCGCCGACCGTCACGCTGCGCATCCAGCCGATGACGAACGTCTTCTCGCTCGTCTGGGTCACGCTCCGCGACTCGGGAACGGATCTGCTCGGCGCGCTCCAGGCGGCGACCTCGACGCTGCCATGATACGCGGCACGCTCACGGTCGCGACGCTCGCATCGGTCATCCTCTTCCCGTGGCCGGTCACGGCGCTCCTCGTCGTCAGCTCATCGCTCGCCGTCCCCTTGCTCCCTGTCGTTGCCGGTATCTTTTCCGATACGCTCTATTACACGCATGCGGCGGGAATGCTGCCGCTCGGCACGATCGCGGGTGCCGCCGTGACGCTCGCGGCCTACCTCGTGCGCAACCGCTTGAAGCCGAGTATCATCGAGGGATGAAGTGGTGGCGGCAGCGGCGACACGATCCGGAGATCGCTCCCGATGAGATATTCCTCGACGCGTCGAACGCACCCGCGTTCGACCGCGCTCGCTTCGAAGGGCGCATCGAGACGCCGCTCTCGCGCTCCACATTCATCTCGCTCGGCGTCGCGCTCGCCATCCTCATGCTCGTCCTCATCTCGCGCGCCTGGAATCTCGAGATAATGAATGGCCCGGCTTTCGCGGCAGAGAGCGCGCACAACTCGCTCGCGTCGACCATCATTTTCGCCCGCCGCGGCGTCATCACGGACCGGAACGGCGCCATCCTCGCCGATAACGCGGCGCAATCCGACGGCTCCGTCGAGCGCGACTATCCCGTGCCGTCGCTCGGCCAGATCATCGGCTACGTGTCCTATCCGAAGAAAGACGCGAACGGCGTCTACTACGACACGCGCGAGACGGGCGTCGCCGGCCTCGAGGCCGAGTATGACGGCCTCCTCGCCGGGAAGAACGGGGAACTTCTCACCGAGACCGACGCGCTCGGCAACGTCCGTTCGGAGGGCACGGTCGTGCCGCCCGAGGACGGTCAGACGCTGCGGCTCTCCATCGACGCGGACCTCGAGAAGAAATTCGCCGCCGCCCTCGCATCGGTCGCGCAAGAGCAGCATTTCATCGCGGGCGGCGGCGTCATCATGGACGTCCATTCGGGCGAGGTGCGCGCCATCGTCTCATACCCAACCTACGACCCGAACGTGATGGCGAGCGGCGGGCCCTCGAACGTCATTGCGAGCTACGGCAGCGATTCGGGGCATCCGTTCCTCGACCACGCGGTGCAGGGCGTTTACGCGCCGGGCTCCATCGTGAAGCCGTTCATCGCCGCCGGCGCGCTCACCGACGGCCTCATCACGCCCTCGACCGTCATCGACGACACGGGGAAGCTCGAAGTGCCCGACCCGTACCATCCCGGGCAGGTCTTCACGTATACGGGCTGGAAAGCACTCGGCCCCGTCGACGTGCGCCAGGCCATCGCCTGGTCGTCCGACATCTTCTTCTACACGGTCGGCGGCGGTTTCGGCTCGCAGAAAGGCCTCGGTATCGACCGACTCGATTACTGGTATCGCGCGTTCGGCTTCGGCAGCCCGACGGGCATCGACCTGCCCGGAGAGGCGAGCGGGCTCGTGCCGAGCCCCGCGTGGAAAGAATCGACGCAGGGCCAGCCGTGGTATCTCGGCGATACGTACTTCACGGCCATCGGCCAGTATTCGATGCAGGTGACGCCGATCCAGATGGCGCGCGCCACCGCGGCGATCGCCAACGGCGGCAGGCTCTACGCGCCGACCCTCCTCGCCGACCAGGCACCGTCGTACACGACGGTGCCTGTCGATCCGGCGATGCTCGACGTCGTGCGGCAGGGTATGCACCTCGGCGTGACGACGGCGCTCGCGCAGGCCGTCAATCTCCCGTACGTGAGCGTCGCGGCGAAGACCGGTACGGCGCAGGTGGGCGCGAACAACCAATACGACAACGCCTGGGTGGAAGGGTTCTTCCCGTACGACCACCCCGAGTACGCGTTCTCCGTCGTGCTCGAGCGGGGTCCCTCGGGAGCGGGTGAGCAGGCCGTACGCGTGATGCAGCGCCTCTTCGAGGCCCTGCACGCCGAGAATTCGCCCTACGCCGACGGTACGGGCGTCGCGGCCCCGACGACGACGCCGGCTTCCTGACGCGCCGCAGGGGTTGCGCTCCCGCCCCGGTCGCGTACAATGTCGGTCAAACGGTCCTCTCGCCTATGCCCGACGCCCACGAAACTGTCGTCTCGCAGGAGAAATTCGACGAGATGGCGAAAGAGCTCGAGCACCTTAAGACGGTGCGGCGTACGGAAATTGCGAAGAATCTCGAGTATGCGCGATCGCTCGGCGACCTCTCGGAGAACGCCGAATACCAGGAAGCGCGCGACCTGCAGGCCGCCACCGAAGAGCGCATCAAGAAACTCGAGGAGCTCGTGAAGCACGCGAAGATAATGACCGACGGCAAGAAGAAGAACGAGGTCGGCTTCGGCTCGACGGTCATAATCAGGAAGGACGGCAGCCCCGACACGCACGAATACGTGATCGTGGGGAGCGAAGAGGCTGACATGCGCGAGCGCAAACTCTCGCACCTCTCGCCTTTGGGCGCCGCGCTCATGGGAAAGAAGAAGGGCGACACGTTCACCTTCGAGACCCCGAGCGGCAAGCAGACGTACACCATCGAGAAAGTCGCGTGATACGATACGCCCATGCTCTGGGTCGATCGCATCGCGGGCGAGATACGGGATACGCGTGCGCCGCGCGACGGGAAGCGTTTTTTGATACGGGATGAGAAGACCCTTTCCGGCCGCGTCCACGTGGGCTCGATGCGCGGCGTCGCCATCCACGGCCTCGTCGCGGAGATCCTCGACGAACAGGGCATCGCGAATGAATACCTCTATGAGCTGAACGATTTCGACCCGTTCGATTCCATCCCGAGCTACCTCGACGAGGCGACGTTTCGCCCGCACCTGGGCAAGCCGCTCTACGCCGTTCCGAGCCCCGAGACCGGTTTCGATAATTACGCGGAATATTTCGGCGCCGAATTCACGGCTGTCCACGCGAAAGCCGGCTTCCATCCGCGCTACATCCGCTCGACCGAGGTCTACCGCTCGGGCAAGATTGACCCCTTGATGCGTCGCGCGCTCGAGCTCGCGAATGCCGTTCGGCGCGTCCTCAAGGAAGTGTCGGGCTCTGAGAAGGACGAATCGTGGCTCCCGATCTCGGTCGTGTGCGAGAAATGCGGGAAGATGATGACGACGCGCGCGTATGACTTCGACGGCGAGACGGTCGCCTACGCGTGCGACCGCTCGCCCGACGAGACCGTCCCGTGCGGGCACGCGGGCCGCGTCGCGCCGTGGAAGGGCGCTGCGAAGCTCTACTGGAAAGCCGACTGGGCGGCGAAGTGGGTCGCGCACGGCGTCGACGTCGAAGGCGGCGGCAAGGACCACTCGACGAAGGGCGGTTCGCGCGACGTCGCGAATCACATCTGCCGCGAGGTCTATAAGGACGAGCCGCCGTTCGATATCCCGTACGAGTTCTTCCTCGTCGGCGGCAAGAAGATGTCCTCGTCGAAGGGCCGCGGCACGAGCGCCAAAGACATGAGCGACCTCTTCCCGCCGGAGGTTTTCCGCCTCGTCCTCATCGGCAAGGACATCCGCGAGCAGATCGATGTCGATCCTGCCGGTGAATCCGTGCCGCGCCTCTACGATTGGTATGACGAGCTCGCGGAGCATGCGCGGGAAGGGGAGGCGGACGACTATGCGCGGCTATACTCTCTCTGCCAATTGCCGGAGAACCGCGCGGACGCCGGCGCGCCGTGGCAGATGCGATTCCGCGAAGTCGCCTTCGTCGTGCAGATGCCGCATCTCTCGCTCGAAGCGGAGGCCGAGCGCGCGAAGGGAAGCAAGCTTTCCGAAGATGAACGGCAGGCACTCGCGACGCGCGCCGCATATGCGCGCTTCTGGCTCACCACGTATGCGCCGGAAGAGTATCGCTATGCGCTTCAGGAGCGCCTGCCAGACACGGAACTCTCGACTGCGCAAAAGCGCGCGCTCTCAGAGCTCGCGGCCTTCCTTGAGGGCGGCTCGCGGACAGGCGAAGAGATTCATGCACGCCTGCATGAACTCAAGACCGAGATCCCAATCGTTCCGAAAGAACTCTTCCAGGGGCTCTATCGCGTCTTCCTCGCGCGCGATTCGGGGCCGAAAGCCGGCTGGTTTCTCGCCGGGCTCCCGCATGACTTCACCGTCAACCGCCTGAAAGAAGCGTCAGCTTGACCGTCTGGCCTCGGAAAAAGCGCCGTCATACGGCGTTTTTTCGGCGTTTCCGGCCGTGTGGATAACCGGGTAGGGAAGTGGGGGAGAGTGTCATATAATTCACTATCAGTGGGATGAAGTGGGAAGCCGGAGTGGTGGCCGATTTCCCGTTTACGCCCACCGATCCCGTATGTTCATCGGCGAATACACTCACACCCTCGATTCGAAGAATCGTCTCTCGCTTCCGGCGAAATTCCGCAAAGACCTCGGCCGCGGCGTCGTCATGACACGCGGCCTTGATCATTGCCTGTTCGTGTACCCGAAGAAGGAGTGGGCGAGAGAGGCCGCCATGCGCGCGGCGCATGCCGGCGGGACTGCAGCCGGGCGTGGACTCGCGCGCCTCTTCCTCGCGGGAGCCATGGAAGCCGAGGTCGATACCGCGGGCCGTGTGCTCGTGCCCGATCACCTGAAGAGCTACGCCGGCCTGCGCGCGAAAGCTATCGTCGCAGGCGTCGCCGACCGTGTCGAGATATGGGACGAGACCGCATGGAAGCGCTACACCGCTTCCATAGAGCGCGACGCCGATGCGCTCGCGGAGAAGCTCGGCGACACCGCCTAGCTATGGAAGCGCGCCACGACAGCGTCCTCCTTCCCGAAGCGCTTGAAGCGCTCGCCGTCCAGCCGGATGATGTCGTCGTCGATGCGACCATCGGCGGAGCAGGGCACTTTGCCGCGCTCCTCGCCGCGCTCGGCAAGGATGGCGTCATCATCGGCATCGATGCCGACTCCGCCGCCGTCGAGCGCGCCCGCGCGGCATACGCCGAGGACCGGCGCGCCGATCGTCCCATCGCGCACCTCATCTGCGACAATTTCCGCAATCTTGGCCGAATCCTCGAGCGACTCGGCGTCGGCCATGTGCACAAAGCGCTCTTCGATCTCGGCTGGAGCGGCTACCAGATCGCCGCGCCGCGCGGCTTTTCGTTCCAGAAGGACGAGCCGCTCCTCATGACGTACGCCGATGGCGGCGAGACGGCTGCGGACCTCGTCAACAGCATGTCCGAAGAGGCGCTCGCCGATCTCATCTATACGTACGGCGAAGAGCGATTCGCGCGCGGCATCACGCGCAGCATCGTCGCGACGCGCGCGAAGGCGCGCATCCTCACGACCGGACAGCTCGTCACGGCGGTCCTCGCGGGCACGCCGCGCTGGTATCACGAGCGCAAGATCCATCCGGCGACGAAGACCTTCCAGGCGCTGCGCATCGCGGCGAACGACGAGCTCGCGGCGCTGCGGGACGGGCTTGCTGCCGCACTCGCCGCGCTCGCGCCGCGCGGCCGGCTCGCCGTCATCACTTTCCACAGCATCGAAGACCGCATCGTGAAGGGCATCCTGCGCAATGCGGTGTACGAGGGTCTCGGCTCGCTCTTGCCGAAGAAGCCCGTCGTGCCTGGGCGCGTGGAAATCCTCGCGAATCGTCGGGCGAGGAGCGCGAAGCTCCGCGTCTTCGAGCGCGCTACCGTCTCGCGCGAAGCCGAGCCCGCTGATCCGCCTAACCCCGCCTTTTCATATGCATAAGAATCGCCTGCATCTCCCGCTCTCTCCCGTCTCGCTTTGCACGGGCCTTGTTGCCGTCCTCGGCGTCGCCTACATCGGCCTCATCGCGGTCGTCATGAGCTATGCCGCGCTCACAATCGAATTCTCGCAGTCGGTTCGGAACGACGAATCGAAGGTCGCGACGCTCGAGGCGCAGTATCTCGCGACGGTGGCCAAGATTACGGATACGGACTACGCGACCGCAGGCTACGCGAAGCCCGTGGCCGAAGTGTTCGTGCCGGCGAAGAGCGTCACCGCGCTCCGGTAACCCGGGCCCATGCGCGCACAGTTCCGTACTCGCATCCGGATCGTCCTCGCGTCGGTCGTCTTCATCGCGCTCCTCATCGTCGTCCGGCTGTACTTCGTGCAGATCGTGAACGGAGAAGATTACGCGCAGAAGGCCGAGACGCAGTACGCGTCAGGCGGCAGCGGCCTCTTCGACCGCGGTTCCATCTACTTCACGCGCAAGGACGGAACACTCATCTCCGCGGCGACCCTCGAAACCGGGTTCCTCGTCGCTATCAATCCGCAGGTACTCGGCAATTCGGCCGCGGCGCACGCGGCGATAGATGCCGTCGCGTCCTCGACGCTCCTGAGCCAGAGCGCCTTCGCCGCGGCAGCGGCGAAGAAAAGCCTCGTATACGTGGAAGTCGCGCACCATCTCTCCGACACGCAAGGCATGACGCTCGCGGCCGAGAATATCCCCGGCGTCGAGGTGCTTCGGGAGCGTTGGCGCTATTATCCGGGTGGCGACCTCGCCGCGCAGTCCATCGGAATCGTCTCCTACGGCTCGGGCGATACGCTCACGGGCCAGACCGGTCTCGAGGCCTACTACGACAATGTGCTCACGCGCTCGGGCGACGCGCTTTATAAGAACTTCTTCGCCGAGCTCTTCTCCAATATCGGAAGCATGCTCGTGAACGCGCGGGACGCGCACCAGGGGGACATCATCACGACCATCGAGCCGGAAGTGGAGACGCGCCTCGTCGACGACCTTGCCGCCGCAAACGCGCAGTACTCGAGCAATACGACGGGCGGAATCATCATGGTGCCGTCCACGGGAGCCATCATCGCGCTCGGCAGCTATCCGACGTTTGACGAGAACAATCTGCAGAACATCGACCCGTCGCTCCTCGTCAATCCGCTCGTGTCGCACGTCTACGAGTTCGGCTCTATCATGAAGCCTATTACGATGGCATCGGCGCTCACGGCCGGCGTCATCACGCCGCAGTCGACGTACGACGACACGGGCTGCATCACCGTCGACACGGCACGGATCTGCAACTGGAATTACCACGCGTACGGCGTCATTCCGGTGCAGACCATCATCATGCAGTCCTTGAACGTCGGCGCGTCCTGGATCGCGGAGCAGCTTGGACAGAGCAAGTTCCGCGAGTACTTTACGAAAGTCTTCGGGCAGAAGACAGGCGTCGACCTGCCGAACGAATCTGAAGCGCTCATCGGCAATCTCTCGAAGCCGCAGCAGATCTACTACGACACGGCATCCTTTGGAGAAGGCATCGCGGTCACGCCGATGCAGATGATACGCGCGCTCGGCGCGGTCGCTAACCACGGCGTCATGGTCACGCCGCACCTTGCTTCGGGCGTCATGCTCGATACGGGCCTCGTGCGGCCGTATGACTGGGGAACGGATGTGCCGGTCTTCAGCGCGACAGCGGCGCGCGAGACGATCGTGATGATGGATGCGCTCTTCGACGACGTGCTTGACGGGGGCAAGGTGAGGATTCCGACGATGTCGGTCGCGGTAAAGACCGGTACGGCGCAGCTGCCGACGCCGACCGGCACCTATTACAACGACAAGTTCCTGGATTCCGAAGTCGCCTTCTTCCCGTCATTCGATCCCCAGTTCATCATCCTGCTGTATACGGTCGACCCGAAAAATACCATCTATGCGGCTGACTCTCTGACGCCGGCGCTCGTCGACCTTGTGCATTTCCTGATAGACTATTACGCTGTGCCACCTGACCGCGGCGTCGCGACCAGCACCTCCCCATGAAGCGCATCCTGAAGCCGGTTTTTGCGTTCATGCTCGGGCTCTTCGCCCGAGGCGTCGTGCGCAAGTATCGCCCGCGCATCGTGATGGTGACCGGGTCGGTGGGGAAGACATCGACGAAAGACGCGATCGCAACCGTGCTCGGCGAGCGCTTCCTCGCCCGCAAGAGCGAGAAGAGTTTCAATAGCGAGTTCGGCGTGCCGTTCACCATCCTCGGCGTCGGGAACCCGTGGGGCAACCCGTTCGCCTGGGCGTCCGTCATCAAGAACGGTCTCACACTCCTCCTCCTGCCGAACCATTATCCGAACCTGCTCGTCCTCGAAGTCGGTGCGGACCGCCCGGGCGACCTCGCGCGCATCCTGCGCATCGCGACGCCGGACGCCGTCGTCGTGACACGTTTGCCGGATATCCCGGTGCACGTCGAAGCGTACACGTCGCCGGAAGCGGTTCGCGAAGAAGAGTTCTCGCCGGCGTACGCGCTCGCGCCCGCCGCGCCGCTCGTCGTCTCGGCCGATGACTCGCACGCGCGAAGGATGGCCGCGCGCCTGCCCGTCCGCCTCATCACGTACGGTATGGCTGAAGATGCGACTATCCGCGTGAGCGATATCGATTTCTACCAGTCGGACGGCCGTGTTGCCGGCATGCAGGCACGCGCGACGGTCGCCGGAGAATCGGTGTCGCTCGTCGTAAAAGGTTCGGTCGGGAAGGCGCAGATTCCGTCAACCGCTGCCGCGCTCGCTGCCGCGCTCGCGTTCGACATCCCGCTCGCGGAGGCTGCGGCCGCGCTCGCAGGCTACGTGCCGCCGCGCGGCCGCGGCCGGATCCTCCGCGGCAAGAACGGCTCGCTCATCATCGACGATTCGTATAATTCCTCGCCGGCGGCGGTCGAGATAATCCTCGCGACCTTGAAGGCGTTCCCGCATGCGAAGCGACGCATCGCCGTCCTCGGCGACATGCTCGAGCTTGGACGCTACTCGGTCGCTGAACATGAGCGCATCGGCGCGCTCGCGCGCGCTTCGGCGGATCTCGTCATCGCTGTCGGCATCCGTGCGCGCGCCTTCGTTTCGCAGGACGAAATCGGCGCGATGCGCTTCGACGATTCTCGCCGCGCGGCGGTCGAGCTGTCGGAACTCGCGCAGAAAGGCGACGTCATCCTCGTCAAGGGCTCCCAATCGGTTCGGATGGAGCGCATCGTCGAGGCGCTTCTCGTGGACCCGGCCGACGTCGTCCACCTTGTCCGGCAAGACAAGGAGTGGAAGCGGCGCGCGTAGCGCTGCAGGTCCGTTTCTGGTATAAAAATCGCACGGCTCCATCGTCTAGCGGCCTAGGACACCGCCCTCTCACGGCGGGAACCGGGGTTCGAGTCCCCGTGGAGTCACAAAAAAAAACGGAACACGTCGTGTCCCGAGGCTATTCTTCGGTAGAGGGTGATTCCGGCGGGAGAACGTCACCCTCCTTATTAGTTGAATAGAGCTTCGCCTGTTCCGCCTCCAGACGCTCGCGTTCCGCTTGCTCCCCCGCCTTTTTGAGGTCTTCGAGTTGTATTTTACGAGATACTCCTTTCCGGCCCATATTTGAGAGGGCTTCAGAATCGCCACGAAGCTGCGCGTCACGCACTATCTTCGGCTTCTCATTGCTCATATGTACATGCTCCGTTTGGTTTCGTAGAACTTTCGTAATTAAGCACCAGTCTTTCGCAAAAAGCAAGCCACTACCGAAGCGAAAAAAACGGCGCCCAGAGGACGCCGACATAGAAACGAAGACAAGCTACTTCAGCAAGCGCCACGCGGCGCGGCTGCTCACGACCCGGTTGATGTCGGCCGGGACGCCGAGGGCAAGATGTATCTGTCTCCGAAGGCTTTCGGCCGCTCGACCCAGGTCTTTCTGGGACAAGTACACGTTCCGTCCGAAGGTGTGAACCACTGACAGGCAGTGTACGAGTCCGTCCAAGAGCGGCTTGGTCACTACTGCTACCTCGACCTGCGGATCGCTCGAGAAATCCTGCGCGATGCGCTGTACGTCGCCGAGCGGGAGATGGTTCACCGGAACGACGAAGCCGATGAACTGCTTGCCCGCCGGGCAGATCGTCGGCACGATAATCCGCGCCACGCTGGGCCCGATTGCCTCATTTAACGCGATTTTCATGAAGATCTCCTGTGCCGAACCTTCTCCTCCTCGCGTTTCCGGAGTCCAGGATATGATAAGATCGGCGTCAGTCAAGAAGCGCGTCCACGACCGCCTTCACGTCGCCGCCATCTGCCTTGCCCTTGAGGTCCTTCATGAGGGCGCTCATGAAGCGGCCTGCGTCGGCTTTTGAGGAGACGCCGAGGTCCGCCATCTTCGCGCGCGCAAGCTTCTCGATGTCTTCGCGGCTCATCATTTGCGGAAGGTAGGATTCGATGATGGCGAGCTCCGCCTTCTCGGGTTCGGCGAGATCGTTCCTACCGGCCTTCTCGAATTGCTCGATGGAGTCCTTGCGCTGGTTCGCGGCGCGCTTGATGACCGCGACGACCTCCTCGTCAGTGAGGAACTCGTCGGGCCTGCGCTTCTTCGCGACGACTTCGTTGGTCATCGCGGTCACGAGGGAGCGGAGCGTTCGGAGCTTCACCTCGTCCTTCGCGCGCATGGCGTTCGGGATGGCGGCCTTCAGGGTTTCGTGGATAGTCATGGGGCAGAGTATACTACAGCCCATGGACCCGCTCACGATACTCCTCATCATCGCCGCGCTCGTCATCGTGCAGGTCATCGGCCTCTCGGTCATCTTCGGCTGGCTGAAGCGCCAGAACGCACCGCGGCCGGAAGAGGGCAGCGCGATGGTGCTGCTGCAGCAGCAGATGCAGGAGCTCACGAAGACGCTCGACGCGCGCGTTTCGGAATCCTCGAAACTGATGCAGGAGAACTCACATCGGCAATTCGCCGAGTCCTCGAAACTCATCAAAGAAATTACGACCGAGCTCACCTCGGTGAAGGAGATCGGCCGCCAGACCCAGACGTATGCCGAGCAACTTCAGTCGCTCCAGGACCTCTTGAAGAACCCGAAGCAGCGCGGCATCCTCGGCGAGTATTACCTGGAGACGGTCTTGAAGAACGTGATGTCGCCCGAGGATTACCGCATCCAGTACCCGTTCAAGAACGGAGAGATCGTGGACGCGGTCATCATCATCGACAAGAAGCTTGTGCCGGTGGATTCCAAGTTCTCGCTCGATAACTACAACCGGTTCGTGAGTACCCAAATCGGCACGCCGGAGCGCGTCGCTGCCGAGAAGGCGTTCGTGAACGACCTGAAGTTGCGCATCCAGGAGACGGCCAAGTACATTCGCCCCGAGGAGAACACGATGGACTTCGCCTTCATGTTCATCCCGTCGGAGGGCATCTACTACGACCTTCTCACGAACCAGGTCGGGGGCGGAGAAGACGAGAATCTCATCCAAAGGGCGGCGAGCAAATACAAAGTTATCATCGTCTCGCCGACGTCCTTCCTCGCGTATCTCCAGACAGTGATGCAGGGGCTCAAGGCGCTCCAGATAGAGCAGAAGGCCGTCGACATCCAGAAGCGGGTAGGGGAGCTCGGGAAGCATATCGGCGCGTACGAAGAGTTCTACCGGAAGCTCGGCGTCTCTCTCGGCACGAGCGTCTCCCACTACAACGCGGGCTATAAGGAGCTCGGCAAGATAGACAAGGACGTGTACCGCATCTCGGAAACGACGGTCGGCATCGAACCCGAGCTCCTCGAGAAGCCGGTGGTGGAGAACGAGTAATGCTCTCGGGGTTTTCCGCCGGCAACGTGCGTTGCCGGGTGACATGGGCTACAGTATGGCCTGACTTGTTCTTGAAGAAGGAGGCAGAAATGCCTGCAAAAGTGCTACCGAGCTCGGAGGAATTCGAGCGCTCTTGTCGCTGGTTCGAGGCACGCGGGTTCCGCAGGGTCTCGCGGCAGGAATTCAAGAAGGACTTCGTGCGGCTCGGACTCAAAGCTCCGTCGCCGCGCGAGGGCAGGGAAGCCGGCTTCGTCTTCCACGCGAACGGTCTCGAGGTCGTGGTCTGGACGACGTTTCTTCCTCGCGAGAACTACGCGCGCGGGCAGGACGCCGGCTGGGTCCTCATAAAGGAGGGGGACGACGTGAAGTATTTCACTCACCCGCTGCACCGGACGGAAGGGTTCCTGCGCAGGTTGCGCACACATGCGCGCATCGCGCAGCTCCGGGCGATGAATCGTCCGCTCTGTCCAGAGTGCCACGCTCGGATGAACATCGTGCGCGGGAAAGGTTTCAAGGCGCGTTATTGGCGTTGCGCGCGGCCGGGAAACCACAAGGAGGCAGTCACGCTCCCGTGGGATTACGGCTTGCCAGCCGCGGCAGTCGATTTTCTCACATCCGAACGCAAGCGGCGTGCGCGGTATGCGAAGAAGCTGGCGGCAGCAGGGAAGAAGCCCGGCACGGCGCTGCGCCGGCGCCGGGGCTGGAAAATCGGCCGTCCAGAGAACGTCGTACCGTCGCGCTAGGGGGCGGTTTCTAGGGGCGGACCACGCGGTCCGCCTTGTCTTTTTGCTCTAGAAATGCTAATGTTCGGCTACATGGAAGTGGCCGTAATCAAGACCGGCGGGAAGCAATATGTCGTCTCCAAGGGCGACATTCTCACTATCGAGAAGCTCTCTGGCGACCTGAAGAAAGGCGACTCGGTTGTCTTCGGCGAGGTACTCCTCGTGGACAACGGCTCGGACACGACCATCGGCGCGCCGACGATCAAGGGCGCGGAGGTGAAGGGCACGGTCGTAGAGTCCGGACGGGCCAAAAAAATAGAGGTTGTCAAATACAAGCCGAAGAGCCGCTACTACAAGCGACGCGGCCACCGACAGCCGCTCCTCAAGGTGAAGATCGATTCGATTTCGTAGCCCGCGTCTCATGCGGTGCTGCGAGCGAGCCAGGCATCCGGCCCGGCATACTACTCACATATACAACTCACATTCATGCAGATAGGCAGGTGGAATCATCAGTCGGCAGCAGGCTCTCATTCGGGCGGGCGGAGCTCGCATGCCCACGCGGGCGACGAGCGCGCGCCGCGTCAACGTTCCTACTCGCCAGAGCGGGACGGGCGGTCCGGCGCGCGCTCGGGACGCGGCGGTTCTCGCGGCAGTCGGGACTTCGGCGGTCGCGGTTCTCGTAGCGGCTATGGCGGACGGGGCAAGCGCGGCGGATTCGGTGCCTTCGGCGAGACGGAATCCGAGATTGCGAAGTTCCAGAATCGGGCCGTCGTCACGACTGAAGAACCGGCCTTCGTGCCGGAGCATCACTTCTCCGATTTCGATATCAACGAGCATCTGAAGCAGAACATCACGGCCAAGGGCTACGGGCTGCCGACACCTATCCAGGATAAGGCCATCCCGCACGCGCTCCTTGGCCAGGACGTCGTCGGGCTCGCCGAGACCGGCACCGGCAAGACGGCGGCTTTCCTCATTCCGCTCATCGACAAGGTCATGAAGCAGAAAGGCGAGCACGTTCTCATCATGGCGCCGACCCGCGAGCTCGCCGTGCAGATTGAGAAGGAACTCGCCGGCTTCGCGAAGGGCCTCGGCTTCCGCGGCATGGTCGCCGTCGGCGGCGCGAACATCAGTCCGCAGATTGCGGCCTTGCGCCATGACCCAGCCTTCGTCATCGGTACACCGGGGCGTTTGAAGGACCTCATGGAACGCAAGTCGCTCGACCTCTCGGGTTTCGGCACCGTCGTCCTCGACGAAGCCGACCGCATGCTCGACATGGGCTTCATCGACGACATGCGCTTCATCCTCGGGAAAATGCGCTCGGAGCGCCATACGCTCTTCTTCTCGGCCACAATGTCGAAGGACATCGAAGGACTCATTGGCGACTTTCTCTCGAGCCCGGTCGTCATCTCTGTGAAGACGCGCGACACGCCGAAGAACGTCGAGCAGGACGTCGTCCGCATCCCGCGCGGGAAAGATAAGTTTGAGGTCCTCGTCGACCTCCTCCAGAAGCCGGAGTTCAGCAAGGTGCTCGTCTTCGGGCGCACGAAGTACGGCGTCGAGAAGCTCGCGAAGGCGCTCTCGCGCCAGCGCATCTTCGCGGAATCCATCCACGGCAACAAGACGCACCACGCGCGCATGCGCGCCCTCGAGGCGTTCAAGCAGGGGAAGGTGAGCGCGCTCATCGCGACCGACGTCGCTGCGCGCGGTCTCGACATCCCGGCCGTCTCGCACGTCATCAATTACGACTTGCCGTCAACCTACGAAGACTACGTCCACCGCATCGGCCGCACTGGCCGCGCGGAGATGAAAGGGAAGGCGCTTACGTTCGTCCCGGAGCGCTAGGTCTCCCGGCGATTCGAGAGTGCCGCGCGCAAAGTCTCCGCGTCGGAATATTCGAGCTCGGAACCGGTCGCGAGACCGCGGCCGAGCGTCGTGATGCGTACCTTGTCGCGTAGGGGCGCAAGGAGCTCGCGCACCCGGTCAGCCGTATGCTCGCCCTCGGAGGTCGCCGAGAGTGCGAGGACGATTTCCATAAGCCCTTTGGCGAGCCGCTTCTCGACTGCCTTCACAAGCTCCTTCTCGCGGATGGCGCCCTTGCCCGAGAGCATGAGGACGCCGCCGAGGACGAAATAGCGGCCCTTATACGTCCCAGCGCGCTCCACTGCAGCGAGGTCCTGGTCCTTCTCGACGAGCATGAGGACCGCATCATCCCGGTGCGCGTCCATGCAGTACGCGCACGCCGCGCCGCCCGTGCCGTTGTAATAGCGCAGACAGTCAGGACACTGGCGGACATCCTTCCCGAGGGCGGTGATGAGCGCGATGAGCGCCGCGCGCTCGGCGGCCGGAGCCGCGAGGAGATGGAAGACGAAACGTTTCGCCTGCCGCGGTCCGATGCCGGGGAAGCGGGCGAAGGCGTGCGCGAGCTCGTCGATGCGGTCAGCCATGTCACTCGAATTCGCCGGCGAGACCCTCGTAGCCGGCGCTATCCACCGGTTGGAAGGTGGCGCGCTTCTCGTCGAAATAGAGCTCGATCTTGCCGGTCGGGCCGTTCCGGTGCTTCTCGATGAGGACCTCGGCGATGTTCGGCCGGTCGCTCTCTGGATTCCTCTTGTCCTCACGGTGGATGAACATAACGACGTCGGCGTCCTGCTCGATGGAGCCCGAGTCGCGCAGATCCGAGAGGCGCGGACGCCCGCCGCGCTGCTCGACCGCGCGCGAGAGCTGCGAAAGCGCGAGGACCGGCACTTGGAGCTCGCGCGCGAGCGATTTCAAGGAGCGCGAGATCTCCGTCACCTGCTGGACGAGCGAATCCGAGGCTTTCGCGCTCGTCGGCGCCATGAGTTGCAGGTAGTCCACGACGATGAGCCCGATGCCACGCTCGCGCTTGAGCCGTCGCGCGACCGCGCGCATCGCGAGGATGTTGTTGCCCGGCTTGTCGTCGATATAAATGGGCGCTTTCGAGAGCGACTCGAGCGCATCGCGGATGCGGCTGAAATCCTCCTCATCGCGCACCTGGCCGGTGCGCAGTTTCCATGAATTAACGAAGGCCTCCGCCGCGAGCATGCGGTCGATGAGCTGTTCCGAACTCATCTCGAGCGAGAAGATGCCGACGGGCGTGTCATGCCGCACGGCGGCATTGCGCGCGATGTCGAGGGCGAGCGACGTCTTGCCCATCGACGGCCGCGCGGCGAGGATGACGAGGTCCGATGGGTGGAATCCGGAGAGGAGGTTGTCGAGGGCAGGGAAGCCGGACGGGACGCCGCGGATGCCGTCTTCTTTCTTCGACAAGGCCTCGATGCGGTCCCAGGTCTCGTGGATGGTGTCGCCGATAGCCGTGAACTTGTGCGCAGCCGAGGCGTTGCCGATGGCGTAAACGCTCTTCTCGGCTTCGTCGAGCACTTCGGTCGCGTCGCGTGCCTCGTCGTACGCGGACTCGGTGATGCCGTACGCCGCGTCGATGAGGGAGCGCATGAGGAACTTGCGCGAGACGAGATCCGCGTAGTTCGCGTAATTGCCGGGCGCGGGCGCCGCTGCGGCGAGCTCGGCGAGATACGCGCGGCCGCCGGCGCGCTCAATGAGACCCTGGCCCGAGAGGCGCTCGGAGAGCGTGAGAAGGTCGATGGGCTCGCCGCGCTCGGCGAGATCGTGCATCGCGGTGAAGATGAGCCGATGCTTCTCCGCGTAGAACGAATCCGCGCGGATGATATCGGAAACGTCGTGGATGACGTCGGGCTTGAGGAGGAGCGCGCCGAGGAGCGCGCGTTCCGATTCGAGCGATTGGGGCGGGATGCGGTCGGCGGCCATGGCCCGCCTATTGTATCAAAGCGCCGTCTTCGACAATACCGGCCCGTCGGGACCGTCTTCCACACGATATCCCCGGGTCGCTATTTCGCCGCGTAAACGGTCGGCCTCCGCGTAATCCTTGGCCCTACGGGCCGCCTCGCGCTTCACGAGGATCTCAGCGACTTCGGGCGGAATCTCGACAGGAGTCCGTTCGGGCGGAGGAGCGAAGAGGGAAAGTCCGAGGTGAAGGTCGGCATCCTTGAGGAGTCCCCATTTCTCGGCAGCGCTGCGCTCATCGCTCTTGAGCGCATCCCAGAGGATGCCGAGCGCCTGCGGCGTCGAGAGGTCGTCGCGCATCGCGGCGAGGAAAGCGTCGCGCGCCGAAGAATGGGCGGCCTTCCGCCCGGACTCCGTCGCGATTTCGCGCGCGGTCCGCCACAGGCGCTCAAGGGCGCTTGCGGCGCCGGCGAGCGCGTCCCACGTGAAGGAGAGCGGCGTGCGGTAGTGTGCCTGGAGGAAGAAGTAGCGCAGAGAGAGCGGGTGATAGCCCTTTCCCGAGATGTCCGAGAGATAAATGACGTTGCCAAGCGATTTCGACGCTTTCTCGCCGCTCATCGTGAGGAAAGCGTTATGCATCCAGTAGCGGACGAAGGGCCGTCCGCTCGCGGCTTCCGACTGCGCTATCTCATTGTTGTGGTGGATCTGGATGTGGTCCTCGCCTCCCGTGTGGATGTCTATTTCAGGACCGAGAAGCGCGCGGCTCATGGCCGAGCATTCGATGTGCCAGCCGGGATTGCCCGGGCCCCACGGGCTCAGCCACTGCTGCAGGTCGCCGGGCTTCGCAGCGCGCCAGAGCGCGAAGTCGGCCGGATGGCGCTTCTCGCCGCCGACCGCGACGCGGGCGCCCGCGACGAGCGAGGCGCCGGCGACGTTGCCGAGCTTGCCGTAGCCCCGGAAGCGGCTCGTGTCGAAATAGAGGCCGTCCGCAGTGCGGTACGCGTAGCCCTTCTCCTCAAGCGTCTTCGCGAGCGATATCTGCTCGCGGATGTATTCGGTCGCGCGCGGGAAGAGGATGTCGTCCGTATCGATGCCGAGGTCATCGAGGTCTTCGATGAATCGTTTCGCGTAGCGATCCGCAATCTCGTCCGGGGCCGCGTGCTCGCGCCGGGCGGCGACGCTCATCTTGTCCTCGCCCTCGTCGGCGTCGCTCGTCAGGTGGCCGACGTCGGTGATGTTGATGACGCGGCGGACGCGGTAGCCGGCGCCCGCGAGCGTGCGCGCGAGGGTATCGGCGAAGACGTAGGCGCGCAGGTTGCCGATGTGCGCGCGGTCGTAGACGGTCGGTCCGCAGCTATAAAGAAGCGCGACGCCCTTCGTGAGCGGCGTGAAGACCTCTTCCGCGCCCGAGAGCGTGTTCGTGAGGAAGATCGGCTCCGGCCGCGTCCGGCCCGCCGGCTCCCATCTCCTGAAGATGCGCGCGAGCCACTCCATGCGTCAGAACCAGCGCTTGCGCGCGAAATAGACAGTCATGAAGCCGACGGCCGCGAGCATGACCGCCATGATAATCCAGAACGCGTGCGAATTCTGGTCGAGCGGCGTCCCGGGAACGTGCATGCCGAAGACGAAGGCGATGAGCTCGAGCGGCAGCACGACGACGGTTATCATCGTGAGCGTTTTCATGATCTCGTTCTGTCGGGACTCCAGCAGCGCGCTGTTCGTCTCGCGCAATTCGGTCGCGACGGCGCGGTGCGTACGCACGAGGTGCGCAATCTGGATGCGCTCGGCGAGGATGCGCGTCGTGCGCTCGGCGAATGACGGCCCGAAGAAGCTGCGCTCGGAGAGCGTGCGCAGGAAGCGAGCGAGCGGCTCTTCCTGGTTGGCGAGCGCGGATTCGAGGTGAAGGAATTCGCGGCTGATGGTCGAGATCGCCCGCACCGTAGTGCGTTCGTGGCCGCCGAACATGTCCCGCTCGACGCGCGCGAGGACGTCGGCGCTGTGGCTCGTGTGGTCGCGAACCGACGTATAGAGGTGCGCGAAGATAATCTCGAGCAGCACGTCGGTCGAGATGGCGGCAGTGCCGTCGACCACACTCTCCGTCTCGAGCAGCTTCTTCAGGCGGTGCAAGGGCGCGATGACCTCGTACCGCACCGTGATGATGAAATGCGCGCCGACGACAAGATCGATCTCCTGACTTTTTGTCTCGCCGTGCACCTCGCCGTGCTCGGGGAAATGCAGGACGAGGAGCGCAGTGCTCGGATCGTTCGCGACGAGCGGGGACGGGGTGGGGTAGAGGAGCTCCGTCTCGAGCCGTTCGCTGATGGAAAATGCCCGTGCGACCTCGTGAATCTCCTCCTCTGTCGGTTGTTCGAGGTCGATCCAGACGCCGTCTGGGTAGTCGTACCGGAACGTCATGGCTGTAGGATACCACGCCCCGTCGCGCGATTCCGCCCCAGGATGCGCAAAAACGGCATGTGCTACACTGTCCCGATGGACTTTTCAAACACCCGAAACAGCAGAGGCCGCGGCATCGCTATCCGCGGCATTTCATTCGCGCTCGTCGCGGCGGTCGCCTTCGGCGCCGGCATCGCCGTGGGCGGCAGCGGCTCTGCCGCATCGGTCGTGTCCCACATCCCGTTCGTGAGCGACGGTCTCGATCCGACGCCGGATCCGAACGTCGACCTCACCGATTTCTGGGAGGCCTGGAATGCGCTCCAGAGCAATTACGTCATCACGCATGCCTCAACGACGCTGCCCTCGACACAGGACAAGGTTTACGGCGCTATCCAAGGCCTCGCGAGCGCCTACGGCGACCCGTATACGATCTTCTTCCCGCCGCAGCAGGCGAAGTCGTTCGCCGAGGACATCTCGGGAAGCTTCGCGGGCGTCGGCATGGAGATCGACGTGAAGGATGGCGTCTTGACCGTCATCGCGCCCTTGAAGGGCACGCCGGCGGAAGCGGCTGGCATCAAGCCCGGCGACCAGATCGTCGCCATCGACAATAAGCCGACACAGGGCCTCTCCGTCGACGAAGCCGCGAACGAGATCCGCGGCCCGATCGGCACGACCATCACGCTCTCGCTCGTGCGTGACGGCAATCCGCTCACTATCAAGGTGACGCGCGCGACCATCCAGGTGCCCGAGACGAGCGACGGCTACGACCCGAAGACGGGCGTCTACCACATCGCGCTGTACGAGTTCACTTCGGATTCGGCGGGTCTCTTCGACCAGGCCTTCCAGCGCTTCAAGGCTTCCGGCTCGAAAGAGCTTGTCATCGATTTGCGCGACAACCCGGGCGGCTATCTCGACGCCGCCGTCGACATCGCGAGCCACTTCCTTCCGAAAGGCGCGACAATCGTGACGGAGGACTTCGGCGGCAAAGGATCCAACCAGGTCCACACAAGCCTCGGCTACGACGACGTTCCGCCGGGCACAAAGGTCGTCGTCCTCATCAACGGCGGCTCAGCGTCCGCGTCCGAGATCCTCGCCGGGGCGCTCAAGGATAACCATGTCGCGACCTTGATTGGCACGCGCTCCTTCGGCAAGGGCTCGGTGCAGGAGCTCATTCCGATCGGCGGCGGCTCGCTCAAGGTGACCATCGCGCGCTGGATTACGCCGGACGGCCAATGGATCATGGGCAACGGCATCACGCCGGACATCACCGTGCCCTTCACGAAAGCCGACGCGAACGCCGGAACGGATCCGCAGATGGCGCGCGCCGTGCAGTTTTTGACGACGGGCAAATGATAGGGTAGAGTGGCTCCGCTATGAAGGTCGTACTCCTGAAAGACGTGAAGGGCATGGGCCGCGCCCACGAGTCGGTCGAGGCCAAGGACGGTTACGCGCTCAACTTCCTCATCCCGAAGAAACTCGCCATCCCGGCGACGTCCGCAGCGCTCAAAGAGGCCGAGCTGCGGCTGCGGCAGACGAAGGAGCGCAAAGAAGTCGATGCGAAGGTTCTCGCGGGCAACATCGCCGCGCTCGCCGAGGCGCGTATCGTTGTTCGCGCGAAGGCGAACGAGAAGGGCCACCTCTACGATGCGGTCGGCGCCCGCGAGATAGCACAGGCGGCGAAGGCGGAAGCGCATATCGATATTCCGGAAAACGCGCTCGCCATCGAGAAGCCATTCAAGGAGATCGGGACGTTCCGGGTTCCGGTTTCAAGCGGCGAGACGTTCGGCGAATTCCCGATCACGATCGAGGCGGAATAAAGTAAAGTAATAATGCAAAAAAGAAGAACCTGGGAGCGCGTATGCGCTCCCAGGTTCTTCCTCTACGTTTTAAAGTTTAAAGTACGTCGACGATCTTCTTCAACGAGCGATGGCCCGTGAAGCTCATCTTGCGGCGGGTGCGGAAAGAGACGGTGCCAGCGGCAAGCGCGAAGAGCGTATGATCGCGGCCGATGCCGACGTTCTTGCCGGCTTCGACCTTCGTGCCGCGCTGGCGAACGATGGCCATGCCCGGGCGCGCCTTTGCGCCGTCAGCGAGCTTCACGCCCAGGTATTTCGGTCCTGAGTCGCGCAGGTTTTTAGTCGATCCGCCGGCTTTGGTTGATGCCATACGTGGTATCTTGTGTCGGATGACTATAGCAGAGACGCGCGCGAAATGCAAAAGCGCTGTCGAACGCATCCCGCGCGACGTCCGCATCCTCGCCATCCTCGTCCTCGTCGCGCTGCTCTCGTTCGGCCTCGGCTATCTCGCCGGGAGCGCGGCAGGGCAGGGGGAAGGCGTGTCCGTCGGCGTCTCCCTCGCGGTCGCGACCTCGTCGGACGGCCAGGTCGTCGCCTCGAGGAGCGGAACGAAGTACTACCTGCCGTGGTGCGCGACCGCCGCGCGCATTAGCGACGCCAACAAAGTGTGGTTCGCGTCCGAGTCGGACGCGCAGACGCACGGTTATGCGCCGGCGACGAATTGCGCGGGCCTCTAGTCTGCTACTATTGAGCGAATGAACGAGAACTTCACGCGCGACATGCCCGTCGTGCATGGCGATGACGACATGGGCGAACGGCTCGCGAAGACCATCCACGAAGGGCGGCGCACGATGCCGGACGACAAGCCGCTCCTCGTGTGTAAGCCAAACAAGATAGAGTCGTGGCGCGTCTTCAAGATCATGTCGGAGTTCGTCGAAGGTTTCGACCTGATCCGCCGCTACAGCCTCGCCGCGTCGTTCTTCGGCAGCGCCCGTACGACCTTCGAGGACGACCTTTACAAGCATGCGACAGAACTCGCCGGCCGGCTCGCGCGCAAGGGCTTCGCCGTCATCACGGGCGGCAGCTCGGGCATCATGCAGGCGGCCAACCGCGGCGCCTTCGAAGCCGGCGGGGCGTCCATCGGCCTTAACATCAACCTTCCGCAAGCGCAGGATTACAACCCGTACCTGACTGACCGGTTCGGCTTCGATCATTTCTTCGTGCGCAAGGTCATGCTCACGTACGCCTCCGAGGTCTACATCTATTTCCCGGGCGGATTCGGCACGCTCGATGAGTTCTTCGAGATTGTGACGCTCGTCCAGACGAAGAAGATCCGCAAGGTGCCGATTGTGGTCTTCGGCAAGCAGTATTGGGAGCCGCTACAGAAATTCATCGACGAGACGTTGTACCGCGAGCATAAGGCCATCGACAAGGAAGATATGAACCTCTTCACGCTCGTCGACTCGGTTGATGAGGCTTACGAGTACATCATCGAAAACGTCTCCTGCTAGGGAAGGGCACGGCTTCCGAGCAAGCCTCTCTACCGGATGAATAAAGTGCGCACAATATATCTTTTGCGTAAATACGCCTACGGCCGTCAGAGGCCCTGCTGCTGGACAGCGTTTTGGGCGTAGCCGTACAAGAGGTGCCAACTCGTGACGGCGAGGTAGGCGAGGTAGGCGAGATTCGCTTGGCCGGCGGGAGATTCGACGATAGTGCGGATAGAGATACCGAAATAGGACAGGGCCAGGAAGAGGACGAAGATCCAGAAGAGGAGCCGCAGCATGTAAGGACAGTATACCAGCCCTCCCTCCCCTACAGCCCCGTATCTCGTGTTGCCGAGATTCGGCGTACATCAGCGACGGAAATTGCGTCGCCGCGTACTTGCCACTCAATCCTCCTTCCCGAGGATCTTGAGGGCTTGTTCGATGCGCATAGCGGCATCGGCGGGGCCGATGACGGAGATGATGGTGAACGGGTCCGGAGAGCGCTCTTGGCCCGAAAGCGCGTAGCGCAGAGGCCAGAGGACGGCGCCCCTGCCTCCCTTCCCTTCGGTTTCTTCTGCGTCGGCGAGCGGCATGACGCTATCCTTTACCGTCTCGACGGAAACGTCTTCAGGAAGGCCTTGCACGAGCTTCAGGATGGCGCTGAGGCTCTCGCGCGCGATGCCCGGACGGCTCGGAAGCTCTTTGGCGATGAGCGTATCCAGAGCAGGCCTCGGGGTACTGAAGAGGCATTGCAATTCGCCTTCTAGCATCTGCTTCGCTTCGGCCAGCGTCGACGCGCGCTCCTTAAGGAGCGGCATCGTCTTCAGCAGCTTTGCAGGGATCGCTTGATTGCCGACGTGCACTATGCCAAGGGCGAATAAGAGATCCTTTTCAGAAAGCTTACGCATCCAGCGCTGGTTGACGGACAAGAGCTTCGTGCGGTCCCAGACGGCGCCGCTCTTCTGTACGCCGTTGAGAGTGAACTCGTCGACGAGCTCCGCGAGCGAGAAATCCTCCCGGTCGCTGCCCGGATTCCAGCCGAGGAGGGCGAGGTAGTTCACAAGCGCTTCCGGTAGAATGCCCTCCTCTCTGAGCTGTGGAATCTCCGGCACGCCGGAGGGACTTCGCTTCGAGAGCTTCGCGCGTTTCTCGTCGAGGATGAGTGGCAAGTGCGCGTATGCCGGCCGCGGGGCGCCGAGCGCTTCCTGGATGAGGATTTGCCGCGGCGTGTTCGAGATGTGGTCCTCGCCGCGGATGACGTGGGTGACGTGGGCATCCATGTCGTCGGCGACCACCGCAAAGTGGTAGAGCGGGTCGTCGATGGCGCGCGCGATGACGAAGTCGCCGAGTTCAGTCGTATCGAACGTGATGTCGCCGCGTATCTCGTCATGGAAGGTGACCGTCCTTCCGGGATTCTTGAGCCGTATCACTTCCGCACGGAGATTCATGACCTCATCGAGATTCTTCCTGGGCCTATCTAACGTTTCCGATCTCTTTGTCTCGTCGCTCTTATAGGCCTTCCCTTCCCCGATGAGCTTCTCGAGGAGTTCGCGGTAGCGCGGGCCGCGTTCGCTCTGGCGGGAGAACGAGTCCCAGGAAAGGCCGAGCCACCGGAGTCCGTCAATAATCTCATCCTCGAATTCCTGGGTGCTCCTCGCTCGATCGGTGTTCTCGCTGCGGAAGACGATCGAGCCGCCCGCGTGGCGTGCGAAGAGGTAGTTGAAGAGCGCCGTACGTGCGGTGCCGATGTGAAGGTGGCCGGTCGGCGACGGCGGGATGCGGGTGACGACTTCCGTCATGCTTCGTGCTCGAGCGCAATGACGAGCGCCTCGTTCGCGAGGACGCGTGCGGCGTCGACTTCCGTGAAGCCGGCCGACGCGGCGCTCATGCGGCTTGCCGCCGCCGGATCGGAGACGATGCGGCGCATCTCGGAGACGAGGACGTGCGGCGTAAGGTTCTCTTCTTCGACGACGACGGCGGCGCCGGTGCGAGCGAAGGCATACGCGTTCGTCCGCTGATCATGACTTATGGATTCGGGAATAGGTATGAGGATGGACGGCTTCTTCCAGAGCGCGATTTCGGCGATGGAGCCCGCGCCGGCGCGCGAGACGACGATGTCCGCGGCGCCTGCCGCGCGCTGCATGGCCATCTCGGAGAGGTAGTTGAAGGGATGGTAGCGGTCCGCGTGCTCGCTCTTCGCGAGCGCGACTTTCGCGACGGCCTCGACGTTCGCATAGTGCGCGACGCCCGTCTGGTGGATGATGTTCGCGAAGGAGACGAGCTCCGGCAGCGCGGAGAGGACCGCCTCGTTGATGCGCAGCGAGCCCTGCGAGCCGCCAAGGATGAACGCCGTCGGGACGCTCCGATCGAGGCCGAGGTACTGGTGAGCGCCTTCCAGCTCGATACGCATGAGCGCCTTGCGCACGGGGATGCCCGTGCGCGCAATTTTCTTCTGCACCGACGACGGGAAGTACTGCGCAGCGCTGTCGAAAGAGATGGCGATCTTGCGCGCGGACTTCGCGGCGAGCAGGTTCGCGCGTCCGGGCTTCGCATCCGATTCATGCACGATGACCGGGATGCCGAGGAGGCGCGCGGCGAGCACCGTCGGCACGCTGCCGTACCCGCCTTTGCTCACGACGACGTCCGGATAGATGCTGAAGAGCGTCACGAGGGCCGCGAACGTGCCGAGGAGCGTCACGAAGGAATCGGTTACGTTCAGGAGCGAGCGATAGCGACGCAGTTTCCCTGCCGGGATGCGGATGAAGACGATGCCGTTCTCGAAGAGCGCTTTCTCGTCGAACGGGTCCGGCGCGAGGTAGTAGAGCTTCGGGTCGAGGAGGCGCTTCTCGCGGACGATGTCCCGCACGGCTTCCGCGATGGCGATGGCGGGATAGAAGTGGCCGCCGGTCCCGCCTCCTGTGAACGCGATTTTCATACCACGACTATACCAGTTCACGCCTGCCGGTGGGCGGCGACGTTCAGGATAAGGCCGCACATGAGGAGGACGGCGAAGAGCGCGGTTCCGCCGTGCGAGACGAACGGCAGCGGCAGGCCCGTGAGCGGGATGATGCCGAGCATGGCGCAGATGTTGATGAACGCCTGGAGGATGATGAGGAAAGAGAGGCCGAGCACCATGAGCCCGCCGAAGAGGTCGCGGGAATCGCCGGCGATGACGATGCCGCGTGCGGCGAGCGCGACGAAGAGCGCGAGCAGGATGAGAGAGCCCACGAAACCCGTCTCTTCGGCGAAGACGGCGAAGACGGAGTCGCCGTCGGGTTCCGGTAGGTAGTTGAATTTCTCGACACTCTGGCCGAAGCCGCGGCCGAAGACGCCGCCTGAACCGACGGCGATCAAGGACTGCTGGATCTGATAGCCGGTCGAGAGCGAGTTCGCTGACGGGTTGAAGAAAGTCTCGACGCGCTGGAGGACGTACGGCCGGATGAGCACGACGGCGCCGAACGCGACGAGGATGAGAGCGAGGAGAATGCCGAAATCGCGCCAGGGCGCGCCGGCGGCGAAGTACATCACGGCGCCCGTCGCGAGGATGAGGAGCGTCGTCGACGTGTTCGGCTGCGCGATCAGGAGGAGCGCCGGCAGCGCGAGGATGGCGGCGAACGGGATGAGGCCCTTCTTGACGTCCGAGAGCTGTCGCGCCCGCGGCGCGAGCCACCAGGCGAGCGCGATGACGAAGCCGATCTTGAGGAATTCGGCCGGCTGCACGGTGGTGAAGCCGAGGTTGATCCATCGAGTCGCGCCGTTGGCGCGCAGTCCGAGGTGCGGCACGAAGACGAGCGCCGTGAAGATGAGCGAGACGGCGAAGAGGTGCGGCGCGAAGCGCCGGATAGCCGCGAGCGGGATGAAGCGCGCGGCGACGAGGGCGGCGGACCCGAAGCCGAGCCCGAGGACGATCTGCAGGAGGATGTCGCGGGAGATCGAGCTCGTCTCGCGGGCGAGCAGTCCGAGCGCGGCGGACGAGAAGATGGCGAGGCCGGCGAGCGCAAGCGCGAGCACGAGCATGAAGAAGATGCGGTCGCCGGTCTGAAAGCGCATACCTTACTTGATGAGCGCGATCGACATGCCGACGATGGCGCAGATGACGGAGATGACCCAGTAACGCATGGTGACCTTATAGGATGGCCACCCGATAGCCTCGAAGTGGTGGTGCAAGGGGGCGATGCGGAAGACCTTCTTGCCGCGGAAGCGTTTCGAAGCGACCTGGATGACGTTCGACAGGACGGTGATGACGAGCGGGAACGCGATGACCGGCAGCGCGGCGACGCCGTAGCCGTTCCCGGGAGTATCGGTCATGAAAGCGATGACGGCTAAAGTCATCGTGAGGCCCATCGTGCCGGTCTCCGTCATCCAGAAGCGCGCGGGCGGGATGTTGAACCAGAGGAAGGCGAGGATGGCGCCGACCAAGGTCGCGGAGAACGCGGCGAGGTTTATCTGGTTCTGGAAGTACGCGATGCCGGCGTACGCCATGAAGATGCTCGCGAAGATGCCGCCCGACAGCCCGTCGATGCCGTCGATGACGCCGCCCGCATAGATGCCGATGGAGACGAGCATGAACAAGGGGACGATGAAGCCGCCGAGAGGAAGCGTCCCGTCGCCCGGGATGCCGATAGCCGTCATCCCGAGCTTCGCGTAGAACCACCAGCCGACAAAGGCCGAGACGAGCATGACGAAGAGGAGACGCGTGGGCAGCCGTATCCCCTTCTCTCCTCCCGGCTGGACATCGAGCAGGTCGTTCGCGAAGCCCATAAGCGCCCCGGCGAGGAGCGTGAAGAACGGTATCCACGTCTGGCTGCGGGAGAGGAAGTCGAGCTTCTCGGTGAGGGGACCGGGGACGAAGCGCGCGAGCGCCCACATGAGGACAGTCACGATGGTGACACTCGCCCAGATGAGGATGCCGCCCATGCGCGGCGTCTTCGTCTCCGTGCCCGCGCGCGTCTCGCCGCTCGCGCGGAGTTTCTCGAACTCGACCGCGGCCGTGCCGTCGAGCGCAGTTTTCCCGTCCGTCTTCTTCCAGACGCGGTACTTGAACAGGTAGTGCGTGAGGAGCGGGGCGCAGGCGATGCCGACGGCGAACGACGCGGTCGCCGGGATGAACACCTTGAGGATGTTGCTCGTAATCATAAAGATTTGACGTGGGCGAAATGCGCGAACGTCGCCGCGACGAGCTTCAGACCGTCAGTGAAGCGCGAAGTTACCGTCGAGCCGAGGACGACGACGGCGACCGGATGCTGGATGCCGACATCGAAGACGAGCGCGAGGTTGCCGTCGGCGAGGTCCGTGTAGCCGGTCTTCGAAAGGAGAAGTCCTGGGATATTCGCGACCATCGGATCGGTATTCTTGATCGTGAACGACGTGCCGCCGACGGACGACGCCTCGACCGTCCGGTGCGTCGTCGCGGAAGCGACGTCCGGCGCAAGCGCGACGAGAGCACCCGCGAGGCGCGCAAGGTCGTACGCAGAACCGTAGCCGCCGGAGACGGCGGTATTCACGTCGAGGCCGTTGCCGTTGATGGCATAGGTCTGCGAGAGGCCGAGGGCGGCAGCGGCGCCCGCGAGCGCGCCGTGGATGGACGTATTCTCACGCGCGGCCACCGCCTCGGCGATAGCGGCCGCGCCGTCGTTCAAGGAGCCGGTAAGCGTGAGGCGTGCGAGATTCGAGAGCGTGAACATCTGTCCCGGCAAGAACGCATGCGGGGCGCTCAGCCCCATGACGTCGGCCGGTATCGTAATCGGCGTCGAGGACGAAAACTCGCTGAACGCGGCGTACATCGTGAGGAGTTTCGTGAGCGAGGCGAGCGGCAGCTGCGCGTCCGCGTTCTTCGCGTACAAGACCTCTCCTGTCGCGAGGTCATAGACGATGGCGGCCTTCGCGTCGATGGGAAGGTCCGCGAAGGCGTCCGGCGCCGTCGTGCTCGCGATGGCGATAGGTGCGGGCGCGGCCTGGTCGGGCGAGACCGGCAGGAAGAGGAAGAGCGCGAGAACCATGGACGCGAAGATGAGCACGATGCCGAGCTCGCGCATGCCGCGCGCCCGTACCGCTAACCGTTGGTGCTCGAGCCCGTCCATGATGATCATGCTGCGTCCTGCGTCTCGGCCGCGCTCGCGGCCTGCGCCTCGGCGGACAGTTCCGCATAGCGCGGCAGATCCGCGACGCGGGAGAGGCCGAGGTGCGCGAGCGCGTCGGTCGTGAGCGTGTAGCGGATGCGGCGCTTGTCGCGCTCGTCTTCCCTGCCCTCGATGAGGCCGCGCAGGAGAAGCGTGCGCAGCGATGTCGAGGAATTGACGCCGCGCACCCAGTCGATCTCGCCGCGGGTCGCGCCCGCGCGGTACGCGATGACGGCGAGCGTCTCGAGGCTCGCCTTACCCAGGTCGCGCGAGAGTTCGCTCTCCCGGAGCGTCTTCACGAGGTCGGCCGCCTCCGCCGTCGTGCGCAGCTCGACCTCGGTCGCCGTCTCGACGAGCGTAATGCCGCGGCCCTTGAGCGCTTGCGCAAGCGCGCCGAGGGCGACGTCCAGTTCGCTGTCCCTGATGCCGAGGAGGCCGGCGAGCCGCTTCTTCTCCAAGGGCTCGCCGGAGGCGAACAGGAGGGCTTCAATGGCGGCCGGAGGATCGATCATTACCCCTATCATAGCCGCGCACTCCCTCGAGGGCAACGCGCCGATTGGGGACGTTTTTGCGGGCCTATGGCCCGGGAAGAGGCCGTCGTCAGGTACCGTAGCGCGGGGTAGCCTCCGGCGCGGTATGGCTGATGCGGATATCGCCGTGAGCGGCGTACTGCTCGGCGGCGACCGCGCCCTGCTTGACGAGCTCGAGCAGCGCGAGGAAGGACACGATGACTTCGACTTTCTCCTTGGAGGAGCCCGTGAATTCCTTGAACGAGAGCGTGAGCGCGCCCTGGACGCGCGCGGCGAGTCGTTCCATCATCTCCTCGATGGTCACCACCGGCTTCACGCGCGCCTCGGGCAGCGCCTCGACTTCCTCGCGCGCGGCGAGCACGCGCGCGAGCGCGTCGGCGAGGGCCGCCTTCGTGAAGTCGCGGGCGGGCGCAAAGACGGTCTCGGGCGGCCGCTCCCCTGCCGGGAACATGACGGTTCGGCCATAGATGCGGGAGAGCTCGCGCGCCGCTTCGCGCACCTTCTCATAGGCCTCGAGCCGGCGCTTGAGGTCGTCGACGTCCGCACTCTCATCTTCGGTCAGGGTCAAGTCCGGCACGAGGGATTTCGACTTGATGAGGAGCAGCGTCGCCGCAATCTGTATGAAATTCGCCGTCTCCTCGATGGGGAATGATGCTTGCGCGCGCACGTGCTGGATGAAATCTTCGGTGATGCTCGCGAGCGCAAGGTCGTTGATGAGAAGCTTGTGCGCCTCGATGAGCTCGAGCACGAGCTCGAACGGGCCCTGGAACGAGTCCGTCCGGATGGTGAAGTTAGTTTTCGGCGTCGCGAGGTACATTGATGGAAAGGTGGAGTTCGTCGAGCTGCTTCTGCGACAGTTCCTTCGGCGCCTTCATGACGGAGGTCTGGCCGCCGCGCGTCATCGGGAAGGCCTGCACTTCCCGCAGCATCGACTCGCCGGTGAGGTTCATGACGTTGCGCTCTACGCCGAGGGCGATGCCGCCGTGCGGGGGCGTGCCGTGCCGGAAGGCGCGCAGCATGTGGCCGACGCGTTCTTCGAGCTCCGCGCCCGAAAAACCCATCACCTTATAGACGGCTTCGAGTATCTCGGGCTTGTGCGCGCGGATGGAACCGCCGCCCGACTCGAAGCCGTTGCAGACGAGGTCGTACTGCGTTGTGAGGATGTCCCCGATATGCTCGCCCTTCATGAGCCAGTCGAGGTGCTCGGGAACCGGCATTGAGAACGGGTTATGCGTGAAGGTCCAGCCGCCTTTCTCGGTTTTCTCGAAGAACGGGAAATTGACGACCCAGGCGTACGCGAGGACGCCCTTCCCTTTCTCCTCTTCCGTGCGCAGGTCGAACTTGTCCGCACCGTACGTCGCCATCGCGTCCTTGTACGAGATGCGCGGGAAGGGCTTCTCCTTTATGACGTGCCCCATCGCCTCGACCACCGAGATGATCATCTCCTCCACGGCTTGCATGACGTCTTCCATCGTGACGAACGACATCTCGATATCCACCTGGGTATGCTCGAAGCCGCGGTCAGCGCGCAGGTCTTCGTCGCGGATGCAGCGGGCGATCTGGAAGTACCGCTCGAAACCGGCCGTCATGAGGAGCTGCTTGTACTGCTGGGGCGACTGCGGGAGCGCATAGAATTTGCCGGGGTTGAGCCGCGACGGAACGACGAAATCGCGCGAGCCCTCGGGCGTGGACTCGGTCAGAAGCGGCGTCTCTATCTCGATGAAGCCGCCCGCGAAGAGGTGCTCGCGGCAGCGGCGGACGAATTCGCTGCGCACCTGCATGTTCTTCCGCAAGCGAGGGCTGCGCAGGTCGAGGTAGCGATACTCGGCGCGGACGTTCTCGTCTACGGCGCGCGTGTCGCCTGAGATATCGAACGGCATCGGCTCCGAGTGGTTCAAGACCTCGACGGCCGTTATCTCGAGTTCGATGTCGCCGTTCAAGACGCCTGCGTTCACGTTCTTGTCTGGGCGTTTGTTGACGACGCCCTCTATCCGCACGACGTATTCGTTGCGGACGTCTTTGGCAGCCTCCATCGCCTCGCTCTTCGGCAGAACGACGCCCTGTACGATTCCCGAACGGTCCCGGAAATCGAAGAAGACCATCTTCCCCTGGTCGCGACGCACGTCCACCCAGCCGCTTATGGAGACGGTTTCGCCGACATGCTTTCCGAGTTCGCCGATGAGGGTGCGCTCCATACGCTTATGCTACACCGATGGCGCGGCGAACTCGCTCCATCTTCGCCTCGGAAACGGCACGGGCTTCCTGTTTCCCTTCCGCGAGGATGCCTTCGACGGCGCCCGGGTCCTTCTCGAGCGCCTCGTATCGCTCACGCATCGGCGCGAAGTAACGGTCGAGGTCTTCGATGAGCGCTTCCTTGAGCGCCTTGTAGTTGCCGCGATTGTTCTTGTAGAGCGGTTCAAGCTCCTTTTCGCTCTTCACGAGCTTGTGGATGGCGTAAACGTTCTCCGGACGTTTCCCGGAGGAGTCCGTCACGATGCTCATCACGGCCTTCGCGAGCTTGTCGCGGCTCCCGAAGAGCGGGATGACGTTGCCGTAGCTCTTGCTCATCTTCTGACCATCCGTGCCTGGAACGACGGCGACGTCCGGCATGATGTAGGGCTCGGGGAGCGTAAAGACGTCCTCCTTGAAGATGCGATTGAATTTCTCCGCTGTGTCGCGCGCGTATTCGATGTGCTGCTTCTGGTCCTGGCCGACCGGTACGACCGCAGCGTCATAGAGGAGTATGTCGGCGGCCATGAGCATCGGGTAGTTGAACGTGCCGACGCCAATCCCCTTGAAGACTCTACTCACCATTGACCGAAATGTGTCTGAGCCGGCATCCGCTTCTGTCATAGGTAGACTATTGAAGTAATTATTCAAATCAGCAGTTGTCTTAATGTTGTTATTTTCAAAAAAGGCTCTATCAGCTGTAGCTTTGAACGCATGTGAAAGCATCAGGTAGGGCATCGTGGTGATGCTATCGAAAATCCAGCAGAGTTCGGTGTGCGCAGGGACGTCCGATTGCTTGAAGAGCACCACTTCCTTCGGATCGAGGCCGATGGCGAGGTAGGCCATTACGAGCTCCTTCGTGCGGCGGCGCATCTCTTCGGCGTCCTGCATCGTGTTCAGTGCGTGATAGTCGGCGACGAAAATGAAGGGGCGGTACTTCCCGCTTTCGACAAGCTCGACCTGCTGGCGTATCGCGCCGAAATAGTTGCCGATATGCAGGTCCCCGGTCGGTTTGACGCCGGAGACGAGGACGGGCCTGCCGTTACTCATACCGCAAACGATAGCATAGAATTATCAGGGTGCGCCGGGAAGGATTCGAACCTTCGTAGACCGAAGTCGCTTGGTTTACAGCCAAGTGCAATTGACCACTCTGCCACCGACGCAATGAGGCCACTATAGCCGATGCGGCTACTTATTTCAAAACGAGGATGAGGACGCCCTGCTTGCCTTTGCGCACGAGCGCGTGGCCGCCCGGCAGGTCGCCGGCATAGACTTTCTGGTCGGGCGCCTGGGGCACCATTCCGTTCACCGTCACGCCCTTCCCTTCCACGAGCCGGCGGGAGTCGGAGCGGGAGGAAGCGAGGCCGCCCGAGATGAGGATATCGGCGAGCGGGACGCCGTCCGCAATCTCTTTCTTCGAGAGCGTCACCGACGGCGCTTCGGCGAGAACGACTTCGCGCGCTTCGTTCGAAAGATTGGCGAAGGGCACGCCGCCGAAGAGAGCGTCGGTCGCCGCGGCCGCCTGCGCGGTGGCGGCTGGGCCGTGCACGAGCTCCGTCACGAGGCGCGCGAGCGTCTCTTGCGCCTGCCGCTCGCCGGGGCTCCTCCGGTGTAGCTCCATGAGCGCCTGAATCTCCGCGAGCGGCATGAACGTGTAGACTTTGAGATACTGTTCGACGTTCGTATCCGGGAGATTCATCCAGAACTGGTAGAAACGGAACGGAGAGGTCTTGCGCGCGTCGAGCCAGACGGCGTTGCCTTCCGACTTGCCAAACTTCTTGCCGTTCGCGTCCGTGATGAGCGGCACCGTGAAGGCGAACGCCTCCCTTCCGGCCTTTTTGCGGATGAGCTCGACGCCCGAGAGCATGTTCGTCCACTGGTCGGAGGCGCCGACCTGGAGGTCGCAGCCGTACTTCTCGTTCAGGGTCAGAAAATCATAACCCTGTAAGAGCGCATAGGTGAATTCCGTGTACGAGATGCTCTCGTCAGGCGTCTCGAGGCGCTTCTTGATGATGTCGCGCTTGACAAGGTCGTTCACCGTGAAGTGCTTGCCGATCTCGCGCAAGAACGGCAGGAGCTTGAGCTTTGCGAGCCAGTCGGCGTTGTCGGCCATCGTGAATGGGATGCCGTTCATGAGGCCTTTCAGCTGGCGCTTGAGCGCGCGTGTATTCGCGGCGACCGTCTTCGCATCGAGCATCGGCCGCTCCCCCGCCTCCTTCGGATCGCCGACGAGCCCCGTCCCGCCGCCGACGAGGAAGATGAGTTTGTTCCCCGCCTCGCCGAGCCGCCGCATGAGCAGGATGGGCACGAGGTGGCCCGCGTGCATGGAGTCCGCCGTCGGATCGATGCCGAGATAGACGGTGCGACGGGCAGCGAATATCTTCTCGGGCGGTGCCGAGGTGTCGACGATAAGGCCGCGTTCCTTGAGCTCCTGCGCGAGCGTCATGGGGAAACTATAGCATTACTCGCGCAGTCCGATGTGGAAGTTGTAGAGGCGAGCATACGCGCCGTTTTTCGCGATCAGCTCGTCATGCGACCCTTCCTCGGCGATGCGGCCGTCCTCGAGTACGATGATGCGATCCGCCTCCCGGACGGTCGAGAGACGATGCGCGATGATGAAGGTGGTCCGATCTTCCATGAGCTCTTCAAGCGATTTGGTGATATAGCTCTCGGTCTCCGGGTCGAGCGCCGAGGTCGGCTCGTCGAGGATGAGGATGTGCGGGTCACGCAGCATCGCGCGCGCGATAGCGACGCGCTGCTTCTGGCCGACCGAGAGCTTGATGCCGCGCTCCCCCACCTCCTGCTCGTACTGCTCCGGAAATCTCCGTATGAACGCGCCCGCATGCGCGCGCTCCGCCGCCGCAATGACCTCCTCGTCGGTCGCATCAGGGCGGCCGTACCGGATGTTGTCCTTGATAGACGCATTGAAGAGCACGACCTCCTGCGGGACGACGGCGATGCTGCGGCGCAGGTCGCGCAGGTTCACGTCGCGTATATCGTGGCCGTCGATGAGAATGCGGCCATCGGTCGCGAAATAGTAGGCCGAAATGAGGTCGGCAGTCGTCGATTTGCCGACGCCCGTCTCGCCGACCAGCGCGATGACCTCGCCCGCCTTTGCGGCGAACGAGACGCCCTTGAGCACCTCGGGCTGGTCGGCTCCGTACGAGAAATGCACATCTTCGAACGAGACATTCCCCTTCACGTCCGGCAGCGCGATGGCTTCCGGCGGCTCATAGGCTTCGGGCGCCGTGCCGAAGATGAGTTCCACGCGCGCGACGGCCGTGAGACCGTTCTGGACGGTCTGCCACTGCCGGCCGAGGGAGACGAACGGACCGATGATCATGGCGGCATATGCGTTGAAGGCGATGAGATCGCCGATGGTTATCTGGTGTCCGGCGATGAGGAAGACCGAGTACAGGAGTATCGCCCCTTGCGTCGCGGTAACGATGATGCGCTGAGAGAAGTTCAGGTTGCTCCAGGCGCGCTCCATGCGATACCACAGCGGCACAGCCTTCTCGTAGAACGCGCTCATGATGCGCTTGCCCTCGTACGCCTCGGCTCCGGCATGCTTTACGGTCGAGACGTTCGCGTACGCATCCTGCGCGTCGCCGAAGGCGCGATTCCAGATGCGGAACCCCTCTTCCTGGAAATGACTCGTCTGCGGCAGGACGCGCAGGAGAACGACGAGGTAGACGGCGATACCGGCGAGGAGGACGAGCGCGAGTCTCGGGTAGATGGCGAATGAGATGCCGACGCCGATGACGATGGTGAGGAACTGCGGCGCGATAGAGAGAATCGTGCTTATCATGCTCCCGAGCATCCAGCCGGCCCGACTCAAGTTATCGACGATCTCGCCTGTCCGGTGCTTCTTGTGGAACGAGACCGGGAGCGTGAGCAGGTGGACGAACGCGCGCGCTTGCACACCGGCTTCCACCTCGGTCGTCAGATGGCGCTCATAGCGGTCGCTCGCGAAGCTCGTCAGGTTCGCGAGGAGCTGGATGAGTATCCAGGCGCCGAGCAGCACCGCCCAGGCCGGATAGGCGCCGAACCCCGGCAGCGCGATAGCATGCGGGGTGATGAGCGCATCGAAGAATTTGCCGGTCAGATACGGGACTACGCCGTTGGCGACGGCGGCGAACACCTCGACGATGCCGAGCGTGACGAGCAGACTCCGGTAAGGACGAAGCTGCCGCGCAAGCGCGGCTTTCTTCTCGGCCCAGGTGAATTTCGGTCTCGTATCCGTCACTAAAATATTATACCACGAAGCTGATATTTTTCACCTCGCGAGAAAGAAGAGGCCGATGGCAGGGGCGGCGAACCACCAGAAGAAATACTGGTCGGGAGCGAAGACGGCGCTGATGGTCGGATTGAACTGATACACGGCGCTGATGAGGAAGAGGTGGTACGAAATGGCGACGAGGAACGCGGCACCGAAGAACGAGAGCGCGACGAGGCCGAAGAGGCCGATGTAGAGGAAGTCCGAGACGACGACGCGGCGCAATATCATGTAGAAGACGAGGACGAGCGCGACGTAGACCGCGGCGTGCGTGACGAGCGCCGTGACTGCCGGCGCCGTCGGCAGGTACGACATGTACGGGAAGGTCTCGTAAAGGGCGTAGGCGGCGTAGAAGGCCAGGAGAAGGGCGACGAACGGGCCGCGGCCCACGTAGCGGGAGAAGAGGAAGAGCACCCCGAGGAGGGCGAGGATGATGACGAAATTGCCCGTCGCCGCCCACAAGGTGCCCGTCGTCGTCGTGACGATGGAATTGACTTGCGAGAGGTTCGCGATGTTGCTCACGGCGGCGCCCATCGGCACCAGTATACCTCCCCTTAGAGACCCTCGTCCTTCAAATCCTCAATGGCCTTGCGGGCCTTGCCCGAAAGCTTCTGCGGGAGGGCCGTCTCGAGGTGGATGATGAGGTCGCCGCGGGCGCCGTCCTGCGGGATGCCCTTGCCGCGCACACGCAGGAGCTCTTCGGAGCGCTTCATGGGCGGCACCTCCACCTCGAGCGTCTTCCCTTCCAAAATCTCGATGGGAACGGTGGTGCCGAGCAAGGCATCGGTAAGCTTCACGGGCAGGTCCATGACGAGATTCGTCCCCTCGCGGCGGAAGACCGGGTGCGGCTTCACGTGCACTTTCACGTAGAGATCGCCCGCGACGCCGGCCTTCACCGCTTCGCCCTGCTGCGGCAGGCGTATCATCTCGCCGTTCTCGATACCGGCTGGGATGGTGATCTGGATGTCCTCTTCCTTGCGCAGGACGCCGTGGCCTTTGCATGCCGCGCATTTCTCTTTCGGTATCTTGCCGGTGCCGTCGCAGGTCGCGCAGGTGCGCGTGCTCGTGAACTGCCCGAGGATGGAGTTGCGCACCTCATGAACGCGGCCGCTGCCGTTGCAGACGGTGCACGTGTCGAGCGGCGTACCGGGCTTCGCGCCGTTGCCGCCGCACACGTCGCACCGGGACACCTTCGCGATGAGGACGTGACGCTTCGTGCCGAAGACAGCGTCCTTGAAGGACACCTCGAGATCGATGGAGATGTCGCGCCCGCGCGGCATGCGGGAGCGGCTCGCGCGCCCGCCGAAGATGTCGCCGAACAGGTCGCCGAAGTCGAATTCGGTCCCGCCGCCGAAGTCCTGCTGGAACTGTGAGAAGTCGAAGCCGGCGAACGGATTGCCGCCCGTGCCCGGTCCAGCGCCGCCCGAGAAGGCCTGGCCGTACGCGTCGTACTCGCGGCGCTTCTTCTCATCGGAGAGGATGGCGTACGCTTCGGTTATCTCCTTGAACCTCGTCTCGTCCGTGCCGCCCTTGTCGGGGTGGTACTTGTGCGCGAGCTTGCGGAACGCCTTCTTGATGTCGTCCTTCGACGCCTTCTTGTCGACGCCGAGCACCGCATAATAATCCTTTGCCATAGTTGAGACACTATACACCGACACGTTTTGAAAATGCAAAACGTCGGTAACGGATAACGGCAAGCGCGGTGTGTCGTGCCTGCCGTAAAGCCTGAATCCGCGGTCAGTGAGGTTCGCCGGGCGGTGCGAGCGGCTTGATCTTGCGATAGTGATGGACGATGAGGACCAGCGCTGCGCTGATGCTTTCGGCGAATGCGCCGACGAAGATAAGGGGCGAGTCGAAGTACTCGCCGAGCTTCAACGAGATGACGAAAAGCGTCAGGACGAGTGAGGTCGCGGCGACGATCGTAAAGACGATCCATCCGATGACACTGAGCATGGTTCCTCCTATCGGTGATAAGCGGGAATCTCCCGTCACTATGCGCGTCCGGAGAGGGCGCGTCAAGAAATGAAGCGGCCGGTCGCGGATACACCCGCGACCGGCCGTCCTACGAGTCATCAGAGCTTGTCGATGATCTCTGATATCCCCTGTACTGCGTCATGCCTGCCCTCGCGCCTGCCGAGCATCTGAATGATGCCCATGGCTGCTGCGACACCCAGCAGGATAAATCCAATTATGTACCGCGCGACCGCCTCATGGGGGTCACGGACGTCGGCGAGCGCGACGCCGACAGCGAGCAGTACGCAGATGAACGCTGCGTACAGAAATTTATCTTCAAGGATCTCATGCATGGTCTTCATATCTCCTCCTTAGGTAGCGCGGCATAGCCGCGGGCAATTGGCCAATTTACATAATAGCACATCTTGCGCAGAAGACAATACCCCCGTAATGGTTCAATAGCTTGGACGCGATACCATCGCGTCATGTACACCAAGAATCCATACATGCCCAAGGTGAGGAGAGACGCCGCCGCTATGGTGCGGCACGGGCATTCTCCGACCGAGGCCGGCCGACGGTTCGGGGT